>JACWAH010000002.1 GCA_014874365.1 Thermoplasmatales archaeon
AATTCATACTCTTTCAGCTTAACAAATGGAACATATTCATACACTATACAGGCTGCAAACAAGACCTATGAACCTTCTGTGTCATCAGGATCGTTCACTGTTAAGGGTTCTTCTATTGCAGAAACTGTAACATTCTCAAAATCATCATCCATCTCGAGCTTCGAGATTTATGCCATTGCAGGTATCGTTGCTGCAATTGCTCTGGTCGCGGGAGCTGTACTGGTAATGAGGAAAAAGAAATAATGTAATTGAGGGAATAGCAATATTCCCTCCTAATTCCTGGCTTGCCCTGTTTTCACCATCAAGCTATGAGGAATTACCTTTTTCCACATCCGAATACTGGAAATCGTTAGAGATTATCCTTGCCAATTACGTAATGCACGATGATGGCAAAATCGATTATATTGACGGGCCTGCAGACAGGAAACCTATCATTGCAAACGACATAAGATACATCGGAAAGGAATCGAATAACCTTGATGAGACTACTTTAACAAGTCTTGATAACGATACCTATTTGGAAAACGAGAATCTTGCAGAATTCAAGGAATGGGTTTTATCACTCAAGTCTAAGGAAGTCAAAACATTAGGTATCTCGGAATGTGGTTTGAGAAATTTCAAAAATAAAATCAGGAATGGCAATGGATTGAAAAACAAATCAAAGATTACCGAGATACTTCTCGAAAAATATTTGAAAGCTGCCAAGATCGAAAAAAATTCTAAAATTGAGGAAATTTGCAAGCTATCTGAGGAACAATATCTTACTGTTAAACTTCCATAAAATACTCATAGGATGTAGATTGCCATAAACTAGGAAATTTGAACATTAAATAAGCAGAGGTCCGACAATAAGGATGTAAAAATTAAAAAGCTAAACTTCCCATCGTTAACCCATAGGAATCTGTTCCTTGACTAATTTTACGAGATATTCTACCTTCTTCGGAATCACTGCAAAATACTCTCAGACGGGAAGGCAGATATCAGGAGACGGCAAATCCTGGATTGAGGATTATGATTGCAGTTTAAACTTCAAGCCAGGTAAGATCCGGCTATGAAAGCACGGAAATCGATGGTTATTGGGAATCCTCCTGAAAAGACACGACCTTTTAAATAAGATGTACGGGTAAAGAAATATCATGCCTTTCACAGTGGTTTCCACCCGTGGCCCATTTTCCCATGAAAGGGTTGGCGGGTCCTACAGAATCAGGTACAGTGCCGGTGGGGTGTCAAATTCCATCAGCAGGCTCATGGAACTGGAAGGAGGCACCTGGATCTGCCTAGGAGATGGAACAGGCGATTCTGCCTTCGAGGTTGAAGATCATGAGAATTACAAAATAGTGAGAGTCCTGATTGGTAAAAAAGAGATCAAGGGATTTTATGAAGGATATGCAAATGGTACCCTCTGGCCCCTGTTTCACTATTTCAGGGAAAGAGTGCATTTCAACCAGACCAATTACATGTATTACGAGGTTGTCAACAAACTGTTTGCGGAAACCGTAAAAAGAAATATAGATGACGACTCCACCATATGGATACATGACTACCAGCTTTCGTTGCTTCCCGGGATGCTGAGGAACGACAGCGTCACCAATCGGATAATTTTCAGCTGGCATATCCCGTGGGTCTCCCCTGAGTTTTTCTCGACACTGCCGGAATCCAAGCAGATCGTACAGGGCATATCCAGGGCCGATGCCATAACGGTGCATACCAGTCTATACCGAACTAACCTTATTTCGTCATACAGTTTTGTAACGGGATCTGACAATGGAATTGATGGGAAGGTATTTTCAATCCCTCTTGGTATAGATAATAAATATTTTTCCAGGAAATCAGAACGTTCTCATTATCCGCTGGACAGGACTGACAGGAAGTTCATTTTCTCGATAGACAGGCTGGACTATACAAAGGGATTGATTGACAGGGTCCTGGCAATAGAGAAACTGCTCAATTTGCATCCGGATTTGTCTGAGAAATTTGTTTATGTAATGGCAGTAAATCCAAGCAGAACTTCGGTGAGGCAGTACCAGATTTTCAAGAGGGAGCTTGAATTCCAGGTTGGCAGAATCAACGGGGAATTCGGGAATGTGAACTGGATGCCCATACTCTATATGTACAAAAGACTCGGCGAAAGCGCCCTTCTCTCCTTTTACAGGCATGCGGATGTGGCACTAGTCACGCCACTCTTCGACGGGCTGAACCTTGTGTCCAAGGAATTTGTTGCCTGTTCCAAGGATGGAGTGCTGGTGCTCTCAAAATTTGCAGGTGCGGCACAGGATCTGCCTGGAGCGCTGATCGTAAACCCGAATTCGCTGGAAGAAATGGCAAATGCGATCAAGCAGGCCCTGACCATGAATCCCGAGGAGAGGGCGGAAAGGTTGAAAAGGATGAAGGAGAGCGTGGAGAAAAAGAACCTTGCCTGGTGGCTGACAAGAGTAAGGTCCCTAGCTGTGAGGAAACCGCATGAAGTATCGTCCTGATTGCCCTTATACACTTTATGAAAAAATCAGGGAAAATAAACCAATTCTTTTTCTTGATTACGACGGCACACTGGTCAACATATTTCCGGACCCGGAGCTTGCCGTTGCAGACGATAAACTCAAGTCCTTGCTGAAAAACCTCAAAGAACTGTATGAAGTGTACATTGTCACCGGTAGGGCTTTTTCCGACATGAAGGGACTGCTGGGAATTGACATCAACCTCATTGCTCTGCATGGTGCGGTCGGAATGATTGACGGGACAATGAAATACTTCGTGAAGGATTATGACCATTACGTTGCCCTGTGCAATGAACTTGAGATAAGGGAGCAGAGGATGAAGGACCGGTTCCAGGGCCTGAGGATATACAACAAGAAGGGAAACCTGTTATTTCATTACGGAAGGGTTCCGGTTGCCGAAAGAGAAGCCTTATTCGGAGAAGTGGAGTCACTGGGCAAAATCCATGTTTTGTCAGTTTACAGGGGGAAGCTGATAATTGAGCTCAGGATTCCCGGAGTCAATAAGGGCAGGACAATTTCCCTGCTGAGGAACGGAAGAAATGCCCTGATTGCAGGTGACGATACCACGGACGAGGAAGCATTTGAGAACAATAAGGACGCGTTGAAAATTGCAGTCGGCAGGGAGTTAAAAAACTCTGATTGCGTTCTTCCCAACCCGGAAGAAATGAGGAAATTTCTTTCCTTCCTGATTCAAAGCGCAGAGTAAAGGTCTGTTCTTCTCTGATCCACCAGTGGATAATCCCTATCATAGGATTCTATCAGCGATGGAGTTATTTCCACGTCAATTATACCTTCTTCCTTGCCCATTTTCCCAACAGTATTTCCATAAGGATCGAATACCACAGAATAGCCGGTGAATGACTTTCCTGTCTGGGCAACGCCCGCAACATAACACCCGTTTTCAATAGCCCTGGAACCAAGCAGGGTCAGCCACTGTTCCTTCTTTCCCTTACCTGCAAACCAGCCGGACTGGTAGGTTATGAGTCTTGAACCATTCAGCCGGAGGGTTCTTGCTGCTTCAGGAAACCGCACGTCGTAACAGATAAGTGGTCCTACAGTGAATTCAGCCACCTTGAAACCCTTGTATGGATAGACCCCGTATTTGTAAACTGCACTTTCCTTTGATTTCAGTGCATCGTAAAGGTGCGTTTTATCATACCTGAAGGCTATTTTTCCGTCACTGATAAAGAGGGAACGGTTCCTGACAAGGCCCTTCGGATCGACTATCGATCCATTGCATAGCACTGTTGAATTGGTTTCAACCGACAGATGACACATTGCCCTGACAAATTCCCCATCCTCGGTTTCCGCAAGTTTGCGCGTTTTCCCGGGCTGGGCAAAATCGGGGATCAGCATCTGGTATTCCGGGAATATGATAAGGTCCGAAGGCTGCCCAGATGAAGCAAGGCGAATGGATTTCTCTGTATTCCTGGATTTATCTGAACCAGAGGAAAGTTGCACAATCTTGACTTTCATCTTCCCCCGCCAACAGCCCCAAGTTTGTCCGGCAGATAAGTGTCAGTCACGAAATCGAGGCCGTATTTAGCCAGGGACTGTTGTTCAGCCTTCTTCCCCGACATGAGCATTGTGTCGATTTCCTGTTTCCAGAATTCCGTCTGGAATCTTGGATCCTTGAGTTCTGCATTCAGCGCCTGGATGTCTTTATCGGTCAACTTGTCTGACGGAAGCTCATAATTAAGTATGTCGCTGGCTGTTATCCCAATGAATTCCGCCGATGGCACCGCCAGGTAGTTCGAGATGTGAGCGGTTTTTATTGCACCATATGCAACGGAAGCGTAAATCCTGAATGACCAGGGATCACCGTCCGTAAAAACGTAAATCGGCAGCTTGAATTCCTCGTTGAGCCTCTTCAGCAGCCTGCGGCTGCTTCTTGCCGGTTGCCCTTTAAGGTGCAGGAGTATGCAGTTGAACGACTCATCAAAACCGTTCTCGACCAGCCTGTCAAACATTCCACCGGTTTCGATGGCAAGAATGAATTTGGCGTTGGTTCCTATCAGCCTGATTTTATCCGTTTCGACAGAATAGGGTATGTTGTATCCCCCATCTCCCACGTCATCCCTGCAGTTTATCTTCTTGAAATCCCCTTTCCTGTTCTTTTCCTCGATGGTAATGTCCCCGATAATGCTTGCACCGTTTTCCTCTGGCCTGAGGCTTAATTCCTCCCTCAGCATAGTCGTGATAACCTCAAGATCCTCCGCAAGCATGTTGGATTCCTCCTGGGCATGGAATTTAGCGTGACCCCAACCCTCGGAAATGTAGTACATTTCCCTCAATGTGGATGTTTTGGATACAGAATACATCTCCTTGATGAAGTCAATCAGGTATAGCGTTTTAAGGATGTATTCCGCACCGTCGAGGCTGGTTGCCGATCTTGTGGTCTTTGTGCTGCCGTACTTCCATACTAAAGAAAGCGTATCAAGTACGATGTTTTCCCTCGTTCTGGTTGGCAGGTCCAGTGCCGGCACTTCCCCATTTTCAAGACTGTCGTAAATTTTGCGTGCAAGGAGATCAAGTTTTTCAGATTTTTCGCTCATTGGTCCTCAACCTCGTATGAGATTTCCTTCATCTGGTAGTCCGGTGGAAGCGCTTCCGCTCCGATTACGTATACTGGGTCGATTCCCTCGACATAGAAATCCGTCTCCTTATAGGGAGAATCGGAAGTGATCGTGAAGGTGAAAGATTTTGATCCAGCCTGCTCAAGACTATCAATGGATATTTTGTCCAGGTCGCTTGTGCCATTTGGAGGAGAAATGTGGATCGTGAAACTTCTTTTCTCGGACGTATAATTTGTCACGTCGGCGGATACCAGATATTCACGTTCTGACTTCTTCTCAATCTTCTCTCTTATCAATACCACGTTTACCACCTTTGAAATGGTCTTTGACGTGTCCGGTGGATCTCTTCCGAGTATCTTTCCACTTTTCGTCGAGATCTCCGGAATAATCTGCGCCACAAGCCGGTATTTTTCATTGGCTTTGCTCCTTCTTTCCCTCTTACGCATGAAAGTCCTGAGGCTTCTTGCTGAAAGCCGCAGGGCCTGCTTGATCTCTTCGATGATTTCTGGAACCTGTGCAATCGCTTCCTTGGATTCCGAGGTGTAAGGGATCTTTGTACCGCAAATGTGGACAAGAAGTATCATTGGGCCAAAAGGCAGTCCTGCGCCCGACCGCTGATCCAATCCAAAGCCTCTCCAGTCCATTTCTGAGACCGCCTTGGTTATTGCACAGCCTCCCTGCTGATACAGCAGGGGAACCTTGTTGGCGTATCTGACGAGCCTTACGTTCTCATCCGGACTGAGTTCCCCGCCGTATACCAGTCCCACTTCCACAATCATTGGATTTCCTTTGTACACGATGGGATTTCTGACTACAGGCTTGGAATAGAATGATGGTTTCAGTTCCTCATACACGTTCCTTAACCCGCGACGCATATATTCTATACCCAACGGAGACAGGCAATCCGTCTGCGGTGGCATAATTTTTGTTTTTGTGAAACTTTCCACGATGGATTTGACATCCTTCAGGGGCAGATCGCCGGCTTTCTCTTCAGGGTCTACCCCGCTGATTGACAGTATCTCCTCTGCAACTTTGTTGCTGACCCTTGAAAAACCGTTCTGCAGAACCTTTGAAATGGGATCTTCCCTGAACTCGGAAATTATGAACTGCAGGTCTCCAACCTCTGTCCCGTGAGGATGAGGTTTAATCGGGATCGATCTTTTAGGGAGCTCCTCTATTGTCCGCGGAAACCTTATTGTCTTGCCTTCGGTGTTGGTAAACCTGAGTTCCATATCCGGGTTTACCGCTGCGGTCTCCCTGAGATACTCAAGAATTGACTGCCTCCCTTCCTGGTATTTTCCCTTGGCCCATATTGTGACTGAAGTTCCGTGCTTCAGGTCTGTCACCAGGACGTCTTCCCTCGATATCACGCCGGAATTTGTCTTAACGTCTATTCCAATCTCGAACTGGTAGGTTACGTCGTCCTGTTCCCTCTTTGTGACAACCAGCGCATGTTTCCCTGTCGTGATTTGCCCATAAAAAACCGCTGCAGTGATCCCTATTCCCTGCTGGCCGCGCGACTGCCTCAGCTGATGAAATCTGGAGCCATAAAGAAGCTTCCCGAATACGTTGGCCACCTCTTTTCTATCTATTCCTGGCCCGTTGTCTGCAATGGTGATCTTGAATTCATCCTGGCTGGCTTTCTCCATCTTTACATCCACCTGCGGAAGTATGCTGTACTCCTCGCATGCGTCCAGGGAATTGTCAACAGCCTCCTTGACAATCATGAAGAGAGACTTCTGGGGCGATTCAAATCCAAGAATATGCCTGTTTTTATTAAAAAATTCTGAAATTGAAATTTCTTTATTCTTCGAGATCAAGTCTTTATTCATTCTACGGAGAATCCCCGGCGATTAATAATATTTAACCGAAGTAGCCCAGGTCATCCCTCTGCTGGGTTCTCTGCTGGAATTCCTCCGCAGCCTTGCCGGTAATCTGCTCCATCTGCTGTGATCTTGCTTCAATGTCAGCAAGGTCCACGTCCACCTGCATTATCATGGAGAGAATCTTGAGCACATTCATTGCACTCTTTGGATCGGCGAAGAAGCCGGAAGTTTCTCCCATCAGGCAGGCCCCATCAATCGAGAACAGTTCCTTGCCAATGCCAAGCATGACTCCGGCAGAACCGATTATTCCTCCTCCAGGCTCCCCTTTGGGAAAAACCACGCCCATGGAAGAAAGGTCCTTTATCATAGACCGGTCAGTTACTGCACCCAATACCCTGGGGGCTTCGACAATCTTGCCTGTGCTGTACCCGCCCAGTGTGTAAATGGTCTTGAGGTTGAATTTGGTCAGGATTTCAAGAGTGTTGTAAGACAGTTCGTACTGTCCTTCCTGCGTGGTTCCCTGGAAATCCCCAACCAGAACCATCAGATCGCTTTTTCCAGGCAACTTCTTGTAATATACAGAATTCCTTACGAGATAAGTAACGCCTTCCTCAGAAACGAAAACCTGTGGAGGAAAATATTCCGAGAATATCTCCATAAGTTTCTGCATCTTCAATTTGTCTACAATGTATTCGGCGGCGATCTTGCCAACGTTACCTATTCCCGGTAAGCCACCAATTAGCATCGGTGTGTTGAGTTTTGGTTTCTTGAACTGCTTAATCAGGATTTTTTCCATTCTTTTCCATCTCCGTCATTAATCTGTATTTCATGAATTTGTCCCTGGGCGCAAATCTTGGAGGAATTGCCATTATTGTTTCCTTGCCGCATCTGGGGCAGTTAACGCTCAGGGTATACAATGAACAGTCTTTACACTTTCTAATGGTGGTTTTCATTCTCAGGCTCTGGTAAACTCAAGCTGGACACCATTTGCCTTTGCTGCATCCGTCATGTTCTGGACGGATTTCTTTATTTTTTCCTCTGCGATTTTGTAATCGCTTTCCACAATTGTGACCCTGTATCTCGGAGCGCCGACGTAGGTGATTTCCGCTCCATCGACAACTCCTTCCTGCAGGGTTTTCTTCACCCTGATGACACCGTCTTTCTCAGTTGAATATGCATCAATGTAGCCTACAATCTTAACTGAAGATATGGAGACATTCTGCTGGGCGACCTCAACGAAACTTTTCTTCCAGTCACCCTCCATATCCGGAAGCCAGTTCTCGGAGGCTGCTGCATCCTGGAACGCTTCGTACAGCGTGCCGTATTTAATTCTTAACGGGCCGCCAAACTCCTCCTCGCATTCCTCTTCCGTTTTGCCAAGAGACTTTGCTAAAATTTCAATCAGTTTCCTGGCTTTCTGATCCTCCTTCCAGAGTGAGATCTTTTCTCTTTTCGCATGATCGTTGATCCTCTTCAGGGAAAGATCAACGTTTCCTCTTTCGTGATTGACAGACAGGACTTTGCATACCGTTTTCTGTCCTTCCCTCAGGTAATCCCTGATGTGTTTCACCCAGCCGGTTGCAACCTCGGCTATGTGGATGAATCCCTCTACTCCGGGGTATTCTTCAAGCTTTGCCTTGACGCCAAAACCTTTGACTTCTATGATAGTTACGACGACAAGTTCTCCTATTTCCGGAAATTTCTGCCTGCTCATATCTCGCCGGTAACCTCTCCAGCTATGGCGATGTTTCCCCCTGTCGGGATGGCCAGCTTTGCACCGCAAACCGAACAGTTCACCACGCTTGAAGCCTTGACAAAGGTTACCTGTTCACTGCTGCAATCCGGGCACTTGATCTTGATGAATGAGGATTTTGAATTCCTGATCTTGACAAATTTTCTCTCTTCCTTCTGTTCTCCTTCAGGCATTTTACTGCGCCTCCACCAGCTCGAATTTCTTTGCTCTCTGTGTTGGAGAAGTAATGGCAACCTTGCACTTCAGGCACCTGTACCTGATAGCGACCCTCTTGGTGGGTTTTTCCCTGCCTTCATATCGTGGCCTGGGGAAACCTCCATAACCGGAAGTAACTCTCCTGAATCTCCTCTGGCCAGCCTTAAGTTCACTGGCCTTCTTCTTCCTCACCCTCTCTACGTCATGATCGGTGTGAGTTCTGCATTTGGGGCAATACATTTTGATTATCTTTGGAAGCTTCAATATTTCACCTTATCGTTATGAGTGTGCAGGGGTCTGAATACAAGTAAGTATTTTAATACTAACGTCGCTGGTCAAGAGGAATTGTTAATATTTCCCTGACATTCCAGATCAGATGCCCGGTCTAATCAAAGGCAAAAGTATTCTGGTCACCGGCGGCGCCGGATTCATAGGCTCCAACCTGGTCAAATTACTGCTGAAGGAAAACGAAGTTACAGTTCTTGACAATTTCAGTGCTGTGGACGACAGATTCCTCAAGCCTTTACAGGGAGGCAAGCAACTGAAAATAATCAGGGGGGACATCACAAAAGCAGGCACTTTCTCTAATCTGCAGGGATTTGACATCATTTTCCACCTAGCAGCTAATTCCGACGTGAAATTTGGATCTAATAACCCCATGATAGACGTGGTTACGAACGATACCGGAACAGTAAACGTACTGGAGTTTATGAGGAAAACAGACTCGAAGGAAATTGCATTTTCTTCCAGTTCTACCGTATACGGTGAAGCCGAAATAATTCCCACCCCGGAAAGTTACGGCCCTTACAGGCCTATTTCATCATATGGTGCTTCCAAGGCTGCCGGCGAAGCTTACATTTTCGCGTATTCCCATTATTACGGCCTGCGGGGTTCAATTTTCAGGTTTGCAAATGTTGTCGGCACAAATTCAACACACGGGGTAATCTTTGATTTCATACACAAATTGAAAAAAGACCCGGGGAATCTTGAGATCCTGGGGGACGGGACACAGCAGAAGTCCTACATACACGTTTCAGACTGCACTGAATCCATGTGCTATGTACACAGTCTCAACAGAAAAACGGATGTGTACAATCTGGGAAACACTTCCATGACCAGGGTTCTGTTCATTGCAGACAGGATTTGCCAGAAGATGGGCCTGAAAGATGTGAAGTACAATCTTGTCCCTTCTGAAGGAGGAAGGGGCTGGCCGGGAGACGTCAAGATGGCGCAGTTGTCAATAGAAAAACTGGAGTTGCTCGGATGGAAAAATAGGTACTCCAGCGATAAGGCAGTTGAACTCAGTATAGACGAAACACTTAAAATGCTGCAGTAGGCATTTTCATTTATGACTTTGCGGTATTCTGCCTTGGTTCAATTGAATCGGTGCACAGGCGAGATTCGGTGATCATGAATGATTTCAAGACCCATGAGACTTAAGCCGGGAGACAAAGTTGCGATTGTTTCACCGTCCAGGCCTGTTCCCAGTTTATTCCCTGAGGTTGCCAATAAGGGGATAGAAAATATCCGAAAGTACTTCGATCTCGACCCGGAAATATTCCCACACGCTTTCGATGACATTAAATATTCATATGAACACCCTGACTTAAGGGCAAAGGATATCAACGATGCATTTGGGAATCCTGAGATCAAAGCTGTGATTAGCACAATTGGAGGGGACGAGTCGATCAGGATATTGGAACATCTCAACAGGGAAATGATTATTCGTAATCCCAAGATTTTCATGGGTTTTTCGGATTGCACTACAATAACCACTTATCTTGCAATAAACGGGATGGCTTCAATCTATGGCGGAGCAGTGATGGCTGGCTTTGCACAGATGGATCACTTTCCAAAGGAATTCGCTGAATACTGGAAAAGCATATTATTTGATGATTCCAAAGACCTAACAATGAAAAGGTTCCGGAAGTATTCGCAGGGGTATCCGGACTGGAGAACCTCTGAAGATCCAGGTGCAGTTAAAGAGATAATTGATTCCAATAAGTGGAACTGGATAAATGGGAGTAGAATGGAAGGAAAAATCTTCGCAGCCAATATCGAGGTATTGGATTGGATGAGAGGGACGAGGTATTTTCCTGAGCTTTCATTCTTTTCTGACAAAATATTGCTTCTAGAAACTTCTGAAGAAATACCTTCTCCGCTGGCAGTTGAAAGGATGATCCGAAATCTGGAAATAATAGGAGTTATAGATTTGATCAGGGGACTTGCATTTGGTAGATTTCGAGGTTATACAGAAGAAATGCAAAATGAGGCAAATAAAAGAATTGAGAGAATGATCAAAATTGAGTTCAAGGACAAGGATATCCCGGTCGTTGGCGGACTTGGCTTTGGCCATACTGATCCTTATTTTCCCATTCCAAATGGAATCCCTGCAGTAGTAGAGAAAAGTTATATTCAATTAAAGGAGAGTTTTACGACGAATTAAGCATATTTTACAACTGTGTCACTGCTCCTTTTTGCGTAAACCTTGCCTTGTTCCCTCATTATGGACTTTGGCTCAAATAATGGTTAAGAAACCTTCATTTTCTATATATTGATGTCAGATTTCTCTAAAAGATAGAATTAAATGATGAAAAACGAATACTCTATCTGAAACGCTGTAAAATGTTCAATTTTTAAATCCCCAGGAAACTACAAAATATTTCTATAAAAATTGGAGGTCTATCGGAAATCTCTTAGGTTGGTCTATTATTTGTTTGCCATTATCTTATATTGAAAATTGCTGTATTACACTCGCAAGATATAAATAGTGAGATAACGTATTCGCTTTACGATGAAAACAAAAGGGTTAATGCCTGTGATTGAGAAAAAAGACAAAGCTGTTTCACCTATAATAGCAACAATATTATTGGTGGCAATAACTGTTATTCTGGCTAGCACGCTTTATTTGGCCCTTGGTGGATTCTTTAGCACAAAAACCACCTCAACACCAACTGTTGCGATTGGTGCTACGAATACTAGTAGTTCCACGACCGCGTTCACCTATTCCATAACTATAGGTAGCCCTAGCTCAAATACGATAAGCTGGAGTTCCACAGCGTGGATTGTGACTCTTGGCAGTACTCTTGTAACGGTTAGTTGGAGTAGTGCTACTACTGGCTGGACAGCAACTTTAACATCAACCGAAACAACAGCAGGATTATCCAGCATAGGTGTTAGCGCTCCTACAGGCACCTATGTAGCTGGTGGCGAAGCGTTGACATTAAACATAGCCTATACTGCTTACCCTCCTGGTTACGTTATTTCCACTCTAGCATTCAACTTAATAGGATCTAACGGCGGACAGATGGGAACAATCAGTCTTTAATTTTTATATTTCCCTTTAATTTCTTTTTTTTTGTTAATTTCTCTTCAAGCTTTTTGATTTTTTCATATTTTTTCCAATAATTTTTCCTTTATCGAAATAACCGTTATTTATTTAGCCTTATTCAACCAATAATATGCAATTATACTTCAATCGCGCCGGTAACTAATCGTAGGGTCATATGGACCTTTGAATTTGGCCCTTCTTTGCTGAAATCCTAGAGATAAACCACATCAGGCCAGAAGGAGCAGGTTCTGGCCAGCAATTCCCTTCCAGATAATTTTAGTGCTGGTGCTATCACAATAACTTGCTTCTCCGGCCCGTTCAGTGAGGCACCGAGTCTATTTGAAAGGGTCATGCCAGAGCCAGTTTTTGAACGATTCATCAGGTCGTTTCCACTTTCCGGGACCATCGCCTGCTAGATCCGGAATGATGAACTGCTATTCCAGATCATCCCTAATAGCATATTGAGGAATTTGATCTTTTGGAGGCCCTACCAAGGTCTTAATTGGAATAGTACCCCTTTTTGAAATGCCCATCCCTTAAGAGAACATTTGAGTCAAAAAGCAAGTTTTGTCGTTGTTCACCTACTACTCCAGTTCTCCCCAGACTTCTACTGATACCCCATATGGAAGACCCGAGCAGGCTCTGGCAATTTCCAGCGCCTCTTTAGATGAACCAGCTTCGATTACATCAATCCCCCTCAGACCGAGATCACTCTCTTTTGTTGAGTTCCTTGAGAGAGTTATGCCACTTTGCACTTCGAATCTAATAACCCGGTTCATTTTCCATGCACTCCAGGCCTTCGCTATTTCCGCCCCCTTGCCTTCCGGGAACTCGCCCCTAAGATACATCAAGAGGTATTTCATTGTCTCACCCACACCAGCTTCTTCACTGCCATCACACTTCTCTCCTTTTAAAGTCATACTCTTCAGACCATGCCACATCTCCTTCTGCTTTCTTTCCGGTCACTTTCAATTCATTCTCCCCAACCTTCATGTACTCTACCCTGGAAGTAAATGGACTCTTACTGTTCGGCAGGCTCTGGATGATAAACCCGGTACCAGTAATTGTCAGGCTTTCAAGCGACTCCAGCACAAAATCTCCAAAGTTGGAGAAATCGAATAACTCCGTCCTGGCTTCCAGCATGCCATCAGCACTGTCAAAATAGAAATACATATGCTCAGAAAAGAATATGCTGTCTGTACCTGAGTCACCAAACTTCAAAATCTGGAGCTCGTCTGAGCCCGGTTTCTTCAGGCATATCATGTTGGACACGAAATCAAACGTGCTGTCTTTAGTAATAATTTTTTGCATGTCCTCTCCACTCACCCAGCAAATACAGGAGTTCATCAACTTTTGACTCTGGCTTTAAATCAGAATATTTTTCCATGTTTGTACAGTATTCTTAGGTATAAAATGCAAAAAGGGAGTAAAAGTATACCTGTGTTACCTTCACATATTCCCTGTTTACCACCTATGACTTTGCGCAGGTTACCGCCATGTTAAAGTCAATGGTTTTATGGTTCTAATCGCCAATCTATATTTGCCCGAAATAGCTGGAGTTAGGTTAATTCACTGGACTCATAAAGAAATGCCTTGTGTCGATTTTCATTTAGGCAAATTGAACATGTTTCTTGCTTGTATTACAGGTTCTTGATCGCTGGAAGCCGGTTTCCCTGCATTCGGTTTTTTGTAAAGAATTCTCGGAAGATCGTTGTAGGCGAATGCTTTCAAGGAGGCTCCCATCGCATCTTTTTTCTGGAATATCCCCCCTGATCATCATGGGATCTTTTCCGAATCCTTTCCTCCTGCATTTTTCGCTAATAGTAGTGTTTTAGTTTCCACATCATATTTATACATAAATATATATCAAAAATGCTAAGGAAGAGTTTATAACAATATTGCCAGAAGAAGCCTTTGCCTTATATTATTTCATTCGATTTGTATAAAAATGGACCGGCGGGGATTTGAACCCCGGGCCTCTTCCATGCCAAGGAAGCGATCTACCTCTGATCTACCGGCCCAATGCGAGCGTAATATAGGATTACCTATAAAATTTGCTTATAGACTGTAATATTTGCATTGGCCCCAAATTATGTACTGCATACTTAAAGGATAAATAGACTGGTTGTAATTGTAGTACAATGCCGGAATTTAATATCAGGAGAAGGGCGAGAACAAGAAGGCCAATGGTCAAGTCCACGGAGGCTGATAATCTCGACCTTGTCGACAGATATGAAGTAATAAAAGGATACGGGTCTGTCGAAATACTTTGGAACAGGAATACACTTGAGAATATTTATTCGGTAGTTGAACCAAGACTTGATGATAACGAGAAACAGTTGATGAACATACTACCAAAGGAAATGGAGATGGTAATTCCTAACCTCAAGAACTTTTCCACCGAGTACGTTAAACTTGATGTCGGGAGACTGCTGGACATCTATTCCAAAAACTATGAGGTTAATGTGGGGGAAGAATCAAAAGAAAAGATCAAGTACTACCTGAGCAGGGATTTTTCTGGACTTGGAGCTATCGAAGTAATCGTTAAAGATCCATATGTAGAGGACGTTTCCTGTGATGGATATAACGTTCCAATTTTCGTATACCACAGGAAATATGGGTCCATAAAAACAAACGTCAGCTTCAAGACAAAGGAGTTGTTGAACTCATATGTGGTTAAGCTTGCACAGCTTTGCGGAAAGGAAATATCCGTGAGCGAGCCAATTCTTGATGGCGCTACGCCGCAGGGACACAGGGTCCAGGCGATATACGGAGAGGAAATTTCAACAAGAGGATCAACTTTTACTTTTAGATTGTTCAGGGAGAAGCCTTTTACTCCCGTGGAATTGATTAAATACGGCACTGCCAGCGCTGAAATGGTAACTTATTTTTGGTACATGATTGAGTATCTGGCTTCTGCCTTAATAGCAGGGGTTCCTGCTGTGGGGAAAACGTCCACCATGAATGCAATGCTGATGCTGGTTCCCCCAACTTCAAAAATATTCAGCATAGAGGAAACAAGGGAGATCAACATTCTACACACTAACTGGGTTGCGACCTCTACCAGGGAGGCAGAATTCGAGTCCAACCAGAATAACACTGGAACCATGAGAATTGACATGTTCGAACTCGTGAAAATGGCTATGAGGCAGAGACCCACATACATAGTGGTCGGAGAAGTTAGGGGAAGAGAAGCATCTTCCTTGTTCCAGGCTATGTCAACTGGACACACTACCTATTCAACAATTCATGCAGATTCCATGGAGGCCACTGTTAACAGGCTGGAGAGCAATCCTCTTAACATTCCAAGGATAATGATCACTTACCTGAACACAGTAATTTTCAACAAGTTCGTCAGGAGCGGTGATTCGGTGAGCAGGAGGATAACTGAAGTGGACGAGATGTCCGGTTTCAATACCGAAACTAACGAGGTAGTATACAACAAGGTTTTCAACTACGATTCTTTTAGAGGGAAGCACTCGTTTATGGGCTACAGCAACTTATACAAGAAAATTCAATACATTAAGGGGATTGGCCCAGCTCAATTCAAGAAGGAATTCGACGAAAGGAAGCGTTTACTGGAAGAGATGGTGAGGTCTGATATCACCAATTATATCGACATTCACAGGATTATCAGTACCTTCTACAGGGAGCCTGAAAAGGCCATGGCGCAGGCATCTGGTGGTACTGCGTGAGCGAAGAACCAGAGAGGGCGAAACTTGCCAAGAGGCGTAGAAGCTCAAGACCGGTAATAAACGAGCCTGCTGCAAATGCAGAAGTGGAAAACTCATCGCCGCAAGATGAGCTTCCCCCGGTATCAGCAGATATTCCTCCCGCTGAAGCAGCACAAACTCAGGAGAAAATAGAAGAAAAAGAGTCACCTCCAGTAGATAAAGAATTTCAAGAGCAATTGGCCAAAAGGGATGCAGAAACATCAGAAATAACGGAACCAGTGCTGCAGGAAAAGCCGGCAGAGGAGCCCAAAGAGGAAGAAGCTAAAAAAGAGGCAATTGCAACAGCCGGACAAACTGCGGTTGATTTTGAGAAGTTTAATCTGGAAGCACCCAAAACAGAATTTGATGAACTCACTTACGAGGAGAAAAGACACAGGAGGAGCCGAAACCCACTTAGCCGAAAGGTAAGCAAGGATCTGATGGAAAAGATTCATGAAATAGACAGGACAAAGGAACCAGAATTTCAGGAACCAACCATCGTTACCGGTATAGTTTCCAGGAATAAAACCGGGGGATCTTCAAAGGAACTGATTCGCAACAAGGCCAGAAGCAAGGATAGGTCTTCAAAAATAAGAAAGAATAAAAATGCTGCGGGAATTGATACAGTTCAGGAGAACCCCCGGGTCACAAAGTTTTTTGGCAGGGTAAGGGACGTTTCAGGAGTACTTTCTGTCACACCAAAAGTGCAGACTCTTGAGAGTACAATAAAACCACCGTCTCCGTTCCTTAAGATTGCCCTGAAGATGTTCAGGGAATATTTCCAGGCCAGGGAAAGCAAGTACTCAAAACTGGAGAATACGCTTAGAGCTTCTAAAATGCCATACTCAAGCGTCCAGTATCTCTCACTTGCAGTATTCGTTTCCCTGTTAATTGCAGGTATTAGCGGGTTCGCAATAGCTTATTTTGCCTACCTGCTTGGCCCATTCTACATTTTAGCTATTGCAGGGGGAGCCATGGCTGTTGTTATCTTCATCACTATATTTTTATCCCTTCCAGGGTCAACTTCCAAGAAGAGAAAGAAGGATATTGAATCTAAACTGCCCATGGCCCTTGGTTATATTGCGACTATGGCATCTGCAGATATGCCTGTTGATCAGATCCTGTTTGAACTTGGAGAAAGCCCAGAGTACGGTGCCGTTTCCAAGGAGGCCAAGACAATTTCGCTTGCGACAAGGGTATTTGGCAAGGATATAGTGACGGCATTGCGCGATGGAGCCAAATATTCACCTTCGCCCAAGCTGGCAGAATTCCTTCAGGGCATTGTTACTACCGTAACATCCGGAGGCAACCTTAAGCAGTATTTCAAAACAAAGGCAGTCCAATACCAGGGAGAATTGAGCAACCTGATCAGGAGCAACGCAGAATCCATTGGCATACTCGCAGAGAGTTATGTTACTGTAGGAGTCGCTTTCCCACTTATGCTGATTGTAATCCTCGGCGTGGTGGCTTCCCTTCAATCCTCATCTTCAGGCATGCTTGTTGTTTTATATTTAATAGATTTGATGATTATACCTCTCATAACGATTATGTTTGCATTTCTAATATCATCAACAATAAAGGAGATCAAGATATGAAAACGAAGTTTAAGGCGCTTCTGGTGGCATACTTTGCAGCCATCGTATTCATAGTGCTTTACCTGTTCATATCTATAAATAATCCAACGGTTAGCTTCAACTATCTGCTGGCCTTCTCACTTTTCTTTATTATTATTTTCATACCGTATGGATTCTTTGATTCAGTGGAAATGAAAAGGTTTTACGACGCAGAAAGGAGGGTCCCTGATTTTTTGAGAGACCTTGCAGAGTTCACTACCTTTGGAATGCCTATCGCTGAAGCTATAGTGAGATCTTCAAAGGCTGACTATGGACCGCTGTCGGGTGAAATCAAGAGAGTAGCCGCGTTAATTTCTTGGGGGATATCTGTCGAGGAGGCCTTATTCGACTTTGGAAAGGACCTGGAATCCGAGAATATTATCAGGGCTGGAAAAATCATAGTTAAGGCGAGCGAATCCGGAAGCAACATATCAGACGTTATGACAATGGTCTCTGACTTTACCGGGCAGTTGCAGTTGATGAGGAACTCGCGTTTTGCGGAAATGAAGAACTATACAATGGTAATGATGATCTCGTTCGGCGTGTTTCTTTTCGTTATACTTACGCTTGACATCGACTTCCTGCCTCAGCTGGGTTCTGGTGGATTTTCGCTGAGCGGGTCTGGAGCACCCGTGAGCGCAACTTCAATTGAACAGGTGTTCAACATTGGAATGCTTGTCCAGGCTGGAGGTACGGGAATTCTATCCGGAGTGCTCAGGGATGGAAGGATCAGTTCCGGCATAATGTTGTCGGGAATTCTATTGGCCGTTGGCCTCGCAATTCTTTTAATGATAAACGTGGTGTGAAATGCTAAGGAGAAATAGAAGAAAACAAGATACATCGATGGAGATTAAGCTCTCCGAGAATTCAGAACCGGACGACCTGTCTTTCGAGGAAATTGAACCAGGCCTGGTTTACTCCAGAGTTTTTGTTAACAAAGTCGACCAGTCGATTAATTACCACCTGATTGAACCGTATATCGATGCTGAGATGATTGATGCCATCGAGGACATAAAGGAACTTATCATTGACACGGTTGCAGAAAGCAGAACGGCCAGTGAAAGCAGGAAAGCCGATTTTGAAGGCGTATACAATAATGCGGTGAAAGCCCTGAGGATTGAGTTTTTACCTCAGGAAATGACAGTAGTTCATTATTACGTTCACAGGGACATCGTAGGTTTTGGCCAGATTGACGGACTCATGAGAGACCAGGACATTGAGGATGTGTCATGCGACGCGCCTAAAGTCCCGGTTTTTGCCTTCCACAGGACTCATGGCTTTATTCCGACCAATGTAGTATTCAAGGATGAAGATATACTGAATACTTATGTCAAGAGGGTTGTCCAGGATTCTGGGAAGCACATTTCTATCTCCGTCCCCATCATTGATACGACCCTGAAAGATGGATCAAGACTCCAGGCTTCACTGGGGCATTACATTACCAACAACGGCCCGGCTTTCACAGTCAGGAAATTCAAGGCAAATCCATTGAGCCCGGTAAGCCTGGTTATGGCAAATACTGTTTCGGCACGAATTGTTGCCTACCTATGGACAATTACCGAATATGGTGCGAACATAATGGTTGCAGGCGGAACCGGTTCCGGTAAAACGACCCTGCTAAATGCCATATTGCTTTTCATTCCTCCGCAAATGAAGGTAGTCAGTATCGAGGATACCAGGGAAATAAACATCCCGCATGAAAACTGGATTGCAATGGTGACGAGACCGGGTTTTGGAGACTTTAACCCTGAAACAGGCAAGAGAGGAGGGGAGATTGATATGTTTGACCTTCTGGCTGCCTCACTCAGGCAGAGACCCAACTACGTCATCATAGGGGAGGTGAGAGGGAAAGAGGCTTTCACTGTCTTCCAGGCAATGTCGGCAGGAAGGTATGGTTTTGGAACTTTCCATGCTGAAGACCCAAAAACGCTCATACACAGGCTGGAATCTCCTCCAATCAATATTCCGAGAACACTCATCACTTCCCTGGACGTGATTATCATGCAGTCGCAGATCAGTTACAACCAGAAACTTGTCCGGAGGTCGGTATCAGTCTCGGAATTGACTGGACTCGATCCTGGTTCCAATGACATTGTGGTCAACAACATATTCAAATGGACCCCAACCAATGATACATTCACTTTCAGCGGCTTCAGCTACGTTTTAAACAGGATAGCGCAGAGAATAGGCAAAACCGAGGCAGAACTTGAAAGGGAAGTCGAGACAAGGGAGCTCATCCTTACCAGGATGATTGAGAACAAGTTCTACACTTACAAGGACGTAACGAGGATGATAACTCTATTCTACAAGGACAGGGAAACTTTGCTCAAGGAACTGAAAATATCCGGCGCACCCATTGAAGGTGTACCTTAACCTATTTCAATTCCACTCCCACGAGCTTCCGGGAAATATAGGGGAAATAGATTGTCTGAATCACTATTGAAATGATCACGACAAATGAAGTCACGACATAGATGACCGGCCCCCAGGTTATGAGTTCCTTGACATTGCCTGCCACTCCAACTGAATATGGAATCAGGGAAACCACTATGGAGACCACCCCTCTGGGTCCTACAAGTGCAATGAATGATCTTATCCGGTTGTTCATCTTGAATCTTTGGGGTACTATATCCGACAGCATAAGGGATGTGAAAACGGCAATTGGCCTGGCCAGGAATATTACCCCGACTGCCAGCAGTATTCCAACTAAAAAGTAGGATTCGACCTCACTGACAACCAGTATGCTTCCCAGGGTGAAAAATATGATTGCCCGAGCAAGGAAAGAGAGGGACTGCTGGAAGCTTTCCTCTCTCTGCCAGAACAGGGATTTATCAGAATAGTTTCCAATGATTCCACCCGTGGCTATGATTGCCGGAAATGGAGTAAGTTCCAATACCTCAAGCATGGCAAATTCCAGGATAAGGATTCCAAGTGCAAAGGCAAGCAGAAGATTGTCGAACTTCATCACTCTCTGCAGGTATATTACTGAAAAGCCCACGATAATCCCTATCGCTGTTGGAATTGACACCTGTATGATGAAGAAAATTGCAGAGGTAATCAGGAGAGATGCATGAGTCGAAATTGTGTGGAAAAGTGGCATATAACCTGAAGTTGGCGCAACCAGGGAGATACCAAGTGCAACCAGGATAATTGCAATGGGATCGTTGAATATACTCTCTCCTACCAGCGTTCCGGAGACTTCCTCCTTCATGCTTACATTCCTGAAGAGCGGTATCAGGCTCGCAGGGTCCGTGGGAGCAACTGCAGCGCCGAAAATGAAACCTATTAAAAGCGGTGCACCGGTCACTATGCTGAACAGGAAAGCAGCTACCACAGTTGTGATGACCACGCCCAATGTGTCCAGCAGCGCTATCCTGAGGAGTTCCCTCCTGATAATCCTGAAATTAATGCTATGGCTCTCGTAATACAGTATAATTACGATTCCAATCATTCCAAGACCAACCCCGCCGAATTGTGTCATAAGGTATGTGGAAAAGCTGGTATTCACAATCCCCAAAGCAGGACCAAGCAGGATCCCCAGGAATATCAGCACCGGGATGTCTATCATTGAGGCTTTTCTTGAAATGGGTATGGCAAAAGACGCAACAATCAGAATGAAACTTAACTGGAAATACTGGTCATAGCCGAACAACACTGGACTTACCACTTTTCCAGCAAGCTTGGCGGAAGTCTTCTCTTGTGCTCACTTTCCCTGATTAATCCTAAAACGTTTTCAGAAACCTCACTGCGATTTGATCCTTCCTCCGCTTTTCTAAGCTCTATATCCAATTGATCGTAAGTCATTCCCAGTTCGGCTTCATCGGTCTGCCCAGGCCATAAACCAGCCGAAGGGCTCTTCCTTATTATTGAATCCGGTACGCCAAGATACCTGGCTATCCCCTTTATCTCACTTTTGTAAAGATGGAGAATAGGCTCCAGATCGCAGGCTCCATCGCCATACTTTGTGAAATATCCTGTAAGGTACTCAGACCTGTTGGTCGTTCCAATGACCATCCCCGAATACAGATTTGCAAAATAATATAGAATCGACATCCTGATCCTTGCTTTCAGGTTCCCCAGGACTTTCCTGTCTCCCTTTACATTCAACGTCTTCTGAAAACTATCCTCGATCTCTGCAATACTGAATTTTTCCACCGAAACGCCGCTGGATTTTTCGAGCTCTGCCAAATCTAAAAAGTCCGACTCAGGAGTTGCTTCATCATGCATGAAGTACGCGTGGATTGATTTCCTGTCCATTCTCGCACAGAGCATCAGTACAACTGCACTGTCTATCCCTGTGCTAACAGCAATAATCAATGGTTTTCCGGCAGTCCGTTTCTCCAAAAAAATGAGTGCGTCAGAAACGACATTTCCCGCCACTCCGGAATCCATAGTCGTTAATGTATACTTGTTAAATAAATTTTTTAATCGAATAAAAAAACTCTATGCACCACTTTTCCTGATCCCGCTGTATACGTTATAGAATGCCATTACGTTCGTAACCGGCCCTACACCTCCGGGAACAGGCGTGATTCTTTCAACAAATTCTGGCAGAGATGGAGAACTGTCTCCAACAAGTTTACCATCAAGGCTGTTCACAGATGCATCTATTACGATGCTGTCCCTGCTGACATATTCCTCAGTAAGAAATCCGGCCCTGCCTGTGGCAGTAACAACCACCCTTGCCCTTTTTGCCTTATCCTTCAGATTAATTGTTTTTGAATGGCAGATGGTGATTGAATAATCCTTGTTGAGGAGGGCTATTGCCAGAGGCCTGCCTATTATCACTGATCTGTTGATGATGCAGATTTCTGATCCCACCTCAAGTTTCTGCTTCCCTATGATATAAGCTATCGACCTGGCCGTAGCCGGATAGATGGAATCATCCTTCAGCATAAGATTGCCCAAATTCAGGGGGCTAATTCCATCCATGTCCTTATGCGGCGGGATCATTGACTGCAATTTGGAGGCGTCCAGTCCCTTTGCCACAGGCATGTTGACGAAAACGGAATCATAACCTGAGTTGCACACCCTGGCAAGTTCTTTTTCAACCTCTCCCTGAGCAGAGCCCTCCCTGACCGTAACAGTATCAATCTCAACGCCCAGCCTTTTAGCCAGGTTTCTTCGCGCTTTTCCATATGAAGCGGAATCCGCGGATTCTATTGTTGAAAATTCACAGATCCTGATTTCTTTTCCCAGTTCCAGCAGCTTTGGCCTGATATCCTCTTCAAGCTCCTTTGCAAGTGACTTTCCGTCTATTACAACCGCCATTTGTCATCATTCCCATTTAATGACCGCCTTTATCTCAGTTGGATTTCGCCGGGTAAACACGGTAGTATCCTGAGGATTATACAGGCCGGTAATAAGTTTCTTCAAAGGGGAATTCGGTAAGCTGCCCCATCTAGAAAGTTTCTCAAGAGCCTGAACGTAGTGTATCTTTGCCGCATCTACTGTCCCGAAAATAGTAAGATTCCTTTCTATCATCAGATCGATGTCTACGCCGCTTATCTCTGATGGCTGGGCTTTTCCATTTGTGCCGAACAGCATCACCATCCCGTTATAATTCAGTTTCCTGTAAAATTTCAAAATGGTTCCTGGATCTCCGCTTGTATCGACAACTACGTCAATGCCGGAATCAAACGCCTTCTCGTTAGTTGAATAGTCCACGAACTGGAGATTGAAGAACTTACAGATATTCAGCCTGTTATCATCTACAGTGTGCCTGTTGGTTATGGAGGTGCTGAATCCAAGATCTGAAAAAGCCATAGCGTAAAGGTATGCCTCTGGACCTGTACCAATAACAACGCATCTCTTTGATCCGTAAGTTGAATCTTCGCCGGTAAAGATTGATCTTTCCGAGATCTTCCTGAACACTTCCATCGCCTTCATAACATTCTTTGTGGGCTCAGTGAGAACGGCGTAATCCTTCATGGACTGATCCGGGACTTTGACCAGGTATTCTTCAGTATCAAAGAAAGTCGAGCGCATAAACCCATTTTTGCCTGTTATACCTGCTTCATGCTTCTTGCCGTCTGAGCAATTGTCCTGCCTGCCGATCCTGCAGTTTACACAGTCTCCGGGTCTTCTTACTACAGGCACGACGAGGTCGCCTTTCCTGAATAACCTGGAACTTCCAGGATCGATTACCCTGCCGACTGCCTCATGTCCAAGCACTGTGAACTCCTGATTTTCCGGGTTATAAGCAAATTGCAAATGACCTGCAACCATCCCTCTATCAGTACCACAGACTCCGGTGTACAGCGTTTGAACTTCAACATCGCCTGTGTCATTTTCTATCTGGTAATTCCCATAGGTCGCTCCGCCCTTTGGCGCGTTCGTAATAATCCCTTCGATTTTCTGCATGTTTCAACATGACTTCATGTCTAAATCTGTTTCTATTTCTCGGATTGCTAAAATGTTCCCCGTTTAAGAGGCTTTATTCAATCATCTTGGATTTCGTCAAATAGTTAAAGCATGACACCCAAAAATGGATGTTGCAGGATCAGGGAATTCAGCCCTTGATCTTTATTGATTTCCAGTCGGATTTTGTCGCCGTAAGCCCCTTTTTCGCCTGCACGTAATTATATGCAGAAAGTGCCGCGGTTGCCCCCATTCCTGCTGAGATAACTGCCTGTTTATACGGTATCTGTGTTATATCGCCGCATGCGAACACCCCGCTGGTGGAGGTGGTACCGTCCAGATTTACAACGATTTCGCCCTTGCCGTTGAGGGGGACTATATCCTTTACAAATTCACTCTTTGCTATATACCCAATTTCCACAAAGACTCCGTCTACCTTCTCTTCGGTTATCTTTCCGTCCGCACCCTTTATTGAAATAGATTCAACTTTCTTCTCGCCGTTGATAGCAACTATCTGGGAAGACGGGTAAAACTTCACCCTTCCATTCTCGATTAACCCCTGTACTATTTCTCCCCCTGCTGTCAATCTTGGAGGCTTATGTATCAGTGACAATTCTCCTACTACGTTTGCAAGATAGTTGACTGCCTCGTAAGCCTGATCACCCACGCCAACCACAGCAATCTTCCTTCCCTTGAATAGAGGGCCATCACACACTGCGCAATACGAAACTCCTCTTCCCTTCAGCTTTTCTTCTCCTGGTACACCGAGATCCCTGGGCGTCTTTCCGAAGGCCAGGATGACTGACATTGTTTTCAGCGTAGCGGAATTTGTCTTCAGCACAAAGATGTCTCCATCTCTGTCAATGCTCTTGATCTCGTCATAGAGAAACTCGGCACCGTAAGTCTTGGCCTGTTCCTGGAATTTGTTCATGAGTTCAAATCCACTGATATCCAGGAATCCAGGGAAGTTTTGTATTTCGTTGGTAAGCAGTGCCTGTCCTCCGACGTCCTTGGTTACTATAAGTGTTTTCATCTGCTGCCTTGAAGTGTAAATTGCAGCAGATAGCCCTGCCGATGCCCCGCCTATGATGATAACGTCATAAAGGGCAGTTTCCGGCAACCTGTTCACCTTCAGTTCTTCAGGAATTTCTCGATCCTGGATTTCAGGGCTTCCTTTGGCATATACCCTATCACACCATCCATCGCCTGCCCATCCCTGAAGAACAGCAGTGTAGGAATGCTCTGTATTGAGAATTCACTGGATACCCTGGGGTTTTCGTCAACGTTCAATCTTCCAAATGATACTTTCCCGTTATATTCCTGTGCAAGTTCATCCACTATTGGCGAGACCATTCTGCATGGACCGCACCAGGGAGCCCAGAAATCAACTACCATGTGCTTTTGCTTCTTCACTGCGTCAAAGAAATCCCTATCCTCTAAAGTCTGAGGTTCAACTTTTCCAACCATCTTTTTTTCACTCCTTGCATCCGTAAGGAATTTATTGTATATACGTTCCCTAATCTTATCCAGGTCCGAGTCCATTTTCATCCCTTAGGCACTCCAGTATGAATGCTGTAAATATATATGTTACGTTTTTGCCAATAACGCGCAAAGTCTAAATATCCGCTCTACATGTGGATGTGTGGAAAGCCTGCACTCTTTTTCGAGGCGGGAGATCAAATGCGATAGCGTTTTGTGCTCCCTGTTCGGTATAAACGACGTTGAATGCAGGGCCTTCTTCCTGATAAGCTCCAAGGGAGAAGCTTCACTCGAGCAAATTGCTGAATCGCTCGGAAAGGACAAAAGCACAACACATCGTTGCCTTGAAAAACTGGTGAGCCTGAGATTGTGCTTCAAGGAAAGCCACAGCCTTGCAGCAGGCGGACACAAGAATATTTACAGCGCAGCCAAGCCCAGGGCGATCAGGGATGACGCACTGAAAATACTGGAAACTTTCTACTCAACAATGAAGGAAAAAGTGCTGTACCTTGACGAATATATCGAAATGGAGATCAAGCAGCTTCCCTGAGTTCTTTCAGGAATGCAGAAAGAGCATCTAACCCGTGTGAAAGGGTCTCCGAATCCGTCGTAAAGCAGAGCCTGAAATGTTTCTCTTTTCCGAAAAAAGAACCTGGAATCAATAGGACGCCAGCCTTTTCAATGGCCATACGGCAGAGCTGATCCGAGGTATATGGAAGATGGAACTCAGGGAAGCAGAACGGAATGCCGTCTGTTAATCTGCAGTCAAGATAATTCTGTTCCAGGAATTCCTCCACCAGCTTCCTGTTCTCCGTAATGGTTTTATTATTCCTTCTTCGAATTGCATCCTCGCTTTTCAGTATCATTGCCGCGACATAAAGCATGAAACCTGGGTCGCCATTGGTTGTCAGGTTTTGCATCTCAATGAGGCGATCCATGAATTCTCCCCTGGCAATTATCCAGCCTGCCCGGGTCATTGAAAGTCCATAAAATTTTGACATTGTTCCTGCAATGGCAGTATTATCCTTCAAACGAAGAGCTGGCTGTCTACCAGTGAAATCCATAAAAGTCTCATCGATGAATACTTCCCTGTACCTGTCCAGGTTCGGAGGAAAAATCAGCGCTCCTGTAGGGTTATTGGGATTGGAAAATGCAATTGCAGAATTCTCATAATCAACCTCTCCCGCGAGCTGCAAATCTGTAAGTACAGTTTCCTTGGCAAGAACTTCCGCCACCCTGTAAAATGGCTCATATTCAGGTATATTCAGGTAGACTTTCTCTGAGAGCATAGCAGAAATTCCCAGGAAAATTGCCTCGCTTGCCCCGATAGTGGGCAATACGTTTTCCTCCTTGACAGAGTATTTCTTTGCTACCGTTTTCCTGAAAACTTCTTCACCCTTAATATCCGATTCAAGGTATTCCTTGAACGAAACTTCCAGGCCGAGTTCCTTGAAGTCGGGCTTTGGCATTCCGCTCATGGAAAGATGATAGTATTTCACGTTCATGTTCTGTTTCAGCCACTTGAACAGCTTTAAATCTATCTGCTTCATGCCTGGGAAGTTTTAACTTACTATTATTTGCTTCTAATTATGGCTTTCAGAACCTATATTAGCGTTCCGTTGATCCTAGTATATGACGAGGACAAAGATTTCGGTTATAGGTGCCGGCAATGTCGGAGCTTCGCTCGCGCAGTTCCTGGTTAACAGGGATTTGGGGGATGTCAGCCTGTTCGATGTTATTGAAGGTGTGCCAGAAGGAAAAGCCCTGGACCTGTATGAGGGAACACCGCATTGGGGGGTGGACTCAAGAATATCCGGGTTCACCACAAAATCTCCGGAAGTGTACAAGAACCTGGAGGGTTCTGAAGTGATCGTTGTCACCGCAGGCCTGGCCAGGAAACCTGGAATGAGCAGGGATGACCTTCTCAACAAGAATATAGAGATTATAAGGGATGTGGCAAAAAGCGTTGGCAAGTATGCCCCGAAGGCAAAAGTGATAGTCGTCACGAATCCAGCAGACATCATGGCATACGCGTTTTACAAAATGTCCGGCTTAAAACCAGAAAATATACTTGGCTTGGGAGGCGCTCTGGACAGTGCAAGATTCAGGACTTTCCTCGCAATGGAGCTGGGAGTATCGGTCAAGGACGTCAATGGCTTCGTAATAGGCGGACATGGGGACGACATGGTTCCTTTCATACGCTATTCCAGTGCTGGTGGAATACCGATCGAAAAACTCCTTTCCAGGGAGAAAATAGACGAAATTGTGAAGAGAACGCGCTTTGGCGGAGGGGAGATTGTTAATTTCCTCAAGACAGGAAGCGCATACTATGCTCCTGGTATTTCCATTACTTCAATGGCAGAATCCATAATTAAAGATAAGAAGAGGATAATCCCATGCGCAGCATTCATTTCCGGCAAGCATGCAGAGCATTATGGCATTTCCGGAAAGTTCATTGGTGTACCGGTCAAGATTGGGACTGAGGGTGCAGAGCACATTTATGACATAGACTTCCAGCCTGCAGAACTGGAACTTTGGAAGAAGACAGTCGAATCGGTAAACAGCAGCTGCGCACTGGTTGATAAATTCCTTTCAACCCACTGATTTTTTAATTTTCCCTTTTTTCTTATTTTCCATCCATTTCATATAAAATTCCGGGAATTCAGCGTATTCTATTGGATCTTCGAGACCAGCCTCCATAAACCCTTTCAACCTCAGCAGGCACGAATCGCATTTGCCGCAGGCTTTGCTTTCTCCCCGATAGCATGACCAGGACATTTCGTAATGGGCCGAATTGGAAATCCCCAGCTCTATTATCTGCCTTTTATCTAAATATTGAAGGGGAGCCTCTATTATCATCTTGCCGGAGAGGTTGAGCCCTATGTTGATTGTCCTTTCCATGCTTGCTATGAATTCCGGCCTGCAGTCAGGATAACCGGAATAATCAAGGGAATTCACGCCTATTGCAATGGAATTTACGTAAATGGAGTACGCGTATGAGGCGGCAACTGAAAGGAAAATAATATTCCTTGATGGGACGAATGTGCTCGGCAATCCGTCCTTGATTTCATCCAATCCTCTTGATTCAATGCTTCCGTTCCCCACAAGTGAACTTGCGGCGAGTGAAAGATCGATTTTTACTACCCTAGGACTGAGTCCATAATGCCTGCATAACACCCGCATGCTTTCAAGCTCTTTTGCATGAGTCTGGCCATATTCAAAACTGATAGGAAATATCTCGTAACCCTTCTTATCGTATAATGACAGCAGGGTGGCAGAATCCAGGCCTCCCGAAAGCAGGAGTACTACTCTTTTACTCCCTGAATTTGATTTCATAACAGGCTCCCATTCCAGGACCTTCATCGACGCATACCTGTATCATTTCTATATTCTTGTTGCCAGAGAGGGACTTCCTGAGTTCCTCGGCAACATACCGCGAAATTTCTTCGCTTGCGCTGCTGGCCGTCGGAATCTCAAATACGTCAATTTTACTGATCCTGATCTCCTTGTCGCCGTAGGAAATAGTGCAGATGCCATTCTCTATTTTGTAAGTTGAACTTGTTGACTTAACGGGAACAAGCAGCCTGTGATCCATCCTCTGGGTGATAATCTTAAGTTGCTGTATCAATTCCAGATAATCAACAATAAACTCTCCCTCAGCCTCCCCATAGACCCTTGCCCTTACAAAGTAATCATGACCATGCAATCTAGAACATTTTGTATGTGAAGGTATGAAATGCGCCGCGGAAAACCTGATATCGGTTTTCCATCCGTCTACTTCCAGGAACATGCATGGTTAATTACGGACTCGTATTTTATCCGTTCCGAGGGTTTGCATTATTTAATATGGGGATTTATCATGATAAATCCCCTTAATCCTAATATTAAAGGTGGATCCCCAAAAGGGACCCCTTCTCATTGGTCCGCATCAGGTTCCGCAGTCTTGGGCGGAAGTTTCGTTATCTCCCTGTAACCTTTGAATATGTTGCCCAGGCCTATTACTCCAACTACAATTAACACCAGAATGGTTGCAACTCCGATTGACCCCAGGTTAGGTATGGGGTTGCCTGTGCTCAATGCAAAGTTATCTAACGCAGGAAACCCAATTACGAATCCCCCAATCAGGACGAATGCCAGTCCCCCCAGGTAAAGCGTCCTTGCGGCTGCAGATCTTCCCACGTATTTTATCTGGTTTATGTTGAGCTTCTTTACACGCATGATGTTTGCAAATATAGCCCCGATGATAATCTGCATTATCATTGTGCCAATTCCAAAAAAGGTACCAACCAGTGCTGCATAGTATATATTTGGCATCTGCGGCGCAAGCACAAAAACTACTATTGTTGCATACCCGCCGAATCCCCAGCCTGCAATAAATCCATGAACAACCGCAAGCCTTAACGGGATAGGCTTGACCGTGTTTTCAACTTCTCCCATTGGGACTCTTTCCGCTTTTGTGGTGTGGTGGATCTTTCCTCCAAAGAGCCTGTCAAGTGGTATATGCAAGTATGATCCTTTTATGAGGTAGTACCCGACTACAAACATAACAAATCCCACAAGGACGTAAATGTATCCATCCAGATTGTAGGTTATATAGATCGCCGCCAGGCCAACAAATCCAAGAGTCGTGAGGATTGTTCTTTGCACTGTAAACCCGGCTGAAAATGTGAAACCTGCCTTCATTCCTCCCCTGGTACTGTAACTTCCCACGGAATAACTGAATGTTATTGGCCAGGTGTGCTCGTCTGGAGTCAGCCCATGCAGCATCCCAAGCACCAGCGCGATCACTAGGATAACAACCACTGAAAGACCAGTTGTGGGGTTCAGGAAGAAATCCAGTCCAACCATATTCACTGCACCGTAGAAATTGGTTTTCCATGAGGACAGTTGCTTGGGCTGTCAATACGCTTCAGCACAAGTTTAGCGTTTTCAATGGGCAATATGAAATCTATATCGCTTGCTTCCAGGCAAGCTACATCTTCTGAGACTCCGCTTTGGCAAAATAATGACTCATAGGTACGATGAACCATGAGAATTCTTTTAGTTGTTTCAATCCCGCTTTCAGTGAGCATAATCATTCCGTCCCTCGAATCTGCAAGACCCTTGAACATCAATCTCTTTACAACGCTAAACGCGGTTGGCGCGCTCACCCTCATATTCTCCGCGATTTCGTGGAGCCGCATCGGAAAACGTGAATCCGATTTTTCTCCAATTAATACCAGGCAGTCTCGTTCACGCTTCGTAACATTATTAGTAGCAGTAACCATACGTTAGTATCATTCTAATGTTATTAAAGATTATTATCTAAAAATCAACCGGAGATTGACGATCACCACCAATCAAAACTATTAATTACATTCAAGACGATTAACGCACTTGAAAATGGAAGGTATGTTTGTATGTCAAGATTGACCCTCTCCGTCAAGAACCTTAAAGAGATTGCTGACCTGCTTAACACGGTAGTTACCGAAGCTAAGTTCAAGCTTGATCAAACCGGGATTTCTATTAAAGCGGTGGACCCCTCGCATGTTGCAATGATAAGCATTGACATCCCCAAGGAGCTTTTCACCGAGTATTCCCTCGAAAAAGATGATGAACTCGCGATTGACGTGGAGAAACTGAAGACCACTCTGAAAGTTGCCAGGGATTCGGATGAAATAACAGTGAAGATTGAAAAAGACAAGATTGCCTTCGAGATAGGTGCTGTCATCAGAACAATGAATCTTCTTGACGGAAATGCTGTCTCGATTCCCAGGATACCTAAGATTACTTCTGAGTTCTATGTTGTTCTTGCGAAACAGGAGTTCGACAAGGGATTGAGGGCGGCCGAAGACGTTTCAGATTCGATCAAGCTTTCTTTGAGCGCAACAGAATTCAAGGCAAAATCAAGTTCCGAAACGGAAGAATCCGAACTTATTTTACCCAAAGATCTCCTGAAAGAAGTAAGTTGCGAATCTCCTGTCAAGAGTTCTTACCCGATTGAATATTTGATTAAATTTACACGCGCCCTGCAATCCTGCGAAGAATTTAAATTAAGTTTCCGGGACGACTACCCGCTTACCGTGGATTTCAGATTTGGTAAAGATTCACTGATTAATGGTGCATTCTACCTTGCACCAAGAATGGAGGAGTAGATCCGTTCAAGGATCAATTCTCCCAACTATTGCTTCTACCAGATTCCTGGGAATCCCTGTTTTCCTGGCCACGTCCTCTGTATTGAGAGAATCTATGTACCGGAGTGCGACCTCTCTGCTAATTGGATCATTATAAATTCTGTTGATTTCTGCCTGCAGGGAAGATATTACTGCATTCCTTTCTCTGAGTAAAGTCCCCCTTTCGTTCATTATGTTGTCAATTCTCTGGTCTATCTCCCTTAACTTGGATATTGAACTTTTTTCATTTATCCTGTCCGGATTTTCATTGTCACTTTGTTCCGGAAGGATGTCGTACATCTTGACACGAACAAAGTTGGGAGAATAATCAAAAACAAGAGTTCGAAAATTAGTGGGCCTGTACACCCTTCTCGGTGGCCCACTGTTATTGGAAATCACTCCTTCAAGGGTGATCAGGCCCGCTTTCTCAAGAAAATAGAGTTGCTTGTTGATGGCCTGTTGCGATATCCCGGTCCTCCTGCTCATCTCCAGGGCGTAGGAAGGGTCCATGGTGAGCATCCTGAGTATTTCTCTCCTGGTATCGTTTTCAATTGCCGAGAGAAAGTAATCAATAAGCTCATCCATTGGGGTATCTTCACTCGATCTCAACGTTTTTCCCTGAAGGCTTGGTCTTTTTCTGCTTGTTCACAACCACATCAAGTATTCCGTTGGTGAACTTGGCCTTTGCTGTGTCAGGGTTAACGGGAGATTCGAAGTTCAGTTCCTTGTAGTATTTTCTGACTTCATCCTTCGTACTGATCACGATGTTTTCCTCGTTTATCTCGAGATTAACTTCGTTCTTTGCGACGCCTGGAAGCTCAAATGTCATGTAGTATTTCTCTTCGTCCTCGTTGAGATCTGCTATTGGCTCTCTTACGTTTCCTCCTCTTATGGATTTTGGTTCGCTACCCGGAGTCCTTACAAGGCCGGGGACGTTTCCGAATTCCTGAAATACGGGTTTGCCGTCTGGTCCAACACGATACGTGAAACCATAGACAAAAGGTTCGTCTCCTGTTTCATCTATACTCTGCCTCAATTTGCCGAATACCTTCATCATTCTATCGTTGAGTCGCCTGAAATCGAAGTCAAAGTCATCGAAGAAGTCACCAAAGAAATCTCCTCTCCAGTCATCCGAGTCTCTATTTTTCTTACCTACCATTTTAATTCACCTACTTGACAACCACACGTTGTCATCCTGCTATTTACAACTGATATATAAAGATTATTAAGTGAACCTAGGAACCAGCCAAAATCATGCTGCAGAGCTCTGGATATTTGAAAAACGGGCGCGAGGGGATTTGGACCCCTGATCTACAGCTTAGGAGGCTGTTGCCTTATCCGGACTGGGCCACGCGCCCTGCCACCTTTGATGACTGGAGAATATATAAAATTGCCATTATTCGTAGTTTCGCAGAATGCTTATAGCTCTGATTCGGGAAGCCAGGTTTTAGTTCCATGGATTCCAGCGTAACCTACAATTAGATGCGAGGCATACGACACTGTGCGTGTCCAGGATATTCTGGAGAGAGATCATGAGGCCGAAACCAAGCGGATTAAATCAATCTTAAAGCTTGCGGAAAACGGTAAATTTGTCCCTGATTCCTTTGAACTGTTCCAGCAAAACCTCAAAAAACACATTTACATTGAGGAGCAATTTGTGTTCCCAAGTCTTCTGGAGGGTGATCCTGACTTGAGAGGCCCCCTGGCAGGGCTTGAAATGGAACATGCATCGTTGTGGATGCTGATGGATCGCATAGAATCTGAAATTCTGGACAGCAATTTCACCAAGACGCCGAAATATCTTGATGAGATCTTGCGAATATTGACAGTTCATAACGACCTGGAATCCAGAAACATCTATCCCAGGATTGTGGATGATTCCAGCCTCCTGATAGATGAAATTGTGCGACCTGAAGGCTGGGTTTGCAAGAGATATAGAAATCACAAAAGAACTGGTCATTGAAAAAGCATCTGATTTGTAAACGATTTATATTGTATGCCTTAATGAAGAGGTAATGGAACGACCCAGGTTCAGGCGCTGGCTGATCTCAATCGGACTGATCATAGTAGGGATGACTGCGGTTTTCGTAGGCCTCTATTTCACGAATTATTATTTGCACCTGGTTCCAGTTGGGTTAAATAAATTTCTTTATGCAGGCATAGTTGCAATCTCAATATTTGCCATTATCCGGATAGTTGTAGTAGCACTCGAAAGATACTTCTCTAAGTATGCTTCTACAGCAAAGGTCAGGCCGTTTGTTTTCGTAATCTCGTTGATAGGCTATTTTGTCCTTGCTCTCGCAGTCTTTGCAGTGCTTGGGTTCGACATTTCTTCCATAGTTCTGGGCAGCACTTTCATTTCCTTGATTCTTGGACTGGCTGCTCAGAATGTCTTAAGCAATGTATTTGCCGGATTAATGATTATCCTGGCAAGGCCATTTGCTGACGGCGATTTTATAACTTTGAATACTTGGCAATATGGAGCGATTTTGCCAAGTTATCCTCCGAAATATTTTTCCCGAGACAATATAAGACCAGGGTACATAGGGAGGGTCTCAAAAACAGACCTGCTCTACACCTCCATAAAGGATGAAATGGGCCAGATAGTGAAGATACCAAATTCCATTGTTATTCAAGCTGCGGTGCAGAAAATTGGGAGTGAGGGCATCGTAAGAACTAGATATGAAATTCCCAAGGAAATTGAATTCCGTCTGGTGGAAGAACTCCTTAGAAAGAAAATTTCTGAGCTGCAGGATGCTAAGTCTGTTCCAAAAATATTGATTGATGAAAGCACCCAGGCAACTTACATAATCACCGTAGACGTAAATTTCAGAACGGAGGACCCGGATTCGAAAAAGAGCGAAGTCCTCCAGGTGATCATGAATGCAGTTGAGCCTTTGAAGAAGAAAATTCAAAGTCCGGAGTAATAGGCTTCGTCATAAGGCTCTGGCCTTATGCCTTTCCTTTCCCTGATCTTTGTCACAACTTCTTTCTGCAATTCAGGTGGAACGCGCTGGTATCCAAAGTTCTCAGAACTCCACAGCACTTTTCCTCCTGTGGCACTCCTGATCGAAGAGGCAAATCCAAACATTCCGGCGACGGGTACTTTGGCTATGATCATCATCTCTTCGCCTTCCTGGTTCATTTCCTCAACGATTCCTCTTCTCTGCTGGATCTCGTTGGTCACTGAACCCATGATTTCTATTGGGACGTTGATGAAAACTTTCTGGATTGGTTCCATAAGTACTCTTTTGGCTTCGCACATGGCGCCGTATATTGAGTTCCTGCCTGCTGGAATCACCTGGGCAGGCCCTCTGTGGATGCTATCCTCGTGAAGCTTGGCGTCGGTCAGGTCGAATTTCACTCCATATACATGCTCATTTGCCAGCGGGCCGCGCTTTATGACCTCCTTGTATGGTTCTATCAGGAGTTCCATTGTCTCGTCGAGATACTGGATTCCTTTTGTAGTGTCAGTCATGAGGTTCATCCCCTCCACTGCAACAAGCCCCCTTGCTTCTTCCCTGGACAATCCTGCAGTCTGCAGCATTTCCACGATGGACTTCTTGTCCTTGAATTTAGTTCCCTGTGGAATCTTGTTCTCTTTTATCAGCGTAATTACTTCTTCAGGAAGAGGTTCCACCTTGAAATAGAATTTATTGTGCTTGTTTGGTGACTTTCCTTCAAATGGGCCCCCCTCGCCTTCAACCGTCTCCCTGTATACGACGATTGGATCTGAGGTTGTCACTTCCACCTTGTAATCATTTCTTATCCTGTAAAGCGTGATTTCCAAATGAAGTTCCCCCATTCCGGAGATAAGGTGTTCACCAGTCTCCTGGTTAATATCAATTTGAATTGACGGATCAGCCTTGGAAACATTCCTCAAAACCTCGATTAGTTTTGGCAGATCCGCTGTGTGCTTTGCCTCTATTGCGAGCGTGACTACTGGCTCTGTATAATGAACCATGGGTTCAAACGGGTCAATAACTTCAGAGGATACTGTACATCCGGCAATTGCCCCCTTAAGTCCTATCATGGCTGCAATGTTGCCAGCAGTCAGGTGATCAACCTGTATCCTGTCCGGACCAACCATCATTGCAAGAACCTGTATCTTGACCTTGCTGTTCCCTGCACCGCTAACATAAACTTCAGTCCCTTTCCTTAAGGTACCGCTGAAAATCCTTCCAACAGAAACTTCTCCAGCATGAGGATCGATTATCATCTTTGTTATCATCATGCTCACCGGGCCGTTTGGGTCGCAGTCGGTCATTGCCTTGCCCACCTTTGACTCAGGGTCTCCTTTCCATATCTGGGCAACCCTGTAAGCCTGAGCTTCCCTGGGGTTAGGAAGATGCTTGATTACCATGTCAAGTACAACCTGGTGCAGCTGGCTCTTATGCGCAAGTTCCTTCTGTTTTCCTTCCCTGACCAACTCAAGGATATCCTTGAAAGTTGTCTTGTTTGCAGCCATGGAATGAGATGAAATTGCCCAGTTGTTGAATGCGGACCCGAAAGCAACCGTTCCGGCCTGGACACCGACTTTCCAGCTTTCTCCAAATTCCTTGGCTAAATTTTTCTGTATCAATCTATTCACGTCGTTGATAATGCGGACAAATCTTTTCTGCATCTCCTCGACGTTTAACTTAAGTTCATTTATGAGCCTGTCAACCTTGTTAATGAAAAGAACCGGATGCACCCTCTCCCGCAACGCCTGTTTTATCACAGTCTCAGTCTGGGGCATTATTCCTTCCACAGCATCTACCACGATTATCACGCCGTCAACGGCCCTCATAGCGCGGGTAACGTCTCCCCCAAAGTCCACGTGCCCTGGGGTATCTATGAGATTAATCAGGAAATCCTGTCCATCATGCTGGTGTACCATTGAAGCTACTGCAGCATTTATTGTGATGCCTCGAGCCTGTTCCTGCTCGTCGTAGTCAAGCATCAACTGCTTGCCTGCAAGTTCCTCGCTCATCATTCCCGCTCCCGCGATCAAATTATCGCTTAATGTGGTCTTCCCATGGTCAATGTGAGCCGCGATTCCGATGTTTCTGATTCGGGTATAATCCTTTAAAATTTCCATTGCCTTAGCAATATTATCTTCCTTTCGTCCCATTATTGTAACCCCTTCACTCTTTGAAAAAAATCTTGTTCAGCTCTTGATCTGGATCTCTATCTGAACTCCGTCCGGGATTGGTATTCTCATCAATTGCCTGATTGTACGCTCGTCAGCATCCACGTCGATGAGCCTCTTATGAATCCTCATTTCCCATCTGTCCCATGTTGGCGAACCTTCCCCGTCCGGACTCTTTCTGACCGGGACCATTAATCTTCTGGTGGGTAAAGGAACAGGACCATGAATCTCCACTCCAGTTCTCTGTGCTATCCCTCTTATCTCGTTACAAACTGAATCTACAATTTTGTGTTCTGTTCCGCTAAGAGAGATTCTTGCCCTGTAAGAAACCATGAGATCACTTCTTCTCGATATCTATGCACTGGCCAGCCGCCACAGTCTGGCCCATATCCCTGATTGCAAACCTTCCCATTTCAGGGATATCTGCAGTCTTCTCAAGTACAATGGGTCTGTCCGGTACAACCTTGACAAGCGCGACGTCTCCGGTTTTTATGTAATCTGGTTTCTCCTGAAGCGGAGTTCCATCCTTGGGATTCAATGTTCTTATAATTTCCTCAAATCTGCAGGCTACCTGGGCAGTATGCACATGGAAGACCGGTTTGTATCCGTTTGCAATAACACTCGGATGGTTCAGAATGACGATCCTCGCGGTAAAAGACTTAACTACAGTTGGCGGGTTAGTAGTATGTCCACAAACATCTCCCCTTTTTATGTCATTCTTCGCGATCCCCCTAACGTTAAAACCAACGTTGTCTCCGGGTTCTGCCTGGTTCATTGACTCGTGATGCATTTCGATTGTCTTGACTTCTCCCTGCTTATCTGCTGGCAGGAAAATAACCTTGTCGCCAATCTTCATCACTCCTGTTTCTACTCTTCCTACAGGTACAGTTCCTATTCCAGTTATAGAATAAACATCCTGGACCGGAAGCCTGAGCGGCTTATTCGTAGGTTTCTCAGGAACCTTAAGGGAATCAAGTGCCTGGAGCATTGTCGGTCCACTGTACCACTTCAAATTCTCGCTTGGTTTGGTTATGTTGTCTCCCTTGTAACCGCTTATCGGAATGATCGGAATATCTTTGTAACCGATTGAAAGAAGGAATTTTTCAACTTCAAGTTTCATTTCCTTGTATCTCTTTTCAGAGTATGGGGGCTGGGTAGAATCCATCTTGTTTGCAGCAACGACCAGTTGCTTCACGCCCATTGTTCTGGCAAGGAATCCATGCTCTCTGGTCTGTGCCATGACTCCCTCTCCTTCCTTGAATGATATTACAAGGATGGCGGCATCGGCCTGGCTGGTACCGGTAATCATATTCTTGACGAAGTCCCTGTGACCGGGAGCGTCAATTATAGTAAAGTAGTACTTGTCTGTTTCAAACTTTTTGTGATTAAGATCAATTGTGACTCCTCTCTCTCTTTCTTCCTTGAGTCTGTCCATAACCCATGCAAATTCAAAAGTAGCCTTTCCCTTCTCCTGAGCCTGTTTCTTGTACTCTTCGATAATATGCGCAGGTACTTCCCCGTGCTCGAACATAAGTCTCCCTACCAGGGTAGACTTACCATGATCTACGTGCCCAATCGTTATTAGATTTATGTGTGGTTTCTGAGTTGCCATTAAATTCACCGAGTTTTAATGCGTCATGGCGATTCATACCTGATATAAGGATTTTCTTAATGTCGAGCGCACATGGTAGCGTAGCATTTGCATCCCATTTTAGGCAATTTGGCTGTATTTTCCGATGGCAAACGTAAATCCGTTGCACAAGGAAAAAAGTGAATAAAATACAGATTACTTTTTTACCGGAGCAACAGCAAGATCGTCAACCGTATGTTTTACATATTCCGCTTCATCTTTCGAGAGACCTGCGAATGCCCGCCACTTCCGTTCTCTGATCACATGATCTATCCTCGGAGATCTCCTGAAATTACTTTCCGTCTGGTCACTCTGTATTTGACCCGCCATTAGTGCATTATCTTCCGAATTCGCCTTGCCTGAAACGCGAATGAAACCGAGACCTTTTTTTCTGCGGATAAAGACCACAGTGTAATATTCGCGAAAGAGGAATCCCTTTCCCTGAACAATCTGCGTGCCGCTGATTTCGCTAATTGGTACGGCAACATCGTCTCTTCCCTTATTGTGCCCGTACACTATCACTCTGCTGCTTGTAATCAGGTACCGTACACGTTTCAGCTTAACCACTTCACCGATGCTCGTGAATATCGTCGGCCCCATGAGATAGAAGAGAATTGGAATCAGAATGACAAATTCCGAAGCGCTGAACTGAAAATTAAACAATACGTTGATAAGTATCGGTACGAGAAAGATAAGTGAAGCAATGACGCCAGCAATATAAATCAACCAGGCTTTTCTTGAAATATATCTGCGAGCAGGCCTCAATTCCTTTAATACAGTTTCATTCTTTTCCAGTGAAACGGGCTGCCGAACGGACTGTGTAATGTTCTCGCCGGATTTCTTAACATGAGTGTCTAACGTTTGAATACCTGGAAGACCCGTATCATAGGAGTTGCCAGCAGAAATGAGTGGGTTCCCGCAAAATTTACACTTCCTTCTCCTCCCGGAATTCTCTGTGCCGCAGGTGGGGCATATCACAACCTGCAATTAGGTGTGCAATAAAAGGAGTTGCAAAGCTAAAAACATGGAAGTTCTCCGATTGCAGTTGAATTTTCTTTCCAGACTGCATTATGGGCCGTTAGCCCATTTTCTAAGTTTTACATTACTTTCGGCCAATGTGTGCTGGTCCTGATAGGCTATTTTTAGATTGTCTTCCCTGTTATTTCTTTCCCGCATCCCATTGTGTGACTGATATACTCTCTGGAAGTCCACAGGAAATTCAAATGGAGGGCCTTCCAAATGCTCCAAACCAGGCATAAACATGCAATACATTATTGTGAGCACATTATATCCATAGGATTAAGCAGTTTCTTTCAGGGCATCTGGAGACCCTGAATTTAAAAGCTTACGGTTATATTACTGAAAATAGTTAAGCGTCATGTATGTATACCAAGCAATGGAAATGAAGAAACAGATTCTCAGCCTGAAGGAACAGGTGCTAGATGATTCCAAGATAGACCTTGATCTTCACAAATACCAGAATATAATTGTGGCGGGGATGGGCGGATCTGGAATTGCTGGCATGATCCTTTCCGACCTTTATGATGGTTTACCTGTGATATCGGTGACAGGTTACCAGCTACCTGCGTTTGCTGGAAAGTCCTCACTGGTAATTGTGATCAGTTATTCCGGAAACACTGAAGAAGCCGTGTCATGCTTTACCCAGGCTAAGGAGAAGGGGTGCGATTCGCTGGTTATAACTTCTGGTGGGAAACTCTCCGGATTATCAGCAAAGGTAATTGGAATCCCCAAGAATTTGCAGCCCAGGTCTGCCATTGGCTACATGCTGATGCCCCTGCTGAATTCCTTCCTTAATCTTACTCCTGAAGATAGAAAAGCCATAAGCTCAAGGGTCTCCTTGGTATTTGACAGAGAGCCTGAGATCAGGGCGATTGCCCATAGAATAGTTTCAGAAAGAAGGATACCCGTGATAATCGGAAGCGGTGAATCCAGGAGCGTTGCGTTGAGGTGGAAAACTCAATTCAACGAAAACTCAAAGATCTTTGCATACTCAACTTATTTACCAGAGACCAACCACAACGATACCGTATGGATGGCTTCCAGTAATCAGTATCCTTATGAAGTGCTTGCTTTCGAATCAACTGACAAGAAAATAAACAAGAGAATTGAGCTGACGCAAAAGTTAACCGGCAACAAGTTTACCATAATCAGAACAGAAGGAAATGCGGTAGAGAGAGTTTTTTCGCTTATTGCATATGGGGATTTGCTTTCGTATTACGTTGCAGTAGAGCAGAATATTGATCCAGAGGACGTTTCCGTTCTTGTACGCCTGAAAAAAGAACTGGCTTAATCCACCTGGATTATGCTTCCTCCTGGCGGTATTACCGGGTCAACGTCATCCGGCACGAAGGAGTATTTGTCGGATATTTTCCTTACAATTTCACCCCTTGAAGCTTTGCCAGGCATAATTTTAATAGCATTTTCGCTGAACATTGGGTTTTCACTTACTGTAGAAGCCATCATGAGACTATCACCCTGATATTCGATCGGAGCCAGATAGATCACCAAAGGCAGGCTGAACACATAATTCCTTTTTCCCCTGATGATCCACGAGCCTGTGGAAACGTATTCTCCAGATTCCGGGCTCTTGCTCACCTGTTCCGGGTAAACCCAGTAAGCAGATCCGGAACTGATCCCAGCTGACCAGGCCCTGGAAAATGAGACGGCGAAGGCGCATGCTTCTTCTATGCTCTTCTGTTCCGGCCTCTTACCATCCAGCGATTTGACTATGGTGCTTGGCGCACCGTAAAGATCTGCATGCACGTAAATGTCGGAGCTCTCCATGTGCTTCTTGACCGCAGTTTCATTGGTTTTCCTGTCTCTTCCGGCAATTACCAGATTTCCCTCTGATGTGAATGTCCACCTGTACTTTTCAAACCAGAACTTCCTCTTCCTCGCCTTTCTTTTCTCACCTTCTTTTGCCGTGGATTTTATGCTTTCCTGAAGTGCTATCCTGGCGTTTTCTATTCTTTTCTTGTAATCCTTTCCGCTGATGAAATATTCGTCCGCGTTTTCGCCTGCGCTTTTGCGGATATCGAGTGAAATGACGGCATCATCAATCGTTAAATCAACAGTCTTCTTAGCCCTGTCAAGTACTGCGTTTTCAGGAAGTTTCCTGTTGCCTTCCCGGGAATCAATCATCCTTGCATCGCTGATAATCCGGTTCATTTCCTTCAACCTTGACATTATAATTGTTCCACAGTGGAACATCAGGATGGATTTTGCCTCATATTCCTCGATAGTTTTCTGCTGCGACTCGATCCTCTTTTTCATTGAAATGCTTTCAGCGCTTTCCTCTATGAGTTCCACCATTCTTTTCCCAATTTCTGCATTAAAGTCATCCGTGACGAGGGATGGTTCTTCGCCAAGGTGATTTAACCTGACCGGCGATATAATTCCCTGATTATCGTAGACATAGCATTTTCCCTCTTCCGACTCGCCCAGAGTTGACTGCAGTTGATCCCTCAGCTTTGCAATGAATTCAGTTGATTCCTTTGCAGGGGTGGACTTGTCAATCCCTGCCCTGTAGCACAATTCTTCTGCCAGGTCACCTCCAAGGTTCATTCTCGTAGCAAGCGTCTGTACCACCGTAGCGCTGCTGCCGGACAGTATTTTTTCTATTTCGTCATTCCGGGATGTAATTGGATCAAACTGGGATGGCGGAAGGTAAATTTCCCCCTTTATGATCTTCCTGTTTTTCCATTCCCTCTGGTGGACTGCAAATTCGATCTTGTCGTCCACAGTCACGATCAGGTTACCTTCCCTGAAAAGTTCTATAATGACCGAAATATTTGGATGAATTCTTATCTTTACGACTCTATCAAAATTTATCTGCTCTATCCTTTGAATTTTCTTTTCCTGAAGTATCTTCCTCAGGTTCAATGCAGTCTGTGTAGGTTGAACGTCTTCAATTTTTGTGGACGTATAAATCCCCTTTTCCAACGACATATAGAGATCGATTCTTCCAGTGCCTGGGCTGTTTATCTGCAGAATAAATAACTTGGGAGGAATGTGGTAAACCTTCTTTATGAAGGCGCCATCCAGCAGGCTTCTGTATCTTGACAAAAAGGCGTAGATATCAAGGGAAGACTCTTTTCTGTCCACCTGGCAGTATTGACTCAGGTTAATTAAAAAATAGGACTTGGGTTTCACTCCTGTGGAAATCTTCACCCCGAATCATCGATTGACCGGACCCCGAATCTTGATTTTAATCTCAGATCACCCTGAACACAGGGAACTGGCCGACAGGCTTTCAGAGAAACTGCACCTGGATACCGCCGTTGTGCATATTGACGAAGGGTCGCTTGATCCGGAAATTGTGCTGCAAAAATTAAGAGGCAGGTTCTCCCAGATGACTGAGGTCTTTCTGGCTGGTTTTGACCATTTGTCTCTTCCTGTTCTCAAACTTGTCGTCAGCGGTTTTTCCCTGCATACATTCCTAATAAATGCTGAATTCACACCTGAAATGCATCCTTTCTTTCCAAGAGTAGAGAGACCGGTGACCCTGATTTACTCGGGTGCAGGCGAAGATGTAAGGATAAACTCCCAGAAAATACACGACTTCACCCCGATGTCCGATATAGTGAAAGTCCCATGCGATTCCTCGAGAATGATTAACTTCATGTGTGAACCAATGATTAGTGCCATCAGGAGGAGATTGAATGACGAATGACCCGGATACCCTCGCCTTGCAGTTAAGGTACTCAGATTTTGATGATCAGGGTGTACTGAACAACGCGGTATACCTCTCCCTTTTTGAGTTGGGAAGGGTGAATTACGTGATCAGGCGGGTTCCGCATTCGGAGTTGAAGCTGAGGCTGCTTGTCGCCCACATCGAAGTGGATTACCTGAAACCTGTAACTTTTGGAGCGAAGCTGTCCTGCAGGTCTTCTGTTGCATCTACCGGCAATACCAGCGTGACGTTCTCGCAGGAGCTATTCTTTACAGAAAGTGGGGAGGTTGCAGCCAGAGCCAGGTGCATTGCAGTGGCAATTGACAGGGAAGGAAATAAGCAGCCAGTGCCTGAAATATTCAAGCTCGAATCAGGTAGGAAGGAATAGGTAGGGAATCCAGCCCAGGCTCACTACCACAAATGACATCGCATACAGGGATAGGTGAATGCTCATGTCTATGTAAATGGACTTCCTTATCATGTAAATCACTCCATAAAGTATGCCCATGGAAAACATATCGACTATGAAGAGAGTATAGTAAATGCCGGGGTACGCCTGCGGAAAGAAGACCAGGAAGCTGAAATAATAAAGTGCAAACAGTACGGACTGCACAAATACTGCCTTTTTTGTCCCGATGAATATAGCCAGGAAGGGAATGAGAAACAGCCTGAAATTTATCTCGTCTACAAATTCAGGTTCCCAGAATACTGAAATAACGTTAATGTGTTTTATCGCAAATATGTAAATCCAGAACAGCAGCACAAAGAAAAAGACAAACATATCTGGGTTCCCCAGCGATTTGACGGCTGTCCACGCCACGCCCCTGTTAAACCAGAACATCAACCCGAGGCAGACGGGCACGAGGATTTCAAATGCCGGATATATTAAAGTTGAGTTCGGGAGCGGAGCCATCGTGGCATAAAAAAGCAGGAAAATGACCCCTTCAGCAATGATCACGGAAAGCTTGGCTTTAACTCCTTTTTCCGCTGAATGATTATGCTGTTGCTGCATTGGCATTGCACTTCATTTCTATTGACGCGTAGTTGAAAAACCATAGGAAAGGCAGGGAGATCATTATTAACAGCACTGCAAAAAGGAGTTGATCCGGAATGGTGAAACCGTACCATAAGGTTGGCTGGAACAGGTCTGTATAATAAAGAACGAATACGCCGGCAAGGGTGAACATCATGGACACCATTTCAAGTACCAGGTTCTTCTGTATTTTGTTCATCTCCCTGTTCCCAAGGGCAAGCATGCTTCCACCAGCAAATGATGACAATTCCATGATCCCGAAAACTGCATAATTCTGATATGCAATGGCCTCCATATATGGGATAAGCCAGGCAATCATGATTCCCATTGAAAGAACGATTTCCGATATGGCAGTAAATCGTGCCTTGCCCTGTATCACTTCTTTCCGGAACAGACCTGAAACAAGAACGTAGGAAGCCGCGAACACCAGGAAGTTAAGTCCGTAGAAATAGAAAATGTCAAGTTCCCAGGAGAACAAAACCCCCAGCGTTGATACAAGAATCAGGATCAGCATTCCGATTCCCGTTGTTATTGCTGTTTTTCGGGAATTAAACGAATCGGCAATCTTCTGCATCCTGTTTCCCCTCATCCTGCTGAGGCCACGAAGGAAAATGTTCGAAAGGATCAGGAGAACTATTCCTGCTGCCATCAGAGGAATGAGTATCAGGGAAACCAGAATTGCAGAAAAAACCGGAACCGTATAAATTATGGTTTCGCACTGGCATCCAAGCACGAAGGCCAGGCTCCCGGTAATGGAGGACCTGATTCCACCGGCGTATTTTCTCAAATTTGTGTAAATGAGGATGAAGTTCTCTGACAGCAGGGAGGCGGCCAGGAGAATGACAAAAAGGAACTGGATGCTGACTGTGAGGACATATTCGTTTGTTATCATCACAAGCGCATCCTGGAATAAAAGCGGGATTCCCTGTGGAAGTTCGTCATTGTTGATCGATGTTACAGTGAAAGGAAACGGGGCATTGCTCACGATAAACCGGAGAAGAGTAGAGACAAGCGCCAGGATAAGAAAAGAAGCTATGAAAATGGATGCCCTTGATACCCAGAGCCTGTCATTTTTGGTTATATAGTAAAAGGAAGCCAAAATTGGTATCAGGTAAAGCGGCAGGATTGAAAATTCCGCTGACAAGGCAAATGCCCATGCCGCCAGCAAAGCAAAGACTATACTTACAAGTAAAAGGTAAGTGGTCGCAACCTGGAACTTATTGATGAATGCAAGCGGTACTGCGATGGTATTAGGCACAATAAAAACGACCAGAAAATACGGCATGAGTCCCGCCTGCACGTAGAGAATGTTTCCCTTCAGCGAAAGCCAGATCCCTAAGATCAGGGATATTTCCGAGATTAACGGGTAAAAGGATTTCCCGGGATAATTCATAATGCTATCCACCAGACAGATATCAGTATGGCAAGCAGGTACACATTAGAAAAATGAAATGCCTGCCTGAACCACTTTCTATCTGGAAGCTTGCGATGTGCCTTAAGAATAAGCGCTATCATGATCGCATCCATGACCACCGCAGCCGGAATGAAGAGAATTCCGACCCCGATCTGCCGGAAGAAAAGAGGAAGAAGCGTGTATATGATCAAAACAACCGTATTGATTATCACAAACATGGATGCTTTTTCTTCCTTAACAATGGAAGGCAGCATTGGTACCCCCGCAGACGCATAGTCGTCTTTTAACCCGATTGCGAGACTCCAGAAATGAGTCGGCGTCCACATGAACACAAGTAACGCAATGTAAAGTGCAGTCCATGAGACGCCGCCGGTTACCGCAGCCCAACCCGCCATTGCTGGAAAGCTGCCTGCTATCCCGCCTATTACGATATTCCATGAAGTCCGCCTTTTCAGGAATGCAGTGTACAGGAAAACGTAACTGCAAAACCCAAGAAGGATAAACAGCGTTGCAAGATAATTGATTGTTATCACCCCGATGAAGGTCGAGAGAACAAGCATTATTGCGGCTAAACCAAAGAATTTGCGAGAACTCTGGTCGTCGAGATAATATCTTCTCGAAGCTGTTCTCTTCATCTTGCTGTCTATGTCGCGATCATAGATGTTGTTGAAAATTGCAGCCGACATTGACGCAAGGGAGCCTGCTATCACGAGTGGAACCAGAAGCACTGCTTTTGAAGCAGCAGACGGAGCAGATAAAAATCCGGTAATTGCAACTATGATGACGAGAAATGTGATCTCTGCCTTGGATATATTCAGTATGTCCTTGAATCGCATGCCGTCACTACCTGGGCTATAGGATTATCGTTATTTAACAAGTTATTAATTGCTGGAGTGGAAGAACTCCCGCCTGCAGAAAGATTAAGAGATGTCACGTCAATTTCAAGTATGTCCGAAGACGGGTGATATGTATTCCACAGGGTATAAGTTCCAGCGTTGATGAAAAGGTAGTAACCAGTGGAAGCGGGCGTGCCGGCAGGTGTCAATGCAATTATTGTATGATTGGACAGGTTTGCTGACCCACCTGCATTTATCACAAGGGAATTGTTCAGGTTATCGCTGTTATTCAACGTGAATCTGACTATCGTGTACTGGGTGAAGTTCAGGTTCGGATTATTAACACCGTTGATGACGAATCCGGTCAGAGTCGAGTCTACAGTGAGATTCACTTCTTTAAGATAAACGTCTATGGAATTGGTGGAAGCGCTTGGAAGGGATGCGTTCAGAATGTCCTGGCCAGCCTGCTGGAATGACAGGTAGAACACTGAACCTGTGCTTCCGGACATATTGATCTCATCGGCTGGATTGCCTGAAATCGAGAAGCTGTAACTGAAACTGCCGCTATCATTGAGAACGAATCTCACGTTGGTGCTGTTTGCAACTGCAATCGTGAAATTACTGCTGCCGCCGTACATAATCCCGGTGTTGGTAACGTTCAGAACGGCGGTCTGGTTGTTATCCGCAATGAATACGTGTCCTTCAGTGCTGTTTGGAGAATAAGCATTCCAGTAGGTATATTCGCCGGGTGTTTTGAAGTAGGCGAAAAAGCTCTTATGATTTCCAGGAGTATTCCCTAATGCTGAAGCATTTACTGCTGTTTCGTTGTATGAGGACTCTGCCGATCCAAATGCAATGTTAAATGAAGAATTAGAGGTCACTCCCTGTATGATTGTAAAATTTACCGCAGAACCTGTTGGATAGAATAGATTGGGGTTATGGGATCCGGTTGAATTTGCAATGTATCCGCTATCCATAGTAAAGGAATAGGAATAGTTGACCGGGTAACCAGCCGGCAAAGGTGGTAATGAATACGTATTCGACACGGTCTTATTCACGTATATCCTGCCCACCATTGTGGTTGGATGCACGGTGCACCAGTAAGTGTATATCCCTGTGTCGCTGAAATATACCTGTGCCTTCTGAACTGAAAGTTGTGGCGGCCCTATATTGAGCAGGATCGAGGCGTTAGATGCTTCTGAACTTCCTGGATTTATTGCAAGGTTGTGGATCAGGGTATCCTCTTCTATCACTGTGAAATTAACCACCGTTCCAACCTGGAATACAAGCGTTGGATTGGCAAGCGAAGGTCCCAGGTTGTAATCCCAGCCTGGTTGCTCGGCATATAGCGTAACGTCAACAAATTGTGTTGCATTGGCAGGAACAGGGGAAAAACTGAAGGTGTTTAATTTCGGAACGTTCAGTTCATACGAGACGAAGAACGCGGAAGAAACGACGATCAGCACGGCAAGAACAATCCCTGTAGCCCGGCTGCTCATTCCATCTCACCCTTCGGAACTACCGTTACTATTGGATTAGGCGACTCCAGCAAATTCTGATTGTCTACAGAAGGAGACTTGAGCCAGCTTGCTGCCATATTCCAAAGGAAAAATATCTGGCCGATTCCTACAATAAACCCGCCAAGAATGGATCCTAGTTGATAAGGCAGGAAGAATGAAAAGTATCCGGCAGTGGCTCTTGGCATTCCAAGTGCACCGCCAACGATCCAGGAACTCGACATTATCAGTGAACCGACCGCAGTAAAATAGAAATGTAGTCTGGCAAGTGGAACGTTATACGTTCTGCCACCGCTGATAGTTGGAAACAGCATATAGAAAGCTGCAAAACTGATCCCGGTGGTAATTCCAAGGAATATGAAATGAAAATGACCGGTTACAAAATACGTTCCGTGTACGTCTGCATTTACAGGGTATGCGGACTGCATGACACCGATAACTCCTCCAATTATGAAATCCACGATTCCGTTTATGACGAACAGCATTGGGGTAGTCAGCCTGATTTTATCCGAAGACCAGAGCGTCGCGATGTAATTGAATACAGTTACGGCTGAAGGAATTACCACCAGGAATGAGGTAGTTGAGAAAAACAGTACCCAGGCGAATCCCAATCCGGAATTGAACAAATGATGCCCCCAGACAACTTCGCTCAGGATCAGCAGAAGCCCAAGACCAAATACCCCGGATTTATAGCTGAAAATTTTCTGCCCGGTGAACTTGGGTATGATTTCGTAAATTAGCCCGAAATACGGGATTATCGCCACATAAACCACGGGATGGCCCCAGAACCAGAATAGTATAGTGAAAAGAAGTACGGAACCCGAGGACGCTGTGAAAAACACAGGGTTGAAGAAATCGTAAAAGAGCATTGTAAATCCCACCATTAAAGGGGGTGCTGATACAAGAATCATCAGGGCAGTAAAGATAATCGACCATGTGAAAAGGCTGAACTGATCCCTCTTAACTTCCGGGGATCTGTCACGCATGACAATCAGCAGGATTGTGATGCAGGTAATCATCAGTCCAACTAACACTATTTCAATTCCCAATACCGCCAACCAGTCGTACAATCCTCCACCGTTTGGATTAAGTTGAAGTGACAGCGGTGGATAGAAATACCACCTGGGAGACGATTGGGCGAGAAGCACGAGGAATCCTCCAAGAAGCCATAGCCAGTACCCAATTGAGGAAAATAACCCCCGGATGTCCCTGTACACCTTGAGATGTGATGGCAGCAGATAGTACCCAAATCCCAGGGCACTGCCCACCGCCCACATATAGATCATCAATACCGCATGCTGGGAAATAAGTACGTTGTATTCATCTCCCGTCAAGAAAGTCAGATTCGGTCCGGTAAGGCTTAACCTCATGGTAAGCCCGAATGCACCTCCAATGAAGAAGAAAAGAATACTCGTAACGATATATCTTAGACCAATGCTCTTGGCATCGTCGTTCAAAAATATTGAAAGTGTAAGTTCCCTTGGCTTGGTCAGAAGTGAATCCCTGATGAACTGATTATCACTATCATATCCCTCCTTAGAGGCCATTTCCGAAACTATGTCCTTCCTGGTGCTCAGGAGGTTATATACTGCAAATATTACTATGGCAAAAACGGCAGCGATTCCACCATAAATTGTGAGAGTGGTAACATAATCACTCATCGGGAGACGACCTCCATGTATCCCCTCATTTCATAATGGTACTCACCACAGTATTCAACGCATTCAAAGTAGTAACTGCCGACAACAGTCGGCTCGAAAGTAACCGTATTATTCTGGCCAGGTACCGCGTAAATCTGAATATCCATCTGCGGAATCAGCAAATCGTGAATGACTGCCGATTGCTGAGCTCCAGCAATGGATGTAACGACTAACGAAACATTAGTGTCCACAGGCACTGTAAGCGAGCCAACACTCGTAGTGTTGTTTGGATATTCAAATGACCATGCCCATTGAGTCGCAAAAACTCTTACCACATATGAACCAGCCGGAGGAATAGCGTTTTCGGTTGGGATGGAACCTGGGTTTGCGGCAATTTCCACATAATTGGCTGCAGCGCTCCCCAGCAACACGACCAATACACCGATCATGAAGTACAGCTCCAGATTTCTGCCTTTCTTGTCGCTCATCTGTAATCATCACCTTCGGATCCGATTTTTACTCCTTTCTTGACAACAGGGTAAAAAAGCAGCATTATTGTGAACGCTGCGGCTGCAACGCCAGTAGCCAGAAATGAAGCTGTAAAATCCACGTCTGACAGGCCTGGATTTCCTCCATAAAAGCCAAGATAAAGATTATAAATAATAACCCCGGAAACAACTCCAATGATAACCGATACTGCGAAAATCAAGAGCACTACGGTTGTGCCGTCTCCCATAACACGTTAATTTAATCTATTATTTATTGGTAATGCTTCGGGCAATACTTCATGAAGTAGGGTTCTCTAATCCTGCAAACCGTATTATGGCACTTATTGAGAGGAAACCACGCAATTGAATTCCATATTATGGAAATGGCCCGGCCACAGATCAATTAACTTTGTACCGGTAGACCCTGCAATAGTTCGATCTTTCAGGTATCACACAATCATTGGGAATCAAACTTTCTGGGAAAACTGTTTAATGGTGATATACTTTAACCCTTGTCGATGCTTGAATGATAAATGGACTTCTTGAAGCTCTTTTTGTTGTGCTTGTCTGGCTTATTGTAATGATTAAGCTTGCCCCAAGAATCAGGAAGAGTTCACACTTTTCTCTGCTTGGCCCTGCTCTTATGATCAAGTCCCCAAAGAATCGGGGAATTCTAGACAAGTTTTCCAGAATATTCCCGAAAGAGCTGACATCCAGGGTATCCGTGGCGATTGTTCTCGTCACGATGCTGGGGGCTTTCATTTTCCTGTTTTACGAAGTTTATCTTTCACTGGCAATCAGGGTAGTTGTCAACCAGCCAGCTTCATTTTATCTTGCCCTGCCCGGAATCAATCCCTTCATCCCGATATTTTACGGTACCATGGCACTTGTAGTCGGAGTAGTAATCCACGAACTTATGCATGGAGTACTTTCCAGAAAACATGGTATAACCGTGAAATCGGTAGGCGCACTTTTCTTCGTGATTCCTGTTGGAGCATTTGTTGAACCGGACGAGGAAGAGATGATGAAGGCTTCACCAATCATCAGGAGAAGGATTTTTGCGGCTGGACCTGCGACGAACATCGTTCTTGCACTGATATTCTTCCTGTTGCTGATGATGGTAATGGGTCCGTTGGCTACACCAACTCACAATGGTGTTTACCTGGAATCAACCCAGTCCCAGATTAGCGGAATAAGTAATCTTTCAGGGCTGGAAATTACAAGCTTCGGCAGTTATTCCGGCAATGACCTGGCCAATCTTGCAAGTTCTTCGAATATTACACCTGGACAGCAGGTCAGCATAACCGTCTACAATGGTCATACCCTGTTCAATGGCACTGCAATAGCGGGTGTTGTAGTTTATTCTACACTTCCGGGTTTTCCCGCATACAAAAGCAATCTTTCCTCAGGCGATATAATACTCTCGATAAATGGCAGCACTGTGTGGAATTTGAACACAATGAACAGCATCCTCGATAACATCACACCTGGAACGAACGTTACAGTTAGGGCTTTGAATACCTCTTCTCACAGTTCATTTTATACGTACATTGTGACAGTATCCAAATACAGCTATTACAACCAATATTACCCATTGGAGAATTCACAATCATACCGGCATCAGAGCTTCATCGGCGTGTCGGTGGATTATGCAGGATTGCAATTTATCCCGCTCTCTGATATGAAATCACTGGAATTCGGAAATTATGCCATCAGCACAAGCAATTTTCCCAACGGGATTATAGAATTCATTATCCTGCCTTTGCAGGGCTTTTCCCCCGTCCCGGCTTCCCTTGAGTCGCTTTACTCGGTTCCCTTCTTCCCCAGCCTTTTCTGGGTATTGGCAAACTCTTTTTACTGGCTATTCTGGATGAATTTCCTACTTGGCCTGACTAACGCACTTCCTCTATTCATACTTGACGGGGGACAATTTTTCAAGGACACCCTTTTGATTAATTCAACCAAAAAGGGCTTCCGGTTCCTCACCGAAAGCAGGGTCAAGAAAATCTCAAATTTCTTCGGAATTCTGGTGCTCGTCTTATTAATGTGGAATTTGATAATACCGCGAATACTTTAATTATTTATCACTCAATTTAGATTGAACATTGAATTTATCCAAGGGCCAATTTCAGTCATTTTATGTTATTTACCTTTTTTTGCGCAAAATCTGCATAACCAGTTAACTTTTTACATCATGGAAAAAGTGTTCCGCTATACCTGTTATTTTCGGCCCCTTTATGCTTCCTGAGCCGCCTGAATACAACAAGGAAACATACGAAGAAGCGAAAGGAAATCCAGAGGAATTGCTTGGAAGGCAGCCTTCCGCAAAAACAATATTTGATAGTTCAGATTAATTGGACTTCAGTCCCAAAATCAGCAGGATTAGCAAGTTTAATATTGAAGAACATATATACACCGCGATGCGTTTCCCTATTGAATCCGGCTCCGGGAATCAAGAAGATCCTATTTCAGAAGAGCTTGAATTGGCAAGGGATCTTAGTAAATCCAAGATCAAGAACCAGCTGATTAAGGAGAGGGCAGACAATAAGAGACTTAAGGAGGAACTGGCCAGTTTAAGAGACCAGATGCTCAGGGCGCTGGCGAACAGTGACAATTTGCTCAAGGCAAAAGAAAAAGAACTTGCAGTTGAGAGAAAGAGGTTGAACAAATCCTTGATCAGTGATCTGCTCCCAACGCTGGATTCCATGGATGCCGCGATAAAATCTGGAGAGGATTCAGAAACAATAACCACAATCAGGGATCAATTGATCACCTCACTTTCCAGGTATGGTCTCAAGTACATTGAGGCGAAGGGAAAAAGATATGATCCATTTCTCCATGAGGTGCTTGGTGTATCTCAGGAAGGAGAGGACGGCTTGATCGCCGAAGAGGTCCAAAAGGGATATATGCTGGGCGACGAGGTACTTCGAAGCTCAAAAGTAATAGTAACAAAGAGGTAAAAAATGTCTAAAATCATAGGAATAGATCTGGGAACTAGTAATTCAGCCGCCGCCGTAGTATTAGGAGGAAAAGCAACTATTATACCAAGTTCAGAGGGTGTATCTCTGGGCGGGAAGTCATTTCCAAGTTATGTGGCTTTCACCAAGGAAGGCGATTTGCTCGTTGGCGAACCTGCGAGGAGGCAAGCACTGCTGAATCCGGAGGGTACAGTGCTGGCGGCTAAGAGAAAGATGGGAACCGATTACAAATTCAAGGTTTATGGAAAGGAATACACACCGCAGCAGATATCCGCCTTTATCCTCCAGAAGATAAAGAAAGATGCTGAAGCTTTTCTGGGAGAACCGGTTACGCAGGCAGTCATTACTGTACCTGCATACTTCAACGACAATCAGAGGCAGGCCACAAAGGATGCCGGACAGATTGCCGGGCTTGAAGTTAAGAGAATTATAAACGAACCGACGGCTGCGTCTCTCGCATACGGCATTGACAAAGTAAACCAGTCGCAGAAGATCCTGGTATTCGATCTGGGAGGTGGGACGCTTGACGTAACCATAATGGATTTTGGAGACGGCGTATTTGAAGTAGTTTCTACATCCGGTGATACCCAGCTGGGGGGCACTGACATGGACGAAGCCATCATCGACTACCTTGCAAGGAAATTCAAGGAGAAAGAAGGCATCGACCTGAAGGCTGACAAGAACGCATACGTAAGGCTTAAGGATGCAGCCGAAAAGGCAAAGATCGAACTCTCCTCTACCCTTTCGACAGAAATTAACATCCCGTACATAGCCAACACCATTACCGGACCAAAACACCTGCAAATTGCATTCACAAGGGCAGATCTTGAGAGATTGATTGCCCCGATAATGGAAAAGGCAAGAGCACCTATTGAGAATGCGCTCAAAGGGGGGAAGATGGATAAGGACAACCTGACCAAGGTGATACTGGTAGGTGGGCCCACCAGGATTCCATATGTAAGGAAATTTGTCGAGGATTATTTCGGCAGGAAGATTGAAGGAGGCGTTGATCCTATGGAGTGCGTTGCCATTGGCGCTGCACTACAGGGTGCTGTATTGTCGGGTGACATTAAGGACATAGTCCTTCTGGACGTTACGCCTCTCACACTCGGAATAGAAACACTCGGTGGAGTTATAACCCCCATTATTCCTGCAAACACCACTATTCCAACCAACAAATCCCAGGTTTTCACTACCGCTGCTGACATGCAGACTGCTGTAACCATACACATTGTACAGGGCGAGAGACCGATGGCTTCTGCCAACGTCTCGCTGGGAATGTTCAACCTCGTTGGCATCCCCCCGGCTCCACGAGGTATTCCCCAGATTGAGGTTACATTCGACATCGACGCAAACGGGATACTGAATGTAACCGCTCACGACAAGGGCTCCGGAAAGAAACAGAGTATTTCCATATCCGCTACCAACAAGCTTAGCAAGGAAGAAGTGGAGAGGATGAAGAAAGAGGCAGAGCAGTTTGCCGAAGAGGACAAGAAGAACAAGGAGCAGATAGAGATCGTGAATAATGCCGAAACCCTCATTTATACTGTAGAAAAGACAATTAGCGATGCAGGAGATAAAATAAACCAGGCTTCAAAGGAAGAACTGCAAAAAATAATCGGTGACATAAGGAAAGCCACGGATGAGAAGAATTACGACGAAATCAAGACGAAACAGGAGGAACTTGCCAAGAAGATACAGGAGATCGGTGCAAGCATGTACCAGTCTGCCTCCCAGGAAGCTTCTTCACAGGAATCCTCTGCCGAATCTGGCCAGGACCAGGGAACAGACCATGGCGGTTCTGGTGAAACATCAAACGAAACCATAGATGGCAACTCCCAACCATAAAACGGATGATTGATGGCCAAGGACTACTACAAGATTCTGGGTGTTGATAAAACCGCAACTGGAGAAGAGATACAAAAATCTTTCAGGCAGTTGGCAAGAAAATATCACCCTGACGCCAATCCTGACAACAAAAAGGAAGCTGAAGAAAAGTTCAAGGAAATAAGCGAAGCTTACGAAGTTCTTTCCGATCCAGACAAAAGGACCACGTATGATCGAACCGGCCAGGTGAATTTCGGCGGAGGAGGCAGCAACTTCAGGTGGGAGGACTTTACTCATTTCACCGATTTTGAAGACATTTTTAACAGGGTTTTCGGATCATTTGGTAACGGTTCCATGTTTACCAGTGCTCGTAATGAGGGGCCGGATCTGGATCTCGCCGTAAGAATAACCATAGACCTTGAAGACGCGTATTACGGCAGAAAACAGAGCGTAAGGTACAGGAGGAATGTCACCTGCCAGGCCTGCAAAGGATCAGGCTCCAAGGATGGAGTTCTCAACACTTGCAGGACCTGCGGAGGGACAGGGCAGGAACGCGTGGTACAGGGGCAGGGATTCTTCAACATGGTGACGGTTATTTCCTGCAGAACGTGCGGGGGCAGGGGAAAAATACCGAGAATAGTATGCCAGACCTGCCATGGCTCAGGGTCGGTTTCAGCCACAGAATCCCTGGAGGTAGAAGTACCCAAAGGGGCAGTAAACAATTTGAAGATAAGGTTCAAGGGAAGAGGGCAATCTTATCATGGCAGAACCGGAGACTTATTTGTGGTGCTCTCCATTGAGAACAGAACAGACTTTGTCAGGGATGGGGACAATATCCTGACTAAGGAATGGATTTCATTCCCGGAAGCCGCGCTTGGAACGGAGAGGGACATAAAGGTGTTCAATGAAACTTTCCATTACAAAATACCGCCTGGGACCCAGCCAGGCGAGATGATAAGGGTAAAGAGCTGCGGTTTCCCAAAATTTAAGGGATCTGGCAATGGAGACCTGCTTGTCAGGGTGCAGATAGAGGTCCCCAAGCGTCTCTCTTCCACACAGAAAGAACTGCTTGAGAAGTTGTTAAGCGAACAGGACAAAAAGCGCTTCTGGCAAAAGACATAGCAACTATTATTAACGCTCTGAATGTTTATGTAATGTGAAAATGCTCCTTGCCTATGACGGCACACCCCCGGCAAAATGCGCACTCAAATTCCTGTCTGGCTTTTGCCAGGCAATCGAACGCTTACTGGTACTGTACGTCATACCGCCTGTTATTAGTTCGTCCGTAGCTTTTGACTCGTTCATTCCTTCTTCAGTATTCCAGGGCCAGGCTGAGATAGCCTCAGGAATCCTGGACATGGCGAAAAAGCAGGCTGAAGAGTATAAACTCAAAGCTGAATTCCAGTCGATTGACGCTGCCGGTGACCTGGTTCCCCGGGTAATATACAAAGTGGCAAAGGAAAATGGAATGGATACAATAGTTACAGGGACCAGAAGGCTTAAGGGACTCAGCAAAGTTATACTTGGATCTGTGAGTTCTGAATTGATCTCGCTTTCTGATATACCCGTATTGACGGTTCCTCGCACCGAGGACTGAAACAGTTTTATATCTCTCTATAATCAACCGGGGCAAATGGGTAGTATAAGACCTTCTAACGTCAAGAGAATTGCAGAGAAGCTTGTCAGCAACCATGCAACTCTTTTCAATAACGATTTTCACCACAACCGCGAGATTTTAAAAGTTGCAGGGAAGGATATGACGAAGAAGACTCTTAACGCAGTTTCCGGATACGTGACCAGATTTGTGATAAAGAAGGAAAGCAGGCTGAAGAAAGAGATGGAAGATTATTCGCCTGCTGAAGAGAATTCCTAATCACCGGTAAAGCATTAAATTATCTCCTGCGATACGCGGGCATTATGTCGCATTCCTACATTATTTCAGCCGTCAGGACTCCGATTGGTAAGTTTGGAAGGTCCCTTAGCAAGTTAAAGGCAATGGAACTGGGATCCGTCGCCATAAAGGAAGCAATATCGCGTTCGAAGGTTGATCCTTCCAGAATTGAGGAAGTAATTCTAGGAAATGTGATTCAGGCAGGTAATGGCCAGAATCCCGCTGGACAGGCATCCACTCTCGCAGGATTGAGTGACACAGTCGTAAAGAACACTGTAAACACAGTATGTGCTTCGGGAATGCTTGCAGTTGAAAACGCAGACAGGGAAATTTCGCTGGGAGAAAAGGACCTGATAGTTGCTGGCGGGATGGAAAGCATGAGCAATGCACCACTGTTGCTCCCGCCTGAGCTAAGATGGGGGCCAAAGCAGCTCCTGTACAAGAATTTCAAGCTCGATGATTCCATGCTGAAAGACGGGCTGATGGATGCGTTCTATTTTGAACATATGGGAACCTCCGCAGAAATTACCGGGAAAAAGTATTCCATCACGAGGGAAATGGTAGATCAATTCGCTGTAAGGAGCCAGAGACTCGCAATAAAAGCTACAGAATCCGGAGCAATGCAAAAAGAAATCGTGAAAATGGATAACCTGGCCAAAGACGAAGGTTTGAGAAACACCAGCATGCAGGACCTGGCCAAGTTACAACCAGCGTTCGACAGAAACGGCATCCTGACTGCCGGAAATTCCTCACAGCTTTCTGATGGTGCTTCTGCACTGGTCCTGGCTTCTGAAAAAGCAGTTAACGAATATGGCCTCAAGCCCGTTGCGAAAATAGAAGGGTATTCCTCGGCGTCCCTGAACTCAAGGGATTTTGTCGAAGCCCCAATCCCTGCAACTAAGTTTCTTCTGGAAAAACTCAAAAGGAAGATAGACGACTATGATCTGGTTGAGCATAACGAAGCTTTTGCCATCGCGTCCATTGTAGTCCAGTATGAGCTTAAAATCCAGGAAGACCGGTTCAACGTTTATGGCGGAGCTATTGCATTGGGCCACCCGTTAGGAAACAGCGGTTCGAGAATCATGGTGACACTCATAAACGCGTTGCAACAGAACAAAGGCAGATACGGGCTCGCAACACTCTGCCATGGTGGTGGAGGAGCACATACCATTTCGATTGAAATACTATGAAGTCATAAGCGCTCAAAATTAGAGAATTATGGTGAATTCCCCATGGGCGAAATCATAAAAGTGAATAATCTTAAGAAATCCTACGGTAAACTGAGTGCAGTCAGGGGAATATCATTTCACGTTAATTCCGGTGAAGTCTTCAGCCTGCTTGGCCCTAATGGTGCCGGGAAAACCACAACTGTAGAAATACTTGAAGGTGTCAGGAAAAGAACATCAGGAGTTGTGAGTGTGCTAGGTCAGGATCCGGAACGCATAACTGAATCTTTCAGGAAACGCGTAGGAATTCTGCCTCAGGATTTCAATTTCCTTGAAAGATGCACTGCGAATGAGGCACTGGAATTCTACATTGGTTCTCTGGACAGCAGCCTGAAACCTGACGAACTGCTTAAAACGGTTGAGCTTTCCGATAAGAAGAACGTGTATTTTTCCCGGCTTTCCGGAGGACAGAAGCAGAAACTCGGAATAGCACTTGCTCTCAGCAACGACCCTGAACTGATCTTCCTGGACGAACCCACTGCGGGCCTGGATCCACTATCCAGGCGGTCGATCCAGGAAGTGATGAGGAACCTGAGGTCACTGGGAAAGACTATCTTTCTCACCACTCATTATCTGGAGGAAGCTGAGAAACTTGCGGATAGGGTCGCAATAATAAATTTTGGAATGATTGTTGACGAGGGAACGCCGGAAGAACTGGTGCAGAAGAACAAGACCAGTGATATGCTGGTAGTCACCGTTCAGGACGGTGTCAGTCTTTCAGGAGTATTGCCTTCATTGGCCAGGGAGAAAAGCAAGGGTGTTTACGAGATGCCAATCAAGAGTAATGATGATTTATTCCTGGTTTTGGATTCCATCTCGAAGAGCAGAATCCCGGTAAACAACATTTCCCTGGTCAGGGAAAATCTCGAGGATGTATTCATGAGAATCGTGGGGGCTGAAGAAAATGAATCTTAAACGAATCCTTCTGTATTTGCGGCTTCACATCAAGCTCTTTTCCAGAACCAGGAGCGGACCGTTCTTTCTGATAATTTTCCCTGTGATACTCATGCTGCTTTTTGGATCTATATTTGGTTCAAGCAGTATAGGAAAGGAATCCCTCGCCGTCCAGAATGACGGGCCCAGTTCTGCATACATTACTGGTTCACTGAAAGCAATAAATGAATCAGGACTCTTTAATGTATACATGGTCCCCGCCGGCCAGAGCCTCTCCAGTTACATGAAGTCAAATTCCGTCAGCATTGGCATCAGCTTCCCCAGTAACTTTTCCGCAAATCTCGCAAATCATTCGGCTGGAGTACAGTATTATTCTGAGCCGGGGGATCAGGCCGCTTCAACCTATGAACCGGTATTGATCAACCTGATTCTTGCAGGAACCGGATCTACCTCAGCAATTGTAACTGCGCAGCCCGTATCCGTATCAGGACTTGGGAAACCCGTGGATTACTACATTCCTGCGCTCATAGGTTATACTATCATAAACGGAATATTTTCAATGGTGTACGTTGTCCCGAATTACAGGAAGGACAGGATTTTCAGGCAACTTTCTTTTGCCAATTTAACAAAGTCAGAATGGTTAACGGCTACCACGCTTTTCTATGTTGTAACCACATTTCTTTCTGACCTGATAATTTTCGGGATCGGTGTACTCGTGTTCGGAATTTCCTTGCAGGTTACACTGCTGGGCGTTGCGCTTTCTGCGGTGGTAATAGTATCCGGACTCTTACTGTTCACTGCCATTGGCCTGCTTGCAGGTTTGTATACCAGGGATGAAGAAAGCGCAGCTTTAGCTGCAAATGTCATATTCTTCCCTATGCTCTTCCTGTCCGGCGTATTTTACCCTATATCGGTAATGCCCGGTTACCTGCAGACGGTAGCTTATCTCCTTCCGCTGACCTATTTTAACCTGACATTAAAGAGCATTCTCCTGTACAACTCCATAGGGCCCGTATTGCTCCAGATTGGACTTATGGTGCTGGCCGGAATTGTACTGTTTGGGTTATCTGCTTACATAGCCACAAAGAAGATCGAAGGATGAGTTTTAACCATTGAAATGATCTCCTGCCATGGTAGGAAAATCTGTTAATGGGATAGAAGTCCAGGAACGGGATGGAATAAGAATTATTTCGATCAGGAAAGACAATAAACTCAATCCCCTGGACGCAGACACTCTTGAGGAGATTGCCAACAACCTGAGATCAAAACCCATGGTAACGGTGATTGAAGGAAGCGAGAAGGCTTTTTCAGCTGGAGCAAATATAAAGGAATTCCAGAAACTGAAACCTGAGGAGGCTTATCATTTCGCCATAAGGGGACAGATTGCACTTGACTACATCGCATCATATGAAAGGCCTGTTATTGCAGCTATCAGGGGATTTGCGCTTGGAGGCGGGTTCGAGCTTGCTCTCTCGTGCGACATGAGAGTCTGCTCACCGGGAACAAAGATGGCTCTTCCGGAAGTCACTCTTGGAATTCTTCCCGGGTGGGGAGGAACCCAGCGACTGAGGCACTCGATTGGGCAGACTCGTGCCTTTGAAATTGTTACAACCGGACGGATGGTTGAGGCTGATGAAGCATTATCACTTGGCATAATTAACTCCATTGAAGAGGATCCTGAAAAGGCTGCTATAGCTCTGGCAATCAACTATTCCAGGAGCGCACTTGTTTCTGTCGCAGCCATAAAGAAGCTGGTAAGGGGCAAAACATATGATCTTTTTGATGCCGAAAAAGAGGCGTTTGGCAAGATTTTCGAGACCGAGGACTACAGGGAAGGGGTAAAAGCTTTTATTGAAAAAAGGAAACCGGTGTTTAAGGGCAGGTAGATTCCGCGTTTTTTGGAATGGAATAACTAAATTCCATGCTTTTGATAAATTGACCTGTATTTCTCAGGCCCGTCCGGAAATATGGTCAGGACAGTACCAGCCTTCAAACGCCTGGCTACCTTCATGCTGGCCATGTAGTTTGCCCCGGATGACAGTCCAACTTCATAACCGAGTTCCTTAAGCTCCCTGACACCATCAAAGGCAATCTTGTCACTAACGCTTACCCAGTCGTCGATCAAATTCCTGTTCGATTCGATGATTCTCGGCACCCTGGATGCCTTGAGATTTTTCAATCCCTGTATGTGATGATTGGGACCCGGCTCGGCCGCGGTAACTTTCGTTTTCCAGTTTATCTCTTTCAGGTACATACCCAGCCCCATTATTGTTCCACCCGTCCCAATTCCAGTTACGAGATGATCAATAACCTTCTCTTTGCTTGATATTTCTGGCCCGGTCGTATGATAATGACTCCTGAAGTTTGATGGATTGGAATATTGGTCCAGGTTGACATACCTTTCAGGATCGTCTCTCATTAACTCCTCCAGGCGCTTTAATGCACCATCGATGTTGATCTTGCCCATCCTGCTGTTTTGGTCCTCCACCTCAATGATGTTTTGATGAGAATCCTTCAGGACTTTCTTTGTTTCGACGCTGCTGGAAGCCGGTACCAGTATGGTGGCCTTAAGCCCGAGAATTCTTGAAATATAAGCAAGAGCGATCCCTGTATTACCGGAGCTTGCCTCGATAACTTCCTTTCCTCCGGCCATTTTTCCTTCTTTCATTGCAACGCTCAACATGAAGAACGCAGGCCTGTCCTTTACGGAGCCAAATTTGTTGTAGGACTCAAATTTTGCAACTACCCTGACATCACCACGGCAGTATATTTCCCTGATGGGTGTATTTCCTATGCCATTGCTATAGGCCATCTTGCCGATAGTCCTGTACACCTCGTCATTCACAATCATAATTTCCCAGTATTCAATTTCCACTCGATTATTAACTGCTTTGTTTCATATGCGACAAGGGAAAATAAGATAATTGGGCTTATCCAAACAGGTGCAAGGTTCCTTACTCAACAGACCATTCTGTTTTCAGGGAAAACATCCCTCTGAACGTTTTGCCTGCTCCAAGGCCAATTAGTCCCATTCCATTGTTGAAGCAATCCGGGGCACCGGTCATTGGTTCAACGGCAATTGATTTACCTTCACAATATTTTCCATCGTAAAGCATGAAATATGGCATTTTTTCTGTGTTGAGAATAATCTTATGGTCTCCAAGATGAATATTCAGTGCTTCACTTGCAATAAATGGGTTATCATATCCCCCTGGCCGGGGCAATATCTCATTTATGGGGCCCAAAAACTTGCCTGTGGGAAAATATCCTCCAAGACAATTGACCTCCTTCATGTTATTTGATTCAATTTTCCAGTCTCCACTGAAATAAAGATATGGATGAGCACCTATCATCAGAGGGCCAGTTTTTTCCGATTCGTTTTTAACTTTATAACTTATTTTAAATTCGTTTCCGGAGACCGAGTAACTTATCCTTACCATGTATACCCAGGGAAAATCATTGCTTGACAGGACCCCTTCAGCAACTATCCCGTTGCCCGATTCAGCCAATTGAAAATCCATGTTCCTTGTCAAGCCATGAATTGCATTTGGCGGATCATCCGCTCCAAGCTTTATCTCTCTGCCTTCGAAGTTAAAAGTTGCGTTCCTGACCCTGTTCGCAAATGGAATAAGCTGGGCACAACCACCGTGAGTCTCTTTCTTATCGCTGGCAGGTTTCAGGATGGATCTTCCCTCGTAACGCAGGGTCGAAAGATATGCACCTTTAGAGGAAACAGAAAACGAGTATTTCCCATGGCTTACGTCAATTTCCATTCAAATTTGGCATTCCCCCATTGTATTCTAATCTGCCTGTGCCAGAGCGAGATATCCCCAAAGGAAGAGCAGTGCTTCCCCAAACACGGGCGAAAATCTAAATCTTCATTGCCGCTATGCAGGCAGATGATAGGCATAATATTGGCGGGCGGTACTGGAACAAGGTTATTGCCACTTACAAAAGTAACCAACAAACATCTTCTTCCGGTCTACGACAAACCAATGATATATTATCCGCTGGAAACTCTGATAAATGCCGGAATCAAAGAGATAATAATTGTCACCGGAAAGGAACATGCTGGAAATTTTATGGCGCTTCTTGCGTCCGGGACGGAGTTCGGTGCAAGATTTGCCTACGTGCTTCAGGAAGGTGCAGGAGGGATTGCTGAGGCGATCGGGCTGACCGAACATTTTGCTGGTGGGGACAGCGTCGTTGTTATGTTGGGTGACAATGTGTTATTCGACGACATTTCCTCGGAGATAAACTCTTTCAGGGAAGGATGCAAAATTTTCCTGAAAGAAGTACAGGATCCCGAAAGGTTCGGGGTCCCAGAATTTGAAAGGGATGGCAGGATCATCAATATAGAAGAAAAACCTAAAATACCAAAGAGCAAGTTTGCAGTTACCGGCTTATATATTTATGACTCCACAGTCTTTGACAGAATAAGAGCGTTGAAACCATCGGCCAGGGGTGAACTCGAGGTTACCGATCTGAACAACGCCTACCTGAAAGATGGAAAACTCAGTTATGGTTTTATTAAAGGGCAGTGGATTGATGCCGGCACAATTGAAAATTTGCATTTGGCTTCGAACCTGGTGAAGAACAAAACGAGAACCAAAAGCTAGTCACCAAGCATTGTTTCAAGGGAGCTTCCTAAATCCTGTATCTTCAGGATATTTCCCACTTTATACAGATTGAAGCTGGTATCTCTGGGCCTCTTCGCGGTAAATTTGAGATCTGAGAGCTTGGCCTTACCGATAAGCTCAGCATTAAGGCTGAAACGTTCTGCAACTGCCAATGCAAATTCGTACCTGCTTACCCTGTCCTTTACCCCAAGATGAAATATTCCTGCAAAGCCTTTTTTTGAACCTGCCTTTATAAATCTTAAAACATCTGCTATATAAGTAGGGTTGGTGAATTGATCTGTAACGACGCTGATCTTCTTGCCATGCGACAGATTCTCCATAACGTATTCCATAAACGTCTTTTTTCTCCTGGACCAATTCTTGCCGAATGGAGTAGAGATTCTCAGGATTACGTCTCTGTTGAGATCAACAGCCTTTTCCCCGATGAGTTTGGACTTTCCATATTCGTTTATGGGATTTGGAAAATCGACTTCGCGATAATTCCCATGCTCGCCGTCGAAAACGTAATCCGTTGATATATGGATTAGTTTGAACCCTGATGTTTTCCCTGCCTGGGCAATGTTTTCTACCAATTTTGCATTCGAAAGGAAGGCACTTTCAGGTTCCTTTTCGCAGTTATCGACGTTAGTAAAACCGGCACAGTTGATCACGACATCGTATCTTTGCTTGCTGAAGAACGACAGGGTTGAATCTGTTTTCCGCATATCGACTATATAGTCATTTTCGTAGGCGTGGGAGGAAACACCATCGGCCCCAAGTCCTCTTTTAAGGAAAGATCCCAGGAAACCGCTTGCGCCCACTACAAGGTATTTCATTTTGTGACAACCTGTTTCCTTTCATATTTTCTGCGATTATTTATGTAATGGTCAATGGTTGATCTCAGTCCCTGCTCGAATGAAATTGCTGGACACCATCCTAACTCTTTCCTGATCTTGGAGCTATCGATTGAATAACGCTCGTCATGGCCTGGCCGGTCCTTTACAAATTCGATCAGGGTTGTTGGCTTGCCCATTGCCTCAAGAATACAGTTTACCACGCTCAAGTTGCTTTTCTCGCCATCTGCTCCAACGAGGTAGGTTTCGCCCGCCTTTCCCTTATCGAGGATCAGCTTGATCGCTTCGCAGTGATCTGAAACGTGTATCCAGTCCCTGATTTGTAACCCTGACCCATATATTGGTATTTTCACGTCATTAAGGGCAGAAATCACAGATTTTGGAATAAGTTTCTCAGGATGCTGATTCGGTCCGTAATTATTGCTGCAGTTCGAGATTGTAGTTTTGAGGCCATAAGTGTTGAAATAAGCCCGGACAAGGAAATCTGCAGAAGCCTTTGTTGCAGAATATGGGTTTCTCGGATTATAAGGTGTTTTTTCCGTAAACCTATCCGAGCCTTCCGGATCAAGAGAACCGTACACTTCATCCGTGGATACCTGGTGGAATCTCATATCCAGTTTCCTGCAGATTTCAAGCAGATTGTGAACACCCTTGACATTACTCTCTATAAATGAGCTGGAATCTTCTATTGACCGGTCCACATGCGACTCAGCGGCAAAATTGACTATACAGTCAGCACCGGAAAAAATGTCCTCATGGCCATTAAGAGCGGAGATATCGGCGTTGATGGATTTTATATTAATGCCAGGGTCCAGGTTACTTGGATCTGCGGCATATGTCATCTTGTCCACATTCACGATTTCTATCCCTTCAATCTTTTCAAAAAGCATGTTGATGAAATTTGAGCCTATAAAACCGAAGCCGCCGGTCACGATTATTTTCATCAGTTTCACTCGCTCCATATATTCCTTGGTTCCAGGCTTGCGAGACTTGGAAGCGCACTGTCTTTAGCCGATAAGATTGGATATTTTATGGGCCAGTTGATCTCCAGCTCAGGATCATTCCATATTATGCCTGAATCCAGTTTGCTATCATATTCCGCTGTTGTTTTGTAGAATACTTCAGTGTTATCTTCAAGTGCCAGGAAACCATGGGCAAACCCCGGTGGTACCCAGAGAATTCGTGCCTCACTGCCTGAGAGTTCCACTGATTGCCATTTCTTATAGGATGATGATGAACTTCTCAGATCAACAATGACATCAAATATTCTCCCTTTCAACACCCTGACAAGTTTACCCTGAGGTTTTGGCATAGCCTGGAAATGTAATCCTCTCAAAATATTCTTGGATGACCTGGAATGATTATCCTGCAGGAAGTTGTAGTTGATCCCATTTTCAGCAAACTCTGACTTCTTGTACGACTCCAGGAAGAAGCCTCTTTCATCCCCGTGGACTTTTGGAAAGATAATGGCCGCATCCTTTACCTTTTCAAGTTTTTTGAATTCAAACATACTTTTCAATCCCTGATGAGGCTATGCCTATCGTTTTAGTCTAATGCCACGCATTATATTATGAATGGGTGCTGGTTCCTTTTCGTCTCATGTCCCTGGCAGGTTTACAAAATCCATAATAAAGTTATAAATAAAGATGACTTATGCCTCTTTTACGCCCCGATAGTGTAGCGGTCCATCATACGGGCCTGTCGAGCCCGTGACATGGGTTCAAATCCCGTTCGGGGCGTCATGATTAAAATTCAGCTTCCTTACCAATCCAACTGCTCAGTTCAAGCTTTTCCCTATATACTTGTCTTCACTTTTTTGGCATATAATAATGGCTGGATGGAAGTAACCCCAAATGGTGCTTCTCTTATCCACACTCAGGTTAAAATGCGGGTAGTATCTCACTCAAGCAAGGTCCCCATTTTAGATGATAATCCTTTTATCTTCAAGGAAGATTTTATCCATTCCAATATCCTGTGCAGCAGGCTTTCTCCCCGGAGTTCACTGCAATCCCTGTTATAAAAGTTCGATGACTGCAATTAAAATCCAGGTCTATTCAGCAAGATCTATCTCGTACTCGATGTTTTCAACCATAACATCCTCTGAGGCAAAATTCTTGGCAGCATAGTTTTTACCCCGGGTTTGGGGAGCTATAATTACGTGTATTTCGCGCTGTTGATCACCGGGCTCTTCAGAATAGAACGTTATTGTGTTTTTTCCCTGGAATTCCATGCTATCAGATTAAGAATTGTTGAATACTGATAAAATAAAAGGGATGATTAGGAAAATGTGCAAATGGCTGTAAACACTGGATAAGCAACTTGTTTGCTATAAATTGGAAACTTTATACGGGCAAATATTAATATTTCAATTTGGTTGAAAAATGATATCGCTTGAATTTACAACAGTTCCAAACTCATTGTCAATTGACGCCAGGTTAGCTCTATGTACAATATCCGCAGAGAGGACTTCTCCTGAATGATCCTTCCTTTCAAATGTGGCACAGGCATCTTCTATTACGTATATTTTGAAACCAAGATTTCCTGCCATTCTTGCAGTGGTACTTACGCAATGATCGGTTACTAATCCTGCGAAGTAAACAACAGGATCGTTCATTTCTCTAAGTTTGCTTTCGAGATTTGTTCCTATGAAGGCACTATTGACGTGTTTCGTGATGATAATTTCCCCACTTCCTGGTATGCATTCGTCCCTGAACTCAAACGTGCTTTTGCCTTGCCTGAACAGGGAATCGGGGTTCAGCGATTCATGTCTAACATGTATTACCCGTCTCCCGTGTTTTCTGAATTCTTCCATCATCCGGCCCGCTACTTTCTCTGCATCGGGATTATTCCTCTTTCCCCATTGTGGAACTGCGAATGCTTTCTGTATGTCAATCAAGACCAACACTGAATTATCGGTTACTATAACCATTGTCCCGCCAATCTGATCGCCATTTTACTGTATAACTTTTGTGGAAGGAAATCCGCGTTTTGTGAGACATGTGGTGAAACCGATCCTTTCTGCAAAGCTTATGGAAACGCTTTTTGACCCCCTCGGACAGAATGAATAATTTGGTTACTTATTGCCCTTTGGATTCCCGGTTCTGTGAAGCCAGGTAGCTAAGCATGGTGCATATGATGCTTTCGGGCCTGGAAAAATCCTCGATTTTGAGGACCCTTCAAGTAAGCGTTGAAAAGGGAACCTCCATTGAACTCCTGGCGAAGAGTTCACAACCCAAATATCGAAAAAGTAAAAGAGCAATGATACTAAAACAGGTTCTGTATATGCTGATTGCCAGGATTAGAGTGACCTTATCTGCCTTCTGTTGGCAGTTGACTTGCAGTTGTCCGGTCCGCGTACCCGAACTGTTCCACAGCTTTGTGTAATTCCCCAAATACTGTGAAATTCAACCGGAATTTGGCAATCCTATTTTGCCGCAAAGATTAAACGATGTTTAGTAATGCATAGGGAGGCATATTGACGGAAAATAGAATTGTAGTTGCCATAGACTCGCAGGAAAAGCATAGGGCAATTGACCTCGCAAAAAACATTTCTGATGAAATTTTCGCGATTAAGGTAAATTGGCCCTTAATTCTTGAAGAGGGACACAGCATAATTTCAAAACTTTCAGCATTTTCGAAGGTTATCTGTGACTTTAAGGTAGCTGATATCCCCAATACAAACAGGCTGATAGCGGAAAAAGTCCATAAAGATGGTGCTTTCGCGATAATTGCGCACTCCGTGGTTGGAGAAGATTCTCTGAGGGCAATTTCCCAGGTTTCCGATGACCTGAAACTGATTTCCGTGGTGTCTATGTCGCATCCAGGAGCTGAATCATTTTTAAATCCTTTGTCGGATAAGCTCATAGAAAATGCAAGGAAAGTCAATTCTTACGGCTTGATAGCACCGGGGAACAACACCAAATTCATTTCACACATCAAAGCACTTGATACAGGAATGAAGATTTTTTCTCCGGGCATTGGAGTTCAGGGGGGCGATCCAGTGGATGCCATCGTGGCTGGAACTGACTATGTAATAATTGGAAGATCGATTTATCTCGCAGAAAAACCACAGGACGTAGTAGCGGATATCAACGGTAAAATAACGGCTGCGCTGAAGAACATCCCCATGTCTTAATACTCGTTTCAAATCACCGGGTATGATGCTCTCTCTTTCTTCAAAGGAAGAATACTGGTTAGACAGAGCGATGCAGGGAAACCTTACCTATAAGGAGTCACTGGAACTTACAGACGACCTGACCCTCTTTTCAATGGGAAAAATAGCTAACAGGCTTACATCAATACAGGCAGGGAACGTCGTATCATATGCTGTTTCCTATAACATAAACTACTCAAATTACTGCGCAGCCAGCTGCCCAATCTGCGCATTTTATGTCCCAATTAAGCTAAAGGGAAAAACAGACAGGGGTTACGAACTCTCGATTGATGATGTCAGGTCTGAACTCGGAAAAGCAAAAAAGGAAGGAGCTACCGAAATACATATCGTTGGAGGATTTAATCCAGATCTTCCTATGGAATACTATGAACAGGTATTCAGCACCGTGAAGAAGCATCTCCCGTCAGTAACTTTGAAAGCCCTGACGATCCCGGAAATTGACTTTATTGGTAAAGTCACGGGAAATTCCATAAAAGAAGTGGTAAGCAGAATGAAGGCATCTGGAGTTGACGCCCACACTGGAGGCGGCGCAGAAATATTCAACCATGATATCCGTGCACAGATCACAACTAAGGAGAAGATTTCCGGTGAGAAGTGGCTGGAAGATGCAAAGCTTATTCATTCACTTGGGTTGCCTGGAAATTCAACTATCACCTATGGTCATGTGGAATCATGGAACGACATAGTCGATCATATGGTAAGGATAAGAGACAACCAGATGGAGCAGCCAGGTTTCCTTTCTTTCATACCGTTAAAGTTCAGTTTTGAAAACACTCCTCTTGAAAGAATGGGCAAGGTGAAGAGACCTTCCGATGGTGCAAAAGACCTGAAGGTGATAGCGATGGCAAGGCTGATAATGGGTGCAGCTCTCAGAAACATAAGCGTATACTGGGTCGGAATGGGAAAGCTCGTCGCGCAGGAAGCTCTCAACTACGGCGGGAATGATCTGGTTGGAACTGCCTTCAGCGAAAAGATATACAGGGCCACCAACAAGTCTGACGTTTCCACGATCGAGGAGCTGGCCTTTTTGATCAAAGGTATAGGGAGAATTCCTGCGGAGAGAGACACTTTTTACAATATTATTGCGTACACTTAGGTTCGGTTTGTTCTGGTACAAACTTGTACCATTAACAACATATATATTTCCAAGATAAAAGTATATGAACAGTAAGATAGCGGTGCTGGGACTCGTCCTTGCACTTGTTATTGGGTTCTCAACCATATCTTACGCGGGTGCTCTATCAACCGGAGAGAGCATCGCACAAGCCGGAAACTTCGACTTTGGCTACAACTATTCTGCTTCGGTTCTGAGCAATGTTAGCTATAGTGCGGGCAATAGTACTACCCCCACTTATCTGCTTGCCCCTGCGGTATATGTCAATGGAAGTGGCACTGCAGGCATGAGCGGTACCCCGATGTTTCCGTCAGACAGTATTGCGCTTAATAACGGCACGGTTTTCAGTGCGAATGACGGGCACATGCTGGTTACTGTCGGAACAGGGATTGGTCCTTCTATCACTTATGTGACAGAATACGCACTTGCAAAGGTAGACTTTAACATAAATACTACGGCCTGGTTCGGTGGGTTTTATAATATGCCTCTCAGTTCGGCAACCCTCAGCGTCTACCAGATGGTTCTCCCAGATGGAGCTGTAGCTGTGCTTTTCAGCAATTCTAATTCAATACAGATTAATTCCAATACTGTAAAGTTCAACTCCTCAAACCCGCCGCTATTCGTTGGATTGATATCTAAGCAGGGATTCATAAATTACATACAGTCCCATATAATGGATACTTCCAGGTTCTACTATAACAGCACGACTGGATTCGTTGACGGTGCACATGCGTCCTTCTATTTTAACAACAGCACCATAAGCGACTTCACTTCAAAGTGGACAAACACGAATGTCTTCAGTTCCATCAGCGTTTCTGGAAATGGATCGCTTGAATCGAACACCCAGCTACCAATAATTCCCTTCTATAAACCAATTATAGTTGGAGGCCTGTTCGTTTATGCAACCAACACTTCCATTTATGCGATACACGACAACCCCGCGATACAATCCACCTTCGTGATCAACAATGGAACAATTACTTTTGCAGTTCCCTCAGACCTTAACGTGACCGTTTTCACGACTGCTGAAGGTACAGACACAAACCTCAACGGGTCAATGCTCTTCGAGAATGAATCCGAAGGCGCAAATATGACAATGGGGTTGAATGAATCGATGGAGGCAGGAAAAACTACTATTTACATCCACAACGGTGGTTTCAGGGGAATGATGTTCATCAACGGTGGCGACGTGAGTGTTAACGAAAACCTGATCTCTGTTTCCACAAAGGAATTCGCAAGAGTTCAGTTTGCCGCACCGGTAGGTCTCCAGGGTTCTGGACAGAGGGCTTTGCATGACATTGCTCAGGCATTAATCAACAATGAAGTTGGCAGCGTGGAGGAGATAGTTTCAGTAAACGGCACAATAGAATCCGTGAACATGCAGTACAACAGTTCCATCTCCACAACTGTTACGAACGTTGGTAGCGGTACCGTGACACTGGAAGTGTCCTCATTCAACCACAGGGGAAACATGATTGCAGTCTACATAAGTAATGGCGTTTTCTCTAACAGTTCGCAAATCACAGTAACAATTGACGGAAATGCTGTCATAGCTTCCACTGTTAATGGAACAATAAGCGCGACCAGCACACTGAACGCATATTATGCAGTAGTTCAGGTAAATGGTGGGTTACTTGTCCTGATACATGTACCGCACTTCTCCAGCCACAGCGTAGAAATTGCTTCCTCCAGCAGTTCAACACCGACAAGCGGACTGCTTTCAGGCAACCATGTCTCTCTGATTGCAGTGGGAATAGGAATAGTTGCAGTCGCTGTAGTAGCTCTGGCTGTGATCAAAAGGAAGAAGCCGTAAACTTCTTCTAATTTATTTTTGAATTTTTCTTTTAAGCTATTTTTCCCTTTTTATTTCACTTTTTATAGTGCCTGAAATAACAATGTAGCCTTATAGATTGACGAGTGCCTCAGCCCAGTTTCTGCAAAATGATTTGCTTCTGGAGAATTCTATGAAGCCTGCCTTAACAGTATCGATCGTCATTTCCTCGCTTTTCATGAATTTTTCCAAGACATACTTTAAATTTCAGAAGCATGCACCTGGCAAATAAATAAAGAATACATAACCTCTAAAATTATTCGCTTAATTTGATTGTCCTGCATATTTGTGGAACGGGATTTGTTATACTTTTATGAGTCATCGCACTTTCATGTGCCGGTTAATTTTGGAATTGCATAACCAGGCATACATTTATGGGGAAATTAGTAACGCACGTTTGAACAAGCGATGCCTATACCCATTTGCCCATGCCGATAAGTGGAAGACGGTTTTAACAGAAAGAGAGGAAGCAAGTAACCCTCACAAAAGTGAGATAAGTCCCTTTATTTAAAAAAAGTAAAATGACAACTTGAAGTCTAAATTCACAAAATAAATTCTAGAAAGATATATAAGATAATGGGGAATGCCCCTTAGCTTCTGGCACAGACGGGATGATATGACGGAGCTTCTAGATGAATTTGAGCAGAAGAGAGAACAGTTAAGACAGATAGTGGAAGAGCACATTAAGAGGCGGGACAAAGCCTCCGAAGAGGCCTCCATGCATGCTGATGAAAGAGACATGCTCAATGCAAAGGTGAAGGAGCTCAGGGAAGCCGCAAAGCAGCTTATAGCGGAAAAGGGTTCGTTAATTGACGAAGTTCAAAAACTGAGACCAGATAAAGAAAAGGAATTTGAGGAGCTCTCTGAGTACAGGCGAGAATATAGAAAACTTAGGGAAAATGTAGGAACAGAGACCGTGGATGCTTCTGAAATTCGCCAGAGAGAAAGGGATCTCCAGAAATTGATCAAGAGACAGGAAACTACTGAACTTGGCCGGGAAGAAGAAAAGAAAGTGGTCATTGAAATCAGGAAGCTGAATAATGAGATTAAAAAGCTCAAGTCTAGGTTTGAGGTAGAACTTGAGAGCAATACCCAGGTAAGAGAACTTATTTCCAAGATTAAGGAGAAAAAGGAAAAGGCCGAGGGGATGAAGAAGGATATTGAAGGAATATCTTCCAAAATTTCCCAGCTCAGTGAAAAAATTAACGTCGCTTTACAGGAACTTGACGAGATTCGGAGGAAATCCGATGAAGAGCATGAATTGTTCATCAAGTTTGGACAGGAATCTGATAAGGAGCACCAGGGTTTCATTCAGGCAAAGAATGATCTAAGAGATCTTGAAAAAGTAATTTTCACGCTCAGAACAAAGGATAGATCTACTCGTAAGAAAGAGAAAGAAGGGGAGCTACAGAAAAAGGCCTCCGTCCTGTTTGACAAGTTCAAGAGTGGGGAGCAGCTAACCACGGAAGACATCCTGGTATTACAAAAAGCAGGTCTCCTCTAGTATTGAGTGTTCTCTTCCTCGGATATCATCGGGGAAAGCGAAACATTGTAAATCCTTGAATTATCCTCGATTTTTATTCCTGATGGAAGGACACTTTTTCTGATTTCACAGTTTTTGCCCACAGTAGTTCCCTGCATTATGACTGAGGATTCAATCACTGATGACTCCCCCACAGCGGTATCATACATCAACACAGAATCAATTACCTCTGCATTAACGCCAATGACAGAAGAATTGTAAATCGCCGATTTTGTAACCTTTGCGCCATCCATCAACTTTGACCTGGCACCAATATAGGTGGGCCCATGCAGGGTAACGTTTCCTTCAAATTTCACATCTTCCCCAATCATCATCTTGCCTGCATGAGGTTTGACGACCTTACCGTGTTTCTCCGTCATTACCTGGTTTGCTTTAATTAGATCGGGCGGTCTCCCGGTATCAACCCACGTTCCCTGAACTTCCAGGCCCCCGATTGGAATCCCCATTTCAAGAAGCTTTGGAAAAAACTCTCTTGCGAAATCATATGGCTTATCGTCTGGAACATAATCCATGATCTCCTTTTCCACCACATAAATGCCTGCGTTGGCTAGATTTGAAAACGTCTCTCCCTTCGAGGGCTTTTCCAGGAACCTTACTACTCTTCCATTGCTTGTTTCTACTATGCCAAGCTGGCTGGGATCTTCAACTGTGGTCAGCGCAAGGCTTATCTTAAACCCGTTTTTTTTGTGGAATGCAACAAGATCCTTTAACTCGAAATCAGACAGAATATCTCCACTTCCCACGAGAAAAGTGTCGCCCATAAATTCGGCTGCACGCTTGACACTTCCTGCCGTTCCGGCTGGTTCCATTTCAACTGAGAAGAGCGTTCTTTCCTTTTGAATCTGGTTTTCCAATACTCCTTTAATGAGGGATTCGAATTTGTAACCGGTGGTTATTATGGAGGAATCGACACCTGCCCTGTGGAAAGAATCCAGCACATAATTTATGCAGGGTTTTCCAGCTATTGGAACAAGTGGTTTTGGAATAGAATAGGTAATAGGCCTGAGTCGCGTTCCACGACCCCCCGCCATTATGACTCCCCTCATTGCCATGCTCCTTAATTGCATAAGGCGTATATTTTGTTGCTTGCCACCTGAATTCACTCCTTCCAAAAATTACATTCAGGTGCAAGGGCCATTCAATCGAATTGATACAGCCTTATTTAACCGGCTCATCTAACTTTTGTGCGGGTTATTTGCTTCCCCTATTTCGTTGAATCAATATTTCACGTATCAGCATGATCGAAAGGAGATGGACTGCAATAGTTCAATCGTGCTTTGACCATTTTTCCCATATGCGCCCGCCACATTGTTCTATTCCAAAAAGGGCTGGCTTCGGGGGGTGTAATGGCTCATTCCCTCCAAAAACAATAGAAAGCTATGTTCGTTGAAATGCCTGATTTGTTTTAAAATGGTTCTATCATTAAATGGTACTATCCGACTTCCCGCGACATGTGCTTAATTTCAACTTTTTTGTAATGCCGTATAAAATCATCACCGAACAACTTACAAACAGCATAACCGAAAATAGCAGAAATCCCGCGGATAAGTTGCCATAATCCAATCTGATCCCTCTGAAGTATTGCCGAAAACTTGAAATGTGACCAGACATGTTTATGTTTTCGTGTCAGCTGCTTTCTTCCAAACCCGTTCCAGAAGGCTTGCTCCAGAAACCCTGTAAAAGTCGTCCTCGTCCTGTGATAAATAATACAGTCATCAATATACTTTATTTTACCCCCGTTCATAACAGCCCTTATGTTCAGATCTATGTCTTCAGCCGTGATGAATTTGGGATCGAATCCTCCAATTTCCTGGAAGATTGCCTTCTTATAACCAAGATTAACAGACGGAAACGTAACCTCAAATCCTTCGAAATACAACTCGGCTCTTCCCAGCTTTTCGAAAGGTGTTAATCCCATCTGAATAGTCCTTCCTGCAACAATATCGTATCCTTCCTGGAATGCGCCCCTCATTTTTTCAATCCAGAACGGGTGTGCTATTGCGTCTCCGTCCGTAAAAGCAATGAGGCTATTTGAAGCGTTCTGGACTCCTATATTCCTGCCTTCTCCTCTTGAACACTTCCTCCTTACATATTTGATGAAGCTGTACCTGTTCATGTAATTGTTAATTACCCGTCTTGTACCGTCATTACTCATTGAGTCGACTATGACGATTTCTATGGGTTGCTCCTGGACAACAAGGCTGTCCAGCATTTCCACTATGTGATCCACCTCGTTGTATACGGTCACAACGACTGAAATTCCATCCGGCGGCATGCTTTTAGTCATTACCTTACCCAGTCAAGCCTGTCGAGTTTTCTCTCTTTCTTGGTATTCCTCTTGTATTCCTTGTAATGTTCTCTGCAGAGATGCACCTTTGTGCGCTCTTCCTTGAGCACAAATAACTTTGAGGCCTTATCTGAGGGCACTGTTTGAAAGCTTTCCTTTTCGCAATCTTTCACTCCACAGATTTTATCCGGCATTACGTTAATCAGATTACAGTGCATCTATATAATTATTCGTCTGTTCAATCGCTAATAGGAACAAATGCCCGGAATAAGCCTCCTTCTGTTGACCCTTTACGGGCTGGCAACATTCAACTGTGGGTACAGGACCCCGTCTTACCCGATCCTCACGGCAGCCTCACTGGATCTTTTTAGACTTTCTCCATCCGGGGAGGTTTTCCATCGGGATTCCCGGAAACGTCAACATAGCATCATTCTTTACCGGGGCCCGTATTTTTCTTTTACCTTTACCAGTCCTCTCGAACTACCAGCTTGAGCTGGTCGGACCTGCCTGTGGAGGGGGGACTTTCCTCACCTTTTCAGGCGTGAGTTGCCCTCGGGCGTTTTGTTCCTTAGCCTCAACATAACTACGAGCTTATAACATTTATCAGGCATTTTCGCTGATCCTAATCTCAGTGGCAATCTTCCTCTTTATCAGCAATTCTGCAAGCTTCTTTTTCAGGAAGACTATCTCTCCATCCCTGAAGTAATAATTTCTGTCAGCCTGGGCTATTGGAGGCTGGTCGCCTATGATCCTCACTGCCATAAATTCCTCTTTTGAAGTTTCCGGGTTGATCCCAGTTTCAGATTTCTGTTCGCTTTTGATCACAATAGGTTTCTCGTTGACCTCGAATGCCCTGACCCCAAGGAGTTCGTTGAACTGTTCCCTGACTTCAACGGATATTCTGTCTATAAATTCTCTCTCATCTTCGGTCAGATTTCCAACTTCATCTGAATTGTTTTCGAAAACCGGTACACGTATTATCTTGCTGTATCTTATCTGGAAAAGAGTCCGGAAGGCTCTTTCCACCTGCCTGAGTCTTTCCTTAATCTGTATGTACCTGTCTATGTCTACCGCTGCACTTTTTTCGGCCTCTCCAGTAAGGAACTTTATCAGTTCCGGTATGGTGTTAAAGACAGATTGATCTATTTTCCTTATTTTTCTAGTGTTCTTCTCCGCCCTTATTGCGCTCTGTAATTCAAGGAACGCATTTTCGACATCCTGCGGAGAGAAATTCATGTCAAGTAAATTGTATAACTATTTATTAAGGGTAGCTGATGGTATCAGACCGTATGCCATCTTTGGAGTTGCGACAAAAATATCCTCCAGTATCTTTTCCCAATCTTCAAATTCCTGTTTTATGAATGCTGCCCTTCTTGGCACGGCATCCGGAGGCATGAACTTGTCAGGGCTCAACTGGTCATTCACGTAATCAGTCTCAAGCATGAACCTGGATTTTGTGCTTATCCCCTGCCTCACGTTAGGCCGGGAAGCAGGTAACGATAAAGTTAGCCCATTTTCAAGTCCCAGCAAGTTTGCTGTCGCATGGTGTTTCACTACGTTTTTGCAATCCAGGCCAAATTTTCTTATGGAATCGCACAGGGAATCGTGCGCAGCCTGAGTCAGATCTTCTGAATGCAGCACCACAGGTATTTTTAAATCTCCACAAATCTCGAAGGCTCGCATTAATACTTCATGGATTTTTTTGTAATCTTCCTCATCCACTTTGAAGTGCGGTGTTCCAATCTCTCCGATTGCCTGGATCTTGCCTGTTGAGTATAATTTTGCAGCCAGATCTATTCCTGCAGACATTTCTTCCACCGGATTCATTTTAGCTTCCTGAAAGTAGAAATAGTCCAGCGGATACGGGCCGCATGTCACCATTACGAACGTGCCGGTTTCTTTCCTGATTCGTTCTGCAATTCTTATGGTGCTGTCATAGAGTTTCCCGTAGTAATCAGCAGGGCCCAGATCATAATTTGGAAGATTGGTAAGATTGATTGCTGTCCCTCCTGCATTGTTAAACCTGATTACCGGTTCCAGGAAACTGCCTTCTGGCCTTAGATGGAAATGATTGTCAAATACCACTGGAAATGTTTCTTTCTGAGCCATGATATTGACTTGGAATTGTGATGTCGTATTTCTATTAGAGGAGATTTTGCGAGATCAACCTTGAATTCCATAATCGTTCCGGATACTGCATCAATTTCAATACATTTGGCTGGAGACAAGAGATAATAAATATAAAGGGAGGTTATGTAGGTCAACCTTAGAAGTGATGAAATGTCTGCTGAAACCCTGTTAATATCGGAGGACGAATACCAGAAGTCCGGCGTTCATATTGGTACCCAGGTTAAGTCCAAAGATATGGAGAAATACATATTCAAGATCAGAAATGATGGACTTTACATTCTTGATCTCAAGAAGACCAATGATACGCTGATTGTAGCAGGCAAGATGCTTGCTAGAATTCCAAAAGAGGATATCCTGGTTGTTGCGCAAAGACAGTATGCATTCAGGCCGGTTTCCAAATTTGGCGAAGTTACAGGTTGCAAGACCATAACCGGAAGATTTGTACCGGGCACCCTGACTAACCCTCAGCTGGAGAACTACATTGAGGCAAAGATTATTTTGGTGACCGACCCGCTTGCAGATATACAGGCAATGGGAGAAGCCCTAAAGGTTGGAATACCTGTAATTGCCCTCTGCGATGCCAACAATAAGACCTCGAACGTCGACCTTGTGATTCCCAGCAACAATAAGGGCAGAAGATCCCTTGCCGTAATATACTGGATACTGGCGAGAGAGGTGCTGAAAAATAGGGGAGACCTGAAAGATTACGCGGATTTCCATAGCACAATAGAGGACTTCGAAGCACAGGTTTAGGCCTTCAAATATTCCGGGGCAATCCTCTCAAGTTTCACGTATTGTATCTTTCCATTGGATTCGCCGGCGAACAATATGTCCTTCCTGACTCCGTGCGCAAGGCGGACTGCCCTGCTGACCTTAAACCACGCTTCCTCGCCTTTCAGGACGGATACCAGAATTTCGGCATGTTCGTCCATGCTGTGAAGATAAACCCTGAAATTGCATCCATACTTGAATCCGGTTTTTACTATGCATCCCCGGTTAACCAAGTCCGAGAATACCCTGGATTCCATATCTTCTTGTTTTCCGGAAAGATATTCCTTCTCGCTCTTGCTTAAAAGCCGAAGCCCGTAAAAGTCCTCTCCCATCCATTGATCTCCAACGTTGTCCGCAATCGCTCGTTTTTCCAATGTTTCTGTTTCGACCAGATTAAGAGGTTTGCCTGAACTGCCCTTCGGATCGTATTTTTCAGAGAGAAAGAAAGTGATATCCCCCTGGTCATCAACCGTAGCCCATACTGCCTTGCCGCGATCTAAAAGCTTTTCTAGCGAGATGCTGCTGTCTTCCAGCGCAATCTTAACCGGATCAGAATACTCCTCTCTGGAGTCCTTTCTGCAACTCAAGCCATCGGGTTCCTTCCTGACGTAAAGGCCAAGGCTCTTGAGTGACGTGTATACCCTGAGTTCATCTATGTCGGAATCCGTTCTTATTAGCTTAAGGATCACCTGCTTCGAACTGAGGCCAAAAGGTACTATAACCTGCTTCACAAGAAGATAGAGTGCCTCAAGCTCGGTAAGAATTAGGCGATTATTCATTACCCTGCCAACTTTGTATCTCTGCCTTATGTTATCCGAAGAACGCTTACAGGAAAAACGGATATTACCGCACACGGCGGTTGCTTCTGGTTTCATTTTCTGACGAATACTTCCATCATATTCTCTGTAATATAACTATAGACTTTCTCCCAGTCATCCCTTGAATTGTTGCTTAAAATGAAATAAGGCACGGAATGCTCGCTTGTGGCTCTATTGAGTTCTTCCTCCCAGAACTGCGCTTCATATCTCCTGTCCAGCTTGGTGGCTACCATCACCTTAACTGTCTTGTTATTCAGGGCACCGACAAATTTCAGCGTGTTCTCGGCGTAATCAAGAGATTTGATATTGGTAAGGTCGCATACAACGATGACACAGTTCGAAGCGGTCAAGAGCTTCTCGCTTTCAACCTCACTGTTGATCTCAAGAAACAGCAATTCAGCTATAATCTTCATCTGCTTGGTTTCAAGGTTGACCACCTTTCTCTGAATGGGCCTTTCCTGAGCACCCACATTATTTGAATTGTAAACGAGCCTGGATATAAGGGTGCTTTTACCCGAGCCGTTAAGGCCGGTAACGCTAATTTTCCAAGTCACCCTTGAGCTTTCCATCCGCCTTCGATAAAAACCATTGTAAAATACTTTGCGTTGCTCTGTTCGTGTTTTCTTAGCTTTTCAAAATCAGTTGTTAAGTCTCATCTTTTATATCGTCTGATGCGATTCTTGGGTGGTACGCATGCAGTTTAAATTTTCGTCTCTTGCTGAAGCATTGAAACCATCGGAAATCAGGGAACTTTTGAAATATGTATCCGTTCCAGGACTTATTTCGTTTGGGGGAGGGATGCCTCATCCATCGTCATTCCCAGTAGATGATATTGCCAATATCACTGCGGCATTGCTTAAGGAGAAAGGAAAGCAGCTGCTCCAGTATGGGTCAACCCCGGGCTACGAGGAACTCAGGATCCAGCTGGTAAATATGCTGAAGAAAACTGAAAATATTTCTGCAAACAAGGATCTTATCGCCCTTACTCCAGGGTCCCAGAGCGCTCTGTATTCGCTGTCAAAAATCCTGTCTTCTCCTGGCGATGAAGTCATTTGTGAAGCTCCCACTTATTTGGGAACCATCTCTGCCTTCAGGGCAAATGGAACAGTTATGAGAGGCATCCCCATGGATGAAAATGGAATTAAGACTGAGATGCTGGAAGATAAGATCAAGTCGATGGTTTCCAGCGGAAAACCACCTAAGTTCATTTACCTGATCCCTACTTTCCAGAATCCTTCCGGCATCTCCCTTTCGTTGGACCGGAGAAAACATGTCCTGGAACTTGTCTCTAAATACCAGATACCGGTGATCGAGGATAATCCTTACGCAGAACTGAGGTATTCTGGTAAGAGGATTGCCAGCCTGAAGTCCATGGACACAGAGGGACTGGTCATTTATCTCGGTACTTTCTCAAAGATTCTATCCCCTGGTCTTAGGCTGGGTTTCACTTTTGGCCCAGAACCTGTGATTAGTAAAATGAACCTGCTGAAACAGGCGACAAACCTTGCCACTAATACCCTGGCAGAAGCGATAGCTGCAGAATACCTGAAAAGAGGCCTCATGGATAAAAACATGCCAAAGGTCATTTCCATGTACAGGGAAAAGCGCGACACAATGCTGAATTCTCTTCAGGAAAACTTCGGAGACGAAGCCTCATGGTCGCATCCAGATGGCGGCATGTTTCTATGGTTGTCGCTGAACGGCAAAATAAACACTACAACAATGCTGAAAAGGGCGCTTGAAAATAAGATAGCCTACGTGAGCGGCAGTGCTTTCTACCCAGAAAAAGCTGAGACCAACAACATGAGACTCAATTTTACCTATTCCGACAATAACCAGATTGTCGATGGAATAGGGAGGCTCGCCTCGGTTGCAAAGGAGGAACTTTCAGTGGTTGCCTGAGAGTAACCAACGTATGAGTGTAATAATTGCGGGCAGTTTCACTGTGCTTCATGAAGGGCACAAGAGTCTATTTTCAGTAGCATCAAAAACTGGAGAGAAGCTGGTCATAGGACTGACCACTAATGCTTACATTTCATCCAGAAAGACTTATTCCGGCGTTGAATTTGAAAAACGGAAGGAGAACCTTTCTCGATATCTGGACGGACTTGGCGTTGATTTTGAAATAAAGCCACTTGGCGATTCAATAGGAAATTCTACAACTCTGAAAGAATACACTTCAATAGTGGTGTCTCCGGAAACGTACGCCAATGCAGCATTGATTAACAAGGAACGGGTAAAAAATGGCTTTCCTGCATTAAAGATTATACTTGTGCCGTTTACGCTTGGTGAAGACCTGTTTCCAATCAAATCGTCAAGAATACTTTCCGGTGAAATAGACAAAACGGGAAAGAGGCTTACCCCGGTAAGAGTTTCGGTTCCTACATCAAATGCTTACAAGGAGAAAGCTGTTAGATCACATTTCAGCAAAGTTATACCAGGAAGCATTGTGAATTTGAGGACATCATACAGCCTTCCATCAGACCAGCCATTCGGAGAGGATACTTTCTCTTTTGCAAGGAAAAGAGCGAGTGAAACAATTGCAGATAATGACTATTCAGTTGCACTGGAAAATGGCCTTTTTTCTGTCTATAATGGGTTGAATTACCTCGATATAACCTGCTGCTGTATTCTGGACAAGTTTGGAAAAATTTCGATAGGTACAAGCAGCGGGATTCCAGTTCCTGACCGCGTTGTGAGAGAAGTCAAACTTGGCAAGAATTTTGGGGATGCATTTAAAGGCATATACGGGGAAGAAAAAGTGTATTCCGAGGGAGGCATTGCAGAAATCATTTCCGGCGGTACCCTTAAGAGGAAGGGTCTTTTCGACGAAGCAATAAGAAACGCATTCATGCCGAGACTGAATCCTGATTACTACCTCAAGAATTGAGAACATGATTGTGTTCCGCTGAACCCATACCCGCCACATGAATCGTAGTTTATAGCGTTTAAAATTTAAAAACAGTTAAGTAAGCCGGCGCGATCCTATATGGATTAATTTATGGTGACCAAGGAAGAGATACTTGAACAGCTCAAGGCTGTATCCGATCCAGAGATAGGTATGGATATTGTAAATCTTGGACTTGTTTACGAGGTTATCATAAATGGAGACAGGGTTTATATTAAAATGACCATGACTGCACCAACCTGTCCTGTGACCCCCTGGATACTTTCCGAGGCGCAGAGAATCGTGGAAAATATAGAAGGCGTTGAAGCTGCAGACGTAGAATTGGTGTGGGAACCTGCGTGGAATCCATCCATGATGACCGATTTCGCGAAAGAAGCACTGAACATGGTCTAATGTTCTATTGCAAATAGCCTATTATATTAGATTTTGAGTGCATTTTCTAAAGAACACCTGAAGGTTTTCTTGAGTTTTCCTTTAAATAGATTTATATAGTGTTTGAAAATCGGACGCGATCGTGTTTATTATGAGTGAGCGAGAAAAAATAAAGATAGAGAACATTGTTGCCTCCACTTCCCTTGCAGAACACTTGGACCTTAGCAAAATTGCCCTTGCGCTTGACGGATCGGAATACGAACCTGAGCAGTTTCCAGGGCTTATATACAGGCTTCATGATCCAAAAACTGCCGTCCTGATTTTCAGGAGCGGAAAGGTCAACTGTACAGGAGCAAAAAATCTCGAGAATGTAAGGCTTACCATAGAAACGATCATAAAAAAGCTGAAAGGCGCAGGTATAGAGGTCTATGACAAACCCGATATCGTGGTTCAGAACATCGTAGCAGTATACGATCTGGAAGCCGACCTTAACCTTACTGATATTGCGATGTCTCTCGGCCTGGAAAACGTCGAGTACGAGCCTGAACAATTTCCAGGACTGGTATACCGGGTAGAAGAGCCCAAAGTCGTCCTGCTGCTTTTCGGGTCTGGAAAGGTCGTCTGTACCGGTGCTAAGGAAGAAAGTGAGATAGAACAGGCGGTTATTAAAGTCAAGAAGGATCTGCAAAAGGTCGGACTTATCTAGTCCTGTGGCCTGTTTTCCTCCTGGCTCATGCCGGAAAAGTAATCCAGCCGGCTATCCTTAACAAATTCCCTGATTACAGAAGTGGCATACATCCCTTTTCCCAGGCTGAATGCTGCCGTATTTTGCTCGGGAATAGTGAAATCCGTAATTCTTCCAGAAATTGCACGGATTGTGCCAGATGAACTGAGTTCTGGGTAATTGGGAATTCTGAAACTTTGCAGTTCCAGCGATTCCTCTTCAAATACGTCACGTTCAATTTTTCCAGCCTCTCCCCCCGTGGGTTCCGAGTTATATCCTGGTAACGGTGCGGTAATTGCGGCTTTTCCAGTTCTTACGAGTTCTCTGATCTTCGGTAAGTTGAAAGCCGTTACTTTTATGACTTCATTGAGAGGATTTCCCAGGTTGTCGACAGGAACGCAGGTGTCGCTTTCCAGCACCTCCCTAACTGAGCGATACTGCTCAAGACGTTTTGAGACTATCCTATTGAAGATAAATGACTGGTATGCGTGGACGAAAAGCATTCTGAGTTGAAGTGGTAGCGCCTCGAGAGCGGAGTCTTTCCTGCCTTCTGCTATTTTTTGCAACAGGGAGCGTTCGTTTGACAGGTGTCGGGGAAAGTCTCGAAGCGCCTTCTGCACGTCGCCTGATTCAAGGTATTCCCTGCGAAACCAATCATCGTCAAGTTCCCTGTCACATAAGTACTCATCAACCGCATCTTCGGTCTTTCCCATAACAATCAATTTTCCAACTTTATGGGTATTTGGACGAAATGAACCGAACCTTTGCGGGCCGAAAAAATTAGGGAAACCGCTGGAAACAATCTCTCCAGAAATAGTTTCCATTTTGCCCGATTGATCTTTATCTGATTCCACTTTTATTGCAAACCTGTTTCCAAGAAGGTCGCCAAGTCTCAGCATGTGAGATGACCTGAATTGCTCAATGAATTCAACGTCCTTCATCCCGAAGGTGACATTTTCGACTTCTGAATTGATACAGAAATATTGGGTAGTAACTGCCCTTTTATCTTTTGCTCCTGCATACGATACCCGCTTCCTGCTGATCCTGAGTGCCCTTGCCAGCTCATTTAGGAAATGATTGGTATCCCAGTTGTATAATCTTACCCTGAGATAAAGGTACTTCCCGTTTTCGGATCGCTTGAAATCAATAGGGATTTCGTCCACAACAAATGCATCGGGTGTTGTCTTAATGCGGCCTTCAACTTTCAAATTGCTTGTTATATAGCCTCTAATCCCGATGTCTTCCTCGGTAAAACTTTTCAATAAACTTTAACCGTCCTGTACAGGTTATCTCTCTCTACCGGTATCTTGCCTATATCTTTTAGTGCATTGATAATAAAATCCTTAGCGAGATTACCAACATCCTTGCCGGTTGCAGGGATTACTTTCTCATCATAGATTGTTCCTCCCCAGTCGTTTGCCCCGGACAGAATGCTGAGCTGTCCCATCTGGATCCCGTTGGTCAGCCACGAACTCTGGACTACAGGCAATTCTTTCCCGAACGCAATCCTTGAAATGGCAATGTTCCTGATCACGTCATCGCCACCGCTACGATATTTGGTTAATCCCTGTGCTTCAAGCTTAGTTTTTCCAGGTTCAAAATTCCATGGAGTAAACGACAAAAATCCATGGTATTTTTTTTGGAGTTCAAGAATCCTGAAGAGGTGATCTGCTCTGTGGTAACTGTTCTCTACATGACCAAACATCATTGTAGAAGTGGTTTTGATACCAATCCTGTGAGCGGTTTCCATGACGGAAAGCCATTCCAACTCGCTTCCCGGTGGCCTGCCGAGTATTTTTCGAACGTCCTTATGAAATATCTCCGCCCCTGCACCTGGTATGGTTTCAAGGCCAGAAGATCTCAGTTGCTTCAATAAATCTTCTACAGATAATCTGGCCTTTCGTGCGATGAAAGAGATCTCCGATGTCGAAAGTCCATTTATTCCAATCCTTGGGAATTCATCCTTTATCCTCCTGAACAGGGAAAGGTAATAATCCAGGTCAAGAGAGGGGTTGACTCCTCCCTGAATCAGTAACTGCGTTATTCCGTATTTATCGTAATATTTCTCTATTTCTTCCAGGACCCGGTCTATAGAAAATGTGTACGAATCGCTTTCTTTTCCGGTTCTGTAAAAGGCGCAAAAATTGCATCTCACGTTACAGATATTGGTATAGTTAAGTATCAGGTTTGAAACGAACGAGACCCTATTTCCACTGACTTCTTCAGTAATTCGAGCCGCGATTTCAGACAGAGTCGGTGTGTCGACCTGATCATAAAGATACTGGATGTCGGAGGTCTGCAACTCTCCTCTCAATGAAGACCTCACCAGATCTACGGACTCCATATCTGCAATCTGCACTGCCTAAAATTGCCAGATGGTTAAATAAAGTTTGGAATGTGTTAAAGTAAGTTTGCATTGTTTGTTGCTTTTTTAGAATTCAGTGTCCCATGTTTCCCGATTTATTTCCAATCCTGCCGTTCCCATTGACTGAGTATTCGATGTAATAGTTTCACTCATCGTTCTTGATCCTTTTAAATTGATGCCAAATCATCTTTATCACTGCTACCTGGCTAAGAGTTTACGTTTTTAGAAACTGTGGTCATAATAATTACTCAGTTCTGTTTAATAATTAAAATAACATGGAAAAGTTGCGAAATAAAAAATGAAATTGGGAAGCTTCAGGCTTTTACCCTTTTCAGATACCAGCGCTCTGCCCCTTCCTGTTCCCTCTTAGCAGCTTCTTCCATGGTTACGGGTGCCCCCTGGATACCTTCCATTCCTTCTTTCCAGTTAGCCGGGGTCGCAAGCTTGTGTTCCCAGTTGAATTTCAGTGCCTTCAGGACCCTGATTATTTCGTCTATATTCCTGCCTGTTTCTGCAGGATAATAGATCATCCACCTGACTGTCTGGTTTGGATCAATAATGAACACTCCTCTTACCGTCAAACCTGCCTTCTCTTCTATCAGGTTGTACGCCCTCGCCACATCCTTGTCAATGTCCGCTATAACAGGGAATGGAATGTCAATTTTGTAATGCTCCTTTATGTCACGGAGCCACGCAAGATGGCTGTATATGCTGTCCACGCTCAACCCAATTAGTTCGACTCCAAGCTTCTGAAAATCAGGATAACTTTTCGCAAAGGCCATGAATTCTGTTGTGCACACGGGAGTGAAATCCGCAGGGTGTGAAAAAAGCAACACCCATTTTCCCTTGAATGATGACAACGTGATCGGTCCCTTTGTCGTGTTAGCAGTGAAATCCGGTGCTTTCTGTCCTAAATATACTGGCATTATTTTCTACCTCTGGACCGTCATGCCAAATCTACTTTATAATGTTCCTAAATGAGCAACTTCTGCTCACACAATAATGTTTAAATATTATTCTGCAGGGAATAACAGTAAAACCTTCTCCTGGAATCATTGAGGCAAACCTGAACGAAAATGAATCCGCTCTCCCTGAGCTCTCTGAGAGAATACATAATTCCCCTCCTTGAAAGTCCGGTTTCAAGCTTAATCTTCTCAATAGTCGCAACCTTGAACTCCTTCAATACCCTAAGAATATATTTTGAAGAGTTAGATAGTCTTGGCGCTGGTAGATTTGTTTCCATCGCGTATAAACTATTTCAGCCAGATATATATAGAAATTGTTTAAAAATGAATGAATTGTTTACTGAATTATGCCACATTACTTAATCTGCGCATAATAGACGGACAGTTGTAAAAAGTAAAATGAATCAGGATTTATGAATTCTTATGAAAAGCATATAGGGAAAATAAGAAGCATGGAAACACACACCGGACCGTCAGCGATGGATTGGTTTAAAAGTTTGATTCTTGTAAGAATTTGGCTGATGATAGTAGCTTCTATCCCACAGGTCGGCGGGTATAAAATCAATTCTCGGTATTTATTGGAAATCTTCACGGGATATCAAAGTTACAGGAATAAGGAGCACCTGAGAACTGCAATATATTTCAGGTGCGGTAATCTACAGCTTCGCCCATGCACCCGCATGAAAGTCCTATGATACTGGAAAATTAAAAAAAAGGGATAAAGTAAAAAATTAAATCTTAAGGTTGGCCAACAGGCGGCTTCCTTATCAAAAATACTGCCAATCCGCCGATTATGAGACCTACAACTGCACCTATTGCAAGATACTCGTACTGTGTTGTAGACGAACCGATTGAAGCTGTTGAGTATGTGACCACAATCGACGTTGTTCCCTGTATATCAAGAATTCCTGATGCCCCAACTGACACGTATCCGCTGACACTCTCTACTGTATAGGTATGAGACCCAGATGAGACTCCACTTATGGTTATCGTACTTGTGTTGCTGTTATAAGAAGTAGAGTCGAAGACGACAGTCCAGGTAGTGCCTGCAGACAGTCCCAGTTCGTTAAATGTTACTGTAAATGTTGGGACTGCGGTGAAAGTCACACTCATGGACGAATCTCCTGCCACTGTGAATGTACCTCCTGACGTTGCAGTGTTGTAGCCTTTAACTGCGTTTATGTAGTACGTGTAGGTTCCATTTGCTAACCCGGTGAAGGTGATAGTGGAAGAAGTGGAGCTCCCTGTTATTCCAGCGAAAGAAACCTTCCAGAAGGTGCCTGAAGCAAGGCCGGCCTCTTTAAAAGTTACCGTGTTGGTGCTATAAGACATAAACTCTATGACTGTGGTTGTACCATTTACCAGCGCTATTGTTCCTGTTTCAGTTCCGCTCCCTAATGTGCTCACGTAGCTGACGTAATATGATAACTGATATGGTGCAGTAGACACGAAATCGTAGTATTCAAAGGTCGAAACACCGTACCCACTTTCAAATAGTCCCTGAAGGGATACAATCGAATACTGGGGAACGCCTGTACTATGGAAGACCACATCAGTATAATTGACCAAGAAAAGTGGATTGTTATCCGAACCGTAAATGATGCCTCCATTTGCATTATAAGAACCTGTACCAGTATAGTCCCAATACCAGTTGCCTGCGCCAATAAATTGTGCACCATTTAAGGTAAAGGTTGTGGATCCCAGCGGATTGTCCCAAACGTTCACATACGCATTGGTATTTGTTCCTTCCCAGTAGTTTAAAGAGCTACTTACCGCAGTAAATTGGGTAATGAATATGTTGTCATAAATATAATTGCCACCTGACATCAGGTATACTCCAAACTGGTACTGGAAGTTAGCGATAAAGCCATTTAATAGGTTATAAGATGCGTTAAAAGTTGGTGCAATATTTTTAGACACGCTGAACCCTATGAATTCGTTGCCTGTTATGTAGTTGTTACCAGGCTGATAGGGTGCATTATACATCAATATGGTTGTTCCCAGTGATACAAAGAAATCATTTGTAAAGTTGATGTTTGTCGAATTCCATATGTTATATTGGCCGACATAGAAATATAATCCTACTTCAAAAGTATACCATGTAGGCATTATCGCTTGTGGATCGCTATTCTCAATTGTAATGTTGGAAGATTGATATATCTGTACAGAGAGAGAATTATTCAGGAGCATTGGATCAGTCATCCCAAAGTATGCATTCTCGAAGAACTCTATGATGTTAGCATTAGCACCTGTGTAAACAATAGGCAGATTGACGCCAGTGATATTCAGATGCGCGGTCACGTTCCTTAGCAGCAATCCGGCAAAGGCCGGGAATGAGTAGTCATTCATCGAACCAAAAATCGGGTTTATCATATTGGAACCTGCAGAGATAATGTACGGAGATATTGCTGTTCCATTTCCCGATCCACCAAGCTGGCTGACGACTGCAGCCAGTTCAGCGTTGCTGTTCGCGACTATGGGCGTATATATCCCCATAGAGTGATCTGCAACCAGAGAAATGCTTGTGATGGCTGTAAGTGTACCAGTAGCGATGTTATAATCATTCAGCATCGCTTCATATGTATAGCTGGCAGCCGGCAAAGTGAAATTCTCTTTTCCAGTGACAGGTAATGGGGCCCATGCCCACAGATTTTCAGCGGCAAGAGTAGCGTTGTTCTGCACAAATATGAAAGCATTTGCCGGGTTCGAAGTTACACTGTAACTTGTCTGGCTAGCCGTCAGGTTCCAGAGCCCGTATACCAGTGATGGCCCAGGGTTCAAATAAGCCGTGCTGCCGACGGAGGAAACATCTATTCCGACTGAAGTCTCTCCTGTCTCGCTTCCAATATCATATGCTGCCCTTACGTTCTGGAAACTGGAAGTGGTCGCATTATAGAACTTGAGATTCATTGTTCCGTTTATTCCGTATATCGTTGCCGTGCTTCCGCCGCCAGGTCCACCGATCATTATCTCAGCGTCAAATGGAATGAATCCAGTGCCGGTCAGGTTGGTTCCACTAACCAGATAATGTGGTGCAGGAGCAGTGTAAGACGGTTGCCCGTAAGTGGAGTTGAATATAACCTCGTCGTATGTGCCACTGACGGCCAACGAAGGTATTGAATAGTTGTAGTATACGGTGCTTCTTGAGTTGTTGAGAGTAGTATTCATGTATAGGTTGAATACAGTTGGAAAAGTAACAGGAAATACATTACTGTATCCATAATGATATCCTACGCTGGGAATAGTAGCTCCCATCCCAAGAGCCTGGGCCGACGAATAGTTGATCGCGTTACCTGTGAGCAACGCGGTAGGACTGGAAAAGTTCCAGACATTATCCTCAAACTGTAGGGTCATAGTTCTGGGTGAAAATAAGGCTACGTTCTGCGTCCACATCTGGTAAGAAGATTCACCAAACAAAGCAACGTTGTTTAAGACCGCATTAAGCTGTATTGAAACGCTCTGCGGATAGTTATCCAGAAGGTAGAAGTCATTAAGAGTAGTCAGATTTACCTGTGCCTCAAAGCTTGAGGTTGTGTAATTGTAGGTCTCCATTGTACCTGAATTATTGTATAAACCGTAATCCCCGATTCCCATAGGTGCAGGGGAAGAACTGTAGCCAGGTGTGACATGTCCACCGGTAATGATAGAAGTTGACATGAAATTCGGGAGAAACAGATATTTAGAGGGGATTCCCTCTTGTTTGGCGAGGCTCAAAATGTTGGTTCTTTCAGTTAACCTTTGCGCTAAACTTAACGAGGACTGCGATACAGTTCCACCCACCGAAGAAGACGGAGCCGGATGTGAACTTACCGCAACTGCATTCGATGCTTGACTTGAGACCTGGTTAATCGGGTTGCCTGAAAATAAAATTCCAGCTCCAGATATGATCATCAAGGTTGCGAGCGTAATGGCGATCAATATTTTAGCGTTCATTATCAATCCTGACACATATTATAGGTCCGATATTTATGCTTTGTTCGTACTAAAACGGATATTCGTCTCCAGAAATGTGAAAAAGCCGAACAAAGTCTTTACTATGAAGGAGTAAATCACATGTTATTATGGGATTCCTAGTTGTTAATCTTAAACAGTACCCTGTCGCAACCGGCAAGAATTCTATTGGTTTCCTGGAAAAACTGAAAAAGATCAGGGGAAATGGTAAAACTGAAATCCTGTTTGCTGTTGCGAGCTCCGACCTGCTTGCATGTTCTTCAAAGTTTGGCAAATCTATTATGTCACAGCATTTTGATCCGGTGGCGGCCGGACCACATACCGGAAGTTTATCGAATGAAACATTGCTGAACATTGGGATAAAGCGTTCGCTGCTCAACCATTCGGAGAGGAGATTGCCATTTGAGGTTATTATGAAATCTCTTTCTGTTGCGCATTCCAGCGGGTTGGAGGTTATACTTTGTGCGGAAAGCCAATTAGAAATTGAGAAGTTTTCCAGGCTTGAGGTTGAACACATTGCTTATGAGCCGCCTGAATTAATTGGCGGAAATGTGTCTGTTTCAACTGCAAAACCAGAAATAATAAGGAATGCGGCGTTGATTTGCAGGAGAAGTGGGCAGGATCTTCTCGTTGGAGCGGGAGTGAAGAAAGAAAATGACGTTACTCTTTCAATTGAGCTTGGCGCTTCCGGTATTCTTGTTTCTTCTGGCGTAGTATTATCCTCTGATCCCAGTGCCGCGTTAAGTTCATTAGCCAAAGCATTATCTTGAACAACAATGCCCAAGGATAAGACAACCGACCTGCTGAATGCAGAACCTTTCGAAGAGAAAGAATTCCTGACCTATGAGAAAGACAGGGCTAAAGCAGTCATAACCGTATTTATAATGGCATTTTTGCTTGCAATTGCTTCGACCTACCTTTACCTTCAGGGTCTTTGGTACATGGCTGTCCTGCTGTTCTTTATTCTTGTACTTTTCCTGAAGTACGTTCTGAGTTATCTGAAGATACCGTTTCCAAAGAGAGGATGGCACAAGTTTTTACTGTTCGCACAGTTATTTTTCACCTGGCTCATCTTCTGGATCGTGTTCCTTAACCCGCCATTTGCGGTGGTATCTGGGCCGCAGATTGGCCCCCCTCAATATGAGCCATCGGCGAATGTGTGGCAGACACTTAGCGGTACAGGTGGCGTTTACGATATTCCATATAATGCCAGCCACAGTATTAGGGTGTCAGTTTCTTTTGTCAGCGGCATAACCAGCTACACTGTAAGTCAATTATATAAGGGCACTCTCACAGATTTAACTTCGAATTTGTTTTCCGGAAGCATTTACTTTAACACCACTGCCTCCCCATTCGCAGGCTATCCTGTATATCTGACGATTACTGCAAGTTCAGGGACTCATTCATCCACTGATAACATAGAGTTGGACCTTGCGTAGAAGTGAGCCTTGGTATTTGAGGCTACGATATTTTTTATAAAGACATCCAATTGCGGCAGAATTAAAGGGCAGGTGTAGTGTAGTCTGGTCTAGCACGGAAGCCTTCCAAGCTTTCAACCCGGGTCCAAATCCCGGCACCTGCATACATAGAAAAGCCCATAGCAGAGCGGTTTTTTGAATAACTTTGTTCATGGTTTCTTTTTGATCATCGTTCGTCTTTGAAAAGCCTATCAAAACTGTAAGCTGACTTTGGGACAATATTATTTCAGGTACAGTTCCCTGTAATCCTTTAGCATTGCCGGGTCTGTGTGTCTCAGATAGCTGTACTGCCTCAGGTTGTGCATGTTGATCTTCAGACTCTCTTCCGTCTTCTACCTCTGAGGCAATTTCTTCCTGATCTTTACAGGCATCTTTCTCTTAATCATCGATTTCACAGATTTAGATATGGATCGCATATGGTATTGTTCCATCCATGGTTGAGTTTCGTCCATGAATTTATACAGCATAGCTTTCCATGATGCCACGCCCTTTGCCATGAATGTTGTATTTGTCTTTGGGAGAAAATATGGCGTTATGCCGTATCCGTCAACAATAGAACATATTTTCCTGTTCGAATACAGTGCATCTCCAAGCATGACCTCCATCTGCGGGCAGAGGCTGACGGCCTGTGCCATTGTGTCCGGAAATAAGGACAGTTCGCCTGTTGAATGATCATCGGTGCTTGAGAATCCAGATATAATCTTTGTATGCACTCCCGCCGAAAAGGAAGAATACTGGAAGTCATGCTTTCCCCTGGTGTGAGGGAAAGCATCGGATTCTTTCTTATTCTTACTCTTCTCCCTCTCCATTCTCTGCTGGCTCCTCCTCGATTCGTAATTCACCTTCATGGTGCTCGGATCACCTGTGCCGTCAGTGGAGAATATCTTCTCACCTAACTTTGCCCCATTGTAGTACTACAGCTTTCTGATCACCAGTTATTTGACCGGTTCTGGTAATAGAAAGATCTTTATACTATGTAGTGATATTATCATTACATTGACCTACACCAGAAAGATCATCAGGGGCAAGAA
>JACWAH010000022.1 GCA_014874365.1 Thermoplasmatales archaeon
GATGGAACAAGATTGCCAATAATGAAATCAATTCCGTTAATGTTCGCTACCCTAATTGGTTTAAAAGTCATACATTCCTCTAAAAGAATAACTATGCAAGGTTTGGTAAACAGGGTCTCTAAAGATATAAGATTTTATTAGTTTTTCTCCGAGCTAAAGTTGGCATGCTGTTTCCTGCGTGTAGCGCCGTGCAGTAAGTTTCTACAAAATCTATATTCCTTTGCGGAATTCCATTTCTGGAACGTCACGGTTGACTGCATTGAACATCATAGTTTTCTTCCTGCCGTATAACCATTGTTATACGGCAAGGCCATTAAAGTGGTTACTTGTTCTTCGGTCACAGTGCCCTTCAGACCTGGGATTACCTTCTTATTTTTCTATTCAGTTCCTTAATTTCCAGGCTCATATGCATGCGTTTATTTAATGGAGGTTCAATTACTCATAGCGAACCATAATATTGTTCTATATGTTATAGAACACAATCTGAGATTGGTGGATACTAATGATTGAAATTAATGAACTCACAAAGTTTTATGGAAAGAACCCGGTTCCGGCAGTTAGCAACTTGAACCTTGAGATTAACAACGGGGAGATTGTTGGATTCGCTGGCTTGAACGGTGCCGGCAAAACAACCACAATACGGGTAATATCAGGTATAATTTTTCCAAGCAAGGGAACGGTGATGGTCAACAATCACGATATTGTGAAAGACAAGGTGCAGGCTTCAAAGTCAATAGGATGGGTACCGGAGATTCCGAACTTCGAGCTCAACACTAAGGCTATTCCGCTTTTGAAGTATTTTGGCGGTTTTTATGGACTCAAAGGACCTTCGCTTGATGCTAAAATAGAGGAACTGATGAAGAAGTTCAACATATGGGACGCTAGGAACAAGAAACTGCGCGATTACTCCCAGGGAATGAAGAAACGATTTTCCATAACTGCAGCAGCAATCGCAGACCCGGACAACTACCTTTTTGATGAAACGCTCAATGGACTTGACCCAGAAGGCGTTAGGGACATGAGATCATTAATCCTGAGCTTAAAGAAATCGGGGAAGGCCGTATTGCTGTCTTCTCACATCCTCTCTGAACTTGAAAACATTGCAGACAGGATTGCTATTATAAAGGAAGGTAAGTTGATAAAAATAATCGAGAGGAGTGAACTTTCGAACCTTGGTTCTGCAACCGTTCGGATCACTATTGACAATTTCGACAAGGATGCTGGGGATCTTCTGGAGAAATACGGCACAGTGGAGGTTAGCGGGAATTTGGTAGTAGTCAGGGAATTGAAAGTATCGGCTACAGAGGCAAAGAAGATTAATGCCGTGCTGGCAAAGCATGGGTATGAAGTTTCAAAGTTCGACATCACTGGTGAAGGACTTGAAGATTACTTCCTTGGATTAGTAAAGGGGAATGGTGCGCAATGAACAGTTTCCTGTACGACTTAAAGAGGTCCTTTACAGGAAAATTTACAATCTTTTCCATTCTGTTTATTGCCTTGATTTCCTGGGCGGCTACTTATCTGTTTTCTGCAAATTCTGTTGTGGTAGAATCTACCACGGGGATTGGAGTAGCCAATGCTGCGTATACCATCTATTCATCGCTTGTATCTGAACTCGTTACGTTACTTGCTGTCATGTCTTCCTATTTCTATTATGGGAAAGATAAGGCAAATGGAGTGCTGGAATCAATTATCTGCAGGCCGGTCACAAAGGGAAGGTTAGTCCTGTCAAGATATCTTGCTAACGTAAGCAGCCTAATTGTTGCGTTTGTAATAGGTGCCGGAATATTCGAGTATTTCCTTTATCGTAACGCCGGGGTCTATCTAACCACTTACTACTTTGCTGCACTGATATGGATGTACCTGGTTGAGATTGCTGCTTTAACTGGGGTAATTTATCTTGCCACGCAGTTTCTTAGGACCCAGGGTGCGATACTCGGAGTGGCATTATTGGTGTTTTTTGTTTTTGGCCTCTTTTGGACAGACATAGTGTATGTTATCAGCCTTTACGCATTACACTTCACTTCAGGATCTTCCGCCTATAATATGACGCTAATTATAATGCACGCAGTGAGTCCAGCTGGATATAGCTCGGTCATTGGATATTACCTGATCCCCTTGTCCTTGTCTCATAATTTTAACCCGTCACAATATGGATTGACGCTTACTTCTGTGATGTCTCTGGGTATATCATGGTTAATTGTGCCAATTGCCCTGGCGTTTGTTCTCGGGAGGAAGAAAGATTGAACCATGACGGAATACCTCAATGGGACAGCTGAAAAACACGGCTCGTTGTTGCCCTATTGCAACTCAATCGACGGTGCAGTCACCGAAATTAAGGTTTCGAGCATAATGAGGGGCTAGGAATTGATTGAAGGAATCGCGTATGACTTCAAGAAAACGATAACCAGTTTGTATTCTGTAGTGTCAATATTCGCTATTGTTTTTATTATCGTGGGAATCGGGTTTGCCATCACTTCAACAGCCAATGTGCCATTCACAAAGGAGGACCCTGTAAGGGCGGCATTTCTTGGTTTCGTGCAGCTACTTAACCCATTTATCTCCGTCATCGCAACTCTGTCCGCTTACTATTATTACGGCGAAAGCAAGGTAACCGGGGTGCTCGAATCAATAATCGCAAAACCGGTTACAAAAGGAGGCCTGATTCTTTCAAGATTCTTTGGAAACCTGGCTGTGACTTCAATTGGGTTTGTCATCGGTATTGTTGCCTTCAACATTATCCTGTTCCAGGAAATTGGTAGGGCCCTTCCCGCATATTATTCCGTAATATTGGGACTGGCAATCCTGGTCGAGCTTTCCGGTTTCTCCGGGCTGATCTTTTTATTCTCCCAGTTCATAAAATCTCCTGGTGCCATGAATGCACTGGTTTTCGCAGTTATGCTTGGCCTTGGCTTCTTCTGGCCAGTTTTGGTCTCTTCCTTTTTCTCGGGCGTCCAGTTAATTTACGCAGCAAGCCCTGGAGGCTATCTTACTTTACTTTATTACTACTTTTCAGGCTCCTCATTCCCGGTATTGCAGGTGTCAGCAATTTTAGTTTCGTTAATCGGCATAGGTTGGCTGGTAACTCCCGCCGCTTTAGCTTACTTTATCGGAAAATATCTGGACTGAAGAGCGGCCCGCATTACACCATTTTCTCAGCACATGATCGATTCCATTTCCGCCATTACTCGGACTGAAGAGCCACCAATAAGGCTAAGCGTTTTCAATATTGACTTTTTTTCACTATTGAATTTTACAACATTCACATCTGCCTGGAGATCTGGCTTATCAATCCGCTGTGCGCACTGGCGCATTGATGAGCAATATAATTTCAACAGGGTGTCAGGACCTTAATCCCAGAACAGTAACTGTGAAACCAATGTAAAGAATAAATAATATTTTGAGCAGTGCCATCAAGACACCACCACATTCAAGCCCTGAATCCTTCCCAGGCCAGCCCCGATACTCTTCCAGGATTCACCAAGGTTGCCCGAGAAATACACTTCCCCGGTTGTAGTACCAAAATATAGTCCCGGATCTTTCTCCTCATCATGCGTGAGGCAATCCCTCAGAATAGTTGTATGGGCGTTACCAGGCAAGCCTTCCGAATGTTTGGTCCAGCTCTTTCCCCAGTTCGAAGTGCCATAAACTGATACCTGCCCCATTATGCACGCATTGTGATCGGCACAGGGATTGGCTGACTCCGGTATTGGAATTACGAAAACGTTTGTAGACTTTGTTTCGACTGCATCTAATGGTAATCCAAATCTCAGGCTGCTGTCGACACTGACGTCTGTCCACTGATCGCCATGACTGTCAGAGAAATAAACACCGCAATGGTTCTGCTGGTAGAGCCGTCCGTCCTTTGGCGAGACCACAATCTTGTGTGTATCAGGGTGGAGTTCCGAAAGATGCCTTTTAATTCTTTCCTCAACTGAAGCGCCTTCCGGTGCCGATGATATCATCTTTTCCGGAGGGATATTGCATGCCTTGCTTGTCCCGCCTTTCAGGGATTTCCATGTTTCTCCTCCATCATCACTTCGGTACGTCCCTTTTCCAGCTGGAACCAGGTAGATAATCTCTGGATTTTTTGGGTCGAACTTTATGGTATGAAGGGCCAAACCAGCTGTCCTGAATCCCCAATCAATACCCCAATTCAGCCTGTCCGGGGCTTTATGCAGGCTCACAACTTCATCCCATGTGTTTCCAGAATCCGTGGACTTGAAGAGGTGGCCATATTGAGTTCCCGCGTAAACGGTCCCTTCATGATGTGGATCTGGTGCAACCTCCCATACCTTTCTCACATGGAGGCCCTTGCTGGAGGATTTCCATGTTTTTCCACCATCTGTCGACTTAAACACTCCTTCGGCAAGCGAAGCGGCGAAGAGGTTTCCAGCCCTGTCTTCAACTACTTTGTTGATATTTTCATCCTTCAGGAATGGCTCGCTCAATTTCCAGTTCCTCCTTTCCTCATCTGGAGTAAGGAAGTAGGCTCCGTTTTTAGTTGCCAGTGCAACCCTAAAATTGTTATTTGTCAACTAATGTTAAAAGTATACCGGTATTTAAACAGTATATATTATAACCTAAAGAGGATTCCGATTAACTTTCAGAATTCTCTGGTTTTTGATCAATAAATGATGAACCGTGGGCTAATACACACATTAACAGTGTTTTCTTCTCATTTATTCCCGAATTTCCTTGATTTTTCAGGGAAAAATCGATAGCTTGCGCTATCCCCGTATGATTTTCATCGCATGAAGATTGTACGC
>JACWAH010000023.1 GCA_014874365.1 Thermoplasmatales archaeon
CCATATGGGTATAACACTATAAATCTTTCTGTAACCAAGTATTTTACCAGTTCATCAAGACAAAATTATGTTAGATTTCTAACACTTTATTGCCGCCATAGTATCATACTATAGAGGAAATCCTCTATAATTATTTCCATAACCAAAAGTTCTTAGGTCTGTCCAAGCACATCACGGTATAGGGCGACCTGAATGCTGTCTTTCCAACGACAAGATTGATATCGTGCATTTTTATCAGGATGAAAATGCAAACCCATGCAACTATATCAGTGATAAATCAGGAAATGAAAACAAATTCATTAGAGGATTCGGATTATGAGACGTAATTTTACCACAATAATAAACCCACATTTCATTGTGGTCTGTCTGGCTATAGCTGTTTATATAGCTACAATGTTGCACCTCACGTTTCTAAAGTTTTACACCTTTCACGCAACATATTTAGACTTGGGATTATATAACCAGACCTTCTGGATCCTGTCACATGGAGGCATACCCAGTTACAATGCCAATCTTGCATCGTATTACCCCTTGCAGTACGAAAAGCCCCTGATGTTTCTCATTCTGGGCATATATGAAATAGCTCCCTCACCTTACACCCTTCTGACTATACAGACAGCTGCCCTTGGGTTATCTGCCCTGCCCCTGTTCTTTATATCGCAGAAGCTCACAAAATCAAATTGGATCTCCTTGATCGTTTCAATTTCCATACTCGTTTACTTTCCCACAATTTCAGCCAACATGTTTGATTTTCACATGTTATCCCTCCTACCTATTCTGTATCTGTTTATGGCCCTCTTCTGGTTAATAGAGAAGAGGGCGTTGATGATTCTCTTCGCCGTACTGGCGTCTATGGCCAATCCTCTTTCGTTGCTTCTTGTGATCTTTTTCCTTGCATATGTGGTGTTGGAAGGCCTTATGGCTACCGAAGGCGTTAGAAGATTGAGCAAAAAGGCTACTCTGACCATCCTCTTGCTGATTTTTGGACTCGGAGTCATATTTGCTTTATACAAAATTTTTGGCACTTTATATATAGAGTCCGGATTGGTTGGTTCCAATCTGACTTTTGTCCAGATCTTGTTTTCTAACATCAATTACAAACTTCTACTAGTTTTATTCTTATTCGGCGCCCTAGCATTTCTCCCGCTTTTTGAGCCTATCACACTCTTTCTTGTTGCTCCATATTTCGGTTTCGTCTTGCTTTCAACTGTTCCACAACCCCTCGCGCTTTTTGGTCTGATGTATACAAGTTTCGCGATTGGCCCTTTGTATCTCGGGTCAGTGCTCTTTATTTCTAAGTTAGTAAGGCAAACGCAACACGAGCAGAATGAGGAAGAGCCAGCGCGAGAGAATTATAATCGGGGATTCAGCCTGAGGAGGGTCAGAAAGTGTTATGCAAAACCAATTGCCCGCATCATTCTGGGGTTCGTGATCATGAATATCATCTTCTCGATGATATTCTTGCCGGTCAGCCCCGTCAACAAATACGTGAGCGGTGGTTACTTCAACGGGAATTATTCAGGTACATCTATAACAAGCGTGACACCAGAAGTACAGTTTCTTCATGAAGTCATAAATCTAATACCGGGGAATGCGAGTGTGATCACCCAGAACAACATCCCCCAGGTTTCCAGCAGGCTTCACATAACAATAATCCAATCAGCAAGCTTGTCAGCCTATAATTATGACTACATCTTGATCGATACAGCAATCAATTATTTCTCAGATTCTGGGATAGACCTTTCTTATGCTATGAATGCGTACAACAGCGGTGCGTACGGCATACTGGCCGAGGGTTATGGGGCACTCCTCCTTGAAAAGGGATACGCTTCCAAGCCTGTTTTATATGTACCATATAGTGCAAACATCTCGGCCACCCAATTTGAATTATTCGGTTCCTCGTCATATTCCGACGGAACCATCGTCAACCAGGGACCAAACTCCTCATTCATGTGGTACGGCCCATATATCAATCTTAATCCGGGAGAGTATAGAGTCGACTATGAACTATCCATGGCCGGGCCGTCCTTTGGAACCGGTACTGCGATTACAATAGACGTTTACGACAATCCCGTAATTTTCTCAGTTGTCAACATTACTACCACGGACCTGCAACCCTACGAAACCCAGAAGACGTTTGAACTTCATTTCAACACTACGTCATTTCTGCAAGGGTGCGAGTTCAGAGGCTGGAGGGATGTTTCATATGGGCAGGTCACATTCTATGGGGTCAACATAACGCAGGTTTCGCCATAAGCACGTTGTTTCAGGGCTTAAGTATCCAGGGTAACTAAGGAGGAAATCATCTTTTCCATAATCTAGTGGGAATGCAATGATCTTGCAATGAAAACTCTCTTTCTGGATCTGTTTTTTCTAAGGACTCTTTAGACATAACGACTTAATTTATTGCGCATAACTGTCTAAGTTCCTGATTGCTCCTTCGATGCATCCTGAACTGCCTGACCAGTGCATTTTTGAGGTCGTCCAGCGAGGGGAAATACATGTTATGGGTTGCCTTCTTCCTTACGAGCTTCCACACTCTCTCTATTGGGTTCAGGTCTGGTGAGTATGGTGGAAGGAATAGCAGCGTTATACCTGTTAGACGGGCATAATCTTCTATCACGCCCGCATGATGGTAGAGGGCGTTGTCGAGCACGAATATGCTGCCAGGAAATGCTCTGTGTGCGAGCGAGAGGAATTCCAGGAACGTGAGTGCGTTGTATCTATCGGTTAGAGATGTGATGAGCTTTCCGTTGTCAGGTGATACGGCTCCGAAAACGCTTACTCCTTTCCTTCCGGGCTCCTGGTAAATGACTGGATCCCTTTCCTCTGGGGGGAACCACATCCTGATCCTCGTTCCACGCTGGTAGAAGTGGCACTCATCCAGGTAGACAACACTCTCTCCCCATGCCATCAGGTCGGCCAGTTTTTTTTAAAATTTCTCTTCTTCTCATCG
>JACWAH010000024.1 GCA_014874365.1 Thermoplasmatales archaeon
CTTCTCGTAATGTGTACCTGCATCGTTGTAGTTTGATTTCAGTGCCAGGTTGATCTCTTCGAGGGCATCCTCAAGCTTTCCGGAAGTATGGAGCACTTCACCCTTGAGGGAATGGTATTCCCATCTCTCTCCAAGGCGGATCGCGTCATTGACAGCCTTCAGTGCATCAGTATATTCCTTGAATTTCACAAGCACGATTGCCTTGTTGTAATGGTATGAAGGATCCTTCGGGTTTATGCGGATGGCTTCATTTAAATCCTTCAAAGCCTCGTTATCTTTATTGATCTTGTACAGACAAACGCCTCTTATGGCCTTAAGATCGGCGTTCTTGGGTTCCTTTGCAAGTACAGGAGTCAGATCCTTAATTGCTGCCTGGTAGTTTGCAAGGTCGAACAATAGCTGTCCCCGGACCTTAAGATACTCAATGTTATTGGGATCTTTTTCAACAGCCATGTCCAGATCGGCAGTTGCCTGTTTCTTCTCTCCCATTCTTAGTAGAATTATTGCCTTGTTGTAGAGGTACTGCGGTTCTTCAGGGTTTGCCTTGACCGCAGTTTCATATTCATTCAGTGCCTCCTCATATTTTCCATGCTTGAGGAGAATCTTTCCCTTGTTGTGCTGGTAGATCGGGTTGCTCGGATCCAGGGTAATTGCCTGTTCTATCTCGCTGATCGCCTCATCAACCTTTCCGATTTCTGCAAGTATTACGCCCTTACTGGAGTGTGATTCTGCATTCTTGGGATCAATCTTGATTACAGTATCGAACTCTTCAAGAGCGTCGGTGCTCAAATTCAGTTTTGTAAGTACGAGCCCCCTGCTGAGATGGTATTCTGCGTTATTCTTGCTGCCTTTAACTGCTTCAGTATATTCAACTAAAGCGTCGTTCAGTTTATCAACATCTTCAAGAAGTTTACCTCTCCTGTAGTGAATATCCGGGGCGTTTGCCCCCATCTTCATGATGAAATTGTACTCCTCAATTGCCTCATCGTGCATTCTTAGTTCGTCAAGCAGCAGGGCACGGGACATCCTGTACTCCATCTTGTTTGGGTCCAGCTTTATGGCTGCCTGGAATGACTTGTCAGCTTCCTGTTTCTTGCCAACCTTGGTAAGCACCACTCCCATTCTGTAATGCGCTTCGGCGTGCTTGGGATTAATGTCTATGGCGTTTTCGTAGGAAATTATTGCATCGTTGAATTTTGAGTTGTTTTCGAGTATTGTACCTTTTGTAAAATGAGCATCCGCTGAACCAGCGTCGAGGCGGATAGTTTCATCCAAATCCCTCAATGCTTCAGAGTACCTGTTTAGCTTGTTAAAGACCAGTGCTCTTTCGTAATGGGTGTTCGGGTCAATCGAATTGAGTTTCAATGCTTCGTTATATTCCCACAGCGACTCTTCATATCTGTTGAGGCCGTAAAGTGATACTGCAAGATCCCTGTGAAGGTCAGGATCCATCGGATCCAGGCTGACAGAGTCCTTGAATTCTTTGATCGCCTCATTTGTCTTTCCCATCTTCAGCAGGGTCTCTGCCTTGCTGTTGTGATAGTTCGGGTCCCTGGGGCTAAGGAACAGCGCTTCGTCAAACTTTTTCAGTGCTTCATCATATTTCTTATTGTCGGAGAGAATCCTGCCGTAATCATTGTAATAATCGGGGTCCCGGGGGTTTAATTTCAAGGCTTCATTCAATTCTTTAATTGCCTCGTCTGTCCTCCCAAGCTCGTATATTACCAGTGCTCTGTTATAATGGTATGCGGCTTCTGAAGGATTCAGCCTCAATGCATAGTTGAAATCGTTAAGTGCGTCATTTAACCTGGACGTTGTATAATAGACCAGGCCACGATTATACCTGTACGTGGGGTCTGTAGGGTTTAGCTCGATTGCCTTGTCATACTCGTTAATTGCCTCTTCGTATCTTCCAAGATTGTAAAGGACCACGCCCCTGTTATTATGAGATGAAGGGTTATCCGGTTCCTTCTGGACTTCGCGGGTATATTTCTTTAACGCTTCCCCCTGATCTTCGACATCCGCAACACTGCCTCCTCTGTTGAGAACATCATCATAAAGATCGTCGTCTTCCTGATCGTTAATCGCCATTATCTCTTCGGATACTTATAAGACATGATATTTTAAATGTATCACTTCACTAACACCTTAACATGTGATGGTCCGGAAAAATAGGACCAAATTCAGTGCCAAACCCTTAAGAATTATCCATAATGCCCGGTTCGGATAATTCACGTTCCGTAAAAAAAGGTTTATATAACGCGCAAAACTCATCCTGAAGAACGAACCATACATTAAGGGCAATGCAGATGCAACCCTGTAATTCCAAGGCATTGTTATGCCTGGAACTGTAATGTAACGGTTTGCACAGGTGAAAACGAATGTCAACGCCACACCACTCTAGAAGAGGGTCTAAAGCATACTATCCGAGGGTAAGAGCCAAGAGTCCAGCAGCCGCTATCAGGTCATGGCCTGAAGAAGATGGCAAGCCGAGAATACAGGCTTTTGCAGGTTACAAGGTGGGAATGACCCATGTAACTATGTCGGATTATCGCAAATTCAGCACTACTGCAGGGCAGAGCATATTTTCTGCCGCTACGGTTATAGAAGTCCCCCCAATGACCGCAATAGGGATCAGGTATTACGGGGAAGACTGGAACGGCCTCCGTTCGCTTGGCGAAACATGGGCGAAAGATATTCCTAAAGAGGTATTGGAAAAAATACCGGCAAGAAAGAAAGAAACAACCTTCGAACCCAAAGAAGTCGAAGTTTTCGATATAAGATTAATTGTTGCAACCAACGCTACGTCGGTCACTGGAATTCCGGTCAAGGTACCAGAAATTTTTGAGACTAGGGTGTCAGGCAGTACGATGAAGGAACGAATGGAATTCGCAAAGCAGAAACTCGGAACAGAGTTAAAATTCACAGATTTTTCCAAGGCCGGAAATTTCGTGGACGTAATGGGAGTAACCAAAGGAAAGGGTTTTACCGGGCATGTTGAAAGGTTCGGTGTCAAACTGCTGCCGAGAAAGAACAGAAAGCATAGAAGGATGATCGGCACTCTGGGGCCATGGCACCCAGACTGGGTCAGGAACACTGTCCCACAGGCTGGGCAGATGGGATACCAACAGAGGACGGTCCACAACATAAGGGTATTGAGATATTCAGACAAAACCGAGGCGGATCAGATCAACGTGAAGGGCGGATATCCAGGATACGGGCTTGTCAGAAATGATTACATTCTTGTTCACGGATCTGTACCGGGCCCTTCAAAACGACTGATCAAGCTGCGTGAGCCGGCAAGGCAGAAAACGCCTTCGCTTGATGCCATCAACATTTCGTATATATCTACTGAATCCAAACAGGGTGACTGAGAATGGAAGTAAATTTGTATTCTGCTGAAGGAAGTGCACTTTCAAAGATTGAACTCCCGAAGATTTTCGAGTCCGAAATAAGGGAAGACCTGATCCACCAGGTTTTCAGGTCCATATCACTCTCAATGAGGCAGCCCTGGGGTTCTTATCCCAGAGCGGGTATGAGAAGGGTGGGTCAAAATGTTGGGCCGAACCATGGTATTTCCAGGGTCCCAAGAGTTGCTGGCGGCTCAAGAGGAGTCCTGCTTGCAAGTTTCAAGGGAGGAAAGAGTGCGCATTCCCCAAGGTCTGACAGGATTTTATCCAAGAAAATCAACAAGAAAGAGAGGACTATGGCAAGGGACTCTGCGCTGTCGATGACTAAGAGCAGAGATATGGTTATTTCCAGGGGGCATAAAGTGCCTGAAGGTATCACGCTGCCCGTTGTTGTCGAGGATGGGATTGAAACCATCAGGAAAACCAAGGATGCAGTTGATTTCCTGCAGAAAATAGGGCTCTACATTGATGTGGAGAGAGCAATCTCGGGATACAAGATAAGAGCTGGAAGGGGAAAAGCAAGAAACAGAAAGTACAGGGAACCGAAAAGCATTCTCATGGTTGGTTCCAACCAGGAAAACCTTCGCGCGTTTTCCTCGATCAGGGGAATTGAAATTGCTTCTGCAAGATCACTGAGCCTTAGAAAACTGGCACCGGGAGGAAAGGGTGGAAGACTTACGCTGTTCACGAAATCTGCCCTTGCACAACTTGAGGAGGTGACTGAATGAATTCAGTGATAGAAACGCCGGTAGCGACAGAAAAAACAATGCTCCTGATCGAAAAAGAGAACAAGCTTACATTCAGGGTCGCCAGAACCGCCACGAAAAAACAGGTTGCAAAAGAGGTTGCCGAAAGGTTTTCTGTCGAGGTCGATTCGGTAAATATCCTGTTTGACAAGAAAGGGAAAAAGGCTGTAGTCAAGCTGAAAGAAGGATCTTCTGCCGAAGAGATCGGCACGAGAATAGGTATATTCTGAGGTGAAATGAAGTGGGTAAACATATAGTTGCACAGAGAAGGGGAAGAGGGGGACTTGTTTACCGGAGTCCCAGCCACAGGCATGTTGGCAGAATTACAAACCCTCCTGCAGGTGCGTACAAGATAATTGATATTGTTCATGCTCCGGGAAGGAATAACCCTGCCCTGAAGATAACCGATGCATCTGGAAAGGGATTTTACCAGATTGCGTTTTCTGGCGCGCACGTCGGCCAGGATATCCATGTTGGAAAAAATGGTGAGGCGAAGTCCGGGAGCACAATTCCCCTGGGAAAGGTACCGGACGGATCGCTGGTTTATAATATTGAATCGCAGCCTGGTGATGGCGGGAAGTTCTGCAGGAATGCAGGATCCGCTGCGCTCGTAGTATCGCATGGAGAAGCTGTGGTATTAAAACTTGCATCAGGAAAGACCAGGGACTTCCATGCCGACTGCATGGCGACAATGGGAACAGCGGCAGGATCAGGTGCCAGGAATGCACCTATACTCAAGGCAGGAAAGAACGTCCATTTCACTCAGAGCAGGGCCAAGAGACCCTACACAGTTAGAGGAGTGGCAATGAATGCAATTAACCACCCTCATGGCGGGGGGAACCATCAGCATGTGGGAAGGCCGAGCACAGTAGGGGCACGGGCTCCTCCGGGCAGAAAAGTTGGAAGGTTGTCACCTAAGAAGAAGAGGAAAAGATAATGGCAAGCAGAACCAAGAAACAGGCATCAGTTAAGTCAATCAAGAGGAAGGCACGAAAGTCACAGAAAATAGTGATGGGAAGAGCCCGGGAGTTCCTGTATAAGGGCTTTTCTATGGAACAACTTGACGCCATGGAGTTTCCGGAACTGATCAAGATCCTTCCGTCTAGAGCAAGAAGGTCACTGACAAGGGAGATGAACCCTGAACAGCAGCATCTGCACGAAAAGCTTCTCGGAGAGAAGGAAGAAGTCAAGACCCATGTCAGGGACATTGTTGTGCTGCCGGGATACGTCGGCAAAATAGTACAGCTATACAACGGACACAGCTACATCAAGTTTGAAGTGAAACCGGAGATGATAGGTCATTACCTCGGGGAGTTTGCTCCCACCAGGCATGATGTGAAGCACTCCGGGCCGGGAGTAGGGGCAACCCGTTCCTCCAAGTTCATGCCGCTGAAGTGATGATAATGAAAGGATACACAGTTAAGGAATTTCCAGAAAAGAGTGCGCATGGCAGAATCATAGATGCGGATATTTCGTTGAAAGATGCAGTGAACATTGCACATTACCTCAGGGGGATGAAACTGTCAAGGGCAAAAGAACTGGGAGAAAGGGTCTTGAAAAAAGAAAGCCCAATAAAGTATTTCAGGTATCTTGATTCAATTTCCCACAGAACAGGAGTGGGACCGGGAAGATATCCCGTTAAGGCCATGAAAGTATTCATGGAGCTTTTCTCTAACGTGGAAGCCAACGCAGAGTTCAAAGGTCTTCAGGTTGAAAACCTTACCCTGAAGGTTATCTCTGCCGCAAAAGGCGGCATGGTTAAGAGATACCGCCCCAAGGCTTATGGAAGGGCCGGGCAGTTCTTCAAGGATCAGGTCAACATTGAAGCCGTAGTAGTGGAAGGAGGCGAAGAATGAAGGAAAGGAAATTCGTTAATGAATCAGTGAAGAAATTACTCATTACAGAATACATACGAAAAGAAACGGACTCGGCAGGGTTTGGAGGCATGGAGATGAAGAGAACGCCATTCGGAACAAACATTATCCTGCATGTGAACAAGCCTGGTCTGGTCATCGGAAGAAAGGGAAGCAAGATTCAGGAGATTACCAGTCATCTGGAAGGAGTCTTCGGTGTTGAAGCACCCCAGATCGAAGTAAAGGAGGTCGAGAATTCGGACCTTAACTCGCAGATTGTTGCAAAGAAAATTGCACTTTCGCTGGAAAAAGGCTGGGCATACAGAAAAGCCGGGACCAATGCACTTAGAAGGACGCAGGAAAGCAAGGTTAGGGGCGTCATTATCAGGATTGCAGGCAAGATATCGGGAGAAAGGGCAAGATCTCACAAATTCATATACGGAGGAATAAAGTATTCAGGACAACCGTCAATTGACGGAATGGACAGGGGATTCGCTGTGGCCAAGCTGAAACTGGGAATAATAGGGATCAGTGTAGGCATACTGAGGAACGATTACAGGCTTCCAGACGAAATCAGGATCGACGAGAATGCATTACCGAAGGAGGTGGTAACAGCAGATGGAGCTCAGGGCAAAGGAGATACGGAAACTCAGTAAAGACGAGAGACAGGAGAGGCTTAAGGGACTTTACGAAACGCTTCTGAAGGAGAGGGCCACCCATTCCATGGGGGGCGCTCCCGCAGATCCAGGAAAGATCAAGAGTGTGAGGAGACAGATATCGAGAATACTCACCGTAGAAGGGGAGGAACATAAGAAATGAAGGATAAGAATTTCACAGGGATTCCAAAGGAATTGCAACCATGGGAAGGATTTTCCAGGGAAGGACAGATAATTAAGATTACTGTTGACAAGAGGAGATACGGCAAGAGCGCCACCATCATCGATGGCATCGATCCCAAGGACGAGGACATCTACCAGATTGCAAAGTTGCTTAAGAGAAAGGTTGCATCCGGCGGTACTGTGAAAGACGGAAAGCGAATTGAACTTCAGGGAGAACACAGGGCAGTGGCAAAGAAGCTGCTTGAAGACATGGGATTCAAGGTTGAGGTTGAGTAAGATGCAGGAAGATTTCGTCAATGAGTTCATAGGCAGGGAGATCGAGATAGTCGACTCCAGGGATGAAAAGATCAGGGGAATGAAATTCCATGTTATTGACGAAACCAAGAAAACCTTGACTGTGACCCAGGGGCACAGGAAGATAATGCTGATCAAGCGCAAAATCAGCTTCCGGTTAGCCGGTGGATCCACCGTTATAAACGGAAGGGCTGTCGAGTTCAGGCCTGAAGACAGATTGAAGGAAGTCAGAAAGATAAAAAAAATGATTGGTGAGTAGAACGAAGAAAAATATAGGAATTGATGTGGAAGTTCCCAAGACCAAGTGTACCGACAAGAAGTGCCCTTTCCATGGAAATTTATCCGTAAGGGGACAGATAATAGAGGGTACAGTTGAGGGTACAGGTATGATCCAGAGTGCAGTAGTGGTGAAGGAAAGGAGAGTCAAGATTCCGAAATACGAGCGATATATCAAGGCAAGATCCAGGTTCCATGCACACATTCCAAAGTGCATCACCATCTCAAAAGGCGACAGGGTCAAGATAGCAGAATGCAGGAAGTTGTCAAAGACGATCTCATTCGTGGTAATTGGAAAGGTGAGCTGATGAAAGGAATAGCCGGAAGGCAACATCGCGGGCTCCCGCTTGGTGCAACGATTAACTGCGTTGACAACACGGGTGCCAAGATAATCAGCCTGATCAACGTTAAGGCATATCACGGAGTAGCAAGGAGGATTCCGTCCGCAGGAGTGGGCGATCTATTCATCGCAGCTGTCAAGAAAGGGACGCCGGAACTCAGGAGCAAGATCGTTTATGCAGTGGTTATCAGGCAGAGGAGACCATACAGAAGAGCTGACGGATTTATGGTTGAGTTTGAGGACAACGCCGCAGTACTGGTCACGCCGGAAGGGGAAGTCAGGGGTTCCGAAATTAAGGGAGCAGTAGCGAGGGAAGCAACAGAAAGGTGGCCAAGGATAGCAGCCATAGCTTCTACAATAATCTAGGTGATGAAGTGATTTCAAAGGTCAACATAGCATTGAGCCGCGATCTGCGGAAGAAATACGGAGTTGCCTCACTGCCGGTGTGCAGGGGGGACATGGTAGAAATCTCAGGCGGAACCAGGAAAGGAGAGGGAGGCAAGGTAGTGGTAGTTGATCACAAGACAGGGAAGGTGATCATAGACGGAGTTTCAATTTCAAAGTCTGACGGAAAACAGAGTGAGTTTCCCGTTAATCATTCGAGACTGATAATTACGAGGATAGACGGAAGCAGGAAGGAAAGAATGGAGCGGCTCAAAGCAAAGACGGAGGCCAGGAACCTCAAGTTTGAGGAACCGGAGCCAATAGAGCCTGAAGAGGTAGAAGCACCTGCAATTGAAGACCAGTCCGGGGAAACCGGCGAAGCAAGGACTGCAGAAACCACAGAAACCCAGGAAGAGAATGGGGTTCCGGAAGAGCAGGAAATGAAGAAGGAAGAGAAAGGAGAGGACGGAGAGAACAATGATCAATAGAACCAAGAGAATGATGGTTTCCAGTGCAATCATCCTGCCCAGGAAGGAATATTTCTGGGGGGTAACGCCGAAGGAAGGGAGGCATAACAAGGAAGCTTCAATTTCCCTTCTCACGGTTCTCAGGGATTACCTGAAAATCGGGGACAAGGAAAGAGAAATTACCAGGGTACTGCACAACGGAAGAGTTCTTGTCGATGGTAAAATCGTCAAAGACAGGCGGTTTTCCGTGGGATTCATGGATGTCATAACTGTAAAGGATACAGGCGAATCTTACAGGATAATATACGATGACAAGGGAAGACTCATCCTGGTTAAGGAGTCAGCCGAGAATTCTGACAAGAAGCCGGTGAAGGTGACCGGAAAGCACACAGCAGGCAAGGGAAAACTGCAGTTGGTATTTCACGATGGCCAGAACCTGATCTCCGACAGGAAAGACGTGCAGACCGGAGACGTTATCCTGCTTAAACTTCCCGAGAAGGAAGTAATAGATCTTTTCAAGCTGCAGCAGGGATCGAAAGTTTTCCTGACGGGCGGCAGACATGTTGGAAATACCGCAACCATAAAGGGTATAGAAGTCAAGGAATCTTCTGCGCGAAATCTTGTCACACTGGAGGAAGGCTACGCCACAGTGGTGGACTATGCGTTTCCAATCGGTAACCAGAGAAGCACATTTCACATGCCATCAGCTGAAGAGGCGAGTAAATGAACGACATGAGAGAAGTGACAATAGACAAGGTCGTTCTGAACATTGGCGTCGGGCAGGCAGGGGAAAGACTCACCAAAGCTACGAAAGTGCTTGAACTGCTAACCAAACACAAGCCGGCCCTGACACAGTCCAAGAGAACCATAAGGGACTTTAACATAAGAACCGGGCTTACAATTGGCGCCAAGGTTACGCTGAGAAGGGGCGAGGCCGACGAGTTCCTGACAAGGGCGTTTTACGCGAAAGGAAACAAAATTCCGTATTATTCATTTGACCGGCAGGGAAACGCATATTTCGGAATACCGGATTACACTGATTTCAAAGGCATGAAATATGACCCTGAAATAGGTATATTTGGAATGGATGTGGCTATAGTACTGAAGAGGAAAGGAGGATTCAGGGTATCCAGAAGAAATCTTGAAAAGAGACCTGTTCCAGCGGGAATAAGAGTCACCCGCGATGAAGCGGAAAAATTCCTGGTAAAGAAATTCAAGATCGAAATTATAGGTGATCAATTTGGTAAGAGTGAAGCTTGAACCGACAAGGAAATTTGGCAGAAAAGAAGGATGCAGAAGATGCGGCCGCAAGAGAGGAATGGTAAGACGGTACAGTCTAAGGCTCTGCAGGCAGTGTTTCAGGGACACAGCCCCGGAACTGGGCTTCAGGAAATATAGTTGAGGTGAAAACATGAGGCATGATCTTTTAAATGATGTGATAAACCAGTTAAAGAATGCATCCAAGGTTGGCTTTAAGTCCATTGAAATCAGGCCAGCCAGCCGACTGGTAGGAAGGGTGCTCAAGGTAATGCAGGCTTACAGCTACATCGACAGCTTCGAAGTAGTGAGTGGGCAGGAGAGTCCATTTTTCAAGGTGTTGCTCAATACCACCATTAACAATTGTGGAGTGATAAAGCCAAGATTCCCGGTAAAAATGGTCGACATGGAAAAATATGAATCAAGGTATTTGCCCGCACAGGATTTTGGAATATTGATACTTTCGACTACAAGAGGAGTCATGAGCCACCTCGAGGCAAGGAAATCTGGCGTAGGGGGACGTCTTCTCGCGTTTGTTTACTAGGGTGAAGGAAATGACAGAATATACTGAAGCTTACAGAATTGAGGTCCCCAAGGGAATCACAGTCACACTTGAAGACTACAAGTGCACGGTGAAGGGCAAACTGGGAGAAATCTCAAGAGTATTCAGGAGCAATGCCGTCAAGGTTGAACATCAGAAGAATGAAATTATTCTATCCGTTTCAAAGCAGAACAAGAGCAGCAAAGCTGTAGCCGGCACATGGGCTTCTCTGGTTAGGGGGATGATCCATGGGGTTACGGAAGGATACCAGTATGAGATGAAAATCGATTACACACATTTCCCGATGAGGGTATCAGTCAAGGGCAATCACGTTTTGATCGAGAATTTCCTTGGAGAACGCGCAGCCAGGGAGGCGGAGATCCTGGGCTCCTGCCAGGTTGCAGTCAAGGGGGACAGGGTAATGATTGACGGTATTGACAGGGAGCAGATTGGGAACACTGCGTCCAATATCGAAAGGGCAACCAAGATTAAGGGGTTCGACCTCAGGGTATTCCAGGACGGAATTTACATAATAGGGGGCAACTGAAATGACTTCAATTCATAAACCTAAACTGGGCAGGAACGAAAAAAGGTTGCTTAAGAAGAAACTGGCCCTGGCGAGAGCAAGGCCACTGTTCAGGAGACAGGAGTGGTTCAGGTACGTAAAACTTGGTGATTCCTGGAGAAAACCAAGGGGCAAACATTCGAAACAGAGGGAACAGCAGGCGAGAAGAGGGCCAATAGTCGATGCAGGTTTCAGGGGACCAGTTGCGGTAAGGGGACTGCACCCATCAGGGTTCAAGGAAAAACTGGTATTCAATCTCAACGATCTTTCAAATCTTGACAGCGGAAGAGAAGCTGCAAGGATTTCATCAAAAGTCGGAGCAAGGAAAAAGGAACTGATCGAGGAGAAAGCTGAGGAACTCGGGATAAGGGTCCTGAATCCAGCAGGTGAGAAGGAATGAGGATAGATACAGCAAAGAGGATCTCTGCCGATATCATGAAAGTGGGAGAGACCAGGGTATGGATGGATCAGAACAGCGTTTCCGAGATAATGGACGCTGCCACACGTTCGGATATCAAGGTCCTCATGAGAAGGCACGTCATTCAGGAGATTCCCAAGAAGGGAAATTCCGGTTACAGGTTCAGGAAAAAACTGAAGCAGATATCAAAGGGAAGAAGACGCGGACCTGGATCGGTAAGAGGTACCAGAAATGCAAGGTCAAATTCAAAGCAGGCATGGGTAAAAACCATCCGGGCATTGAGAAACGAGCTGGTTACCCTGAAGGATCAGGAAAAGATCGATAAAGTCACCTACAGGAAATATTACAGGATTACGAAGGGAGGTTCAATTCGGTCAAGGGCCCAGTTGAATACGCAGATTAAGGCAGCAGGCTTGCTGAAGAAAGGGCGGAAACGATGACTACAAGACAGATATTCAGGAGAAAAAAGGAAGGCAAAACAGATTACAGGAGCAGACTCGCCCTATTGAAATCGGGAAAGGACAGGCTCGTAATTCGCATAACAGGCAAGAACGTGATTGGGCAGGTAGTCAGGTACGGGGAAACCGGAGATCAGGTTATCTTTACTGTTACTGACAAGACTCTTGGAAAAAAGGGTCTGCAAATAAAGGGGAATTCATCCGTGGTGTGCTATCTCGTTGGATTGGAAATTGCCAGGCTGGCAAAGGAAAAAGGGATAGAGGAAATGGTCCTGGATACGGGCAGGAGAAGGATAGTCAAGGGAGGAAGAATCGCTGCAGCCCTGAAAGGGGTAACAGACGGTGCAATTCTGGTCCCTCATGATCCGGCAATTTTCCCTGACCAGAAAAGGATCCTTGGCGGACACCTGAAGAACGGTGGATTAACAGAAGTTAAACTGAAGGATTATATCAAGAAGATCGGGGTGAAGAACTGATGGCAGACGTAGAGTGGATCCCAAAGACGCAGCTTGGAAAGAAAGTGGCGGCAGGAGAGATAAAGTCCATGTCTGATGCCATACGAAGCAAGTTGCCCCTTAAGGAATTTGAGATAGTTGACATGCTTCTTCCAACTCTGAAAGACGAAGTGCTTTACATCGAAAGAGCACAGAGAATGACCGACTCAGGAAGAAGAATGAGTTATTCGATCACCGCCGTAATCGGCAATGGAGACGGATTCGTCGGCGTTGGAAAGGGCAAGGCGAAAGAGGCTGCGCCTGCGATCAGGAAAGCCGTCAACAACGCAAAGTTGAACGTAATTGAGATAAAGAGAGGATGCGGTTCCTGGGAATGCGGCTGTGGAAGGGCGCATACGCTCCCATTTACGGTAAACGGTTCCAGCGGATCGGTAAGAGTTAAACTGAAACCTTCCCCCAGGGGAGTAGGAAGGGCAGTAGGGGATATTGCAAAAATTATACTTGAAATGGCCGGGATAGACGACGCCTGGGGATCTGCAAAAGGCCACACGAAGACAACAGTGAACTATGCGCTTGCAACCTTCAACGCGTTAAAGCAGACATCCGAGATGAAGCTGAACTCTGCCATAAAGTTGAGTACACCCATATACGTAGGAGGCGTTTTGAATGCTGGCAGCGATCAGAATTAGAGGAACAACTGGAGTAAGGCCTACGCCTGCCAAGACAACTGAATTGCTCAACCTCAACAAGGTAAACCACATGGTTCTCCTCTCAGAAGGAAAGGAAACCGAGGGAATGCTCAGGGCTGCGAAGGACTACATAACATGGGGAGAGATCGACAAGGAAACTCTCTCTCTTGCGCTGCAATACCGTGCGCTACTGAAAGGCAGAAAGAAACTTGAAGAGAGTATGCTTAAGGATGCCGCAGGTACTACAAGCTTCGACAAGCTGGCTGAAAAGCTCATATCCGGTAAGATAAAGTACAAAGAGATCAAGGACATCGTTCCCGTAATAAGACTGCACCCGCCAAGAGGAGGACTGGAATACATAAGGCAGGCCTTCGGCCACGGCGGTTCGCTTGGATACAGGGGAAAAGAGATTAACACGCTCATAAAGAAGATGCTAAAACCAGGAGAGGATCTTAATGGTAAGAAACAGGACTAAGAAGTACAGGGGGACTCATTACGGAAGAGGAATGAAAGCCGGCCGAGGCAAAGGCAAGCGTGGAGGAAGCGGCAACGCCGGTCTTAACAAGCACAAGAAGATCTGGCGGATAAAGTATGAGCCTGACCATTACGGTGGCCGAGGTTTCCACAGCCATCATTTCAGCAGGATAAGGGAGGCAATATCGCTTGGCCAGCTGGAAAGCAACCTCAATGACCTGAAGGAACGGGGATTCGTTAACGACGTTAAGGGAGTTACCGAGATAGACCTCAAAACCGCAGGCTATGGAAAACTTCTGGGTTCCGGAACGTTCTCATTGAAAGCCAGGATAGTGGTGCCAAAAGCTACTGAAAAGGCTTTAAGTAAAATTTCTGCTATCGGTTCTACGGTAGAGCTAGATGAATGAGGTAAACAGGAACCGCAGGGTCGCAGTCCCTGTTCTATTCTTCTATATTCTCATAATACTGGGGTTCTGGTACTTTGGGCATATTTCTGCCATATCGCTTGCAATAGCCACAGCAATACTTGCACCGGTATTCGGGCTTGTTTACCTGGTGGCGAGCTACACCGGGCCGAAACAGAGTAAACTCTATGGTCTTGAATATGTTACTTCCAAGCTTCCTGCGGTAAAGAAGGCGAAAGGACATGTTTCGTTCCGGAACAAGATGATCTGGACCGGACTGGTCGTCATCTTATATTTCCTTCTCACCAATGTTTACGTTTATGGCTTGAACGTTCAGAATTCGATCGACGTTTTCGCGTCATTCAGGGCAATATTCGCCGGCGCACAGGGGTCTATAATGGACCTCGGGATTGGGCCAATCGTCACTGCCAGCATTGTCATGCAACTCTTTGCAGGGGCAAAGATCTTCAACATTGATCTGAAGAATTCCGAGGACAAGGCAGTTTATCAGGGAGTGCAGAAGCTTCTGATAATCGTGATGATCTTTGTGGAAGCAATTCCACAGACATTCGGGTACCTCGTGCCGGATTCCAGCTTTGTTGCCACACTGAACGTTATTGCACCAGGATATGGAATGTTCCTCGCACAGCTGTCCATTATCCTCCAATTGTTCGTTGGTTCCTACCTCGTTTTCCTTTTTGATGAGCTTGTATCAAAATATGGAATTGGGTCTGGAGTTTCTCTTTTCATAGCAGCGGGCGTGTCCCAGCAGTTGTTTACAGGCACATTTAACTGGCTGCCAGGATCACCATCGTTGCCTCTAAGCGTAAATAATCCACCGGCAGGTGCGATCCCAAAAGTCATCTACCTGATAATGACACAGACTTCCCAATATCTTTACAGCAGCGGTATAGTTTCAATCCTTTTCGGCCAGAATGCCATAATACCACTGTTAGGTACAGTTTTGATATTCTTCCTGGTAGCGTACTTCCAGAGTAGCAAGCTGGAGCTGCCGATCGCACACGAACGGGTCAGAGGCGCCAGGGGGCGTTATCCAATTCAACTATTCTATGCCTCAAATATACCGGTGATCCTTGCCACCGCATTGCTTGCCAACGTTTCAATGTGGACACTGATATTCTGGAGTAGTCCGGTACTGAGCTCGGTGCCGATCTTGGGGCACAATCCGCTTTTAGGATCTTATCCTACTGCCAACTTACTTGCACAGTATACCAATAGTAGTGGCGTAAGCCTTATTTCCAAGACAACTCCTACCGGAGGTCTTGCATTTTACCTCTACTCACCGAACGGGCTGGCTAACTGGCTATTTCCCATACTTAGCCCTTCCGGATATGGCAATGTGCTGTTCTGGCACACCTCCCTGGAGGAAGCTATCCACATTGTGGCGTACGTTGGATTCATGGTGGTTGCCAGTGCGATTTTCGCCAAGTTCTGGATAGAGACGACTAACATGGGTTCTGCCTCAGTTGCTAAACAGATACAATCCAGCGGTATGCAGATTCCCGGGTTCAGGAGAGATCCAAAAGTCATGGAAAAAGTGCTGGACAGGTACATTCCCGCTGTTACCATATTCAGTGGCGTTGCAGTGGGTATACTTGCGGCCGGAGCGAATCTGATAGGAACTGTAGGGCAGACTAGCGGAACCGGTCTGCTGCTTGCCGTAGGCATAGTGATCCAGTTCTATGAGGCCATGGGGAGGGAACAGCTTATGGAAATGCATCCGGTTATCAGGCAGTTCTTTGCAGGTGCTTAAATGAGAGTAGTAATTTCCGGCGTAGCCGGTGTAGGAAAGTCTACTGTGCTTGATCTTGTTTCGAGAAAAACACACTATGACGTGATAAATTATGGTACGCTGATGTTCGAGATGGCGCATGAGATCGGCTTGGTCACCGACAGGGACGAGCTTAGAAAACTAAATGTCGATACGCAGATCAACCTGCAGAAAAAGGCGTCCCAGGCAATTGGAAAGATGGATAACGTGATTATCGACACTCACCTGGCAATTAAGAGCCCAATGGGATACCTGCCTGGTCTGCCAGAATGGGTCCTGAGGGAACTTAAAGTATCCGTTTACTTCCTTATTGAAGCAAAACCCTCGCTAATACTTGAAAGAAGGAACAAGGATAAATTGAGGAAGAGGGATGATGATACCATAGCTTTGATAACTGAACACCAGGATACCAACAGGCAGTTCGCGGTTGCTTATTCTATTTATACTGGAGCAACGATCAACTATGTAATCAATCCGGACGGAAAGCCGGAAGTAGCTGCAGAAAATATAGCAAAAGTGTTGATGAACAATGAGTGAATCACAGAGAAGGAACCCACCTCCGCCCATAAGCGAGGCGCAAAAGAAGATGATGAAGTTCCAGATGGTCTATCTTTTGATAACTTTCCTTATGCTCATCTTCATCTCTACCCCGTCAATACGACTCGGTATCGGAAATGCAGCCAATACCGTATTTGCTCCGCTAATCGGATTTAACGGTGCTTATCCACTGCTGACAATTGTGTCCTCAGGTATATTGATTGGGCTTATAACGTCAGTACCGAGGTATTTCTTCACAGACTGGATTAAGATGGGAGAGATACAGCACAGGAGCAGGGCTTTTGGAAAAGCTATCAGGGCAGCATACAGGAATAACGAAAGGGATAAGATCAACAGGCTCAGCAAGATGAGGACAGAAGTCATGATGGAGAGCCAGTCTGTTACAATGAACACCATGAAACCGCTGATGATCCTGACAATATTCACTCTCCTTATATTCATCTGGCTGGACGTTTTCATATATTCTCTTCCCTACGCACTCATAACCGTGCCCTGGTACGTCGGCGTGAATGTTGCTTCAGGAGAAGCATGGATCATTCCGGACTGGATTGCCATCTACATGTTTGCCTCTCTGACGGTGGGATATTTTGCAACCATGATAATCAAGTATATCGACTTCAAGTACCGGATTGAAAAGCTTGAACATTCCGAAATGGGAATGAACTGATTTGTCAAGGATAACAATCAGCGGCACAATTGGCAGCGGGAAGTCAAGCACCGGCAAGGCCCTTGCTGCAAAACTTGGCTATGAATTCCTGTCTGGCGGACAGATTTTCCGGAAACAGGCTCGCGATCTCGGAATGACTCTTGAAGCGTTTGAAAAAAAGGCAGAACTGGATCCGGTTTTTGACAGAAAACAGAATGACGTTCTGGTTGAATACCTGAAGAAAAACGATGACACAGTCATGGAGTCGAGGCTCAGTGCCTTCCTTGCAATCCAGTCCGGAATAGATTGCTTCAGGGTCTTTCTTGACGCGGACGAGGATACAAGGATCACCCGATTTTCAGGTAGAGAACACATTGGCCTGGAAGAAAGCAGGTCCATGATACGGGAACGGGAGAAATCCGACTCTGAGAGGTTCATGGATTTCTTCGGGGTGGATCACAGAGACCCCCAACTATATAACGTGATAATAGATACAACTCGTCTTAGCGTGAAGGAGGCTGCAGAACAGATTTATGAAAGATTCCGGGCCTGGAAGCCCAATGAACGGATTTCTGGTAATTGACAAGCCGAAGGGCCCGAGTTCTCACCAGATCGATTTTTGGATAAAGGAGATGATTCCCGGCACAAAGGTTGGCCATATTGGAACCCTCGATCCAATGGCAACTGGAGTTTTAGTGATGGCCATGGGGAAGGCCGTAAAGCTCATAGACGTGGCACATGAGTTTCCCAAAGAATACGTTGGAACTATGTTGCTGCACGGGAACGCTACTGATGAAGATCTGAAAGAGGCATTCCGGAAGTTCACTGGCCCAGTGTATCAGCTTCCACCATTAAGATCTGCAGTTGCCAGGAAGGTGAGGATCAGGACAATATACTCACTGGAAATTATAGAAAGAAAGGCAAAAACAGTACTCTTCAGGGTCAGGTGTGAATCGGGGACTTACGTCCGGACGCTTTGCACAGACATTGGTTCTTATCTTGGCCAGGGCGCCCAGCTTATCGATTTAAGGAGAACGCTTACAGGGGACTTTTCAGAGTCACAACTGGTAACAATGCAGGAGATCGAAATTGCGGCTGAAATGTTCAAGAATGGATTGAAGGAAAAGCTCGAGAAAATGATTATCCCTCTGGAATTCCTTTTCAGGGGTACACCCAAGATTGTCGTTAAAGATTCCGCAATATCAAACATTTCCAGGGGTTCAGATCTTTTCCCCGGCGGAATAAGGGCGATTACTGGCAATCCTGCCAAGGGAGAAAGAGTCCTGGCAGTTTCCGAAAACAACGAGATATTAGGGACAGGTAAAATGCTCGTTTCATTATCGGAAATTTCAGATCTCAAGGTCGTAGACTTCGACAGAATCCTTATCGAACAGATACCGTTGAGGGAAAAGCGAGATGAAAGAAAGGATAACGTGGTATGGAAAGGAAGTGGGCGGAAAGAAGTTCCTGTTCAAAGGAATGAAAGAAGACCCGGTACAGGTGCTTTCAGAACTGAGAAATGGAAAGATCCAGGAACTGGAAGAGATGCAGGACCAGGATATTCCAGACCTGAGGGAAATCGCCCTCCTTTTCGCAAGAAGAAGGATAGGAGAAGAGTTTAACAGGGAACAGTACCTGATAAGGATACACTCTTTTAAAACAGAACTTGACAGGATAATCAACCTCTATTATGAGCAGATTCTACCGTTTGGAAACATTGTAATCGATGAAGTCCACAGAAAGGATCCGTGTTCGGCCTTCCAGATTAAGTCAGAGGATCCGTTGATTGCTGACATTTTAATGAAAGGACAGCAATTATGCCAGCTAAGGACTGCCATAAGGGAGAAAATGGAATCCGAGATAAGATCTATCATGCCTAATTCCATTGCCATAGCCGGACCAGATATCTGTCTTGACATGATTTCATCCTCCAGGTCGCTGAAGAAACTGGCTGAGTTGCCATCTGGCGCAATACAGGTCATGGGGGCCGAGAAGGCACTGTTCAAGCACAAGTCAGAAGGAACGCCTTCACCCAAACATGGAATCATATACAAATATCCAGGAATATCGTCCATAGGGAAGGTAAAGAGAGGCAGGGTCTGCAGGCTCATTGCATCGAGGCTTTCTTTCGCATTCAGGGCTGATTATTTTGGCAGGACACTTGATGTCGAAAAAATAAAGAAGGAAATAGCAGAAAAAATGGCTCAATAGCCTTCCAAGGCGGCCTGGATTTCGTAATTCTTGCCCGGTACATATGCTGGATAAAGTCCGCTGAGGCAGCCCAGGCAAAGCTGATCCTGTTCGAAGTCAATTGCTTTTGTCAGGTTTCCCATCGAAATGTATCCGAGTGAGTCTGCACCTATGGATTGCCTGATCTTTTCAACAGTTTTACCCCTTGCAAGGAAATCATCCTTTGTTTTCATGTCCACTCCAAAATAGCATGCGGAAACGATTGGAGGGCAGCCTATCCTGACATGCACTTCTGTCGCCCCAAACCTCTTCAGCAGGGCTACCAGGTGCTTCAAGGTATTTCCTCTTATCAGGCTGTCATCCACCAGCACAATCCTCTTTCCTTCAATCACCGATCTTATTGGATTGAGCTTGAGTTTTATCGCCGTTTCCCTGGTACGTTGGGAAGGCATGATGAACGTTCTTTGCGAATACCTGTTCTTTATCAGCCCCTCATCGTAAGGAATGCCCGATGCTTCAGAATAACCCAGTGCCTGGGTCCTGCCGGAATCCGGCACAGGTACCACGACATCTGCTTCAACCGGGTGCTCCTCTGCAAGCATGTGGCCTATGCGTTTCCTGACCTCGAAAACTTCCCTATTTTCAATGATGCTGTCTGGTCGGGCGAAATATACGTATTCGAACATGCAGTGAGCAGTTCTTCTGGCTGCGTAAGTGAAGTGGGATATGAACCCATTTTCCGTTAATTCAACCAGTTCTCCTGGCTTAACGTCTCTTATGAATTTTCCACCAAGCGAATCGATCGCACAACTCTCGGACGCGATCATGTAAGAACCATCAACTTCTCCAAGAACCAGCGGCCTGATTCCATAGGGGTCCCTGATGGCGAACAACCTGTTGTTTACCATTACAGAAGCCGAATATGCACCAGCCAACCTACCCATGGAATTTCTGAACCCCCTCGGTATCCCAAATTCGGCAATATCCTTGGCGATTTCAACGAGCATGACCTCGGTATCAGAAGACGTCACGAAGGATGCACCTCTCTTCTTAAGTTCTTCCCGGAGTTTGTCAGCATTAGTTATCTCGCCGTTGTGTGAAAGAGCAACATATCCAACGGATGATGAAATCACGAACGGACCTGCATTCTCCAGGGACTTTGATCCCTGAGTTGAATACCTGGTGTGTCCTATTCCTACGTTACCAGAAAGAGTCTGGGCAAGAACTCCATCCTTTTCCTGAAATACATCATTTACCAGCCCCATACCTTTCCTGAGGTTAATGGAGGATCCGTCATAGGTGGCAACACCTGCACTTTCCTGACCCCTATGCTGAAGGGCCTTAAGGGAGATTACAACATTGGAAAAAACCTGTTCTCTCCCAATTATGCCAATTACGGCACAATGCTCATTTAGCTTTTGCCCATTTGTAGGATCTAAGTCTTGCGGCAGGAAAGCCACAGTGTGAGCACCTCTTCTCCCTGACATGATAACTATGATGTGAACATCTCCTGCAGGTTATATGAACTTTCTTATTGTTCATCTTACCCATTACTGCTGTTCCATTACTCAATTCGCATCACCTCCCGATGGGGACACATAAATTATATTGTCACCTCTTACTAGAACTCTGGTATGGATGCCTCTGCTTTCCTCATTAATTGTCTCTCCGGCATTTCTAATAACCAAATTCATGTAGACATCGTATCCTTCGAGAATACCTGAATATACTCTCTTACCTCTCACTTCCACCATCACATTCTTCTCAAGCGATTGTCGAAGTAGATCCATTGGTCTTATAGGGGATGTTCCAGTCTTAGGCATAAGCAAGCATCCCCATATTCAAACACTATATAATTATGTTCTGAACCTGGGAGGAAAAGGAGCAATATAATTTGGTGTGGTCTCACGATGCCGCGTCGAAGATGTGCCCATCTCTGAACTCATGGAAGAATGAAGGGTTATGTAGATGGCAGTGCCCAGTACCAGTAAACGAAACTATGGGCAACAAGACAGGTTTGGCTGGATAACAGAAAGAGGGCCGTACATTAGCTTTATTGGTTTGGAAACGGTTTTTGGGAAGACATCATTTCGTATTAATTTCCGGGATTTGTATTTTCGAGTGCAAACACCCTTACCAGTAAGTATCTGCGTTTATTTACCCTGAAACTCTAGTATTTTATATAGTGATTAAGTTGAACCTTAGGGCCTCTGCTTTCCTGATCGTGCTGCTTCTTATCGCCTTTTTCTCGGTAGGCGTTTACATTGGATATCCTGGGGTTCCCGCCAATACGCAATCAAATCCCGTTTACGATCTAAATCTAGTGATTACTAACACCAGTTCTGGGAACCAAACCATAGCGGGCCAGGACCTATTCTTTGTATATTCTGACAACACCCTCTCTTCTTCTGCGGTCATAAGGGTTCCGTTTGGGACAGAAGTGAAGATCACAATTGTGAACTACGACCATGATCTTGATCCAATTCTAACCAGTTCGGCTTCTGCTGTTAGCGGCGTACTTGGAAATGAAATTCATGTTTCTGGCTTGAATTCAGGCTTTACGGGATCTGGCACTCCAGCAATATCTATGAACTACAATACCGTATCTCCCTTTAACATTTCACACACTTTCACAACCACATCGGGAATTAACATTCCAATTGAGCCTGATTCTACCACCACTGCATTCGTAGTTTTTGATTCATACGGGAGCATTTCGTGGGCATGTATGTGTCTCTGCGGTGAGATGTCAATGCAGACTCCCGGGTGGATGATGGGAGAAATTGTTGTCTATTGATCAATAGTTTCCGAATTGCCGGCTGATGGAAAAAATTAAATTTAGACCTTATTAGTTTTTTTGCGTCCACATTCGGAAAAAGGGCTTGAAATAATGTATTCTTCAGATTTCCTTAGCTTCTCAATCAGAAGCAGGAAGCAGTGTTCCATACTCGAACATGACAGCGAACTATAATTGTGCTTAATATTTTGTTATGGGCAAAACACGATTATCATGTGAAATCACATGATAAGCGAAAGGAATGATGCAGATTCGTTGAACCATCCACCATAACCCAGAAAATATGAAAGTATGCGTTCGATAAAACGGGAAGAGTGAGAGCCATTAAGCAATAAATTATAAATACTGTACTGTAAATTATATCCTATGGTTCATCAAACGGTAGTTCATTTTGAAATTCCCGCCACGAACATTGACAAACTGAAGTCTTTCTACGCGAAGTGTTTTGACTGGAAGTTTGAGAAAGCACAGATTCCAGGCATGGAATACTGGGTTATAAGGACGGGTCCGACAGGTGAAACAATTGGTGGAGGAATGTATAGGAAAGCAGGCGATGGAGATCTCCCGAGGAACTACATAGGTGTGAATAACATAGACAGAGCGATTGGAAAATTCAGGAGTGCAGGCGGAACCGAAGTTTCCGCAAAGCACGAAATTCCTGGTGAGGGATGGAGCTATATTGGCAAAGACCCGGAAGGAAACATCGTAGGCCTATTTCAGGAGGCCAGGAAGGAATAACCTGGTGTTCGAATCACCCGGCTTGACTCACAGTGGAGGCTCAAACTTAGATACTTCGGCTTTCCCTTTGGACAACAGCAGAGGAAAATGAGGAATTGCGATCTAGACGTGCAATAGTTATTTTAATATATGAAGTATGCACGGTGAGATAATAAATGAGCTGGCAAGAAGTTGAAGTTAGAGAACTCAAGGTTGGCAGATACATGATCGTTGAAGATTCTCCTTGTAAGATTATGGACATCACCACTTCCAAACCAGGTAAGCATGGTGAAGCAAAGAGCCGGATTGTTGCCATTGGTATTTTTGATAATCAAAAACACAGCGTTGTATTTCCGGTGAAACACAAAGTTAAGGTACCGATGATTGAAAAGAAGAATGCTCAGGTTCTCTCGATCGCAAACAAAGAGGCACAGCTCATGGATTCGGAGACTTTTGAGACTTTTCAGGTCCCATTGAACGAGGAAGAGCTCGGTAAGATCAAGGCAGGAACAGAGGTCTCATATTGGGAAGCGATGGGCAAAAGAAAGATCATGCTACAGAACTGATTGGGTTAGTTTCACCTCTGGTTCTGCCAGACTCAAAAACTGCTTATCCGGATAGCAGGTTTGTCATTTTTGGAGTTCCATACGACGGGACTTCCAGCTACCGAAAAGGCTCAAGATTTACACCTAACAGAATAAGAGAGGCATACGATAACCTGGAATCATTTGACCCGTACTATAAAACTACTTATGCTGAGTCAAGTATATGCGATCTGGGTAATATTTTCCCATCCGAGGACGCAGAGGAAAACATAGACACGGTGGAGACCATCACCAGTTTCTTACGGAAGGATGAAAAGATACCTATTATGATTGGTGGAGAGCATTCCATTACGGTTGGAGCTGTCAGGACATTCAGTGACTCCTACATGATCATAATCGACGCCCATGCAGATTTCCGTGCAGAATACATGGGGAATAAGTACAACCACGCGTGCGTGACGAGAAGGTCCCTGGAAATCCTGGGAAGAAACAGGATAACTTCCGTTGGGACAAGATCGGTTTCCAAAGAAGAATTTGAGTCACCTGAATACTCGAAGGTCAGGTTCGTAACAGCCGATTACGTCAGAGAAAATGGAATAAAGCAAGTTATCGATGAATTGAAGAATGAGATTCATGGCAGGAAGATCTATTTTTCCATTGATATGGATGGCATCGACCCCGCATTCGCACCAGGTGTTGGAACACCGGAACCATATGGCTTGCTGCACACTGACGTGAGGGAGTTGATACGGGCTTTTTCAAAGGAAACTGTCGGGTTTGATATTGTTGAAATCTCACCTTTGTATGACAACGGCAATACTGTAATGCTTGCAGCTAAGTTCATCCAGGACTTTATTGGATCTAATTCAATAAATTAGCGGGGAATAATAAATCGGTCAGGCGCCCATTCTCTTGGCAATATCCATTCCTTTTGTAATGGTAATTCTGCATGGCGTAGGTAGTTTTATTGCAGCTTTATTTAAGATTATCTTTAGGTCTTTGGCCTTATCGGCAGTTATTCTGGCAACCATTATTACGTCATTGGGGGCAACTCTGGCTGCAGTTCCAACGGGCCTGCCAAAAGCCATCTTCATGCCGCTGGAAATTCTGTCTGCTCCGGCTCCCGTTGCCATTTTATGTTCCCGAATGACCTGGTGCGGGTATGGTCTGATCTGAAGATAGAATCCGTCAACTCCTGCCAAATCGCTGAGCTTTCTGTTAACCAGGACTCTTGCGGCTTCCAAGGCGATGTGCCTTATCTGGCAGGCTTCTTTCGCAATCAGCCTCATTTCCACTTCGAAATCCTTTTTCTGGTTCCCCTGCACAAAAGTGGTAATCTTAGGATAGGGAACTCCTCCCATGAACTCCCGTCTCGTATACGCCGGGCCCGAAATCTTTGAATACATTCGCGCAGGTTTGGTCACCATAAAGATTCCCTCCGTAATTTAACACTTATAAAAAAAGCTATGCGAACAATCGTTTCAAACATATTTCCGCCTGATTATCCCACTCAAATTTTTTCCTGTTCTTTGGCAATCGAGCATGACATATGGAGATTTCAGGCAAAATATGAGAGAATTTGACCCGGAATGAGTGCCATAAAATCAATTCCGGACAAAATAAATAAGCCGCCTCGAAAGGCAGCTTACTAAAATAATTCAGCTGTTATTGGGAATTCTCTAAAAATTATCTAATCAGGTCTATGTCAAAGCTGTCATCGCCGTCTCCCAGCAGCTTTTCCATCCTCTTAATGTCGTCCGGAGATCTCACGGAATATGGAGATTTAACACCAACCAGGAGAACCATCACTTTGGCTTCGCCTTTCAACTGTGGATCAATCCGCAGACCCCACCTGAGTCTCGCATCGGGGTGTAATCTGGCCTTGATTTCATACAGCGCTTCAGTACCTTCCTTGACTGTGAGATCTCTACCGCCAACAATACTGACTATGCACCCTTTTGCCTCTGAAAGATCAGCTTCCAGCAACGGAAAACGGATAGCCTCAATCATTGCGTTCAGGGCCTTGTTATCTCCTGACCCATGGCCAACTCCTACTACCGCAGCTCCGCCAATTTTCATCATGTTGACTACATCTGCAAAATCAATGTTGACCAGGCCAGTCTGTACAATAAGATCAGTCAGCCCACCTATAGTTTCGGTGAGCAATGAGTCCGCGTAAGCAAATGCCTCCTCAATTTTCCTTGTTCCAGCGAGCTCTGCAACTTTATCATTCGGGATCGCAATTGTCGTATCTGAAAGTTTATAGATCCTGTCCAGTCCGTGCAGTGCTGTATTTGCCCTGAATTTTCCTTCTGACTTGAATGGCAGCGTGACAATAGAAATAACCATAGAACCTGATTCCTTTGCGGCTTTTGCCATTACTGGGGCTGAACCTGTGCCGGTACCGCCACCCAGACCGCAGGTAATGAAGGTCAAATCGGATCCTCTAAGGAATTCCCTGATCTTGGTGATTTCTTCCATAGCTGATTCTTCACCTTTCCTTGGAAGGCCACCGGTTCCATTCCCCCTGGTGGTTCTCTTTCCTATCAGCAGTTTGTATTTGGATTTCGTCTTCGTAAGAAGGTGCATAGAATCAGTGTTTACCGCCAGTAGATCTGCTCCTCCTATTGCAGCGTTGTGAATTCCGGTAACAGCATTTGAGCCCGCTCCACCGCATCCAACGATCTTGATTTTTACCATCTTGTAAAGTTCTGCTTCTGCAATATGCCTGTCCTGAGGGCACTCGAGGCTATCTTCAATCGACAACTCATCGCCAGCAAGGTCAACTTCCTTGCGCCGCTCACTCATTAAGAAAGGATACATGTCTTGCATACGTATGACACTATTGTCAACGAGCTATTTAAATGTTGTTTCAGTTAACAGATCCTAATTAAAATAGAGGCTAACCAATAAGGGACAGGATGATTGAGTATACAGGGTCAAAGGGCGTTGAGGAAACCAGCGGGCTGGCAAAGATGCTGATTGAGAGCGATTCCATTAGATTCGGTAAGTTTACACTCACTTCTGGAAAGGAATCCAACCTGTATGTCGATATAAAAAGAGCTTATACTAATCCAACCGTGCTTCAAAGGATTGGATCGGGCATTGCAGCCATTGTGAAATCCCAGCTAATTGCGGGAGTTGAACTGGGCGCCATACCTTTGATTTCTGCGTCCTCTATCATTGGCGCTTTCCCATTTGTTATGATAAGGAAAGAGCGGGGACATGGTACAAAGGACTTACTGATCGGACCGGATGTGTCTGGAAAGACCGTTACTATAATTGAAGACGTGATTACAACAGGAGGCTCTGTGATAAAAGCCGCAGAACTCCTGAGAGAGAAGGGCGCACTGGTCAGCGAGGTTATCTGTGTCGTGGATCGCGAAGAAGGTGGTGCAGAAAACCTTTCCAATAACCGGTTGAAGCTTCGCAGCCTGGTCAAGCTTTCCGAAATTCTAAAATCATGAAAGGGCTTCGTCTATCCTTCCCAATTCGATCGGGGTCGTCGCATTCCCCACTATTACCCCGGATGAGTTGGCCATCATTGCAGATCCAACATAAATGCTGCCAAAGTTGGCAGTTCCCTGTTTTATGGGCACTTTAAAAAATTGTGAAAGGGACTTCATTTCCTCCTCGCTGGTGGTTGGTGTAACAATCAATCCCTTTTTAGTCAGAACCGATACGCTGCCCACGGTCTTGATCCCTCCAACCTCGCCTTTAATGACTTCTACCCCAAGTGCATCCTGAATCCCCTTTATCGCAGTCCTGCCAAAGTTCTTGTGAATAATTGCACCCCTGTCATTTGCCAGGATATCATTTCCCATCGCGTTGACCTTGTCTTTGAGGTAAACAACATTTCGATCATTGACCTCTTTCTTGTCAATATAGGATTCCTTTGGCATTACAATCCCATTTGAATTCATGGAAATGAGCGAACCAGCATAGTTTATCCCGTTCAAGTCTGCGTTCACGGAACTTACCTTGAGAAATAGCGCTATGTCATTTGCTGTCTTGCTGTCGAGGTTTCTTGAAAAAATGGCGATATCGTCACCGACCCGGCCGAATAACCCAACGAAGTCGCTGCTGTCGATGTCGATCTTTCTTATCATCTGGTCTATGGCATTATCACTTCTGTTGTTCCATCCTGGAGTTTGAGAATTCTTACTCTTACTTTGGAAGGGATTTTCTTCTTTCCCCTTTCCCATATGTTTTCGTTGACTTTTGGGTCAATCCAAACATTCTCAAGTTCAGATTTTGTCTTCCTTGCAACTTCATTCCTGATAAGCCTTATGGCCGCATCAGCTCTCCTGGTAGTGGGAACCAGCTTAGCCTTCCTTAACGGTATATTTAGAAAAATCTCTTCTGTAGCCTGCTGTTCTTCCATTAGTTTTCACCTAGAGTTTAAGGGAGTTCTTCCTCCAGTTTCTTCTCTTGTCGTTCTGGACAAATCTCCTGTCGGTCCTCATCATGACCCATCCCGGCACTCTTCTATTCGATTTGACCTGTTTCAATAGCCTGATCTTCCTACCTAGTTCCTTGTTTCTGCTCATTATTATCTCCTTTCTATCTTGGTTTCTTTCTTGGCTGAAGTTAATTTCTCAAGGATATCCTTGACATCCTCGTCCTTAACTATTCTGTTTAATCTTCCCATTTGTGCAAGCTGGATCAGTTGGTTTTCCACGTCCTCTGCCAGATCTGGTCTGACCAGCCTTACGTTGCTTAATCTGTCCCTGGCTTCCGGTGACAGGATCTGCCTCAGTAGCATCTGTCTCTTAGCTCTTTCCGTATCAGAGGCTTTCTTCCGCTCTTCGTACTGCTCCTGTGATGCTCCTCTCTGGAGCTCTTCCATTTTCCTTCTCCTCAGTTCCTCTAATTCGTCATCATTATCCAAGAGAGAGTCACCACCCGTATCTTCTTATGCCAGTTTTGCCCAGATTTCCGATTCTTTTGATTTTTCCTTTATTATTTCTTTAGAAGTCTTCGTGAGAAGCGATATGCCCTTAGGAGTCAGATATCTGCCTTTCTTGTCCTTCTTGACGTATCCCAGTGTCTCCAGGGTCTGGAGCATGTGCCTGACTATGAACCTGCTGCCCTTTGCTGGGTGATACCCTTGTGAGCCTCTGTCCACCCTGCCCCCGTAATATGCGCTGAGTCTTGAAATTCCAATCGGTCCAAATTTGCCAATCTTCTTCAGGGTAGACGCAAGTCTTGTCTGATACCAATCCGACTGGGTCCATGCCGATTCCCTGTGTATTCCAGCCTTAAGATATTCCGTCCATTCTGGAGCCTTAACGCGATCATCCTTCTTGAATTGCTCAGCAAGTGCTCTGATAAGCAGATCATCTGGTAGGTTTCTATAGTCGACCATTAAACTTCACAGCAGCAGCCCATATTTATTTCGTTTATTTAACTTTGTCAATGCCTTTGAGTTTGGGACACAATTCTACGATTGATCTTTAAAGGCCAGAAAAGATCATCCCCTGTTCCACCTTCCCCTTTCTTGATCATGTTCAGCGATTTTTAATTTGTGTTCATTAACGGATTCAGTTCTGAGAGCTTAAAGCGTCCTGGAAAGCCTTTTCTCCTTGTTTATCACCAGCAGGACTAAAACCAGTACAATGAATTCAATGAAAAGTACCAGCAGCATTTCCTGTAAATAGGATGGGGGGGAGTTAGGCGCAAAAAGCGGGACGTAGACGCTTGAATATATCTGGAAACCCACAAGCGACGGTAACAGGTTGAGTATGAAGGTTGTGAAGAAGGTATACATCAACCCGATATTGCCTCCAAACGAATCCGGCGTAATTCTAGTGGCTTCTGGAGGTATCTTAAGGAAAAACCTTCTCAAGTTTATCATCATTGAATACGAGAACGCCAGGAAAAGTGCCGCAGGAACAAGCAGGAAATATATCCAGCCTGATGAAATAAAGTATAGCGCTGCAAAGGAAGCAGGGATCATAAAAGGAAGAAAAACTGCACTTCCAAAAATGAACTTGGAGTTTATCATTCTCTTAATTGTGACCGGGACAGTTTTCAGGACGTTGATCCCCTCTGATTCCGCGAGAAGGGACATGAATGCGAAAAAAGATGCACAGATTGCGCTCAACGACAACAATGTGAGCATGACTCCCAGCGGGTTTGCCCCTGCATAATCCCCTCCCACATATGGCACAATTATTGGAACAGTGACAAGGGCCGGAATTACCAGAAGCATGGCGTTGTAGCTGTTCCTGAGCGTGAATAAGACATCCTTTGACAACAATGTGCGAAAAATTCCCTTCCTGCTGAATGGCTTGTTTTCTACAACGCCAGCCGAGGAATAAACCGTTTCCTCAACCAGTCTGCGCGCGGCCCTCCTGGTTATCCTGTAAGCTGCAAAAACACTCACTGCCAGATAAACCAGGGAAACTATAAATCCATCTATGGCAGACAGAAGGCTATTTCCAGAGAAGAAGAGGATGTACGGAATCCCAAGTAAATACAGGAAATATGATTTAAAGCCAAAGTCAGGGATGCTGAAGTTTATGGAACCTGGTTCAAACAGTATCAGTTCCAGAAGTGAAAAGGCAGCAATTATCACAAGCAATTTTGCCAGGGTAAATACAGTCATGGAGAATGAAACTGCAGCCTTTCTTGAACGAGAGGTGATCAATCCAATGCCAAATCCGAATATCTGGCCAAGAAAAATCATCGAAACAGACCATACTATTGCCGAAGGAAGGAAGCTAAGGGAACCAAGGTATATAGAGTCCAGAATGAAAACAGGGGCTGAAATGGAGAGAGAAGCAGATCCATAATAAATCAGGAAGCAAAGCAGCAGTATTCTTGTATTCTTTGATTGTGGAGCTATCTCAAGGGGCTTAAGGAGCCGATTGTCCATTATGGAATTGAAGAGAAGCAGGGAATTGTAACCTGAGATGAAGAAAGAATACACTATTGCGAGAAAAGTGATGTTGGAAATGCTTGCAACAGAATAATTGCCCAGGGTCTTGAAAAAGAAAATGGCTATTGATATGAAGGTAAACGATACTACTGAAACAGCATAGTTCACGGTAACATATCTTCGAAGCGACTTGCCGTTAAGGGGAGACTTCCTGAACAGACCTTTCCTGTAGTCCAGGAATCCCTTTAAGGACAGATAACGCTGTTCCACCATAATCTGCTTAGCAAGTTTTCTTTCAATTTCTGAGGTCATCGAAATACCTCATGACATCCTTCTGGACAGAGGTCATGTCGGACTCCCCGGTAAGCTTTATAAACAGGTCTTCTGCTGATACTCCCGTCTTGACGGCCAGGTTATTGAATGCATCATTGCTGTCAGAAAAAATAATTTTACCTTTGTAGAGGATGGAGATTCTGTCGCAAAGGGACTCTGCGATTTCAAGTATGTGTGTGGAAAATACTATGAGTCTTCCAGACTCGGAGAAAGATCTCAGCAGTCTTTTCAATAAATTGAAGGAATGAGGGTCCAACCCCTTATACGCCTCATCCATGACAATTATCTTCGGATCATGTAACAGTGCGCCAACAATTGCCACCTTCTGCTTTGTTCCGAAAGAAAGTGATCCGACAAGCTCGTCGTAGTATTCCAACATGGAGAAACCTTTTATGAGCGAATCAGCCCTCTTCCAGGCAGCCTCCCTATCAATCTCCCGTATCACGACAAGGAAATCCAGATACTCCCTGATGGTCATGGACCCATATATTGAGGGATTTTCCTCGACAAGGCCGCAGACTTTCCTGATCTCAAGTTTATCGGTTAACGGAGATAGTCCAAGAATGCTTACCTCACCGGACGATTGTGAGGTCACTCCTCCTATTATTCTAAGCATTGTGGTCTTGCCTGATCCATTTGGTCCAAGGATCGCATGAATCTCGCCTGAATTAAAGGTCAGGTCTACGCCAGCAAGCGCCTCCTTTTCACCAAAAAACTTCTTGACATTGCGGAAGGCGATCTCCTGATCCACAGTCCAAAAGCTCATTTGTGCTATAATCATTTCCTCATCATTCAATGAGTCAGAACACTGTGGGGAACTGTGGAATCGATGAGGCTGGTAGAGGGCCGGTGTTCGGTCCAATGGTCATCTCTCTTGTTTGTGGAGACCCAGAAGAATTCCTAAAAATAGGAGTTAAGGATTCAAAGGTTCTTTCCCCTCACAGGAGAAGTGAAATCTACGAAAGTATCAGGAATTCCGCGGGAATAATTGAGGTTGAGGTCATAGATGCACCCACCATAAACAAGAAAATGAAGACCATGACACTTAACGAAATTGAATATGAGATCGTGGTCTCTCTATTGAAAAAAGCCGATAAGACAGTATACATAGATTCCTTTGACACAAACGAGAAAAGGTTGCAGGAACAACTCAGGACCCAGACAGGGAAGGATGTTATCTGCAAGCATAAGGCAGATTCAACTTATCCCTCAGTCATGGCTGCATCTATAATCAGCAAGGTAACCAGGGATTCTGTGATTGAGGAATTGCACCAGGAATATGGTGATTTTGGATCAGGTTATACTTCAGACCCCAGAACGACCAGGTTTCTCAGGGAGTCCGTTGCGTTAAAAAGGGACATATCAAGAATAGTGAGGACTGAGTGGATTACTTACAGGAAACTCGTTGCAGGAAGAGGAAACAATAACCTTGATCGTTTCTGAATGACATTCAATTCATGCCGTTTCTACAGGTTACGCGTTTAATGAGTCTTTTTGCAAAACTCTTGATGTCGATTTTTAAAAATATTCAACTACGCCTTGCCTCATCCGGTACATAATATCCAAATAAAAGGCGAAATTGTGTTTTTGAATTATATGATGCCTGGCAGAAATATCCTGAAAGTTGAAAACGATTAGCGTTTATCTGCATAAGAATGGGGTTTTTGATATATCTTCAATAGAACATAATAAGATATGCCCCGAGATTTATACGTTTTTAGACTAATAGGTTACCCAGCGTCGATACCGAGTACTTTTCAGCCTATTAGTTTCCTTACCAGTTATCATTTTACTGCCTATCTTCATGGAATCACTAAATAAGGCTGCACAGGTGGCTACAACTATAACTTATTGGATTATCAGTCAAACGTGCCTGTAACAAAGGACTTGAAAGGAAATGCACATAAATTTACTGCACATTCTAACTCTGCAACAGCCACATAACCTGCACTGCACCAAAAAATAGGCAAAGCAGTCAATCCAGGTGAAACTCTATTTCAATCCGTTCTTTTATGTTGTTAAACTAAGTAACGTTCAAATAGTTTACCTAGTTGACAGGGGGATGGCTCAAAATCCATTTCAGAAAGATAAGACAGATCAGGCAGACGATTATAATGAGAGGGGAATCTCGTTTTTCAATCTAAAGAATTATTCGGAAGCTATCAAGGAATTCACCAGGGCTATCAAGATTTTAGGCAATGACCCGGATTATTACTACAACAGGGGACTGGCATTTTACTCAATGAAGATGCTTAAGGAAGCTGCGGAAGATTATAAAAAAGCAGTCGCGATAAACGCGGAAAATGCGGACTTCAGGAATGCGCTAGGATCTGTACTTGAAGATATGGGTAATTTGGATGAGGCACTCGTCAACTTTGAGAAAGCCATTGAAATTGAAAGTGACATTCCGGATTACTATTACAACAGAGGGAATGTGCATTACAAGAATGGGCATATGGATAAGGCACTGGCAGATTATTCGAAAGCTGTCAGCCTTAACAGTGCGGACCAGATTTTCCTGTTCAGGAGATTCAAGTTTTACACTGAAACCAATAATCACGAAGGAGCACTTGGAGACATTGATGCACTGATCAAGCTATCTCCTTCGAATACATTCTATCTAAAGAAGAGGGTTGAGGTCCTTATCAAGATGGGCAAAAGAAAGGACGCCGAAAAAACTCTCGAACTTGCGGTGGATATCTCACCGCAGGATGAAGAGTTGCAGAAACTACAGAAAGAGATAAACAGTAGTTAAAAGTATAATTCAGGTTTACCCTTATAGATAATTTCTTCGACTTTGCTGATCCGCGATCTTAGCCCTTCTATTGTCTTATCAGTTATGTTGACATGTCCTAGTTTCCTTCCCTTTCTTGGAGTTTTCCCATAATTGTATAGAATTGTTTCCTCATTGGCTAATAGCGCTGTGGTCAGCTGATCGTCAATTTCCCGTCCTACAATGTTAACTATCCCGGAAGGAGTGAACTGCCTGGGCTGCAACACATTCCTGCCGGAAACCGCAAGGACATGCTGCGCAAACTGTGAAATAGAGAAGCCCATCAACGTGTGATGCCCGCCATTATGCACCCTGGGAGCAAACTCGTTGATCAGGTAATCCCTGCCGTCGAAGAAGAATTCTATCCCCATAGTTCCCACATAGTTCAGCCTGGAAACCAATCTAGAACCAATCTCGGACATCTGTCCCGCTTCAAGAGGAGAATTTGAATGCCTCAGCTTTCCCATATAGTTGAAATTGAACGAAGGGGGGAATGATGCGACATTACCTTCAATGTCCCTGGAAATCATGATGGAGGATTCGTACTGGAACTTGACGAATTTTTCCACCACAAATTCCTGTCCTTCCAGCTTATCTCCTGAATAGTTTCCATCAACAACATGCAGTTGACCCTTGCCATCATATCCGCTTTCAGAGGTCTTGATTATTGCATTTCCAAATTTAGCAGCCTGGTCAACTGCGTCTTCAAAATTGTCAGTTATCGTGTAATCAGCAATTTTGAATCCATTGTCTTTCAGGAATTTCTTTTCGAGCGACCTTCTCTTCTTGATAACTATGCTATCAAGCCCCGGTCTGAGTTTATCCTGTGACTGTGCGTACTCCAGCGCTTCTACGGGGACATTTTCAAATTCGAAGGTCACATAGTCGCACTTATCGACAAATTTTCGGAACTCGGAGACTGGATAAAACGAGTCAGCTATCCTTGCCGCGGGGCCACGGGATTCATCAAGCACATTGAATTCATAGCCGAATTTCCTCCCTTCCAGGATAAGCATCCAGCCCAGCTGGCCCGAGCCCAGTATGCCTATCCTCATTGAATCTTGTCACCAAGAACATCCATGGTCTGTTTGTCCATGTATGCATGCATCTTCTTCCCTAGATCTGGATACTTTAACGCCAGTATCCTGATGGCCAGAAGCGCAGCGTTTGTTGAATTTCCAATTGCCACTGTGGCTACTGGAATCCCCTTGGGCATCTGTACTATTGATAGAAGTGAATCCATGCCATTCAGATGTTTGGAAGGTACTGGGACACCGATCACCGGTATAATAGTGTTGGATGCCACCATTCCAGGCAGATGGGCAGCGCCTCCAGCTCCAGCTATGATAACATCTATATTTTTTTCTTCTGCGGCACTGGCATAACTCATCATGAATTTCGGAGTACGATGGGCTGACACGACCATTACTTCAGTATTGACACCGAACTCTTTCAGTGTTTTCACGGCATCCTCCAAAAACTCGTAATCATTCTTGCTACCCATTATCACTGATACCAGTGGCATGGGTGTAGAATTGCTTTCAGACTATAAAGGTCACATGGAAATTATAGTTCAGAGGAGGCCTTCCGGATCCTGTTCATTATAGTTATGCCGAGTCCCTCTTCCTGAAAACCGTGGATGAATGCAGAATCATAGTTTGACTGATCAAAAGCATTGAACGCCGCAAAAAGATTTCTGGCCACGCTTCTCAGGTCATACTGGCTCCCAAGTGAGATAAAATATCTATCCAGAGATTCTCCAACTTCTTCGCTGCAGATAGGGACAACGTTATCTTCAGACCTGGAAACGACTTTCTTGAATTCCAGAATGTTCTCGACGAGATATAGTGGTTTAACCGGGGAATAGTGCCTGTATTTCATCCCAGGGGTAGTTGGATGCTCCTGATTTCCAGAGTACAGTTCAAGTTTTCCGAACACCGGCTCAAGCTCCTGCGCTGTATACGATCCAGATCTTAGAATCTTTGCAGGGGAGGAATAAGGATCTATCACAGTGGATTCCAGTCCAAATTCCGGCTCGTCTCCCAGAATTATTGCGTCGACTTTTCCATTGAATTCCCTCAGTGCATCGCTGTTTCTCGTTATGCTTGGTCTCGAAGCCATATTGGCCGACGGTGCGGCAATGGGGATTCCCGCAAATTCGATCATCTTCCTTGCCTGCCTGTGCAGGGGCATCCTTATGCCTACAGTGTCTAGTCCCGACGTTGCAATTTTGGAAACACCAATATTCTTTAATATTACGGTCAGGGGGCCGGGCCAGACCATTGTTAGTTTTTCTTTCAGTTCCTGATCCAGTTCTGCTATTCTTTCCACCATTTCAAAAGAAGAGACATGCACTATGAGTGGGTTATCCCCTGGTCTTTTCTTCGTCAAAAATACTTTGCTGCAAGCATTATCAGAAAGAGCATTTGCACCCAGCCCAAATACTGTTTCAGTGGGAAAAACTATGTTTCCGCCGGACCTGAATATATCTTTGATTTCCTGGAGGCTTGCCAGATCAGGTGGTGCTGTTCTCCAGTCAATAATCTTGCTTTTCAACTTAATGCGCTCTCCTGGTTGTGACTTATCGGAGCTACCAATATTATCTATTCGCAGTCCTGTTACATCCATACTATCAGACCAGGTAGAATGATGTACACTTATTCATGGTTACTCACTTAGTATTTTAATATTTGATCGGATACTGAATTATGAGTTTTTCAGTGGACAGATATGATATTTATCTGAACTTAGGTTTGAGCAGAGAAGAATATGAAGGTAATGTACACATCACCCTGAAAGGTGAAACGGATAATTTAGTACTGGATGCAAAGGGAATGACTATTAACAACGTAATCCAGGATGACAAGGAGCTGGAATTTGCCCACGACACAACTAAATGGAAACTGACAATAAAAGGAAAGGTAGCCTCGGGAAAGAAACTCTCCATATCATTCAGGAACAAGTTATCCGAAGGTCTTCAAGGGCTATACCATGCAGGTTCTGGGGATGAGGAGATCCTCACTACCCAGTTTGAGCCGAACTCTGCAAGGGACATGATCCCATGCATCGACAACCCTTCCTTCAAGGCAGTATTTTCACTGAAAGTTGAAATTAAAAAGGATCTTGAAGCCATATCCAACATGCCCGTTAAAGAGCAGGAAGTGATGGGTTCATACAAAGTGGTCCTTTTCCAGGACACTCCAAGAATGTCAACTTACCTTCTGTATGTTGGTGTAGGTAAATTCACATCAAAATCGAAGAAATTAGGAAATAAGGAAGTTATTCTTTCTGTTCCCGGAAAAGAGCTGAAGAGCGATGATTTTCCAATAGACACTGCCATAAAAGTCATCGAATTCTACGAGAATTATTTTGGCATCAAATACGCCCTTCCAAAAATGCACCTTATATCTGTCCCGGATTTCGCAGCTGGAGCAATGGAGAACTGGGGAGCCATAACGTTCAGGGAAGTCCTCATTCTTACGAACGAGTCTTCTGATGCTGAGTCACGAATAAGGGTGGCTGAGGTGATAGCGCATGAAATTGCACATCAGTGGTTTGGCGATCTAGTAACCATGAACTGGTGGAACGATCTCTGGCTTAACGAGAGTTTTGCCACCTTTATGTCCTACCTTTGCGTAAATAGCATATATCCTGAGTATGAAGTCTGGAAGACTTTCTATTCCAGTGAAACTCTCTGGGCTATGGGAGGAGATGCGCTGAAAAGTTCGCACCCCATCCAAGTTGAGGTTAAAGATCCCAGCGAAATTCAGCAGATATTCGACGAAATAAGCTACGGCAAGGGAGGCAGCATACTCAGGATGATGGAGCAATTTGTAGGACCCGAAAAATTCAGGCAGGGAACATCAAAATATCTTTCTGATTTCAAGTATTCCAATGCCGTGGGAAAGGATTTCTGGCAGCATATTCAGGATGCTTCCGGGCAACCAGTTGTCAGGATAACGGAAAACTGGCTTGGAAAAATGGGCTATCCATTAATTGAAGTGAAGAATGAAAACGGCACAATTTCACTGAAGCAGTCCCAGTTCCTGATGGATGGATCAACTACCGATGAAACCTGGCCTGTACCCATAATAATCAAGAAACCTGGACACCAGGACAGAATCCTGCTGGAAAAGAAAGAGGAAACCATAAAAGCTGATCAGTTCCTTAAACTCAACTCTGATGGTTCCGGATTCTTCAAGACCCGGTACTCCCCGAACTATTACAGGAATGTGAGCCAGATTTTGCCGAACATTTCAGAAATTGACATTGCAGAAATGCTTAGCGACATCAATTCGTTCTTCGTCAGGGGAGATATCGCGATTGATGAATACTTCAGGATAATTGATGCGCTGACCCAAAAGGCGACGACACCGGCAATTAATCTGGTTGCAGCGAATCTTAGTTCACTGACACTTATCCTGAGTGACAACAAGAGCTTCAGAGAACACACGATTCAGGTTGTCAGAAGGTTCCTCAATTTACTCGGTGAGAAGAAGCCGGAAGAGGCAAAGATGATCACCATAGCAAGGAGCACTGCAATGGAAATACTCGCGCTGTTTGACCTGGATTATTCAAAAACACTTGCACCAAAATTCGTGGACTTCCTCACACTTGACCCGAACATCAGGTCCGCGGTGGCACTGGCAAAAGCTAGGACCAGCACTGACCTGAGCGAATTGATTGCAACATACGAGAAGGCGACTCTGGACGAGGACAAGAACAGAATAATCGCTGGCTTAGGCTGGGTCGACGGCAAGGAAAATCACGAACGCATCATTCAAATGGTCATGAATGGGCAAATTAAGAAACAGGATTCAGCAGGGGCGTTCTTCCAGCTTATCAGAAACCCGGAAGGGAGATCGTTCATGTTCGAAAGGTTTGAGGAAATGGTACAGGTCCTCAGGAAGTTTTTCGAGGGAAGTGGGTATGCCGGCGTAGCTGTTCAAATGGCTACACCTATTCTCGGCCTTGGCAGGGTTGAGGAAATTAAGGCCTTGCTTAAGAAGATCGAGGGACCAGACGTTACCCGCGGGATATCAAAGGGACTTGAGACGCTTGGAATCTATGAAAAACTAAGATCCAGAATAAGATAATAAGATGAGCGAGGCCGAAGATCCTCAGCGGAAGGTAACTTTCCGCTTACTCATTTTATCCAGGTCCCTGAGGAGCGTTGGAGTGATTTATGTTGTTCTTTCGCTCCCTCTTTATCTATTGAATTTTACAAACATCGTAACAATAGGTATCCTTTTTTCCATATCGGGGATTTCCACACTGCTGATCTCGTTATTTTCTGGACTCATGGGGGACAGAATTGGATACAAGAAAGTACTCATGCTTGTGGAAATACCCTCCATAATTTCAATGGTTGTGCTTGCCCTGTCGAGCAATACGCTGTTGATATTCATTGCAGTGGCAGTAGGAGGAACAGCTGGAACCCCGGGAGCAATGCGAGGGGCTTTTTCTCCCGGAGTAACTGCATACATTGCAACTCTCTGGAAAGAACGGGAGGAACGCGTAGATAAACTCTCACTGTTTACGGCTGTAGGCTCATTTTCTGCAATTGCCGGATCATTATTGTTGATAGCTAAGGGCTACTTATTTAATGGGTTCAGTCCCGTCTATTCATACAGGATTCTTTATGGATTTTCCGCAATTATGATTCTTGTCTCCCTGCTAATGCTTTCAATGATGTTAACCGATCACCCGGTAAAAAGGCAGGTAAGGGTCATGAGGAAGAGCAGCTGGACTTACACTCTCAAGGTATCTGCTGGAAACCTGATGAACGGTATGGGTCTCGGATTGGCAATAGCCCTGCTGCCTGCCTGGTTACACTTAAGGTTCGATACATCTTCCACCACAATAGGCGAACTTTTCACCGCATCATACTTTTTTACGGGAATTGCGTCTTTGCTTGCATCAAGTCGTTCAAATGTTGGGAGGGAAAGGCATGTCCTCATTGGAGGAATCACCAGGAGCGTTCAGGGAATATTGCTGATAGTCATTGCATTCCTTCCATCAATACTTTTCGTGGCAATAATTTATTCCATGAGGTCTATGGTGGCTGGATTCGGCGCGCCCATAAGAACCGCGGTTAACGTTGGAGGGATTTCAGAAGGGGATTACGGTTCCGCATCAAGCATCCAGGGTGTTTCCATGCGGGCCGGGCAGAGCACCTCAGCGATTTCAGGATACCTGATGTCCTACGATACTCTCCTGCCTTTGGTAGGAGGCGGATTGATACAGGGTCTTGGAGGGCTGGTGTATTACCTTATCCTGAAGTCCAGGAAATCAGTGGATGGATGATCCCACGGCAGTATCCCCATCCGGCACAAGCGTATCATTATCCGCATACAGGACTTCCGTCTTGCCGTTAATATTGGCTGTGGCGACTTTTTTTGAATTTTCCTCCAGAACTTTGAGCGCAAACGATTTCAGGTCGTCTATCTCCACTGTTTCCTTACCATTGAAATGATGCTTTCCGATCCTGATGCGCGTGCCTTCGGGAGCATTTCCGCTTGGTGTGATAACTCTCGACTCGGTACCATCATCGGCTGCAAGCAGCATTCCGTTTGACTCCTCTGACCTTATCCTTGACTTCTTGAGATTGGCAACTATAACTATCCTCTTCCCGACCAGGTCAGGAGCTGAATAGAATTTTCTTAGACCGGCAACTATCTGTCTTTCTTCTGATCCCAGGGATACCTTCAGTATGAACAGCCTATCCGCGTTCGGGTGTTCCCTGGCCTCCAGCACCTTCGCCACCACTAGATTGAGCGAATTTGGACCTTTCAGGTCCAGTGAAAGCTGTTCAAAAGGGATTTTCTCATGCACGGGATTGAATCTTACCGAACCGGCAATTATTTTCTCCGCCGTTGGAATGCTTATGTTGTCCTTTACTCCCAGTGATTTCCATATCCTTTCTGCCGAGGAGGGCAGGAAAGGGTATATTGTAAGCGTCATTATTCCTGCTATGCAGGCCAGTAAGTAAAGATCAGAGAGACATTTGCCCCTATCCTCTTTAATTGTTTTCCATGGTTGCAGCCGATTGAAGAGAGCATTACCTGTCTGAACAAAATCAACCCATCTCCTTAATGCCTTCTTGATCTCCACGCCATCCATTAATTTGCCATATTCGACCAGGAATTCCCTTGCTTCGAGGATACCCAGTTCGAATTCCTTATTCGTGGTATGCTGCAGTACGATCTTGTTTGAAGAGATGAAGGTGGTCAGCCTGTTGATATAATTCCCGAACTTGCTAATTAATTCTGAATTTACCTTCTCCTGCAAATCCTTCAGTGAAAAATCAGCATCTCCGGTGTCAGGCAGTATTGATGCAAGGTAATATCGAAGGTAATCCATCGGAATTAGAGAAAGAGCGTCATCCACGGTGATGCCTATTCCCCTGCTTTTAGAGAAGTACTGGCCGTCCATTCTCAGATTTTCGTTCGCAGGTATATCATAAGGTAGAACAAATCGCCCATCCGCCATCAGTACTGCAGGCCAGATTATCGAATGAAACGTGATATTATCCTTACCCAGAAAATAATAAGAACGTGTTTCCGGATCGGCCCAGTAACGCTTCCACAGTTCAGGATCTTTCCTTTTCAGGGATAGCACTATAGAAGCAGAGATGTATCCCATCAGGGCTTCAAACCATACATAAATACGTTTATCCTCGTAACCAGGCAGGGGAACTGTGACTCCCCAGTTTATGTCCCTTGTCACCGGACGGTCTTTGAGTCCTTCTCCTATGAATTTCAGGGTGAATGACTTAACGTTGGTTCTCCAATGGTTTTTCCTCGAAATGTATTCGTTTAATTTGGAAGAAAACAGGCTCAGCTTGAAAAACAGGTGTTCCGTCTTTCTGAATTCTGGTTCATCGTGGGATATCACGCATAGTGGAGATTTCAGGTCCGTCGGATCAAGCGTATTGCCGCACTGGTCACACTGATCCCCTCTGGCGCTTTCGTTGCCGCAATAAGGACAAATTCCTTCGACGTACCTGTCCGGCAGGAACCTGTCACATGTCCTGCAATAAGGCGATACCATCGACCTTTTTTCAAGGTACCCATTTTCGTATAACCTAAGGAAGATGTCGTGAACGAGTTTAGTGTGTTCCGGATAGGTAGTTCTTGAAAAAATATCAAAAGCAATATCCATGGCCCTGAATGAATTCTCATGTTCCGAATGGAACCGATCTACTATTTCTGACGGCGGTACTTTCTGCTTATCCGCCGTAATGCTTATTGGGGTACCGTATTCATCGCTGCCGCAGATGAAGAGAACGTTATCTCCCAGCATCCTCCTATACCTGACAAATATGTCACCCGGTAAGTAAGCACCGGCAATATGTCCAAGATGCAGCGGAGCATTAGCATATGGGAGCGCGCAGCAGACTATCAGCTTCAGCTAGATCACCTCACTCACAATGCAACCGTATATTTTAGCATTTTATGGGAATTCATTCAAGGAATCCCTGATAAATTTGTCCATATTTATAAATAAGTAAGCGATCTCCCAAGTGAATGCCGGAAGCAGGAACCGAAAACAGCATCGAAAGCATGAACGCACGAACAGTTATGCCTAATCGAAGAAAGGGAGAAATGTTCGGAATCGTAGAGAAGCTGCTAGGTGCCTCCAGAATGATGGTGATGTGTGAAGATGGTGTATCCAGGCTCACCAGAATCCCCGGTAAGATGAAACGAAGAATGTGGATAAGGGAAAGAGACCTCGTCATTATCAAGCCCTGGGATTTCCAGAGGGAGAAAGCCGACGTTGTTTACAGATTTACCCAGACACAGGCCAACTATCTCAGCAGAGGCAGCAAACTTCCTGAATTAATCAACATTTTCAAGTGAGATCAGGTGATCTGTTTTAGAGAAAAGTGACCCTTCCGCCCTTAAACAACTGATTGAACAAAAGGCGTTCAGGAATGTGGAAGGTCTTGACAGAAAGACTGAGTCCCTTGTATTTGATAAGCGAACGATGACCGCCCTTTATAAAATAATGGAGGACCTGTCTATCGGCTACATTGATTATCCAGTATCGTCGGGAAAGGAATCTGTGGTTTTCAAGGCATTCATGAAGAAAAAACCAGTTGCCTTGAAGATTTTCAAAATATCAACCATCAAGTTCTCGACTCTTGAAAAGTACATTTACGGTGACAGAAGGTTTGAGAAAGAACGAAAAGACAGATCAACGAGGGTATTCCTTTGGTGCAGGAAGGAATTCATCAACCTTCAGGAACTGCATAAAGCAGGGGTAAACGCTCCTATCCCAATTGGGTACAACAAGAACGTTCTTGTGATGCAATATCTCGGATCTGCCAAGAGTCCAGCTCCACTTCTGAAAAACTGCGATGGGGACTTCGACTCCCTTTTCAAAGTTATAAAGAATCAGATGTGGACAATGTACAACAAAGCAAGACTGGTGCACGCCGATCTGAGCGAATACAACATACTGGTGCATAAAGGAAAACCATACTTTATTGATGTTGGCCAGACGGTTGACAGAGATCATCCGTCCGCTGATGAGTTCCTGGAACGGGATATTTTTAATATCTGTAATTTCTTTAGAAGAAAAGGAGTCCCGGCAGACGCAAAAGAGTTGCTCAAATTCTTGAACGGTGAAAAGGTTGAATGAAGAAATAAGGATCCCGAAAGAGAGAATTCCTGTCTTGATAGGAAAGGGTGGAGAAGCCAAGAGAAAACTGGAAGAACTTGGCAAATCTGATATAACTGTTAACTCTTCAACGGGTGATGTTTTTATCAGGGGACGCGAAGATGCCCTCCTGACGCAAAGCACTTTCGAGGCAGTTAAAGCAATAGGGAGAGGATTTTCATTCGAGAAATCTCTTGCTCTTTACAATGATGGGATACAACTTGCAGTGATTTCGCTGAGGGAATTTGCAAAAGCGAAATCACACAGGTTACATGAGATGAGGGCCAGGCTCATAGGGAAAGATGGTAGAACCAGGGAGATCATGGAAGAACTTACCGGAACTAACATTTGTGTTTATGGAGACACAGTCTCTGTAATCGGGGATTTAATTCCAATACAGTACGCAATTCATGGTATTGAGATGATAGTTAACGGGAGAAAGCAGAGAACTGTCTATCAGTTCCTAGAAAAAGCCACCAGGGAGATCAAGACCAAGAGACTGGAACAGTCCTTTGACGGAACTCCCTGATTTCTGTCTGTGATTTTTGAGATGCCGCTTCTGGATTCGTCCAGATGGTAAACCATTGATTTTGGCAATTCCGTAACCGCAAAAGCTGGAAATCACAAAGAAATTTTATATTGACAGCGCGAATGGGGTTAAAGAAGCGGGGTAGGGTAGTTAGGAAATCCCGACGGGCTCATAACCCGTAGACCAATGGTTCAAATCCATTCCCCGCTATTCTAATTTTTGCATATTTTTGCTTTTATGATTTCCAGCGCATCGCGGAAGCTTGAATTGGGAATTTCAGATCCAGGCGCCTTTCCCATTTTGAGAAGAAAATCAGCAGTAGTTTTGCCTATCGCAAATAATTCAGGAGTTTTTCCGTTTGTGGAGGAAAGAAAATCCAGCACAATCGATGCTTCAAAGGAGGAAGTGATCAATACCCCCTTGCAATCTGGAGATAACAGCATGGAAAGGTCCGGTTGCAATCTTTCAACTGTATAAACAACGAATTCCTTAAAATTGTAATTGCCTGAAGATAAGAAATCCAGGAGTTCATTCGATCCTTTATTGCTTCTGATCAAGGCAATCTTTTCTTTCGTGAAGCGGTTGCTGATAATTTTCTGTATGCCATAGCTGTCAAATGTGTCCGGCAATAAAGGATTGAAACCTGCATTAATAAGTGGTTCTGCAGTGTGGTCTCCTATTGCAATTATTCCTCTGCCTTCCAGCACTTTTTTCCCGAAGTGATCAAGGTATGATTTTACCCCCGTGGAGCTGGTGAATACACATACTTCCGGATCGAATTTGATGAATTCTTCAATTTTAAATTCAGGTTCCTCAACAATCTTCGTAACCGGTATGTTTACCAGCCTGAAACAGTATTTTCCGGCAGGATCTCTGTACTTTGCAGCCGGTCTGGTAGAAACGATTATGCTATCCACTTATGATCCTCTTAATCTCGGTTAGAATTTCTTTCAACGAGCCCAGGTCGTTGAAGTGCTCTATTGAGTTTAACACCCTTTTTCCTCCTTCGTCAAACAGTCGGAGTTGGATACGGAAGTGCGATCCGCTGCTTTTCACTAATATTCCAATTGGCTTTGAGCACCCCAGACCGAGAAATCCCATTGCATATCTCTCGAATTCCAGGATTTTCCTGTCTTCCGGGTTAAGGGTCTTCAGGAAATCAAAATCAGAATCTTTTCTCGTCATTCCAATCACAAATCCCTGGTTCGGGGACGGCACCATTTCATTTTCCGAAAAAGGATGATTTATCACATTGAGTTTCAATCTCTCTATGGCCACACGGGCCATCACGATGCCATCAAATTCAGAATTAATCCTGGAAATGCGGGTACCTATGTTTCCCCTCAAGTTCTCAATCTTTAAATCCTGCCGCAATTCCAGCAGCTGGAATTTCCTTCTTGTTGATGAAGTGCCGACGGTCGAACCTACAGGCATATCTTTCAAAGTAAACTTTGATACCAGTGTATCCCTGGGGTCACCACGTTTCGTAACGTATGCAAGTTCAAGGTCTTTGTTGTATTCAGCAGGTAAGTCCTTTGCGCTGTGCACTGCTATATCAATCTCGCGTTTCAGTAAAGATTCATTTATTGAGTCAACAAACACTCCCTCTCCGGCATTAAACAGCGGGGATTTCTGATCCATGTCCCCTGTGTTTTTGATCCAGTGGTACTGAGGTAAGAAATCGTTCTCTTCCAGTATTGATCCCACCATCCGGGCCTGGATCCTTGAAAGTTCACTTCCTCTTGCGCCGATCCTCACTGACTTTGTCAATCGATTTCACCATCCTTTCAACTGTTTCCCTAATAATATCCGGAGTATGCGAGAAACTAACGAAATTCGTCTCGTACTGGCCGGGTGCAAGGAATACACCATTGCTCAGTGCTTCCCTGAAGATATCCATATACAAAGGAGCGTCTGACATTGTGGCTTCTGAATAGCTTCTTACTTTCCTGTTGGTCAGGAAGAACTGAAACATGCTTCCAATTCTGTTACCGGTCGCCTTGATTCCAGCATTTTCCAGAGCATTTAAAAGTGAAGTCAGCAGTGTGTCAGTGAGTAAGTCTATCCTGGAGTAATCCTCACTTCTTAGGACTTCAAGGGCAGCAGTACCTGCTTTCATTGATACCGGATTTCCGGCAAACGTGCCTGCCTCGTAAACCTTCCCTGAAGGCGAGAAATTTCTCATAATTTCCGACGGTCCCGTTATGGCGCCAATCGGCATCCCCCCTCCAATGATTTTTCCGTATGTTGTTAAATCTGCTTTTACACCAGCAAGTTGCTGATAGCTCCCGTAATGGAACCTGAATCCTGTGATCACTTCATCGAAGATCAGTAATGCACCGTATTTGTCACACAGATTTCTCAAGCCCATCAGGAATCCGTCTTCCGGGAGAATTACCCCCGCATTTCCCATTACCGGTTCGGCTATCACTGCAGCTATCTCCTTGCCTTTGAGCTTGAATATTTCTTCAATTTGAGGCAGGTCGTTGAACGACACCGGTATCACTGTGCTGGAAACTTCCTCAGGTATTCCATCAGAACTTGGCACACCGAACGTGAGGTTACCGCTGCCGCTCTTAATCAGCGAATAGTCGTGTGAACCATGATATCCCCCTTCCATTTTTATTATAATCTTGCGCTTATTGTAACCCCGGGCAAGGCGAATGACATGCATTGTTGCTTCGGTCCCTGAATTTGTGAACCTGATCTGATCCTCTTTTACTGCATCGAGGATAGCAGAACCAAGTTCCTGCTCCGCCCGGTTCACAGTGCCCGGTGAAATGATATCTTTTACCTGTTTGGTAATGCTGTTAACTATAGAGGGATGGCTGTGACCGAGTATGTGAGGTCCAAAACCCAAGCAGTAATCTATGTATTCCCTGTCATCCTCATCCCTGATTTTTGCACCAGAACCGCTTTTTATGAATATGGGAAACGGATCATAATATCGAACCGGAGAGTTTACCCCTCCAGGGAATATCCTCCTGGATGTTTCAAAGAGTTTTTCGGACGCGCTCACTGACAGGTATGCTGTCTCCGGATTTTACCCTTATCGGACATCGTCAATAGATGCAAAGTTGGAAGAGCATCTGGACATGGCAAAGATGCTGGCCAGGTAAATGTTATTCCAGAACGAGACGAACCTGAAGAGACCCGGAAAGAACGGTGATCCCGTCAGGAAACTCGCTGAATGCAGGAGTGAAAAAGAGATCGTCGGGATCATGCTGGACGAAATCGGGAGCCATTACTGTGAGGACAGGATCATGGCAGGCTTCCTTTCATTAGTGAAGAGGGACAGGAAGGAGGCATTCCTGTATCTTAGTGACCCCAAGGTGGAGAAGACATCAGACAAGGCGGAACGGCATTTTCCCATACAGTCATGGCTGTTGAAGCATAGGTTCAAGACAAAGGAAGGAGTGTTGAGAACTTTCTACTTGTGCCACGAACTATCAATGGAAAGTTTACTGTCTCCCTCCACTAAATGTTTATGTATATCATTGAGTTATTTTTATATGTCGCTGTCGAGAAAGGAGAAGACAGTAATCAGCGTAATTATTGCGTTTGCCATGATTTCAGCCTCCTTTGCCATTCTTGACATTAACGGCAATAATCATGGAACGATTGCGAAACCCGTCGCGGACCTCGGTCCCAGACTGGATCTTTCCCTGGCTGGCCGTGGAAATTTATCACCCATGGCCAACGTTACCGAATCCGTCCAGATCATGGGCGTTGATCCCTCCTACCTTTGGTCTGCAGGGTCATCGCCCTATGGAGGCGCGAATCTTTCCCCGGCTGCATACATGAACCTGTTCAAAGGATCATACTTTCCTTCGCTTCCAGGAAACATGACCCTGAAGGGATTCCTGAACGATAACTTCTCTAAGATCGTTGCAGGATGGAAGGAATATTACCAGAAGGAGGGAAGTTACGCCCAATCAGCCTCCCTGACAATAGAATCCACCTTTTCTGTTGTGATCAATGGTAATCTTTCAGTATTCTCATATTATAATAACCTGCCATTCAGCTCTTCCGGGATGAGCCTCGTGAAATACGGGAACAGCACGAATTCAACACTTACCGGGTGGTTCAACGGCACTGCCGTGAACCCGTCTTCCTATCAATCCCTCTATTTCATCCCCGTTGCCTTCAACTTAACCCCTTCCTTTGACCTTGCCAGCCCTGCCTACACCGCACAGGTAAACAATACATCTTCCCTTGGCACATCTTCGACCCCAACCTACTCCCCGGATAGAATTATCGGTAAATGCGATCCAGGCACATGGTATGTTGCACAGTGGACAAAAACCCTCTACGGCCCAGACCCCATGGTGACAGTGCACATAAACGGGAATTATCCACCTGAGAATAATTTTCTGGGCATAGAAGATTCGTTAGGTTGGTCTTCTGTGGAAATGTACATGAATTCCGACCAGACTGGAGTGACATCCGGAGGTAGCGTCACTGACCAGATGAGCACCAGCCCGTCATGGAGCGGAACAGGAAATTTCGGTGGTGGCCTAGCCACATGGGTGGCCTATCCGGATAATTCCTCTATTGTCGGCGGAAACGCAGGAATCAATGACACGTCTGCAATCATTTATATTTCTAACGCAACTTTCTCAATCACTCACTACAACATCTACTACGTCTGGGGCGATTATACCGATTGTCATGATATTTACCTTGGAAATACAACGTCTGTCGAACTGGCTTCCATCAACGCATCAAATGGATACTACAAGATTGGTTACGGTTTTGTCCCCATAGAATTCTACTATGTCCTCCAGAACATTACCAGCGGTTCCAAGGTTACCAATCTGGGATCGCTTCCCGGCGCTTGGGGGATAGAGGGTGGCCAGATATGGGGTGACACCACCGGGTACTCCAACGGCGCCAGGGTGATCGCGGATGCCAGTAAGGCAATGTCTACATTTGCCGCCGCGCTTGGAGTTGCAGTTGCTTTCATAGATTTCACGGCAGCATTGAACGGTGTGGACTATGACGCGAGCGAGAGTGCAGTCGTGGATACATCTCTTGGGCTCATAGATGCTTCCCTTGGGCTGAAAATTACCCTGGTCGCGGACTTCAGCTCGATCTCCTTCTCCACCGACAGCCCCTTTGGCTTATACGATATAACAAGCGAACCTGGAAACAGTTACGCATACAACCTGACAGACTTTCAATCTCCAAATCCGGTAACCTTTAGCTTGAATGGAAACAATTACCAGTTTACTGCCCCATCCAACTTCATCGTTGCCTTGTGAGGCCACACCAAATTATATTGCTCCATTTCTCACCATTGTACCTTCAATAAACGGCAGGAAACTCCACATTCAACGGAACCTGTCGATGTTCAGTTTCGCGTATTGGGCGTCTCAGCGGTTTCCAATTCCTGACAGGGATAAAACATTTCCAGGTTTTCTGGGATACCCACATGCAGGGAACGTGGGTGCCTATACGTGAACATCTTCCAGCGTGAGACATTTGGGATAATAATTTCTAAAGAACCATGAAGAACCTGTCTCAGTTGAAACGGAAAGGATGAAGAAGCTGAAATGCGATCCTGAAGGACTCAGGAGAGCAATCATGGGATAGAGACTTCAGTTACCAGCTCAACGTAGAGTCTTAGTGAACCGGGTTTTTTCGATCCTTGACCATAATTTTCCGGAACACTTTTCCTGTGAGCCTCTCCTCTCCATGTTCGGTCTCTTTTGTCTTCCGTTCATCTTTGAGATTCGATTTCAGCTAATGTACCGGGGCTCACACCTATGGGGATCTAGAAATGCACAGTTAAGAGTGAATTTCTCCTTATCAGCCGCGGACTCTTTTCAAAAGCACTGCTCCAATAACAATGGCATCCAGCGCAGTCAAGGCACCGCCGATTATATACAGATTATTTCCGGCAAGGTAATTGTTCAGATTGTTGACAAGGCTGAATTGTGTCGCGGGAACGTTTGTTTTCACCAGGGTAATGTTAATGAATATTTTCATTGAAGAATCGTAAATACTGGCGCTTGCAAAAACCCCGTTCATTGCGTCTATAAGCGCAGTAGCCTGCAGCGTACTGGAAGCTAAGCTCACATTATACCCGCTGAAAGTTCCGGCAGGAGTTTTTACCAGTTGAACTGAACTTATTGTAAGATTAACGTTTAAGCCAGTAGCGTTGGAAATCAATGATCCAAATGGTAGGATTGCTGCAACTGTAGGCGATATTGCCAGGAAAGGCATCGGAATCATGAACGAACTTTGGTTACCGGGGAGCAATTGTTGTGACAGGCTTGCTATATGAGATGACCCTGTTCCGGAAGCCAGGACAGTAAAGCTCTGGTTGGAAGGGTTTACGTCCACAATGGTTAAATTTGTGTTAACCTGGGACAATGTACCGTTGATTTTCATTGTGCCATTATAAACCTCATATGAACCGTTGAAAGCCCATACCGGCGGAGTGCTTGTAAGCCCATTGAGCGAGAATCCAGACAAGGAATGACCCGCAGCTAAAGTCGCGGTTCCCGGAACCGCAATTAGGAAAGCTGTAATCAACAGCACCGACATCTGAAACTGTCGCATAAGTATGACAATCTATAAGGCTTAAAAATACTTCCATTCAATAGCCGATCCAGCGTGCCGGAAAAAACTAGAGAGTCAACTTGCCTGAAAGTGGACAAGACAGATGCGAATAGCGTGATCCAGAAATTATTAAGAGATGGTATGGTGGACAAGTCAATCCGTATCAGGCGGGACGGGGACCACATACTGATCCCACTCCTTTCAAAAGGAGACATAACCGATCCCAGGTATCCCATTTCTTATGATTCCTTCAAGGAAAGGGAAGTTGTAATCCCACCACAGATAAGGATAAATAATGCACTGAAAACAATGGGGATCAGATCACATGCACCTGAGAAATGGACAAGACTTGGAAAAGCCCTCATCGTCAGGGATTTGAAAGGAAGATCGAAAGATGCTGTGGCCAAAGCTATGGCCGATGTGCTGAACGTGAACAGCGTTTACGAAATTTCCGGGCGGATTCAGGGCGAAATGAGAAAACCGGTTTTGACACGGGTGTTTGGAAAGGGCGGTGACATAGTTCATCTGGAGAATGGTGTAAGGTACCGGTTCGATCCGGAAAAAGTAATGTTTTCTCCCGGAAATGTCAATGAACGGGCCCTGAATCCTTCCATTGACTTCAAGGATAAAGTCGTGTGGGACATGTTCTCAGGTATTGGGTATTTCTCCATTCCAATCGCAAGATATGGCTATCCAAAGCTTGTGTACTGCACCGACATAAATCCGGACGCAATTGAGTACCTGCGTAAAAATGCGGCAATAAATGAAGTGGAAGGCAAAATTGTCCCAATAAATCTGGACTGCAGGAAATTCGTGCCTCAACTTGCTCCTAATCGTATCATTATGGGAAATTTCGATGCGCCATCTTATCTGGATGTAGTAAATAATCTGGCCGGCATTAATGCAGTCGTGATTATACACCATCTCGTGAGAAACAGCGAAGAAGACAATTTGGAAAGAATAAATACGAGGTTCGGAAAACTAATGTCCAGAAGCTTCAGGATTGTAAACCACAGGGTGGTAAAATCCTATTCTCCAAAGCGATTCCATGTTGTCACCACTATTTCCCTTGACGACCAGTCTCCCTTATGAACCGAAGCAGTCTTTCATTGTATCCTTTCCTGTTCTCCCACATTGTCAGGTGAGAGCAATCTTTGAATACTTCAAGTTGAGAACCTTTGATTCTTGAATGAATTTCCTCGGCAACAACCGGGGTAACTTCATCGTATTCTCCCACTGTGATCAGCGTGGGGATTGTGATTTTGTGAAGCTGATTGGTTATGTCCCAATCTTTTATCGTCCCTGTTATTGTGAATTCGCTTGGGCCGTTCATGTATCCATACACTTTTCTCTCTTCCCCGTATTTCAGTGATCTTTCAACTTCCTCCGGAATATTATCCATCCTGAGAAGGTATGAGCGGTAAAATGCCTTGACCGCCTCAAGATAAGCCTGTCCAGTGAATTCGCTCTTCATTTCAGCTTCTAAAATTGCATTTTTATGAACTTCTGGAAGCAGGTCGATTAACCTGTGCATTTCCCTGATAGTAAGAGGTACGCTGGCCAGCCCACCAGATACTATCAATCCCAGGAGATTCTTTTGGTACTTCAAACTGTAAGCAAGGGACAGCGCTCCCCCATAGGATGATCCCATGAGAAACACTTTCCTGTCTCCAAAGAATCTTTGCCTCACTCCTTCCGCTTCTTCCACTCCGTAATCAATCGTGAAGTCATCCCTGCTCGAGGGCTCGTCAGATTTCCCGCAGCCAAACTGATCATAGAAAAATACATTAACGCCACTACGGGAAAGATCAGCCAGGGAAAGAAGATAGTCATGGGACATTCCTGGGCCACCATGCAGCGTCAGCAAATCGGCAAAAGGTCTTTCAGCCAGGAATTTCTCATAATACAGGTTCAGGCCACTTACTTTCATGAATCCATCCTCATGCCTCATGATCCAAAGATAAGATTTGAGCGATAAAAAACTTGGCTTGCCGAACTCATCTATTTATAAATTCTACCAATGCCCGATTATGGATAGAATTGCTTCGAAGATCATCCAGTTTTCGTCCGAAACAAATTGGTCAATCATTTCTGATCAGGCCAAGGACGAGATTAAGAAAAGGATCATGGATTCCTTCATAACCTCTTACGCAGCATTCGGATCGAAACCGGTAGAAATAATGCGAAATACCTTGCTACCCGAAACTGCAGCAATTAACTCTTCAGTCTATTTTACGAAACAAAAAGCTGCACCTGAAATTGCCACTTTTATTAATGGCACAATGACAAGATACCATGATTATAACGATACCTACCTGTCAAAGGAAGCCCTGCATCCTTCGGACAATATCCCGCCCCTGCTTGCAATGGCAGAGGCAAATGGTAAAAGTGGCAGGGAACTGATATCTGCCATTGCAGTTTCTTACGGAGTCATAGCGGGGCTTTCAGATGCAGTGTGTATCAGGGACCTTGGATGGGATCATGTTACCTACATATCTATTTCTGCTGCCGCAGGACTTGGTCATCTTCTATCTCTCAACGCAGACCAGTTCGAGAATGCTTTGAGCCTGGCGATCAACAACAATATCAGCCTCAGGCAAACGAGGGCCGGAGAGCTAAGCATGTGGAAAGGTGCGACTGCCGCAAATGCTTCAAGAAACAGTGTTTTCGCGGTTCGTCTGGCGCAGGGAGGAATGTCAGGCCCTTTTGAAATATTTACCGGGGAAATGGGATTCTTCAAGCAGGTTTCAGGGCCGTTCGATCTGAATCTAGACAGGGACGCAGTTCTCCGAACCATGATAAAGAATTATCCTGTTGAATATCATTCAATGAGTGCTGCGGAAGTCGCCGTTGAGCTGAAAAAGAAGATTAATTCACCCATAAAGAAAGTGAGGATAGATACTTTCTCAGTTGCATACAAGATCATCGTCAAGGATCCGGAAAAGCTCAGGCCAAAGACAAAAGAGACCGCAGACCACAGTTTACCCTATATTGTTGCATATTCCCTCCTCTATGGAGAACCAGATATCAGGAGTTATTCTGACCGGTTCCTATCTGACAGACGAATCCTGGATTTAATTGATAAGACCGAAATACAGGTTGACAGAAACTTTGACGATGTCTACCCCGCAAATTTACCGGTCAGGATCACTGTAACCACTGAAGAAGGCGAAATTTCCCAGGAGATGCAGTATCCCAAGGGTCACTACAGGAATCCCTATGATTGGAAAGACCTGAGGAGAAAAGGAGAAGGCGTAATGGGGAAGGAAGCCTACAGTAAAATTGAAGGCAAGGTCAGAAAACTGGAATCGATTGACGTAGAAGAATTAACAGAGGTGATAAGGAATGTCAAAGTTGAGTGAAAACAGGAATCTTGGCCCTTCACAATTAAGGAAACTCATTTCAGGGAAGAAGATAGTAAGATCTGCCGGGGTATTCAACGGAATCAGCGCTTTGCTTGCAGAATCAGCCGGGTTTGGCTGCCTTTATCTCTCTGGCTCTGGAGTAGCAGGCAACATGGGGTTGCCAGACCTTTCCCTTACCACATTGCATGAAGTAAAAAATGAGGCCGAACGCATCACCAGAATAGCTAAAAGCCCACTTGTTGTGGATGTGGATACCGGTTTTGGAGAATCTCTCAATGTTATGCGTACTGTCAGGGAGATGGAGTCTGCAGGTGTTGCAGGCATTCATATCGAGGACCAGGTTCTGCCAAAGAAATGCGGGCATCTGGCAGGAAAGGAACTGGTGTCAAGGGAAGAGATGACTTCGAAGATCAGAGCTGCCGTTGCGTCAAGAGAAAGCGATGATTTTGTGGTCATAGCAAGGACCGATTCAATTGAAGTTGAAGGGATAGATGCTGCAATCGAAAGATCTAACCTATATGGAGAGGAAGGCGCAGACATGATCTTCACGGAAGCACCCCGTTCAGTCGAAGAATTCAAAATGCTTGCTTCTAAAATTAAAAAACCACTTCTTGCAAACATGACCGAATTCGGTAAATCTCCTTTAATCACAGCAGAACAGCTGGAAAAGATAGGATACAGCATGGTAATTTATCCGCTGACCGCATTCCGGGCTACACTGCTGACAATCCAGAATATTTATAAAAAACTGATGGCAGATGGTACGCAGAATGGAATCATGGACAGGCTCATGACAAGGGAAGCGTACTACGAACTCATAGGCTATTATGATTATGAAAAAGAGGATAAGGAATTTAGCATAAATAAAGGTGAATAATTATGCAGGAATTAGCGCCCAAAGGGCTCGAAGGTGTATATGTTGATAAGAGCGAAATTGCAACAACTGACAAGACGGGAAACCTGGTTTACCGCGGTTACAAAGTAATAGACATCTCAGACAGGCTGAGTTTTGAACAGATAGCATATTTGGTCGATTATGGAAAACTCCCCACGAGCGATGAACTGAAAACTTTCTCTAAGTTTCTTTTAGATAATTCGAGGTTATCGGAAGGTTCGGTAAAGATTGCAGAGCTGATGAAAGGTAGAAATCTCATCGACATCCTGAGAACTGTGGTTTCATCACTGCAGGTAGATTCCGTGGATGCGGAGTCCCTGGTCTCTATTGCCGCAAAATTCCCGGAGATCATTTATTGCGGTGCAAATGGTGGCTCTCCCCCAAAAATCAAGGGGAACAGCTACAGAGAAAGGTTCTACTATCTTCTGACTGGAACCGACGATCCTGAGAAAGGCAAACTATTGGAAAAGATCCTGATTATGTACATGGAACACGAGTTCAATGCTTCCACCTTTGCACTGAGGGTAACAGCGTCGACTCTTGCAGATCCTGTTTGCGCATTTACTACTGCGCTGGCAACACTTAAGGGACCTTTGCATGGTGGCGCAAATTCCGAAGTGCTCAGGTTCCTGCTCAAGATCAGAAATAATGAGGAAGTGAGGAAGTACGTTGATACAGCAATGGAAAAGAAGGAAAAGATCATGGGTTTCGGTCACAGAGTATACAAGGACAAAGATCCAAGGGCCCAGTACATTAAGGGAATCCTCGTTAAAACCTTCCCGGACAACCTGGCAGTCAGGAATGCTGTTTTCATGGAGGAGTACATATGGGAAAAGAAGAAGCTGGCCGCAAACCTGGACTTCTACGGTGCACTGTATCTGCATCTTCTTGGTATTGAAGAAAAGTACTACCTGTCAATATTTGCAGCTGCGAGAGTTTTCGGCTGGGTCGCGCATTATTCTGAACAGAGGTCAAATAATAAAATAATAAGACCCCTGGCTCTTTACACGGGGAAAACTGACCTGAATCTGTGAACGTTTTACCCACATTCTTCAGAGCAAGTTTATGCTGACTTTTTCACTTTTCCTGTTGAAGGCATTGTAGTTAGTCAGCCCGTAAGGGTAACCCACAATTATGTGAAGTGCACCAGTATTTGAGAACATGGTTCTGTCTGCATCGGAAGGGAGGCAAACTCCGGACGGGTGCGAATGAATACTACCGATAATTGATAGGTCGATCGGTTTATTCCACATCTGGAAAATCGTGTGGCGATCGCCGAAAATTGTTCCTGGAAGTATTGCAATTTCGTAAATTATCTCATTTTCCGCTTTTAAGAAAGCTCCAAATTCATTTGGGTAACAATCTTTCGATGCTTCAAGCACCATCTGCAGTACTTTCCTTCTAATCGACCACATTCTTGATCAGTTTGTCCCTCATTCTTTCAAAGAATGTCCTTCCAATATTCACAAAGGCTGCTTTATTTTCTGATATTGAAATCCTTATGTCATCCGATGGCGTGACTTTTATGGTCTCCTGCCCGTCGAGCACCATAACGCAATCCTGATCCTTTCCTATAATCTTGACTGTGATTTCCTGGTCCGTTGGTATGACTATTGATCTTGTTCTAGATATGAAAGGGGCAAGATAAGTAATTACTGCTGAATTAAGAGTAGGGTAAATTATTGGACCGCCGGCACTGAAAGAATAGGAAGTGGACCCAACCGGGGTCGCCACAACAATCCCGTCCGCTGCTGCAAGGTCGATGAAATTATCGCTCGTGTATATGCCGAAACGCCTTATCTTGGCGATCCTGTCCGAGTGGATCAGTACTTCGTTGGTGCAGTCAAACTGTCTCTTGCCATTGACCATTACCTTCAGCTTGATGCTGTTCTCAATCCGATATGATTTTCTGGCCAGTTTGTAGATGGTGTTTTCAACATTCCCCAATTCAACTTCTGAGAGGAATCCGAGTCCACCCATATTAATGCCCAGCACAGGCCCGTTTGCTCGCTGGAGTGTCCTTAACACGGTACCATCTCCACCTATTGTAATAATTATGTCTGCCTTGATTTTGTCAAGCTTCTTTCCGGGCAATTTGAGAATGTTTGCTACTTCTTCCTCAAAAATAAGATTCCAGTCGCTTGGAACTATTTCCAGTATGCGCTTGACAACCGATGCACATCTGGTGCAATCCCGCCTTATTATAAAGGCAACGTCCAGACGACTCACCCCGGCCTAATCCGGCGCAACTAGACTGTCCAACATTATGTTAAGTCGCTGCGGTAGTCTCTTCAGTGCATATTCCAGGGTTTCAATTGCCTGGAGAGACCCATCAGTCTCAAATTTGAAGATGAAGTTGGTGTTTTCTTCCCTTATTTCCACTCCCGGAAATTCAAAAAGTTGTGCCACTCCTCTAACGCCATAATCGTCAGTGAAAACAATCTCCTTGTCATTCTCTTTCAATACGGATTTTTCATACAATTTCTTGTATTTTTCCCAATCGGTAATCAGATTTTTCTTCAGGATAAATTCCCTGTGATATTTATGGGAAACCCCATTTGCCACCTGCCATTTACTGTGAGTTGAACCCCTTCCCATGACTGCATCGGCACTAATCAGCAAAGCTTGCTTCGGTCCCAGTTTGACAATGGGAATGTTGGTGTCAGCTATGGTCGCTTCAGGGTTGCTTACCGGTTTTATATCCGAAGAATAGACTACACAGGGACCAAGTTTGTTAATCGAGAAAGTGGCTGTACACAACGCACATCCCTGCCCGTTGCAGCTACACTCTTCCCGGAAATTCATCTTGAGATCGGTTCTTATGGGAACCATTGCTATTCGTTGAGCTACAACTTCGTCAAACAATGGGAGTGAGGAATCGTACTGGTGATTTTCCATGTCTCTGATTTGTCCGTGATGGATTACAACTTTATCGATCGCAAGTTTAGGAATGTCCGCAATTAAAGTTCTCCTGATTGAGTTCGCAATAGAGGGAGTTATATCCGATATGCTGAATCTTACAAATCTCTCTTTGAGTTCAATAATCTTTAATTCCATTATACTCTCCTTCCCCTCTTTCCACCTTTCTTCTTGGTACCATCGTGAGGATTAGGGGTAACTTCTTCAATTCTGACAATCTTGAAGCCTGCCCTGGAAAGTGCCCTTATCGCCGATTGGGCACCAGGACCGGGTATTCTGGACTTGTTCCCACCGGGTGCCCTGACACGAATTATCAGGTCGGTAATTTCTTTCTCTTTGAGGGCCTCGGCAACAAGGTCAGCTGCCTTCATTGCGGCATAAGGACTGGATTCATCCCTGTCGTTCTTTACGACCATACCGCCAGAGGCCTTAGCAAGGGTTTCTGCCCCTGTAGAATCTGTTACGAGAATTATTGTGTTGTTCTGGGAGGCGAATATGTGCGCTACTCCTACTCTGGTCATTTCTTCTCCTCCTGTACCACTGTTTCTTCAGAAACCGCAGCTTCAACGTTTTCCGGCTGCCCTTCTTCCGCGGATTCAGCCTCCTTTTCAAACGATTTTCTGATCGGATGATCTGGATCTGCAATTGGCGATCTGCCAAAGTACGCAACGGAATCTTCGCTTGATCCTTCCACTAAAATGCCGGGAATGCTGACTCTTCTTCCGTTAACTGTTATGTGTCCATGAGTGATAAGCTGCCTCGCCTGCTTCACCGTCCTGGCCAGGCTCTTCCTGTGGGCAATGGTCTGGAGTCTTCTGTCAAGCACACTTTCAATGGGTAATGAAAGTACATCGTCAAGGCTCGCTTGGCTTCCAAGAATCTTATACCTGTTGAGCCTGTTAATCAATTTCTGGAAGGAGTCACCGGCCTTTGGATCATTAACTCTCATTTTCGCCTGTAGACTCCGTGCCTGCATCCTGAAGGAATCAAGAATTGCCTGGGTCTTCCAGAGTTCCCTCTTGTTCTTTAAGCCGTATTTGAAAACTAATTCATTTTCGGCATCTATTCTAACTTTGTCCCATGGGTGCCTTGGCGCAGAATACGATTTTTTCCCGAATTTTGGATCTCCCATTCATTCACTCCTTCTTCTCTGGTACCGGGGTACCTTCTTTCTTCTTTATTACACCAACAGCAAGACCTTTTCTACCATTTGACCTGGTTCTCTGTCCCCTTACCTTATGTCCGGTCTCATGCCTTACTCCCTTATACGACCTGGTTTTCCTCATATAATTTATGTCATCCTGAAGCTGAATATCCAGGTCGTTTGAAACCAGATTCAAATTCTTGCCTGAAACGATCTCATTTCTATGGTTAAGGAGCCATGATGGAATATCAGGAAATTCCTTTGCCTCTACATAATTTTTGAGTTTTTCTATTTTCTCCTCCCCTATACTTCCTATCATTGCCCTGGGATCTATGCCAACTTTTCTTGAAATAATATCAGCGAGCCTGAAGCCAACGCCTTTAAGCTCCGAAAGGGCCAGCCTCACGGATTTTTCTCCGGCAAGATCCTTGCTCGCAATTCTCACAATGTACAGTAGATTTTCATCAACTTTTACCTTCTTGGAAGCAGGGACAGGTTTTGTTTCCTCAGTCTCTTTTGGTGCTTTTCCCCCTTTAGTTACTTTTGAGTCCTTGGTCTCTTTGGATTGCTTTGGTTCTTTCTTTTCCTTGCTTACTTTTGATTCTTTTGGACTGGCGGTGTTGGCAGCTTCCTTTTGTGCCTTCGCCTTCTTCGGTTCCTTGGCAACCTTGGTCTCTTTAGCATCTTCAGGTGCTGCTTTGGCCTTGGTTTGATCCTCATTTTCCTTTTTTACCATAATTATCTGACCTTAAATTGGTAATAGTTTATCGGAATTATGAACTCCTTAAAAGCTTATTCGATTGAAAAAATACTGAAGAGTGTGCTATTCCTCAATTTTCCGGAGACCCCATGGTCAAAATACCTATTTAAATAGCGTAAAATTAGTATGATCCCCTGAAACGTCAAACAACCCCACTCTTGCTCCAGAGTCTATCCAGCCATAAGCGTAGTTGATAGCTGAAATACACTTTACTAGGTCTCCTTTCTCGAAGAGGTATTTGGCATCCTGAACATAGCTCTTTATCATAGTCATAAAATCATTTGCCAGAGTCTCAAGGTAGGAATCTATGGGTACAGAAATACTCAATTTTGACAATGCCTCATCTGACTTGGCAATGTATTTTTTGCACACTTCTACCAGATCATCGTTCATTTTGCCATATTGTGAAGGTATTGAATAAGTCTGTTTTTGCTTTTGGAGGCTGACTGAAGAAATATCCGCGACGCTGTCCATGGGAAACAGCTCTCCATCACGGATTGATAAATGGGCATAGGGAATGAGCGTTTTTCGAAAATCAAACTCCCTGAGAAAATGAAATGTGAATCATTAACGGCATAATCAGAAAATTTAGTCCAAACCTGTTCTTCCAATACCCATTGGAGCACACCGACATAACATATTTATAGCGACTACCGATAGTTACAAACTAAATGAATAATAGATTCAAACGGAAGAACACAAATTATTACCAGAAGATAGACAACAGTCAGCCGCGATCCAAAAAGCTTGACATGAGGAAAACTGAAGAATTTCAATATCTTCTTTCAAGGGCAGTGGAAACCTTGCCAGACAGTCTTAGAGGAGCAATAAAAGGGAGCGTTTACGCAATTGCATCCCGCAAAGGGACAAAAGAAGCTAAAGACTATATCGTTCAGAAACGCGAAGAAGGAATAATCGATATTAACCTTGAAAAGAAACTGATCGATCTGGTTTTTGATTACAGCAAATACAGTTGATTCAAGTGATTCCAGAATTCATTTGTTTCTATAGCAGCCAATCTGAATATGCTACTGGGTTTTCCATGGATGAAGTTCATAAAAGTGTTGTGGAAGCACGAAAACACATTGTACCAGTATCTATTGAAAATTACCAGAGCATGTTTAAGATAGATCAACCCCTTAAAGAGAATCTCAAAAGCATTTCAGCCTCAGCCGGAATCCCCCTGTCTGAGGTAGTGATCGATGGATCGGAATTTATGCCTGACTCCGTGAAAAAGCTATTCTCAGAACATCCAGATCATATGAGCGTGACCAGAAGAAACATAATCGAAATGGTTGACAGTGCCATTTTCTCGTTTCTTAAACTGCCGCCCGCGGGAAAGTTTGATTCCACTGAAGTAGACGCAATTTTTCATGCAAAACATGATCTCCTTCTGGGTATGCTTCCAGAAATAGAAAAAGGGTGGAGAGACATCTGCGAGACTGTATACCAAAAGATTAGGGAATTGTCAACCGAAGATTTGATTGTAGTTATGAACCTTGAATTACGATATGCAGTAGAACCCAAATTTAAGTGAACTGTATATTTAAAAAAAGTGAACCCGAGCGGATTCACTCTCTTTGCGTTGGATCATCTTCGCTTACAAATTTGTTATGGGCTGATTTGTTTATATATCTGTCACCAATTCGGTCTTAGATGACCATATTTCAGGGAAAGAGCCATAAAAAACCCTCTGGCGGTAAGAGACGATCTGCCAGAATCAAGAGGAGATACGAACTTGGGAGAGAACCCACTCTTACAAGAATTGGCCCGGTTGCAGTCAAGAAATTGAAAACATTGGGCGGTAATCAGAAAATGGTTGTTATGAGATCGGATCTGGTCAATCTGTACAATCCAAAAGATAAGTCAAGAAAAAATACAAAGCTAGTTACAGTCAAGGAGAACCCGTCTAATTCCCATTACGTTCAGAGAAACATAATGAATAAGGGTACAATCGTAATGACTGAAGCTGGTCTGGCCAGAATCACTTCAAGGCCTGGGCAAGAAGGATCAATAAACGCAGTTTTGATAGATTGAAATTTATACTTTTCCCGGAATATTTCGATCCAAGGCTTTCTCGGAAATCAGGCAGAAGAATAAAGAAAATCAATCGAAAGTCCTTCTCATCTTCCGACCTTCAGGAGACCCTGAAATCACTCAATATCAAGTTCGCCGTAAGGAATGCCAGATATCCACGAGTACCATGGCAGGAATCTTCAATTTTTGACATAGATTCTGAAGTCAGGAAAGGCACATTGATGAAAATGATAGAGCGCAAGATTTTACAGTAAGAGAATTACTTCTTGGATTCGCTTCTGGATGATTTTTTGATTTCGTAATATCTCATGGGGTGCTTCAGCCACTCCGTGTTGCACAGTGGATCTTCCCCCTTGTAACACAGGTGATTGGACTGCAGGTTAACGCATTTAGGCGGTGAATACTGAGTTCCGGAGGTTTCCCCTGTTATATGGTTTACCTGGTAAGTGGTTACCTTTTCATTGAAATCCGGAGCGGTCTTGAATATGTCCATTATTTTCTGGTTTTCCAGGCCTATTTTGTGAAGGAAACTTACCATGGTGAACCTTGCCATGTGCGGTATGTTCACCCCTTCCGATACCTGCTTTATGTATTCCTTAATGCAAGGCGGGAACTTAGTTGATTCCACTTCGCCAAGTTCAGGAGATGTGAGACCAGCCTTGCTTTTAAAAAGTTCCTTTGCAGTATCGGTCGCCTTTGCAAACGGCGAGGTTATGTCCCTGGCTTTATCAGCTGGCATTTCGTCATAGAAATTTTTCATGTTGCTGTAGAAGTACTCCCTTATCAGCTTAAGCACGTGTTCCCTGTCGACAAAAATTCTGCCGTGCCGAATGTCCTGGTAAACAAGTCTGTAGGTTGATCCGGAAATCCTTCCGGCAATGCCGAGGTAATCCTTCAGGCTAACTGATATCATTTCATCCTCGAATTCCATATTTGCATCCATTCCGAGTTTCTTGGAGTATTCTTCTATCTCCTCCAATGGCAGATCCCTGCATTTCTTCTCTATTTCTTTCCTGTAGGTTATGAGTATCCTGTTAGTAAGGACGTTTTCGTCAACTGCCCTGAGAAATGTAAGAAGTATTGCCAGAAACCTGTCGGATATATAGGAGAGAAGTTCCGGTTCCCCTTTTTCTATGAATTCCAGTGCAAGATTGATTGCTGAGATCACCTCGTCCGTGTCCTTCTGTGAATAGGAATGGAATAAATTTTCCAATGATTGAGTAGTGAATGTTTCCCGAAACAACACCGGAAGAGACGAGTTGCCCATCATGAAATTTCTATCAAATCCCTGGTGGCCGTGGTGATTTTTTCGAAACCATCCTTTTTCACTATGACGTCGTCCTCGATCCTGACTCCACCGAATCCAGGAACGTATATGCCCGGTTCAACAGTTACAACCATGTTCTCCTTCAATGGAAGATCAAATCCAGGGCTCAGAGCAGGGTGGTCATGGACATTCATCCCCAATCCATGCCCGAGTGAATGAATGAAAGTATCCTTGTATTTTGTTGAATCAATTATGTCCCTTGCTATCTTGTCTACGTCCTTTCCATTTATGTTGGCCCTGATTGCGTTCATCGAATTTTCCTGTGCTTCCTTCACCACTGAATATATCTCTTTCTGCTCTTCAGACGCTTTACCGAACACCAGGGTCCTTGTAACATCTGAGCAGTACCTTTCATAAAGCGCTCCGAAATCCATGAGTACGTAGTCGTTCTTCTTCAATTTCCTGTCCCCAGGACTGTAGTGGGGAAGAGAGCTGTTGGAGCCGAACGCAATTATGCTGCTGAACGATGGTTCAGAAGCGCCGTGCCTGAGCATCTGGTAAACTAGTTCGGAGGCCAGTTCTGTTTCTTTCATACCTTCCTTTATCCTGCCGATGACTGCTTCAAAGGACTCACTTGCAATTTTTGCAGCTTCCCTCAATTTTGACAACTCCCCGGGGGTTTTAATGCGTCTTGCCTCCTGGATTGATACGGAAACGTCGACGAACCTCTTGTCGGGAATCATCTTGCTTAGTTCAGTGTAATCGCTTAGAGTAATAGCTTCATAATTCAATCCCACAACATCCACGTTCTTCAATTCTGACTGTAGAATTTTCTCTATCTCCTTCTTCTTGTGTATTGCAAGAACTTCCAATCCGGTCTCCTTTGCTGCCTGCTCTTCGAGGATAGAGGTCAATATCTTGATTTCCGTTGGTTTCACTATTAACATTGACCCTTCGAAAACACCGCTTTTAACCTGGGTCAGGTAAAAGAAGTTCTTGTCAATGGCGTTTTCTCCGCCATTCACAATCAGTATAGTGTCTACTTCCCTTGCGTAGTCAAAAATGTGCTTATACTCCATATTAGTGAATATGCAACGACATTATTAGTTATGCGGCTTTTGATAGAATAATAAGCTGCGTGTTATTACCTGAATGTTGTTAATAACTGAAACTTTCCACAGCATACAGGGAGAAGGGGTATACTCCGGAATACCCATGTTCTTTATCAGAACTAACAGGTGCAATCTCAGATGCACGTGGTGTGATTCCACTTACTCATTCTATGGAGGAAAGGAAATACCCCTTGCTGAACTTTATGCCGATGTGGATAACGCGAAGGAAGAATGGGTCTGCTTTACCGGAGGCGAACCACTGATTCAGGCTGAAGCTTACGAATTCCTGGAGCACATGTCCGGTACTGGAAAGAAAACGCTCATCGAAACATCCGGGTCCATAGACATCGGAAAATATTCCGTACTAAGAAATGTATATTTTGATATGGATATCAAGGTGCCTTCTTCAAATGAGGAGGGTTCCTTCCTGGAGAAAAATATCAAGGCATTGAAACGGGATGATTATGTCAAATTCGTGATCAAGGATCAAAAGGACTATGACTTTGCCAGGAGTAAAGTCTCCAATCTTGGTAACATTGAGGTCGTGTTCCAGCCATGTTATGGGACCAGCCTCAAGTGGCTTGCAGAGTCTGTGCTTGCCGATGGACTGAATGTCAGGGTCATGCCTCAATTGCACAAACTGATTTGGGGCGAGAAGAGAGGAGTATGACGATGCCCGATACCGTTTTCTCAGGCAGATTCTATTATAAACAGAAATTCCAGGAGTTATACGTAGGAGTGACAGATGGAAAAATAAGCGAGATCACCAAGTCGAACACCGGAGCGAAAATAATTTACCTCCCTTATGCAGTGTTGCCTTCCGGCATCGATATTCATGTTCATTTCCGGGATCCTGGAGAAACAAGCAAGGAGGACTTCAAATCAGGATCAATTTCTGCCATTTACGGTGGAACCACCACGGTTTTTGATATGCCGAATAACCTTGTTCCTGTCTCTGATTATGATGTATTCGAAAACAAGTTAAATGCTGTTTCCACCAGATCATTCTGTGATTTCGGGTTATATTCTCTCTATAATGGAAAAAATAAGGACGTGATAGACAAGAGGTCTTCCGGGTTGAAGGTATACCTGGGAGGGAGCACTAATGCACTTCCAATTGGGGAAATGGACAAGGTGGCGAAAGAGCACCTTGCAAATTGGGAGAAACCAGTTCTCTTCCACAGTGAGGACAGCGCCTGCCTTAAGTCAAATACCCGGCTTGAGAAGAATTGCAGGGACCACAATCTGGCGAGGCCCGTGGAATGCGAGGAGGCCGGGGTTAAGAGTGCAATATCCTTTGCTGCAAGGAAAGGAATAATAGGGCACCTATCCCATTCTTCCCCACTGGACAGTAATTACAAGGTTGAAGTCACGCCCCACCATCTTCTTCTAAATGACGACAAGATAACTGATCAATGGGGAAAAGTCAATCCTCCGCTAAGGGACAGGGCAACTCAGGAACAACTCCTTGGTAATTACCTGTCTGGAAAATACCAGATTCTTTCTTCGGATCATGGACCACATACCGAAGAGGATAAAGCTGACTTTCAACATGCTGCGTCAGGGATAATTGGAGTTGAAACCAGAATTCCATTGATGCTGAATCTTGTGAAAAATAAGATTCTCAACCTTGATATTTTATTGTCAACTGCCGTTATCACTCCAGGAGAGACCTTTGATATAGGAAAGGGACAGATTGAAATAGGTTACAGTGCAGATTTTATGTGCGTGGACTTTTCAAATGTTTCAAGGCTCAATCAGGAAAAGCTGCATTCTAAGGTGACCATATCCCCTTTCAACGGATTCGACGTGATTTTCCCCTCTCATGTTGTGATTAGCGGCAATGTAGCAATAGACCAGTACGAACTTGTAGAGGAGAGATTCGGAAAGTTTGTTCAGGCAGGTGATCAAGGTAAAAAGACAGAAACGTGAACACGAAAAGAATCAGTTGAAGGATATTGGATTATCGAGAATCAATGGACTTTTCGATCTTGCACGAACCGTTAATGAACCTATTCTCTCCAGAAGATACATCGAGATAATGCAGGGAATAGGAACGAGGATGGATATAACCATCCCCAGACAGATAAAAAGGATGTACTGTAAAAAATGCAGCACTATCTACGGAGGAAAATCATTGATAAGGCTCAAGAATGGCATCCTTTCAGTTAAGTGCAATCAATGCGGATATCTGAGGAGAATCCCCTATCGTTAATCGCTGGCTGTTTCAATATGGAACATTACCTTAAAGCCTTCCATCGCAGCCTGGATCTTGTCGGCGAACCATATAGAATCCTCGGCGGACGCGTTCTTTCCCCACTCGTAAACCATGTCATGTTCACCTATGATGGGCTTGAATCCAAGAGACCTCAACCGATTTATAATCTCGCTCGGTTTCGCACCTTCGCTTGAAAATGTTACGTCTAGAAATGTTTTCATAGGACTTAGCGTCTCATCGCTGGGGGCTATTAATTTTTTGCGATTTATCGCTAAAACCACATTTTAGCTATATAGCATCGTTTGCCTGTAATTTTAGCTTAAGTACCCGAATTTTTGAAAGTGGATCATTCATTCAATATTCGGTGATGGAAAAATTAAGGAGGAGGCCGTTACTTCAATATTTTATGCAATGGACTACTTATCAGGTTTCTTAGCATATATTGAAGACGGCCACCAGTTGTACTTCTCCATTATGGTCATTATCGCTGGCACGAAGAATGGCCAGCTGACAAAAGTATCCAGCACTATTCCAAGTGCCAGACCTGTGCCAATTTCTGAAAGTATGGAGAAATTCGCGAAGTTAAGTGCAAAGAAAGTCACAAATAAAATGCTTCCCAGCGCTATAATAATCCCACCGTTCTCAGAAACACTTACCCGGATCGCATCATTGGTGCTTGCACCTTTGATGACTTCCTCCCTGACCCTGGTTATCATAAATATGTCATAGTCGAGCCCCACGGCAAGCAACGTGACGAAAACGAACATTGGCAGGAATATTATTATTGGCAGCGACTGTATGTAATAGAAATAGACATAGGTAAGAGCAAGCGAAAATACAACCATGGCAAGCACCATAGCTATCAATCTCAGCGGAGTCAGTAAAGAACTCAACTGTATGAACAGTATGACGGCCACAGTGATCACTATAATTGGAATTATTTCGGCGAAAGCTGCATGACTGTAAGCATTGGCATCAGCCAGTCCCTGGGATAGGCCACCATTGTAGAATTGGTAATCCCCTGCAATCGATAAGTTATTGATCTCCTGATCGAAGTGGCTCATGGACCCGGTCACCCATGGGGAATACGCAAGTGCAGAGGTTTGATAGTAAATAATGGCGTAACTTGAATTGTTGCCGAAGTAAGAAAGAATCTGAGCGGTATAAGGATTATGATAGTTGTTGGTATCAATTCCGCTAATATTGGATAAATCCCAGTTCTGGAAATAACCAAACGGATGGCTTGGACCAAATACCTCGGATATCTGTGGTTGCTGCAGTGACAAATTTTCCAGTTGAGCGATATCTTTCATTTCGGTTGCGTTATATGTTATATTTCCTCCATTATTCTGGTAAATCGGAGACGGCATCTGAACGACTATATAGTTTTGCTCAAAGAGATCCCCGTTGAAAGAGGAGTTCACTGCCTGCAGAGCCTGCGTGCTGCTGTTGGCTGGCAGAAGTGCAAATATGTCCAGTCCGGCGGGGGTATCCAGGTATATAAATACCCCTACAAGTGTAACCACCACTAATATGGCCATAAACTGGAATTTGTGTGAAGTAACGATGTTTGCGACCCTGCGCATAGGTCTTTCAAAGGGCGCGTGCTTCATGTTTGATATTTTTGCCGGCCAGAATATCCTGTCTTTTAAGATGTAGAGGATAGCGATGAGGAAGGTATTAGCTAGGAATATAGTGACAGTTACGCCGATTGCATTGGTAATTCCTGCGTCGCTAAAAAGGGGAACATTGGCAAGCCAGAGGATAAGGTAGGAAGCTGCAACAGTAATTCCAGAGGTAAACACTGCATGCCCAGCCCATTGTCCGGCATTTTCCAATGGCTCTTCAGACTTGACCCTGAGTTCCCTCCGGTATCTGGACATAATGTAGACAACATAGTCAGATGTAATTCCCAGCAGAAGGATTAACAGGAGAGTAGGGGTAATAAATGATACTTCAGAGTGGAAGAATACATCATAGACTATGTATCCTAATCCCATGGAAATCACCGCGGAAATAATGAACACTGTAAGTGGTATTAGTGCGGATAGGGGAGACCTGAAAAATATCCCCACTATGAATACAGAGAGGATTATTCCGATTGCTAGAGCAGCGACCAGCCCTGAAGTCGATTGCTGCTGATACTCGGAGGCGGAGGCACTTGACCCAGCGACGTAATAGGAGCTTCCAGGCATCCTGCTCGGTGAGTTATAATTGTCCGCGATCGAGGTTACCGCATTAACCAGCCCCAGTCCAAAGCTTTCTGAAAAACTTGCCTCGAAAATCGTCGTTGAATTGTCATATCCCACTAACTGATGATAATAGTATCCGCGAGGTACAAATGGGTATGTCTGGAAACCGTGACTGGACCCGGTCATTTCCATATAGACCAGTTGTGAAATCTTGATAGCAGAATTATTCTGCAGGTAATTCAGGTAAAGTACTGCTTGAGAATAGTTGATATGAATAGTTGGGTTCGATGCCAGGGTCGCGGTTAAGGAATTTAACACCATCGTTGTGGCGGTATAATTGACCAGCACGTCTCCGATTATGTGATCGGACAGGTTGAACGAATCGTAGACAAACGAGTATGGCGTAATCAAAAGGTTCAGTTGCTGCAATCCGGCAGCAACCGTGACGTTTGATGAGATAACCCCTACTGAAAAGTTATCGAGAGCAAGGGGGTAAATCGTTTTATTAGAAAATTGCTGCAAGGTTATATTGCTGTCGACTGCAACAGACAATGCCCATGCGGAATTGCTTAAGTTAAATAGAGAACGGGAGAAGTTAGAGTTGAGAACAGTGCTGTTAACTGCGAGGCCCATCAGGCTCAATCCGTTAGTAAGATTAGCGTTAAGGAGAGTCGCATTCCATTCTTTGCTGAAATTTTCGAGATAGTCCGAGCCAAGTGCCTTTGTGTAAATCCCACTAGACGGCAGGTTTGTTGAAATATATGCACTGGTTGAATTGTACGCATTGTTACTGCTCACATACTTTCCCTGGCTGCTATAGTTGAACAGGAACTGATCTAGGTAAACGAGAGGGATTCCTAAGAAGAAGTTTGCAGTGTTATTTGCCACCGGAATGAAACCGTAAACTGCACTATTTACGTTCTGAATCAGCGATTTAGTTCCAATCAATTGTAACGATAAGTTGCTGGTTAACCCAGAAAGAATGCTGCTCTCCACCGTAAGAATGCTATGCAATCCAAGGAATCCATAACTTCCACTGGAAAAATAATTAGTTAGGTTATTCTGGAGGCTCAGTAGTTGAGAAATATCACTTTGGCTGTTCACGCTGGTGCCCGTGGTGACAATGACCATTGTCGGATCGACGCTTCCAGTTCTTCCGAATTGTTCAGAATAGGTGAGGTTCGCATTGTAGGACTGGGACTGTTTTGGTACCAGCCCATTTGCGAAATCAAAATTTGTATTGTTTATGAATTTGATTGCAAAGGGGGACATAATCAGGAAAAGAGCAATCCAGAAAATTATGATCTTTTTTCTATTTTTAATTGAAAACTTTGCAATATTCCTGAATTGATTTTCGAACATGAGCGAGGGGGTATCAATACAGCCCTAAAAACCTTAATTCCCAAAAAGATGCACAATTATGTCCTACCATAGTAAATTAGGGGATTTTGATCTCTATTCTTATTTTTATTCCCTGCTGAGGCAAATCCCTGCAGGAAGGGTATGTTCGTATAAGGATCTGGCTATCGCTCTCGGTGATCCCATTTCTGCAAGGGCTGTGGGGGAGATGCTTACGGAAAACCCTGATCCAGCAAACACTGGATGCTTTCGAGTGGTACACAACGATGGAAGGGTAGGAAATTACACTCTCCCTTTAGGGACCACAGAGAAAATCAGGAAACTAAGAAACGATGGTATTCCTGTCTACAATGGAAAAATAGACAATTTTGAAAAGGTAAGATTTACTGAATTCATCACGGATTTTCCACTTAAAAAAATGGCTCATGAACAGGAACTGATGGCACAGCAGGTTGAATCCGGTGAATATGAAAGATCAACAATTGGGGCGGTCGATGTTTCTTATTCAGGCAGGGAAGCGTATGCTGCTTTAGTTTGGCTTGAAGGTGGTAAATTACTTTCCAGGTGCTGTGTCAGAGAAGTTAAATTTCCCTACATCCCAACATATCTTTCGTACAGGGAAGGTGCCATCACGGTAGATGTTTTAAATGACTTTGGAGGAGTAGCTCTTATTGATGGGCACGGAATATACCATCCAAGGTTTTGCGGGATAGCATGCTTCGTTGGTTTGGAGAGAGCGGGTGTTACCATTGGCATCGGCAAGAGTAAATTGGGCGGCTTAGTTAATAAAGGCGTGATAACCATTGGGTCAAGAGAAGTTTGCGGCATAATAGATGGCAGATACGTTAGCCCAGGCAATAGGATAGGCCTTCGATCCTCAATAGAACTTGTGAAATCAAACGCTGACTGCATTGTATTGGCAAATGAAGCCCATAAAGCAGCAACTAATTTCCGGAACTTGCCCTCGGGTATCAAAAGCAAGATGTAAATTTATAATTCACAAGGGCTATCAGGTTGGAAGCGGAGGTTGTCGAGCTAGGTTAAAGGCGATGGATTCAGGGTCCATTCCCGTAGGGGTGCGCCGGTTCAAATCCGGCCCTCCGCATTTTATCAATTAACTGGATTGGTCTATATTATTGCTGTCGCAGATTGATCACCAGTTTTCATTAAGATCAGATAAAACTGGATCAATGTAATGCTGTGCATTCGGGCTCCTAAGTTAACATACGGCGCAAGAATATGCCTCAGATCTCGATCAGGAGTGCGGATGTATTTCGCAGAAATCTTCACCGTTCTGCATCGATATCTTGCACAATCCAGTCTTGTAACAAAACTTCAGATAGACCCGTGAACGCTGGGAGGGAGATTTGAACTCCCGAGCTCTTGCGAGCACAAGCTTTCCAGGCTTGCGCCTTACCAGGCTAGGCTACCCCAGCTTTTGCCTAAGGGGTTCATAAGCGCGACTTATTTAATTTTTAATAGGGGGTTGCGAGCCTGGCAACTGAATGATTCAAACTCACTCGAACGACGTGAAAACTATGAAAGTCTGTGTCATGGCTATTCCCCTCATGTTCCTCAACTTATCAAGCACAAATGTGGACAAATCCCGCATTGATTTCTGGACAGTCAGGACGATAATATCCCATTCACCAGTGAGAATAGAGACCGCAAGAATTCTGTCGATCTCTGCTAAGTTCTTACAAAGATCATTCTGATTAACTCCGGATTCAGAATCATAACTCAAGACAACGTAAGCCATTACCGGGAGACCGAGTTTCTCATAATCGAGGTTTACTGTGAAATTTCTGATTATTCCCATTCTTTGTAACTTGGAGATCCTTTCAAATACTGTAGCTCTGGGGATTCCAGTATGCTTCGAAATTTCTCCAATCTTAGCCCTTCCATCTTGTTTCAAGAAATTAATCAGTGCGATATCTTTCTGGTCAACTGTCTCCTTTAATGGCATTTATCCTTAATTTTTTGGATTAAGATAAATTTATTCACAAAACTTCCGTTCATTAGAGATTTAGGATAACAAATAGATATGGGAAGACTAAAGAGAATTTCCGGTCACAAGTGCATTTGATCAGTAGAACATTTCTCCTAAGTGAAATTGAATGTTATAAAGCAATTAAATTGCCTCCCTTTCAGGGATAATGATATGATAGCGCCGGGAGGGAGATTTGAACTCCCGAGCTCTTGCGAGCAATAGATCTCGAATCTATCGCCTTACCGGACTGGGCTACCCCGGCCTGACCCTTGATATGTTCTGTATTAAATTAATTATCATCGTTCTGCCACTCAAATTTGATTGCCATTCTTATCGAATGGATTTTTATTTTGAGCAGATGGGTCCAAAAACGTTTGAGGATTCCCAATAACTTGAGAATTTCTTGGGTGTTGCCCTGTTTTCCCATACAATCTCATCTTTTAAATGAAAAATACCGGGCATTTCCAATTATTTATTCTATATCTCACTCCTTTTTCCTCAATTATCTTATAAATCTCCAGAGCTTACGCTGTCCGATCAAGAAATCTTCCCCTAATGAGGTTGTAACGCTGTTGTAATAACAGGATCTTCACCATGAGAATTTAGGATTAGCTGCCCAGATTCTTTTGGTATTCCTTCATAATGCACTTATCCATAACAACGTATATTCCAGCTTTTTCTGCGATCTCTTTGCCGTCTTCACTGATTACGCCCTCCTGCATCCAGATCGCTTTTGGCCTGAGCTGCAGCGCCTCGGTTACTATTGCCGGTACAGCCTCACTTCTACGGAATATGTCTACAATTTCGATGTTTTCGCTTTTAGGGATAGCCGACAGGTTTGGATACGCCTTGATACCTTTCCATGTATCAAGGGACGGGTTCACTGGATATATCTGGAAGCCTTTGGTCAGCAAAAATTCGGCAACTCTGTAACTGTCTCTCTCTTCGTTATCAGACAATCCCACTACTGCCACTTTCCTGTACTTCATCAAAATTTCCAAGGTTCCCAGACCCATTATAAATGATCCTTTGCTCTTAATAAAACTTTATTAGTTCCAAACCACCTTCTTTAATTTCAAGCCTTCCCGCAAAGGCGCATAATTATAAATAATGAGCCGGCAATATGCATTAAAGATCATGGAAGAAATTGAGCCCGATGCCAGAATCGCTGACCTGGTGGGCATTTTATACGTTTTGAATCTTATATTCAAGGAGAAGACCGATCTTTACAAATTGGAAAAGGAACTGGAAGTCGACGTGGACGATCTGATGCCAATCGTGTATACTGCGTCGCGACTTGGTTTTGTAAACGTAGAAGAAGGTGATATCTGGATCACAGACAAGGGGAAGGAGTACACCACGTCCGGTTTTTCCAAGAGAAAAGAGATACTTCGCAACTCACTCGACAATATTGAGCCATTTGCCACTGCCATATCCATGGACGAATTTACGGTCGAAGAATTACAGGAGAATTTGCTGTCTCATGGAATTCAGAGTTACAATACTCCTTCAGGAATCAGGGACCTAGAAGTTATACTGATAGAATGGGGGCTCTATTCCGGTCTTGTAAGGAAGACCGAGGACGGGTTCCAGGTTGCCATAAAGAAGGCTTAGAGTCATATTGGTAATTTGATCTAGAATATTCCTTCCTCGGCAACGTATTTTTTCCTGGCCAGATCCATCATCTTTTTAGTAAAAAGCAGGGAATAAACCACAACCACAATTCCAAACAGGAATGATCCCCAGGCGGCAACTGCGAGGTTTCCATTGAGAGTCGCCACTGCAATAGACTTCATCAGGCCATGTGTTACAATAAGGCTCTTGTTGCTTGTAATGCTGGGCCAGTATTCTCCAATCATGAGCCCACCCCATGCACTGTTTATTGTTGAAGATATCCCGCTGACAAGATACGGGAAGGTCGAAGGAAGGATTACTTTCCGCATTTTCTGGAAGAAACTGAGGTCCAGGTTTTTCATCAGTTCGTTATATTCCTGCGGCATGGCTTTCATGCCAGTCCAGAAACTGTAAAACACGTAATAGAAAGTGCTGATAAAACCCAGGAACAGAACGAAAAACTCATCGGTGAGAAACCCGAAAATTGAGGAAACAAATACTGAAGTTGACAGGAATATGAAAGGAAAATATATTGGAGACGGGTAGGAAGCTAATGTTTGGATGACCGGTAACCCTATGGACTCCCCCTTCCTGTTCATTGCAAAATAGTAACCTGCGAAAATGGCAAAAATCATTGAGGCAATAACAATGATCAGGACCCTCAGATAATCATATAACAGATCGATGAGGAGGGAAGGCGTAAGATTGAAGAGCATCATCCAGGTGCCGTAGGGAACAGGTGAAACGACCCTGTACACGGAGTAAGCCAGGATAGCGACTATCCCCAACCCGGCCGCCACACTGAGGTAGTTCACTTTTTTATTCTTTTCGGGCTCGAAGTAATCATCCCTGAAAGTTCTGCTCTTTCTTTGCCTGTTATAATTTGCAAGTTTTATGAACGGGTTACGGGAAAGGATGCCGGATCTCCTGGTAGCTTCCAATAAATTGAACCTGCCTCTTCTGACTACAGGAGTATCGGTATCAAGTGCGTACTTTGCTACGGAGCGTTTTGCAAATTCCCTGAATGCAAGGATAATGAAAACTATGAAAATTCCAAGAATGACAAGTGCGAGTTCCACACCTGCCCAGTTTCCGGAAAGTGTGTACGCCGAAAGAACTGTTGCTATTCCGAAAACCTGGTAGGTCTTTGCGCCCACGGAGAAAACTTCGCTAACGGTAATGTAAAAAAAACCATTTGAAACGCTGGGAAAAAGGTTTGCAACTATCCTCGGAACTGAGAAAGGAATGTAGACTTTTGCCATTTTCTCAAGGAATGTAAGTCTATAATTGTCGCTTATCTCGGTCATTTCCTTTGGTATGGTCTTGAATGCCTGGTACTCGCCAATCCATATATTCCAGACCACTGCAGTGAATACCAGGAAATCCACTGCCAGTTCGGAACCCAGCGGCCCTCCAATACCTCCTACAAACACCAGTAGAACAACGGGGAAAAACGAGATGACTGGAACTGATTCAAAAATTTCGCTAAATGCCACAAAGATGTTCTCAAAGATCCTGTTCTTAATGGCATAATACGAAAGGAACCACCCGACAATCACTGAAAGCAGGATAAGGCCCAATACCCTGATTGTGGTAGCAGCTACTGCTTCCATTATCAGGATGATAGAGCCTATCATCATTCCTTACCTTTCTTCCCCGTAAGGTGGTTGTACAAAAGGTCAAGGTACTGTGAGAACACAGGATCTCTTGGACTCCTGGGCCTTGGCATGTTGACGTCCACTCTCGCTACAACAGTTGCCGGAGAACCGTTAACAACATAGATCGTATCCGCAAGTTCCAGAACTTCAGACAGGTTATGGCTCACCATTATCACTGATTTCAGCGGTGAGTCCCGGTTGAACAGGATTTTGTAAATATCCTGCCTTATACCCTCCGCAGTAAGTTCGTCAAGATGTGCGAATGGCTCATCCATTAACAGCACCATTGGATCTGCGGCGATGGCTCTTGCGATGGCAACCCTTTGCCTCATTCCGCCGCTCATTTCCTTGGGATAAAGATCCTCGAACCCTTGAAGGCCAACCGCCTCAAGCGCTTTGACAGCTATTCTGCCTGCCTCACTCTTGCTCAGATGCTTCGGGGTCAAAGAAAGCACAACATTCTGGAGCGCTGTCATCCAGGGAAAAGTAACTATTGACTGATGAACCAGGACCAGTTTTGGCGATGGGCGAAGTACAGGTTTTCCAGCAAGCCTGACCTCGCCGGCTGAAGGCTTGAGGAAACCACCAATCAGTCGTAGCAAAGTGGACTTACCGACACCGGATGGCCCAACAAGTCCAATGAACTTATCTTCTTCACACACCAGGTCAACGTTTTCGAAAACCTTATACTTGTTTTCAAACATAAAATCGAGGCCCCTGACCTCAATCGTTGTCCCAAGTGATCACCAGCCGCTGAATAATAGAAGCAATATTAAATTTCACTCGTAGAGCATGATCTCCAATTTGCGGTATGAATAACATCAATGTTCAGAGAGAATCAACTCTAAAACAGGAAATGCAAATCCATTTTCAGTGGCCCCAATTGCTTACAGATCAGTTGAGTTCCCTGTCACGATTTTGTTGATCTTCCGCCCCGGAATCATAAGGATACGTCAATTCGAGTTCACTTGCCTTATTGATCTCTTTTACCTGCTCAGTGGACAGCGACCATCCAGTGGACTGCATGTTCTCCAAAAGCTGAACTTCATTCCTTGCCCCGATTATGGGGGAAGTGACTGCAGGGTTACAGAGCAACCAGTTCAGCGAGACCTGTGTCATGGTCTTGCCGGTTTCGTGTGAGATTTTAGCTACGGTATCCAATATCTTCTTGGTTCGCACGGACTCATATTTATTGTAGTTCTCCCTGTTTCTGGAATCTCCAATTCTTGTTCCTGCCGGAGCATTTGATATTCCATCTCTGTATTTTCCTGAAAGAACTCCTCCAGCAAGCGGGCTCCAGGGCAGCACCGCGATTCCTTCCGCAAGTGCCATTGGAAGCAGCTCCAACTCAGTCCCTCTGACTATTATATTGTAGTGCGGCTGCAGGCTGATCGGTTCGTGCCATCCCCTGGATCTGCAGAGAGAAAGTGCCTTTTCAAACTGCCAGCCCCTGAAATTGCTGATTCCTATGTATCTTATCAGCCCTTCTTCAACAAGTGCGTTCAATGACGAAAAGGTCTCCTCAAGTGGAGTCAATGGGTCCCAGGCATGAACCTGGAAAAGATCGATGTAATCAGTTTGCAACCTTGCAAGGCTTTGCTTAACCGCATGGTGTAAATGCTTCCTGGAAAGCCCTACGGTATTTATTCCATCCCGGGTCCTGAACCTGGCCTTTGTGGCAATTACCAAATTCTCCCTGTCATTGCGCAACAGCCATTTCCCGATTATTTCTTCAGATTTACCTTCCGAGTATACGTTGGCAGTATCAATGAAATTGCCTCCTCTTTCAACGAATTTATCAAGCATCTTGTTTCCCTGGTTCTCGTCGGCCTGCCATCCAAGGGTCATTGTGCCGAGACAGAGTTCGCTAACAAGTGTACCGGTTCTACCAAGTTTCTTGAGTTTCATGATTTATGATTCTTTCATTGACTAAATATCTTGACAGATGAGACCTGACATCCCTTGAATGGGGTTAAAATGTGAGGCAGCGTTATTACAACGGTTCCAGTCACCTCGTTAAATTCTTCTTAGGCTGACTTCACTCTCCTTGTGCTTTCAGTTAAGTTCTTCCCGGAAAGAATTGCATCCATTCAGGCAGATGCTATCTTCGCAAGGCCAAATTCTCGGTCTCTCGTACGATATGGTAACGATTGAGTTAGTTCTTCATTCTAATTTCCATGCCCGTGACCAAAGCCCTATCACACTGTACAGAATACCATGTCAACAGCATGGATGCAAAAATTCTGCAGTTGCTTGAGAAGGATCAAACAACCTGCCTTCAATGAGCATATGTCAGTTGACCGGAATCCACGCTGGCCAAAAAACATAATCTTGATTGATTGCATTCAACGTGGTGACTACATTTGACAGTGCACAATTTCAAGATTGATACGCTTGTAGTTGGTCAGCTGCGGACCAACTGTTACTTCCTCACAGGTGAAGAAGGATTCATTATAATTGATCCCGGAGACGGTGCCGATGGAATTCTGCGACATTCAAAGGGGATAAAATCAAAACCGGTTGCAGTGGTATGTACCCATGGGCACTTCGATCATATTCTTGCAGCCCAGGAAGTAAGCCACAAGCTCAGTGTTCCGTTCTGCCTGCATTCAGCAGAAAAGAGTGTTCTGAGCAGCATGTGGGATCTTTCCTCATCATTCGGGATCAGTGAAAATGTGCCTGTCCCGGACCTTTATTTGCATGGTGATGAGACCTGGACTCTGGGAGCTGAGGAAATCAGCATAATTCACACACCAGGGCACACTCCGGGAAGCATTTGCCTGAAGGCAGGAAACACTCTATTCACTGGAGATACGTTATTCAAAGAAGGCATCGGGAGGATGGATTATGGCGGGAACAACCGGCAGATGATTGGATCTCTGGACAGGCTTTCACAGCTTGAGGATAGTATAACCATATTGCCAGGTCATGGTCCAGGCAGCACTATTCTTAACGAAAGAGAAAACATGCGATTTTACATTGAGATGTTGAAGAGACAGGCATAAACAGCAGTCATAATAGAAATTTAAATTGTACCACTTCAGTTATATATGTTAATAAAGTTATAAATTCGAAATTGAAATGGGAATAATACTAGGCACTGTAATAGGTATAGCAGTCGGCGCAACTGCGCTTGGTTTAACAGGCAACTCCGGAGCAGTAATACCGGGGTTGACGATTGCACTGTCCCACATTCCAAGTACCGTCCATGGATATAATGTAGTCAGTAACGTAAAGGACGCTTTAGTTGGAGGGGCAGGCGGAGGAGTGATTGGTGCTGCTGTTTCGGCTGTAGCCAAAATAGGCGGTTCGGCAGCTACACCCGGTCCTTGAATAGCTTGCTTCGATTCCGGTTTTTAAAGTACGATTAAGGTAAAAAAAGCAAAGAAGACCACTCCAAAGGATAGTGCATAAAGCGGGAATTTTCCTCTGTTTATATAATATGCATAGATCAGAGAGATCAGTACTGTAAATGCGATACTCATGACTGCATTTCCATTCAGCGCCCACGGTATCAGGAGAAGAGCAATACCCGGGTAAAGAGTCGAATAGAGGACCTTTTCTCCTACCAGCGACCCAATGGCAAGGGTGTCTTTCCCCCTGTAGGCCCAGATCATTGCGGTAATTGTTTCAGGAATTATCGTTGCCAGCGGGATGACGATTATCGACAGGGTAAGTGCGTTCAAGCCGATGCTGGAAGAAATAGTGCTCAAGGACTCTACCAGCAGATTTGACCCATACAGGAGCAACAATAGCGACAGAGCAAGCTGAACAACCGTAGCTGAATTTGGAGAAATGAACCTGCTTAAAAATGGCTTCTCCTCTCCTTCCTCGACAATTTCAGTATTCTTTTTCCACATGATCTTAAGATAAAAGACATAAGAGGCGAGCAAGCCTATTCCAAGAAAATAGGAAAAGAATCTGGGCAAATACCATGCCAGAAGCAAAAGCGGGAAAAGCAATGACAGGAAAACGTAGGGATACGCGAGGCTGCCTTCGACCTGCATAATCTTGCTTTTTCTTTTTCCAAGCAAGACAGATGGTATTATTGCGAACAGCAATAAACCATAGGCAACAGAAGACGCCATGAATGGCTGGCCAATAATGACTCCTATGGCTATCTCGTTGCCGGTAACATGATCTGCCAGAAGAAGCGCAGTAGCAAAAACAATCAGTTCCGGGAATGAAGTGAATAAAGGAGAGATAATTGCGCCGAGGAACGACTTAGACCAGTTAAGTATTCGCCCTATGTACTCTACAGCATTGACAAACAGTAGAGATCCGGCAAACACAGTTAGTACACTCAGTAACAGGAGTAAAAAGGAATTCATCGTTGTACAAAATTCATATTGAAGTGCTTCATTTATTACTTGCTGCTTGGGACGTTCTGTTTGAATCAGGGAAGCCGCCATGAGCAACTTCATGATCGTAAGAGGACACCTGGTTCCGTTTAAACCAAAATATCTCTGGAACTTTCAAAAGCGTTTAGGGCAGCTTATCAATAGCAGCGATCACAGGTTTTTTCCTGAAAACCTGTACAAGTTTAAATAGACTTGAGAAATCATTTTGGAATGTTCTGTCCTAATTGCGGAACAATGCTTGTGAAGTCCCAGAATGGTTTCGTCTGTTCCTCCTGTGGGTATGAGGCAGGAAAGGAAAACGTGCAGGGCACGAGGATTGTAAATAAAGCGTCAGGGAAAGAGGTCATAATGATCACTGAAGAGAAATCTGCCGAGCCTCTGGATTCTGATGCAGTTTGTCCTAAGTGTCACAGTACTGGTGCATATTTTCTCCTCAAGCAGACCAGATCCGCTGACGAACCCGAGACTAAATTCTATACATGCGTCAACTGCAAGCACAGATGGAGAGAATACTGATTTATTAATTGAGATTGCATTAACAGACTATAATTGTGGTACGAATGGTACTTGACACTCTTTCCGGTTCCCTAAAGGATACAATACGAAAAATAGGGAAATCTGCATACGTTGACAGGGAAACAATAGCAGAGGTTTCCAGGGACCTGCAGAGGATTCTTCTCAAGTCTGATGTAAACGTCAAGCTTGTAGTTGCTTTAACAAACACCGTCGTGAGAAGGGCAACGGAGGAAAAGCCCCCGGCGGGGATGCTTGAACAGGATTTCATAGTGAAAATCCTTTACGAGGAATTGCTGGGGATTCTGGGCGAAGATTCGAAAATACAGATCAAACCTCAAAAGATACTTCTGGTTGGGTTGTACGGTCAGGGGAAAACAACCTCTGCCGGGAAACTCTCCAGGTTTTTCATTAAAAAGGGACTTTCTGTTGGCCTGATAGCTGCTGATGTGCACAGACCTGCGGCATTCCACCAGTTGCAACAGATAGCAAAACAGGTAAGCGCTTCATTTTACGGTGACGAGAAACAGAAGAAAGCACTTTCAATCTGTAAGGAGGGACTGGAAAAACTCAGGGATGTTAATGTCAAAATTATTGACAGCAGCGGAAGAGACTCTTTGAGTGAAGATCTTATTGAAGAAATTAAGAAGATAAAAGAGGCTGTAAATCCAGATGAAACCCTACTGGTCATAGATGCTACAATGGGTCAGCAGGCCGGGCCCCAGGCGGAAACGATCGAAAAAGTAATCGGGATTACGGGAGTTATAATCACGAAGATGGACGGTACCGGAAAAGGAGGAGGTACGCTAAGTGCTATTTCCCTGCTAAAAAAACCCATATTCTTCATCGGGACGGGAGAGCACATGGACGATATGGAAATTTTCAACGCCAAGCGTTTCCTTTCCAGGTTAATGGGGTTGGGCGATCTGGAAGCCCTCCTTGAGGTGGTTCAGGATGCAGAACTTTCGCCTGAGGAAACTGAAAAATCCATCACCAAATTGATGAGCGGCAAGTTCAATCTCAAGGATATGTATGAAGTCTGGGAGAAATTCTCCAAACCCGGATTGATAGGGAAACTTTTCCAGTCACTGCCGATGTCAAAGATGCCTGGCCTTAAGAAAGTTGACGAAGGAGCATTTGAGACGGCAGAAAACAAATTAAGGGTTTACAGGTCAATAATGGATTCGATGACATTCAAGGAACTGGAAGAACCTGAAATAATCAACGCACCAAGAATTTCCAGAATTTCACGGGGCAGCGGCAAGACAGACCATGATGTTCGTTCCCTGATGAAAGAGTTCAAGGGGATGAAGAAAAACCTGAAAGAAATACAGGGAAACAGGGGATTCAAGAAAATGTTGAAAGCCCAGATGAAAACGGGGAACTTTGGGCTTGAGAATTTAGATAATATACCCGAAGAATCAGATTAGATCCTCAAGTTCTACCATAAGCTCCGGGTATTTCAGCTGGACTGCTTCCAGAATCGCCTGCGTGGAAATATCATTGACCTGTACTTCGGACATCACATCCACAAGTTTGTCAAGGGTCTCATCGGACAGAGTAGCAAGTTTTTCCTTTGCCAGCCAGTTCCTGAGATGCTTCCTCTGGAACTTGTCCTTCACCATGGTTTCGTACTTTGACATCATCTCCTGGCTATATACTCCAGTCTCTATCGCTTCCTTGGAAACTGCCGCTGCATACCTTCCAGAGATGTATGCGTTGGCTACCCCCCCTCCGGTAATAGGATCAATCAGCCTTGCTGCATCTCCAACGAGCAGTAAACCAGGCAGGGTAAATTTGTCCTTGACCTTGGAAACGGAGACTCCGCCGGTGATATACTGTATGGTCTTTCCTTTAGCGTAACCCGGATGGTTTGCAATCCACCTGTCAAGGTAATTCTTTACGTCAAACCTGTCTTTTGAAGCGGTAATGGTGACGCCAATCCCTACATTCGCTTCCCTCTCGCCCTTCGGGAATACCCAAAGGTATCCGGACGGAGCCACGCTGCCAAGATAAAAGTCAGTATAATCCGGATCCGAATCTACGTTTCTCATACGGTATTCTACGCATGAAATGATATCATTCTTTGCCAGGATTACAGATTTGAGTCCGGCCCATCTTCCGAATTCGCTTTCAAATCCATCAGCGGCTATAACCATCTTTGCCCTGACTTCTTCCATATTGCCGTTGTGCCTCACTTTTGCACCGGCAACCTTCCCATCTTCCTTTATTACCTCAAGAGCGGGTGACTTTACCCAAATATCTGATCCGGCTTCTGCAGCTAATGCGGCCATTTCCTTGTCGAACTTGTCCCTTTCAATGACAAACCCTACCTCGTTCCCCGCCTTCTCAGCCCTCAAAACGATAGCCTTCTTTTCAGACGGCCCAAAAATTCTGGCACCTTTTACCTCATCTGAAATCCAGTGACTATTTGGTTTTATCTCACCTTCGTGCATCCATTCTTTTGAAAGACCTTCTCCACACCTGACCGGTGAACCGATATCCGGCCTCTTTTCTATCATAAGGGTCTTCAATCCTGATCTGGCGGCAAATCTGGCTGCAGAACTTCCGCCTGGCCCCGCTCCTACTACTAGAACATCATAATTTTGCATGAAACCACTCCGCAGAAATAGCCCCTGTTGGGCATCCAATTACACAAAACGTGCACTTTATGCACTTGTTTTCGTGTATCTCAATAACCGTATCATCCATGAAAATAGCGTCAGTCGGGCACATGCCCACGCATGCTCCACAATAATTGCAAAGACTCCTGTCCACGTCCATTTCGCTCTTGACTTTTATTTCAACCATCTTACCACTCAATTTATGTGCAATCCTATTTAAGGGGTTATCGTAGAAGCCTCAAAGGATATATTTCTTTTTTGTTTCAGCCTTAGATAAAACTGCATCTTCCTTGGATTTTTTCTTTGTTAAGGATCTGTAGTACCTGCAATACATGTTTACCCTGCACAGATCGCACTTTGGACCTATCGGCCTGCATATCTTCTTCCCGAATTCCACGAGTGCAGGATTCAGGCCCAGCCAGAGTTCTTCCGGAATTAATTTCCTCAACTTGGATTCCGTTTCTTCAGGGTTGTCAGAATTTGACCAGCCAATTCTTCTGCTGATCCTCTGGACGTGGGTGTCTACAGCAATAGCGGGAATACCAAATGAGTCCGCAAGAACAACGTTAGCTGTCTTCCTTCCCACTCCCGGCAGGGAAGTTAACTCCTCAATAGTGTTTGGTACCTTCGATCCAGGCATGTTTACTATTATGCCGGCCACCTGTTTAATTCGCTTTGCTTTGACCGTGTAAAAGCCCACTTTTCTTATCAGCGCCTCAATTTCTTTAACGTCCGCATATGCAAGATCCTTTGGAGTTTTGTATTTCTCAAACAATTCTCTGGCGGCATAGTCGGTCACTTCGTCTTTGGTCCTGTGGGATAACATTGTCGTGATAAGGACCCGGAACGGGTCTGAAAACTCGAAATGATGAGGTGGGGCCTGGCTCCTGATAAGACCAATGACTTTCCTAATGTCAGGACTGGATTCAGGCATTTGACCCACCGCACAGAGGGATATTCCCCCTGTATACCAACTCATTTCCGCGGAAGGTGATTTTCCTGATCTCTATTTTTCCACCTGTGTCAATAAATCTTTGCATTGCAGCCGCGAAAACAGGGTCAGTTTCCGTATTGGAAGCAAAGCATTCAGCTTCATCTGAGAAAACCAGCACCAGGATAAAGGCTCTTCCGCCATGTTCCTGGTGTTCTGATAATAACTGGACCTGAGAAGCCCCCCTCTCTGTAGGAGCATCCGGGAAAAGGGCTATATGACCATTTGTAAGGGTGCATCCCTTAACTTCAAGAAATACATTACCTTGACCGGAGATCCAAGCGAAATCCAGTCTTCTGTTTTTAAGCCGTACCTCACTTGAAAACCCGGGACTCAGGAACTTTCCTGCAATAGCCGAATGTATCCCGGAATCAATGAGTATCCATTTCCCCTTCCTGTTTGCAGCAACTACCCTGTACCCTGTTTTCTTCCCCTTTGATTCTCTAACAAGCAGGTCATTCCCGGGAAAGATGAGCTCTTTCAACCTGCCTGGATCATGAAGATGGCAGTTCTCAACTGTTCCAGAAACATCCGCAGTCACCAAAAACCTGTTAGGTCTTGAAACAGCTTTGGCCTCGATTAGGGTATCGAACTTGTAAACCGAAGTTCCGGGTGGAATGTCTGCAAACGGAAAAACCAACTCAAATTACACCTATCTTCTTGCCTATGCTTGTAAATTTTTCTATTGCTGTGGAGATATCTTCGCTGGAATGGACTGCAGAAGGCATCAGTCTTATTCTGGCTGAGCCTTTTGCCACTGTTGGAAAAACTATCGGCGACGCAAATACCCCCTCTTTATAGAGGGTCGAGCTGAGTTCAAGAGTCTTCTTTTCGTCGCCTACCATTACCGGAGTAATTGGAGTCTTGCTTGACCCTGTGTTAAAACCCGCATCTTCCAGTCCTTTTTTAAGCGAAGTTGAATTTTTCCACAGTTTCTTTACGAGGGAATCATCTCTCTCAAGTATTTCCAGTGACTTCAGGACCGCTGCAGTGTCTCCTGGATTTAAAGCGCTGCTGAAAAGAAATGGTCTGGCCCTCTGATGCAGCAGATCAATCAGGGACTTAGATCCTGCAGAGAATCCACCCATGGTTCCAAGTGCCTTTGAGAAAGTTCCCATTTCCAGGTCCACCCTGTCATGAAGGTGGAAGTGATCGACAATTCCCCTGCCATGACTTCCAAGAACGCCTTCTCCATGGGCATCGTCCACGTAAATCATTGCGTCGTATTTTTCTCCAAGCTCGGTGATCCTGTCTAACGGGGCAATGTCACCGTCCATGCTGAATACCCCATCTGAGATTATCATGGCTTTTTTACCTTCCTTTCTGTTTTCTTTCAGTTTCGATTCCAGGTCTTCCATGTCAAGATGCCTGTACATTGATCTCTTGGCAGAGCTCAGTCTCACGCCATCGATGATGCTTGCATGATTCAATTCCTCGCTGAATACAATGTCCTCCTTCCCCACCATTACCGGGATGGTTCCCGAGTTAGCGAGAAGACCACCCTGGAATACAATCGAACTATCCATGTTCTTGAATTCGGCAAGTTTTTTCTCAACCTTCATGTGAAGTGTGTTCGTGCCTGCAATGGACCTTACTGCCCCGGCACCAACCCCAAACTCTTCAATTGCTCTTAATGCAGCCTTTACGACTTCCGGGTGATTTGCCAGGCCGAGATAATTATTTGAGCATAAATTGAGCATAGATTTGCCCTCGATGGTAACATGGGCACCCTGGGCACTCTCAATAGTTCTGATTGGGATATATCTGCCTTCGGATTTCAGCTGTTCAATTTCTGTTGCAGCCCACTCAGTTCTCTTCGTCATGATGCAGTCTATTTTATTGAGCACAAATATTTTGTGATCTATATGTGAGAATCATGATCTAAGATAGCTGTCATTGCCGGTTGTCCAGTCATCCCTGACAGGGCTGAATATGTCGATGTCCACAGTATCGAGAATGGCAGTTGCCTTGTGAGGAAAGTTGGGCGGGATTATCAGAATCTCCCCATCCCTGACTGAAACCTTCTTGCCGCCAACCTCGAATAACAACTCTCCGCTGATTATCCACGAAATCTGTTCACTTTCATGATGGTGTTCGGGAACAACTGCCCCTTTTTTGAGTTCAATCCTCGCAACTGTAGTATTAGAACCAGTTATGAACTTCCTGGTAAGCTCCGCTGACATCTGTTCCTGTACTATCAGATCCCATGATGTTTTTCTCACATCTGTCATATGAGCTTAAGGAGGGCACAATATTTTACTTCATCGTCAAAATTTTCCATTTGATTATTAAACCATTTGGTACAGGTATGTACCAAAACCGTGAAGTCATATGATAACAAATCCGGTACAATGGTAGCACATATCGCACTGGTGGTTGTAGCCATAGTTGCAATGGTAACTGGCGGTGCAGTGGCAGCAGCAGGAATGTTCAACACTTCCTCTGCAGGAAACTTGAACCTCGGGACTCTGACTCCGGGGCAGACAGGAAATGCCACTGCCACGACGACCGTACATGTATCAAATACAACGCGCTATATCTTCCAGCTAGAAAAAGAGGATAGAATTGGCAGTACTTTCTCATACTTTGCAGTCCATGTTTCGGTCAACGGACAGACTCTCAACCTTACGGGCGAACGCAATGATTCACAGATAAACCTGAGTTCGGGAACTTACACTTTCACCTTACAACTGAGTTACGCAGTCAGGGACCTGGTACAGAATGTTAGTGAGAGCAATGTTGCGTTCCTGTTCTTACACCCGGTAACGAATGAAATGAACGAGAACGATACAGACTCGAGCCATAATGGAACGACCGATGGTTCAATTCAGGTCGTAAGTGCCGATAATTCAGGAACGAATAATCAGAGCAACGCAAACAGGCTTGCACTGTTCACGTTGACCTTTCTGGTTCACGGCAACATAGGAGACAATAATGAAGCGGATATCTCGGACACAGCCAGATCGTACGCCGTGCTTTCCGAGAAATAAGTATTTCTCGAGTCTTTTAATACTGCTTTAATTTTTTAATACCATATTTTATTTCTTTAAACCTATAATCCACAGATTTGAAGTGAAACATCCTCAATAGATTTTTTAGAGCCTTTGCGCTCCAGAAACATGAAAATTCTTGTTACGGGTGCATCAGGACAGGTTGGGACCGAATTGGTTACCGCTCTTTCCAGGAAATATGGTAATACTTCAATAGTTGCCTGTGACATAAAATCTCAAAAGAAGTCGAGTGTCAATTTCAGGGAAGCAGATGTAAGGGATATCGGCAAAATCAAGAGCATAATTGAAGAAGAAGGGATTTCCAGAATATTTCATCTTGCAGCGCTTCTTTCCGCATCTGGTGAAAAGAATCCAGAAGCTGCCTTTGGGGTCAACATGATAGGAACATGGAATATCCTTATTGCTGCCAGAGACCTGAAGATCGAGAGGGTAATCATACCAAGTACCATAGGCGTATTCGGACCTGATACCCCCAAGATCAACGTTCCTCCCACCACCATCGTCAGGCCAAGAACCATGTACGGGATAACAAAGTATGCTTCTGAACTTTTGGGCGAGTATTTCTTTCAGAAATTCGGCCTGGATTGCAGGGGACTTAGGTACCCGGGTTTATTGAGTTATCTGTCTCCACCGGGTGGAGGTACTACCGATTATGCAATCGAGATGATGGCGGCTGCCGCAAGAGGAGAGCCTTATGAATGTTTTCTGAAGGAGAATACAAGGCTACCCATGATGTACATGCCGGATGCAATATCTGCCCTTATCCAGTTATCTGAAGCAGATTCTGGAAAACTGAAAAGGAGGACGGATTACCATGTTTCTTCATTCAGCTTCACTCCGGGGGAACTGAAGAACGAAATCTCCAAACTTATACCTGATTTTCAGGTGACGTACAGACCCGATTTCAGACAGCAAATTGCGGATCAATGGCCCGAATCCCTAGATTCAGAAGAGGCAAGTGTCGATTGGGGATTTCACTCCGAATACGGATTTTCCGCGACTGTGGGTGACATGCTTTCCCACCTGAAATCCCCGATTCCTTCATGAGGAATATCAAATGAAGAAGATAGCGCTCATAAATTTCATGCATTCGGATCCTCTCTATATGGGCCTTTCCTCCAGCGAAGTCTCCAGGGACTACCCTGCGAAAATACTTAAAGGGGTCCTGGACAGGAAATATGATGCCGGGATGGTCTCTCTAATGGGATATTTTGCGAATTTCAACGAAATGAAACTTCTTGAGACGGCAACAATTCATTCCACAGGCAAGGTTTTGTCAACTTTACTGATTTCAAAGGGAAGTGATCTCAGGAAAGGTGCCGAGATCGCAGTTACGAAATACACTGAAACGACAGTGTACTATGCCAATTTAATATCAAAATCCCTCAACCTGGATTTGAAGTTTCACAGAACAGACTACGCGAATGCAGAAGACCTCCTGCTTGATCACGATTACGCTCTTGTAATCGGGGATGAAGCACTAAGGGTATTCAATTCGAAACGCAGAATTCTCCTTGACATCGGGTATGAATACTCCCTGCTGTACCATCTGCCGCCCGTATTTGCTGTGACTGTTGCAGGAAGAGACACTGATGCTTCAGAAATAATCCAGTCTCTGGATAAAGGCATAATCAACTCACCAAATTACGTAAACGAGTGCATTTCTGTTAATTCAAAGAAGCTTAAAATCAGGGAAGACCTGCTTAGGGAATATTATTCTCTCATAAAGTACGATTTCACTGATGCAACCAGAAAAAGTATTGGTTTTGCCGGATCAGTTCCTGTCAAGGGGTTGAACTGAGCCTGAATTTCGAATATTTTGCCTGATCATTGGCAATCATCCGCTTTTGCCGGGTGAATTCATCAATAAAGAATCTCATTAAATTTATGTATTGCAGATTACTTAGGGCTACATGTTTGCAGACAAACTCAACGAAATAAGGGAAGCTCTCACTTTTGATGACGTGCTTCTGACACCGATGAGAAGCCCTGTAGACCCGGTTGAGATTGATGTCTCCTCATTAGTTTCCAGGCACATTAGAGTCAAGACGCCAGTGGTAAGCAGTCCCATGGATACTGTCACCGAGGCCGATATGGCAATAGCCATGGCTCGTAACGGAGGAATCGGGATAATTCACAGGAATCTCACTGCAAATGCGCAATCCCAGATGATTTCAAAGGTGAAAAGAGAAGAGTCCATCAAGATACGGAACGTTCACACCATTGAACCTGAAACTTCAATTGCAGATGCAAGGGAGATAATGAGATCAAAAAATATTGCCGGGATGCCGGTTATTTCCAACGATAAATTAGTTGGTATTGTAACGAGAAGGGATATTGAATTTGTTGGGGAAGGTAAGAAATTTGTCAGCGAAATCATGATCAAGGATGTAATTTATGCCCGGGATGAAATCGACATTGAAGATGCTAAGCAGGTACTTTACAAAAACAGAATTGAAAAACTCCCGCTGATAGATTCCAACGGAAGAGTGGTTGGCCTGATAACCGCAAAGGATATCATTACGCGAAAAAACTTCCCCAGCGCAAGCAGGGATGAGGAAGGGCAGCTTCTGGTCGGTGCTGCGATTGGGCCTTTTGATATTGAAAGGGCAATTACACTGGAGAAAGCGGGAGCAGATCTGATAGTTATTGATACTGCACATGCGCACAACGAGAAAGTGATGAACGCAATTAAGAAGCTTCGAAAAGCCGTTACAGTTGATTTAATAGGGGGAAACATTGCTACAAAGGAAGCAGCTGAGGATCTCATTGCTCTAGAAGTGGACGGAATACGGGTGGGAATAGGGCCTGGATCGATCTGTACAACCAGGGTCATAGCCGGGGTAGGCGTTCCCCAGATTACAGCAATTTCCGACGTGGCAGAGGTAGCCATAAAGCACGGTGTCCCTGTAATCGCTGATGGAGGTGTACGATTTTCCGGCGACATAGTGAAGGCAATTGCGGCAGGAGCAGATACTGTAATGCTTGGTTCACTGTTAGCCGGTACAGACGAAAGCCCTGGAACAGAGATGATAATGAACGGGAGGAAATATAAGTCATACAGGGGAATGGGCTCAATGGGAGTAATGCGCACCGGAATTTCCGACAGATATGGCAAGATTTCCAGCACCAAGTACGTTGCTGAGGGGATCGAAGGAGCGGTCCCTTACCGCGGTAAGATCGAGGATGTTCTTTTCCAGCTGGTGGGAGGTATGAAGTCCGGGATGGGATACGTGGGTGCGCCAAACATTGACACGCTCAGGAAGAAAGGCAAATTCATCAAGATAACTGCAAACGGGTTAAGAGAAAACCACCCTCATGACGTAAGGATAGTGAGCGAACCGCCGAATTACCAGATGTATCAGGTTTGATGAACAGGACAATACTGCTTGGGCTTTCAATCATGTCGCTGCTGTTACTGGCGGGATCTTCATCTGCCGATCTGACAGTAAACATCTCAGGAGTCCAGAATAGTGCAATTTTTGAGGTCTCATACAGCCCCGCGTTGACCTTCACTTTTATGCAGAACAACAGTTTTGCCAATTCGACTCAGGAGCAGCTTGCAAACTTATTTGCACTCAATTCAACTGTAATTCCTGTATCTTCGAATTCGCCTGTCTTTTACAACCTTAACGACAGGATAAAGGCAGTTAATAACAACCTGTATGTTACAAATCTCACTTTTTCAGAGAAATTTAATATTAGCCGGCAGGGAAAAACAGTGCAGATCCTGCCATATTTCAACTATACATATGCCCTCAGCAACATAATACAGGCCAATGCAATAACCGTGAACTGGTTGAACGTAACTCCGCTTGTATCCCTGTCGGATGAATTTGCCAACCTGCCGCAACTCATTAAATTGGGCATTAATGAGTCTTATAATTTAACGTCCCAAAGCGGTGACCAGCAACTGGCAGGGCTGACCTATTCCTTTGACCAGGCTTTAGACGCTACCACTCTTAAATCAAGTAATCCAGAGGCGGAGACAGTTTTCAGCAACGCAAGCCTTATTGAGATTCTTAGCAGCCAAAACTTAATTTCTATTCAGATTCCTGGCCAGGTGCATGTGGAGGGAAACGAAATTCTATTTTACAGCATTCCCGGGGTTTCTTCAGCTGAAATAATATTGCTTTCCATAGGAATTACAGCAATTTCGATGATCATAATCCTGATGCTAATCAAGATGAACCTTAGTAAAAACTAGATTTCTACGTACTTGGGTTCAATTTCTTCTTTCGAATAGGAAGCGGGGGAAAATGCCTGTCTCAGCCCTTCCAGAAAATACACTTTCTTTTTTGGATTCCTCAGTATCGCAGCAGGGTGAAATTGTGGATGGATAAGGAAATCCCCTAATTTTATGACCTTCCCGCTGACCTCTGAGATCTTTGGGAACTTCTTTCCGAATACATACCCCAATGCCCTTAGTGCCACATTTCCCATTGGGATTATGACAGATGGAGAAATAGTCTCTATCTCTTCCTTTAGGTAGTTTGAGCAGGTCTTGATTTCCTTGGTGGAAGGGGTTTTATTCATCCCGGGACGACATCTTACCGCGTTGGTTATAAAGAGCGTCGCTCTATTCACTCCCAGAACTGTAAATACGCTATCGAGAAGTTTTCCACTTCTTCCGATGAAGGGCAACCCCTTTTCATCTTCCAGGTAGCCAGGTGCCTCTCCAATTATCATGTATCTGGCTTTTTCAGGCCCAGCTCCGCAAACTGCGTTCTTCCTGAACAGGTGCAAATCGCATTTCTTGCAAACGGAAACTGCATTTGATATTTCCTCGATCGAGGCCATTGGTAAAACTTCGATCAATAAGAAGTATAAAGCATTGATCGCACGATATTAATTTATTTCCTGGAACTCAGGTAGATTCCAATTGAAATGATACCAAATCCTATATAAGACAGGACGGACAACCTTTCTGAGAGTATTATTGCGCTGAATAAGATCGAAATTGCTGGAACTGCAAAAAAGTATGATGATATGGAGGAGATGTTGTAATTCCTGAACAGGTGCAGGTAAATGAAATAGGCAATTCCTGTTCCCAGAATACCAATGTACGCAGTTACCCCAAGAAACTGGAGTCCCACAGGTTTAATGGAGTTGTATTCAAAAACCGTTGAGAATAGCAGGATTACAGGCAACGCATACACATACTGGAAAACATTGACTGTGGCGACATTAATTGACCTCGTGTATTTTTTAAATATAATTGTTCCAGCTGCCCATGAAACAGCAGATCCTATTAAGAGTATGATTCCGTCCGAGTAGCCTGCGGTGAAATTAGAATCGGATATGACAAATAATCCGAAAAATCCAAATAGCAACCCGATCAGAGCTACAGGCTTAGCCCTGTCTCTCAGAAATATTGCCGATCCAAGCACATTGAAGAGCGGATAGGAATAGACCAGAACCGAAGATAGAGAAGCGCTAACGCTTTCCTCACCGACGAACCAGAGTCCCATGAAAAGCGAAATGTTGAAAACGGAAATCGCCAGCAGTATCAGATTCTCCTTGAGAGTCTTGGGCAAGGTAAGGTGTTTCCGGAAGACAATCAGTGCCCCTGCCAGGGCATAGAGTATCCTGAAGACGAGTACGAACAGAGGAGGTTCGTAATAAAAGGCAATCTTGAGCATCGGGTAATTCAACCCCCAGAAAGCAGCCATTGCAAAGAACGCCGCTATGTCCGCTCTTTTATTCAACGAAAACGAATCTCATCCATATATAAAAACAGGGGAGGGTGAAGGTAACATTATCTCATGGTGTCACTTTTCCTGATGAGAAATCTGCATATTCCCGAACCATCGACCTGGCGATGAGAAGATTCCACATCCATTTCCAGGACGTTGGAAAACAGGTTTTCTTCCAGCGAACAGGCAACCGGATACTTTGCCGCAATTTTGAAAATTGGGCAATTTCTTTCCAGCAATTCATACTTGGTCTGACTTAGTTTGTGAAGTTCCGGCATATAGTCCTCCTTTTCCCTCAGGTTAAGCAGTTTTTTTATCTTCCCGTCACCATCAACAGGGAAGAGTTCAGTCTCGTACCTCATTCTGTAAGACTCATACCTTTTCCTTAGAAAATCCTCAACAAGTTCTTCGTTGCCAGAATTCTTCAGGTGGTCAAGCAGCGCATTTAGCATTATTCCATCTGAAGTTTGCAGGTCAGCCTTAGCTGCATCTGTATAAGAGAACGCATAATACGGCCTCCCGACTTTAGTCTTGACTGCCCTTCTCTCAACCAGCCCCCTCTCTTCGAGCCTCCTGAGGTGTTTTAGAACAGCCATCTTTGAAATATCAAGTTCCTGGGAAAGTTGTTCCAGACTTGCCTTGCCGCTTGACTTAAGGTACATTATGATCCTGGTTTGAGTTGGATATTCCATACATACACAAACGATTAAAGGTATATAACTCATTAATAGTTTATAAAGTTTGTAAACGACAAAGTCTCTAAACTATTTTTTGGTCTCCATTATTATGACAAAAAACGCAATAGTTAGTGGCGGGTCCAGGGGTCTTGGTGAGGCGCTGGTATCCAGGATGATTTCAGGCGGCTGGAACGTGCTCACATTTTCAAGAAACATGACAGATACTAAAGAAAATTACGATGATTGCGAGCTCATCAAAATGAAGTGCGACCTCAGGCTTGACAGGGACGTTGAGTTAGTGGTAGACAGGGCAGCGACAGAATTCGGGAATGTTGATTTACTGGTATTGAACGCAGGAACTATAACTGTGACCGAAAACCTGATCACCAGCAGCATAATCGATCTCAGAAGAGTATTCGAAACAAATGTCTTTGCAAATTTCCTCTTGGCGAAGACGTTCCGGGAACGCAATCCAAACGGCATGGTTGTGCACGTGACTTCCGATGCAGCGAAAAGCAATTACCCTGGATGGGGGATATATGGCGCTTCAAAAGCTGCAATGGACTACCTGATCAAGACACTGGCAGCAGAGAATGGAGGCAAAGGAGCTTTTTCCCTTGATCCTGGTGATATGGATACGGAGATGCACAGGATGGCTGAACCCAAATCAGACACATCGATCCTTCAAAAACCGCGGGATGCAGCGGATAAATTCTACCTAAAACTCCTTGGCCTGTTTAAGGGTGATTGAAGTGAATGCAATCTCTAATTTCATCATGCCCTACAACGGCGCAGGATTTCCATCGGAATACAGGAATGTTCTCAGATCCGATGTCAGGCTTTTGAGCATCAACCCCGGGCTTGGCACGTATGACATGGGAAAATTCACTGATATGATCAATCTGGTTGGCGATAATGATCTATTGGTGTTCAACGACAGCCAGATGGTTAGATCAAGCTTCCTTGGATTCATAAAAGAGAGCAGGAAAGTTGCGAGAATCAACCTGGGATATTCCAGGAGCGGGCTGATTGGAGAAATTAGGACGCCGGATGCTGGCGTTTCCCCTGGCACTAGGATTCACATGATAGATGGTTCAACCATTGAACTCTCAAAGAGGGTAGCCGCCTTTCCAAGGTTCTGGCAGATCGCACCATCTCCAGATTTCGATCTGAATCTACTCCGGCAATCAGGTGATTACATAACTTATCAACATATGCCAGTTAAGTTTGGCGACGAGATTTATGCAAACGTGTTTGCCACAAAACCAGGATCGGTTGAATATCCATCGGCTTCCAGGCCTTTCACTGAGGAAATTATCAACAAACTGAAAAAGAAACGAGTTGAATTTGACACTATAACTCTGAAGTGTAACCTTGCATCCCTGGATGCATCAGAGTTTTCTCAATCTAATTCACTCCTCGACGAGTATTATCAAATTAGCGAGAGAACCGCAGATCACCTTAACATCTCAATGGACTCAGGAAAAAGGATTATTGCAGTGGGAACCAGCGTGGTCAGGGCTCTCGAAACATCACACTACAATTCAGTCTTCAGGGCTGGTAAAGGTTACACTAACCTGTTCATCCGGCCAGATACAATGGAACACCTGGATGGCATTATTACCGGAATGCATGATCCAACAACTTCACACCTGCTTATGTTAGGGGCGTTTGCAGACATACCATTGATTAGATCGGCATACATGACCGCAGCTGAATACGGATTTGCATGGCATGAGTTTGGGGACTCATGCATAATCCTTTCATAGAAATTCACTGAACAGCTTAAACTGAAATATAGCTACCCTACTGCCAATTCGGTCAAACCGCTTTTCTTGTTTAATTCCCTCTTAAGCTTAATCGAATTGAAAACTCTAATCTGCATTTCAACCAGTGGATCCGCTGTGGCGGAAAACAGGTGGCCGCCTATCACTGTGTGATTTCTTCTGGCAATTGCAACATGGATGTGGAGCCTTGGGTCGTTCTGTGCAATGGAACCATGGAAAGACAGTAATTCCGCGTTTTCCTTGACAGTTAGTTTCTCGTATTCTTTTCCATTGAAATATCCGATCTCAAAATCCTTCAACATTCCTATGCCCAGTTCGATTGAACCAGAAATTATGTTCTTCTCGCTGCAAATTTCGAGGATGGATTGAAGAACCATTTCTCCCGACTCAAGTTTTACAAAGAGTGTTTGCCCTTCCGCACTTACCTGCATATCTACAGGATCGCAATCCTGTATAAAGCACATATCGCACTCATTCTGCTGGTTTGTTTCTGACCTTTGAAAGCTGAAATAAACCGCTGTAACGTAAGAAGGTCAAAATATGTCATTGTATCCGAGTAGCTTCGAGCATAGTGATTTCAGTGCATTCGTTCGGATATCATTCCATCCCTTCGAAACCACATTGATTGCACGTTGTGTCTCGTCAAGATCTGTTTCAAACCTGGAAATTGCAGTATGGAGATCTAATCCCGCGGGATCAGAAATATACTTCCGCCCTCTTTTCGCACTGTAAAAAACGTACTTTGCCTCATCATTCGTCCTAAGGTATATCCTCTCAGAATCAATGGAGACAACGATGTATTCATCCTGTCGGAACATAATGACTTCCAACCCAACAGGAATCTCCCTTTTTTCACCGCTTGCCAGGGGAAGATAATCTTCCGGGAAAGAGCCCAAATTTGAGTTTTTAGCAATTTCAGAGGCCAGTTCTTCCACATTGTCGCTTACATTACCCAAGTATGTTTTCCTCAAATTGGCAAAAAGCGAGCCACTATGAAGTTTTTTCGGAAATTTGTAGTGAGATTTCCAAAACCCGATAAAATCATCAGTCCATTAATGTGCCATCCAGTTTTGACGTCCCGTGTACGACCCTGCGGAGCATAAAGTAACTGATAAGCGAAGGATTGTAGATTTCCTGCGAGATCATGGATTCGGGACTCTGTTCAGTGAGCAGTAAGGCAATCTTAGTGCTGCAAGCATTCCATTCATAGAGAATGACGATGCCACGATTCTCAGGTGACTCATTGCGAAATCTAATGGAAACTAAGCCAGAATCAGGCAGGTGAAATGAGGATCAATGCTGACAGGAAATCGAAGGAATTTGAAACTTAAAAGGAAGATTCCGTATCCAGGCTCATGGACAATTTAAAATCAAGTTTAAAGCCTGAGCAGGGAGGCGGTGCGAAACCAGATTTAGTTATAGTAAGCTAATATTTACGTAATCATAGCTAATCTCGGGGGATGAATTCCAGCGGCCCAAATATGACTGCACATGTATCTAATGAGGAGGAAATGCCCATTTTCTCCCTGAAAGATAGTCTTAAGAAGTTAGCGCATGAATGGATGGCATTCAACGTAAAAGCGCTAAGAAAAGAAGGGCTGAAAATGGCGCAATTTAACCTCTTGAAGTTTCTTTATCCTGAAAAGCTTGGGGATCTTTCAACAATTGCGGAAATCATGGACATAAGCAGGCCATCTGTATCAGGTAAAATTAATACTCTTGAGAAAGAAGGTTTTGTAACGAGAAAAAGAGATCATGTAGACAGAAGGAAAGTTTCAATTATCCCCACCGGGAAATCCACCGACTTGATCAACAGGGCGGAAAATGCCTGGAAATTCGCAATAGACAAACTTTTTATGGCTGTACCGGAATATAACATCGATATCCTTCACGGAACAATCCTTGACCCTGTAAAAGAGCTAAGGGTGAAAACTGAAAGAATGGAAGTTTAGATAATAGAGGAAAGAAGATGACGGAAAACGGCGATAATTCAGATTACGTAACCAAAGAACAGTATAACAAATCATACGCTTACAAAGTTATAGGGATATTCGTGGGCTTGGTCCTGATTGTGATGTACATTGAAGGAATGTTAGTCCCCTCGTTTGGCCAAATAGAAACAGATTTCCTGATAACTCCTGCACAGGCGAGCCTGATCCTCTCGATGTATCTTGTTGGCGGAGTAGCGATGGCTCCTATTGTTGGGAAGCTTGGAGATATATACGGGAAGAAAAAAATCCTAATGATAACCCTGACAATGTACGCCATATCGGTTTCAGTAACCGGTTTTTCGCCCAGTTATGACTTTATGATTGTAGCCAGAACAATACAGGGAATTGGCCTGGCAATAATGCCGCTGGGTTTCAGCCTGGTCAGGGAGGAATTCCCGAAGGATATGGTACCAAAGGCCCAGGCTATAATCAGCGCTATGTTCGGAGCTGGTTTTGCAATTAGCCTTCCACTTGGGTCTCTGGTTTCGCAAGACTTCGGCTGGAGATGGACCTATCACACAGCTATACCTGTAATTGCGGGACTCGTAATCATTTCATGGTTCGTCATAAAAGAATCAAGGTTCAAAAGACCGGAAACCAGGGTAGACTACGTTGGTGCAATTACACTTGCAGTTTCCTTATCTTCATTTGTCCTGGCCCTGTCAGAAGGTGAGACATGGGGGTGGCTCTCATACAGTACTCTTGGTCTCTCTCTTTTCGGATTCGTTCTGCTGTTCCCTCTAGTCTGGTACGAAAGAAGTTACGCGAGCAAGGGAGGAGAAGCGTTACTCAATTTCCGGTTACTTTCAATTAGAAACGTAATGGTAGCAAACATAGTCCTGTCAATAGCCGGTCTTGGGATGTTCCTGTCGCAACAGGCTCTGTCGTACAGATTTCTATTCGACTTCCACAAAGATACTTTGGGCGCCGGTGTTTCCTTGATTCCATTTGCGCTTGGCACAATTATTTTTGGGCCGCTAGCCGGATTCCTGGTTTCAAGGACCGGGGTCAAACCACTTGCAATACTGGGTGCAATTGTTTCTGCTCTTGGATTCCTATTATTATCCACACTACCAGACTACAACGGTGTTTTATTCTATGAATTTATAGTCGGGGGAGGCTTTTCACTCCTGAATGCGACCTTGATAAACTTTGTAGTTTTAACAGTAAGGGCTAGAGACATGGGACTTGCGACTTCCATGAACAGTACTTTTAGGTTCCTTGGCAGCAGTATTGGCGCACCAATCGCAGGATCGTTATCTACAATTTACAGTACTTCTTATCTTCTGCCAGGGTCTTCAGAAGCAATTACAGTGCCAACTGCCACTGCCTATACATATATTTTCACGATAGCCGCAGCATTCTTTGTTGCAGCTACCTTCATAATAATATTTGGAAGGGAGGTCGTTGGAAAGAAGGCATTTGATAGGGATAAAGTTAAGAATGAAACTATCGAACAAACAGCCGCCCCTGAGTAATTTTTAGACCAAAATTGCGGTCATCACGCCGCAACAATTTCTAATCCCGGGTAATTTTTGAACAGTGGTTTCAGGAAAACACCAGAGGTTTCATTGCCTGCTTGAAGTCAAGAAAACCAAGTTCTTAAGATTTAAACCCGATCGATTAATTCACTCATTAACTTCATTGAAAAGCAGAAATATCTATCTTGTGAGGCATAGGCAAACTAACTGGAATGCCGAAAAAAGATGGCATGGACAAGAAGGCCCCGGCGCTGAACGAAAGTGGGATTCTGAACGCAGAAGAATCTGCCGGAGCCCTCATTGAAAAGAAGATATCCTGCATTATTTCAAGCGATTTGACCAGAGCGCGAGAGACTGGTGAAATTATATCAAAAAAAGTGAACATGCCACTTCACTTCAACGAACTGCTAAGAGAAAGGAACGTAGGAGAGCTTTCTGGGTTGACCGTTAAAGAGATTATGGAAAAACATCCAGAAATTAAATTTCCAGATTATGATTTTGGATTAGATCTGAAAGGGCTCGAAAAATGGAGTTCCTTTACTGAGAGAATCATAGAGGGATTCCATGAGATTTTGGACGCATACAATGGAGACATAGTAATCGTTACCCACGGAGGCGTTATTCAGGTAATCAAGCACCATCTTGGTGTGGGTCAAATTGACCAGGTCGTCCCCAACGGAAGTATTTTACAGATAATGGAAACTTCTAAAGATTTTAGGATAATTCAATCATAAAGGTTGAAAAATCAGGCAATGTAAGACGTTGATTCGCTGTCAAACTTTGAAACGAACTTGATATCTGCGCTGCCTGAACGGGGAACGTTTCTTAGAAAAGGATATACTTCCCAAGGGTCTCTGTGTCCCAATGCATATGCAGGATGATCCGTCCCAAATAGTTTTGAACATATCTCCGTGGTCATTTCCCTCGCTATGGATTCGTCTATGAAACCGAGTGAGTGCAAGTATTCGTGCATTAATGTTACAAAAACAAACGAGTTGTAATCAAGATCGGGCTTCTCCAGAAATTTGAACGCACGAACCAGGTTTTCGTTAAGCACAATATAGTTACCACCAACCTCCCAGAAGGCACCGAGTATGCTGGGCAGATCAGCGAGAGCAAGACCAATACCAACACGTTCTTTTCCGGTTGTAGCTTTCACGGATCCTTTTACAAGTGAAAATATGGCATCGAAATCCATACTCGCACCCAGATTGGGTGAAAGAGTGATAAAATTAGGGTGCAGTAATTTGGTAGAGACAACCTCGACAGTTGCATTTCCTTGCGGCTTAGATCGAGAATCGAAGCCTGGATCAGGCGAGTCAGTAAAATCGTTAACCATGCGCAACTATTTTCTGCAACTATTTGAGTTTAAGGTGTAATTCAGGAAACCTTATATTGGATGGGTCTCCTGATTTATCTATGCGGGCATTATCACATATGTGAATATATGTTTCCACATAAGATACGGAGATAGTGTGCTGAAAGTGCTGTAAAATTGAAAATGTCCTGAAATATTCGGAAATTGGGGTAACCAAACACGAGGGGCCAAATAGAAATGATGAAAGAAGTAATAAGTGTACTGTTTCTTGCACTTCTGGACAGATCAGGAAAATAATTAAGAGACAGTTCCTGCCGTTTCATTCCCTTTCATTCTTGTCATATTTTCCTCCCTCCTTAAGACTCTTGCCTTCTCTATCGATGCTTCCCTTATCGCCAGTAGAACATCAGGTTTTCACCTGTAATACTGTATCGGCTTCAGTTAGTTCAGTGAGGAATGCCTACTCTCATTGTTGCAGTGCAGGATGATCATGGAGATCTCGCATTCAGCCTGTACGTAATCTGTCAGTATCACCGGTACCAGGGATTCCCTCATGGTCTTGTTGGCTCTACCAACGATCCCGTGCTGCTCAGGTGTATGCTGCGTTATTAATTTTTGAGTGAGATGATTCTCGTTAAGTACGATCTTGAACCCCTTGAAATGAATGAGGAACCGTTATCGCTCTGTATAACAGGTTCCGCAAGTGATAGTTTTCTCAGAATGTCTATTGCCGTCCGTGCCTCAAATGATACTGAATCAGCATCCATGGATTTGAGAAGAGCGTGGCGCACTATGTACCTGGAATACTCTTCTATAAAGATTAGAAGATAGATGAATCTTCCACTTATTTTGATGAAAATATTTCTGTCTGCCACCGTTCATCCGGTCTACTCGCATGTTCCGGTCTTGTGGATGGTCAAGTCTTCATGTGCCTTTCTGTTATGAGATCGCGCTTCTTCAATATTCCGTAAATAGATGTGAGGGGAAAGATATGAAAGATCCTCATCAATCTCAGTTATTTTCATTCCTCTTTCTTTCATCTCCCTAATCATCGCCCACGCCACTGCATCAAACAGCCGGATCACCGGTTCCATAACGCTAAAGGAAATAATTAACCGGCGATTCTGGCAAATTGTAAACCGGCGTTTTTGGAAAGAATTCAAACGGCGTTGACACAGAGATGCGTGAAACATTTCAGTTCTTCGCTGTTGGGGGAAAAATGAGGAAACTCGGTAAGAACAGGGAGGCATTGTGAAAAATCACTAAGGGGATGACGGAGAATGAGGTCGTTGAAATAATGCTTGAAAGGATCAACAGGCTGTATGGCGATGATTCCTTTTAGCGCCAAGTCATTTAGCTAATTAAACCTAAATTTTTAGCTTCTTATGTTCTGTGTGCCTTCGTTTTCGATTAGGTCTTCCAAGAGCACAAATGTCTTTTTTAGTAGATACGCCATGGATTCAACGACTTTGATGGGGTGCGTTCAAATCAAAGTTTAGACTTTCACAAGTTCTTCTCAGAGTTTGATAGTGCTGTTGTCTCGAATAATTTTTGACCGAGTATATTTTTGAGTAGAGGAAAGTAACGAAATTGAATATCTCAATGCCCGAGATCGTATTTTTCAGGGAAAGGGGAACCACGCCCAGGCTCATTGGAATCCATTTTTTCACCTTAGTGATAGGAGGCTGGAAATATTCAATTGGCAGGGTAATAAATCCTTTCGACTCCCACAGCCCTTTATTTTTTTCCTCGTACTCTGCGAATAGAAAATTGATATCCCAGCCCCTGCTGTCAGAATCTTTTCGTATCACTTCCTTCATATCTTCTAATACGGCGGTACCGTAACCATGGTGTCTATACTTCCCCTTGACAGCAACGTATCCCCCGAAGCCGCCGTAAATACATGTAGCAAAAGATATCATGGCGACAACATTCTCCTCTATAAGTACACAGAGATGCCAAATCACGTCCTTCGCGACCTTACCGGAAGATTCGCTGAAAACTTTTGGATCCAGGTATATTTCAGGAGTGGATTCAAACGCCTCTTTGTATATATCCATTGCATCTTTGAAATATTCATCACTGGGATAGGGTATTTCCCTGAATAGGAGCACCATTAGTAAGCCTCGGTTATTATAAAAAATGGATCTCTTGAACTCTTTGATCAGGAAAGATGGCAATTCAATTGGTCTTGATCCATCAATTGGATTTCTGTATGAGATAGCAGCGTCAAAGCATCCTTTAGTTTACGATTTACCGGAATTGTTCAGTATGTTGTTGATTATTCTGTTATCCAGATGCTTGAATCGGGCTTGAAAAAATCAGATTTTATAACGAATGAGAATTACTACATTCGATTGGGAACTGAAACGGATAAGAAATTGATTGAAAAAATTCAGGTAATCCTCAATAAATGATATGAATTCGGGAATAAACAGCATACGCTTGAGAACATTGTAGTTGAGAATATCAGGGATTTCAGTAAATTCATAACGGGCAAAACAAAATCACCTGACTTCAAGATTCCTGGATTCAGTATGTCAAGATTCGATAACAGTGCAATCAGGGATCGAATAATTTCCACAAACCATGAGGAAAGGAAATCTTTTAGGAAGGACAGATCAGCATTATGGAATCAGCAAAAGGAGATTATAGAGGGAAAATCGATTATGATTTATGATAAGACAAAGGCGGCGGTGAAATGAGAACAAAGTTCAGTCTATATGCTTTCTCACGGATTCTTGCAATCAGATTTGATCCTGGCAATATTCTAAATCTGTCAAGGAAAAAAAGGCAATTTGGCCTCTCTAAATGGTTTTGTTCTTTCATCTGATCAGACTAAAAATCAGTCAATCAAAAACTCGTTCTGGTTTTCTCTGTATTATGGTGCATTCCTCAAGGCTATTACCGAAAAGTTGACACCGTCAAATTGAAGTGAATAAATTAATACACACATCTTATTTCAACAGTAGTGAAAGGGAAAGTATTCTGGAAAAAAGCTATTCCTTTGGCCATTGTATTCTTATTTGTGGTTGTTGCATTTTCGCCCATTTATTTGCATAATAACGGCACATCATCATCTTCAAATGCAGGTCATGTGCTTTACACTTTAGTGCTCCGTAACAACTCACTGTTGAACGGAAACGTTGTAAATACTTTTAATGGATTATCTCCGTATGCGGCAGCCTACGATCCAGCAAATAAATACATGTATGTTACAAATTCCGGCTCAGATAACGTCGCAGTAATAAACAGCACAACGAATAAGGTTGTTCAGAGCATCGCTTTCAACTCAGGTCCGATAACTGTAGCCTACGATCCTGCAAATCAATACATGTATGTTACTACCGGTTCAGGTTACGTCGCAGTAATAAATAGCACAACAGATAAGGTTGTTCAGATCATAGCTGGCGGCGGCTCATATCCGCATGGTGTAGCCTACGATCCAGAAAATAAATACATGTATGTTGCAAATTACGGTTCAGGTAACGTCACAGTAATCAACAGCACAACGAATAAAGTTGTTCAGAACATCGCTGTCGGCTCATTTCCGCAAGTGGTAGCCTACGATCCAGCAAATCAATACATGTATGTTGCAAATTCCGGTTCAGATAACTACGGTGCAGGTACCTTCGGCCCAGGTAACGTCACAGTAATCAACAGCACAACGAATAAGGTTGTTCAGAACATCATTGTTGGCTTCAATCCGGTAGGTGTAGCCTACGATCCAGCAAATAAATACATGTATGTTACAGATCCCGGTCCAGGTAACGTCACAGTAATAAACAGTTCAACAGATATGATTGTACAGAACATCACTGCCGGCTCATATTCGAAAGGCGTAGCCTACGATCCAGCAAATCAATACATGTATGTTGCAAATTCCGGTTCAGGTAACGTCACAGTAATAAACAGCACAACGAATAAGGTTGTTCAGGACATCATTGTTGGTTTCAATCCGGTAGGTGTAGCCTACGATCCAGCAAATCAATACATGTATGTTGCAAATTCCGGTTCAGATAACGTCGCAGTAATAAACAGCTCAACAGATAAGGTTGTTCAGACCATAACTGTCGGCTCAAGTCCCGAAGGTGTAGCCTACGATCCAGCAAATAAATACATGTATGTTACAAATTCCGGCTCAGATAACGTCGCAGTAATAAACAGCTCAAATGATGAGGTTGTTCAGAACATCGCAGTCGGCTCAGATCCGATAACCGTAGCCTACGATCCTGCAAATCAATACATGTACGTTGCAAGTTTCTTTTCAGCAAACGTCGCAGTAATAAACATCTCAACAGATAAGGTTGTTCAGAACATTGCTGTCGGCTCATTTCCGCGAGGTGTAGCCTACGATCCAGCAAATCAATACATGTATGTTGCAAATTCCGGTCCAGGTAACATCAAAGTAATAAACAGCACAACAGATAAGGTTGTTCAGACCATAACTGTCGCCTCAGGTCCGCAAGGTGTAGCCTACGATCCTGCAAATCAATACATGTATGTTACTACCGGTTCAGGTAACGTCAAAGTAATAAACAGCACAACGAATAAAGTTGTTCAGAGCATCGCCGTCGGCTCATTTCTGCAAGGTGTAGCCTACGATCCAGCAAATCAATACATGTATGTTACTACCGGTTCAGATAACGTCGCAGTTTCAGATAACGTCGCAGTAATAAACAGCACAACGAATAAAGTTGTTCAGAGCATCGCTGTCGGCTCAGAGCCGGTAGGTGTAGCCTACGATCCAGCAAATCAATACATGTATGTTACAAATTCGGGTTCAGATAACGTCGCAGTAATAAACAGCACAACGAATAAGGTTGTACAGAGCATCGCTCTCGGCTCATTTCCGCAAGGTGTAGCCTACGATCCAGCAAATCAATACATGTATGCTGCAAATCTCTATTCAGGGTCTTTATCTATTATTGACAGTACATACAAGGCGACATTCACAGAATCATCATCAATCTCAAGCTTCGAGTTTTATGCCATTGCAGGTATCGTTGCTTCTATTGCTCTGGTCGCCGGAGCTGTACTGGTAATGAGGAAGAAGAAATAATGTAATTGAGGGAATGGCAATATTCCCTCCTTATCCCTGGTTTGCTCTGTTTTCACCATCAAGCTATGATGAATTACCTTTTTCCACATCCGAATACTGGAAATCGTTAGAGGATATCCTTGCCAATTACGTAATGCGCGATGACGGCAAAATCGATTATATTGACGGGTTTGCAAGCAGGAAACCTATCATTGTGTAAAACAGATCGAAAATCGCAAAAGTCCTTCTTGAATGCTACAGGTTTAAGATCTGATTTAAATCTTTAAAATTGGATATAAAAAGCGGCACGTTTTATGGCCTTATCTATATCCCTTGTTCTAAATGGGGCTGACCGGATTCGAACCGGTGACCTCCCGGTTATCAGCCGGGTGCTCAAACCAAGCTAAGCTACAACCCCCATCAGAATTATGCGGCTAACGCGAATCGTGAAGAAATAATAAATCTTTCCCGTAGTAAACGACGAAGTAGCATAACCTGAGCATAATTGGAACTCCGGGTTCAAACCATGATGGCTTAGTTCTATTCTATACAAGAAAAGTCGCTTCAATTACCTAATAAATGGATAGTCGTTCTATTTAGGTCTCAGACCTTGAATTTCAATCATAATATTGCAAGGAGATACAATTGCGACTCTTCTGTATAAATAACATAGAACTTACGCTATATGATCTTACCTTTGCCGATGACATCCGTTAAATAACCATTTGATCTTCGCAGGTATTGATATACGTACCTGATACCTCGGTCATTGTCGACGGTCGATTCTCTGGCTACATTGAGGAACGTAAAGGATCAGTGGTAATTCTCACTGAAGCAATGCTGGCCGAGGTGGAGCATCAGATTAATGAAGGGAGGAGCCTTGGTTTTGCAGCAATTGAGGAACTCAAGAAACTCCGGAAAATGGCAGACTCTGGCTCAATAACAATCGATTTCTACGGCAGAAGACCAACGGACTTTCAGATTATGGGCGCAAAAGAAGGGGAAATAGACGACTTAATCAGGTCTGCAGCTCTGGAAAACGACGCCTACCTTGTAACCGGAGATCAAATTCAAAGGGACATTTCACTGATAAAGGGTATCAAGACCTTGTACCTTGAACACCCAAAGAAGATAGTAAGGAATCTGGAAGAATTCTTTGACGAAATGACAAGTTCAGTTCACCTCAAAGGAGACCTGTTCCCGCTGGCTAAGAAAGGGTATCCAGGTCAAATAGAAACTATTCGCCTTTCCTATACGCTCTCCGAAAGGGACATAGAGGCCATTGCTTCAAATCTTGTAAAGAGAGCCAAGATGGAACAGGGCAGTTATCTTGAAAGTGACCTGAATGGCGCAACGGTTGTCCAACTTCGGGATTTCAGGGTAGTTATTACCAGGCCACCATTCTCCGATAGCGTTGAAATTACTGCGGTAAGGCCGATAAAGAAGACAACCATTGAAGATTATTCATTACCTGAAGATCTTAAGGATAGAATTATCTCTAAGTCGTCGGGTGTGCTAATTGCCGGATCTCCAGGGGCAGGCAAGAGCACCCTTGTCCAGGCGCTGGCAGAGTGGATTTCATCAAAAGGAAAAGTGGTAAAGACAATGGAAAATCCAAGAGATTTGCAGGTTTCCAATGATATTACCCAGTACACAGCACTGGAAGGTTCAATGGAAAAGACTGGAAACATTCTACTGCTGGTTAGGACAGATTACACCATATTCGATGAAATGCGTATAACAAGCGACTTTCACGTCTACGAGGACTTGAGGCTCGCGGGAGTAGGAATGATTGGGGTTGTACACGCTACCAAGGCAATAGACGCTCTTCAGAGATTCATTGGAAGAATTGAACTTGGTCTAATCCCCCAGGTCATCGATACAGTCATCTACGTGGAGAACGGAAATATAGGAAGCGTACTCGTAACGGAGAGCAAGGTAAAGGTGCCTTACGGGATGAATCAGGAAGATCTTGCGAGGCCGGTCATTCTTGTCAAGGACTACTATACTGGGGAGGATAGATACGAAATATACAGCTTTGGAGAGCAGATTTTTGCCGTTCCTGTGGAGAGAAAAGCCAATAAAGATAGTACTGTGAACAGATTTGCCCGCTCAAAAATACTGGATGAGATAAGGAAAGAGACTGGTATTTACGACATCACCATAAAGAGTCTTGATGAAAATCGCCTGGTTATTTCATCTCCGGAAGGTTTTATTGCAAGGATAATAGGAAAAGGAGGTTCCAACATAAATGATCTGGAGAAACATCTAGGGCTGAAGATTGATGTCGAAGCTGCCGAGATGAATGAGGAGCGAAGAATTCCCAAGATAGACGTAAAGGACAGGATTGTATACATTGATACCGGATCTCCGGGAACTGACACCCGCATATATGTCGACGGAGTATTGATCCTTCAGGCGAAGTCCTCATCCAAGGGCATTATCAGGGCTAGGACTTCTACCGAAACTGGATCTGCACTTTATGGGGCACTGAAAAAAGGAAGGAAGATTGAGTTCTCGCTATACAGAAGTGAAGATGAATGAAGTGCGAATTTTGTAGCAAAGAAGCTGCAATACAGATTCCTTACATGAAAGTTGCACTGTGCGAATCGCACTTTGTTGCACACTTTGAGAAAGAGTTTAAAAAAGAGGTAAGGCGCCAGATAAAATTTTCGGGCAGCGGTGGAAAGATCGCTGTTGCCCTGTCTGGTGGCAAGGATTCATCAGTTACACTCTATTCTATTGCAACCATATTTGCAGGAAGAAGAAAAGTTGAAGTCGAGGCGTTTACCGTAGATGAAGGGATCAGGGGATACAGGGACAAGAGCTTAGAAACTGCAAAAACTCTATGCAATAGTCTTGGAATTAAACACACTGTAATCGGTTATGAAGAAATCTATGGAACTACAATGGACGCCGAAGTCACTGACCTAAAGGGAAAGACCCCCTGTGCAGTATGCGGTCCAATGAGGAGACAGTTGATCAACCTGGCCGCAGACAGATCTAATGCAGATTTCGTAGCCCTGGGAATGAACTCTGATGACATTTCCCAATCCCTGCTGATGAACGTTTCACGCGGTGACCTGGATAGAATAGCAAGAATGGCTCCTCATAAAAAAGAGATTCCTGGCCTTGTCCGGAGAGTAGTACCGTTGAGGAGACTGCCCGAGAAGGAAGTGCTCCTGTACGCCATGATAAAGGGCATAGGTTTTGATTCAGGGTGGTGCCCATATTATGCGCAGGCACAGAGAAATCTGTTCCGTAACATTGTTGACATGATTGAAGAGAAATATCCAGGATCCAAGCTTGCAATGACCAGATTCCAGGACATTATCCAGGAGAAACTTACCGATGGAATGAAAAGCCCCGTAAATAGATGCAGAATTTGCGGCGAGCCTACCACAAATGAAATCTGCTCAGTGTGCATCAACACTGAGGTTGTAAGTTGAGTTCTGAAGAATTGACGATGGACAGTCTTGCCGATGAACTTCTCGCTGAACTTTCCTCTTCTCTGTCCACAGCGACCTCAAACCACTGTATCTTATTTTCAGGTGGGCTGGACAGTTCATTGCTGGCAGCTCTTGCTCCTGAGGAAACCAGGCTGTATACGCTAGGACTGCCAAGATCATATGATATCCTGAATTCCATTGATTCTTCCAGGTTGCTTAAGAGGACTGGCAGCATCATCGAGCTGTCTGACAGGGACATTGTGAGAACATCTACCAGACTGATAGAAATGTTTCCAGGAATAATGATGGCAGAACTGGGATACGAAACGCTCTTTTACCTGGGGGCTGAAATGACTGATGAAAAAGTCATAATTACCGGACAGGGTGCAGACGAACTGTTCTTCGGTTACATGAAGTTGAGGCAGCATCCGGAAACATTTGATGATCATCTAAAAAAACTCATGACTCGCACTGCGCCAAGAGAACTTGAAATCTGCAGGTCACTGGGAAAGGAGCTTAAAACGCCATATTTGAGTGAAAAGGTGATCAGTATTTCAGGCAGGATGAGGAGTTTCTTCAAAAATGATGAAATATCTAATAAATCGTTGCTAAGGTTGGCGGCGAGGAAAACAGGAATGCCTTATACAATTTATGGGCAGCATAAAAAGGCTGCGCAGTATGGCTCTGGAATAGAAAGGGCGCTGACCAGGAATTACAGCAAGCTACCACAGTAATCAGTGACCCGCCTATCTATCAAATAAAAAAGTAATGTTTTTGATCATCTTTGCCATAACCTTTGAACCGGAATCATAAGGAATTTCCATGCATGGAGTAAGCAGATCATTTTCACTGGTTTGGTTAAGCGAAGGAAAAATAAATGGAATATAAGTGGGTAGCACTGAGTAACACCACGTTGGGGGTGCTGATGTCATCCCTGGACATCAATATCGTGTTGATCGCGCTACCAACAATTGGCAAGGATCTTGCCGGAATGAATGCATTTAACGTTCTATGGGTGATTCTTGGATACCAACTGGTCATATCTGTTGTACTCGTTAATTTCGGGCGGCTGTCTGATATTATTGGGAGAGTTAGATTGTATACTCTTGGATTTGCACTTTTCACGATCGGCTCGGCACTCTGTGGTTTTGCGTCCAGCGCTGACCAGTTGATAGGTTTCAGGCTTATCCAGGCTACTGGTGCTGCATTTCTTTTCTCGAACAGCGCAGCAATTCTCACGGACGCATTCCCGCTAAATGAACGCGGAAAAGCGCTGGGGATAAATCAGGTGTCTGTGGTGGCCGGATCCGTAACCGGTTTGGTACTGGGCGGTTTCATAACGACACTGCTTGGATGGAGATGGATATTCTTGGTAAACGTTCCCATTGGCATCTTTGCGACTCTGTGGTCCTACTGGAGGCTCAAGGAATTATCTTCCCTTCCAGGTAATCAGGATCTGGATATCGCTGGCAATGTCACATTTGCTTCCGCTATTCTGCTGATTCTTGTTGCGATTACAATGGAAACGGTTTCTAATCTCTCAGTTTATTATGCAATCTCCATGATTATTTCCGCATTTGTTCTTCTGTATGTCTTTGTGGAGATCGAAAAAAGGGCAAAGACTCCGATGTTTGATCTGTCCCTGTTCAAAAACCGGATATTCAGTGCCGGAAACGAGACAATTTTCCTGAATGCGTTATCCCGGGGGTCCTTTACACTGGTAATGGTATTCTATTTACAGGGACCACTAATGGGTTTCAGCCCCCTGGAAACAGGAATATTTCTGATTCCCATGTCCATTGCACTTTCCGTATTCGGGCCTATAAGCGGGTCTGTTTCAGACAGGATAGGTTACAGAAAGCCAGTTATCTTAGGCCTTATTGTCTCAATGGCGGGGTTCCTCCTAATGACGCAAATTGGGAGCAGGGTCAACGAATTCCAGATAATTCTGCCCCTGATATTAATCGGGAGCGGGATGGGAATTTTCGCATCTCCAAACAGATCCTCAATCATGAATTCAGTTCCTGTGCATGAAAGAGGGATTGCATCCGGGGTAAGTGCAACGTTTGTCAACGTAGGAAATACCTTGAGCATAGGGGTAGCTTTCCTGATAATGGAGATAACTACTCCGAAGGCAGTTCTTGACGGGATATTTTCTGGTGAAACGGTTTCTGTTCCAGGTTTCGTGGCACCATCGTTCGTTTCATCTGTCCATCTTGTCTTCCTGATCTCTGCCTCAATGTTACTGGCATCTATCCTGATATATCTTTTAACTACAGTACGACAGAAAACCTTCGAAAGTGAGGGTGGCCCCGAGCTAAAAGCAACTGGTAATTAGCGACCCCTTTTTTATTGGAAAATTCTGGCGAATACTTTCCTGTATACAGAAACTCGCAATTACCGCTGGACCGTTACAGGAATGGTATTTTTTTCGATGTACAAGTTCTTTGAAAAGCTGTACAAAGAGTCCAATGGCACCATTCATGATTTCGCAGAACGAATCAGGGCACTGGGAATTTCACTGGGTTGATCGCTATCCTGCTTCCTGCGCACGAAGTCGTAATCAGTTGTATAAGGAAGGACCCGGGGAGACCGCATTGGAATCCGTCCACTCCACAGGAAGGAACAATTTTCCATCCATCTTAATCGAAAACGCGAAAAATCGATATGGAAGCTGAAGCCTCAATTAGGCTGATATCAATATTCATCGATCCGGAAGTATTAACCTCTGGATGCTAAATTACTGTTAAATAGGATGCGACAATGACTGTACGTACAGGAGCAAGTGTAACCATAATGCCAGAGATAGGAATAATAGGCGGAAGCGGCCTATATAACATTCTAAGCAACAATACTGAGAAAAAGGTAAAAACCCCGTTTGGTGAGCCTTCAGGGAACATTGAAATCGGGGAAATTTCAGGAATAAAGGTAGCATTCCTGCCGAGACACGGAAAGAAGCATACTATTCCGCCGCACAAAGTAAACTATAAAGCTAACATATGGGCTTTGGAGTCCGTGGGCGTAAAGAGGATACTGACAGTAAGTGCAGTAGGTTCACTAAAGGAAGAGCTGCCGCCCGGAGACATTATTCTTCCAGACCAGTTTGTAGATTTTACAAAAAGGAGGGATTTGACTTTTTACGACGGGCCGGAAGTCTATCATATATCTGCAGCAGATCCATTTTGCCCTGACATAAACGATAAGATACAGAGGATAGCTGATTCAAAGTCAATCAAATCCCATAATGGAGGGACTTACGTTTGCATAGAGGGTCCAAGATTCTCTACTAGATCTGAGTCGAAAATGTTCAGGCAATACGCGGACATTATCGGCATGACCCTGGTTCCGGAAATAAATCTTGCCCTTGAAAAAGCAATGTGCTATTCAACAATAGCAACCATAACAGATTACGACGTCTGGGCAGACAAGCCTGTCGATGCTTCAGAAGTTATAAAGACAATAAAGGAAAATGAGGAAAAGGTTCAGAACATCTTATCTGAAGTAATACCTCAACTTACGGACAGGCAACATTGCCACTGCCAGGAAAGACTGGTAGGGGCCAAACTTTAAGAGAAAACAAGAGACGATATTATGAAAATAAAATTTTTAGGTGGAGCAGAAGAAGTAGGTAGATTAGGCATAAAGATTACGGATAGAAACACAAAGGTAATGGTGGATTACGGGGTCATACCCGAGAAGCCTCCAGAGTTCCCTCTGCCGCCAGAGAAGGTGGATGGTATTTTCCTGACGCACTCGCATCTGGATCATTGCGGAAACCTGCCAGTCTACTATCAGAAGTACGAGGCGGAATTTTTTGCTACATTGATGACAGCCAACAGTGTCAGGCCTATGTTGAACGATTCGATAAAAGTCGCATCCCTGGAAGGGTATCCACAGCCGTTTTCAAAAGACGACATTTCAATGCTTTACCAGTCTTTCAGGAATGCAAGATATGGCGAGACTTATGAGCTGGGTGATACAAACGTGACACCTTACTCAGCAGGACATATTCCAGGTTCAACGATGTGGAAATTTGAGAATTCCACGAGCACCCTTGTTACAGGCGATCTATATACAAGGGAGACAAACCTTCTGAATGGGGCACTGCCCGTGAAAGCGGACACCCTTATAATGGAAAGTACGTACGCCGGCAGAGAACACGAAGATCGGGATGCAGTCGTAAAAAGGTTAAGATCCAGGATCAAGGAAGTGGTGGAAACAGGAGGAAAGATTGTGTTGCCAAGCTTCGCTATGGGCAGAACACAGGAACTCATTATGATCCTTGAAAAGCTAAATCTCGACGTATCGGTCGACGGAATGGGAAATCTGCTCAGCGAGATATATCTGGGGACCCCTGGTTTCCTGAGATCGCAGGCTGATTTTAGAAGGGCTTCAGGGAGAGTAAGAAAGATCAAAGGCCCACATATGAGAGAAAGGGCCCTGGAGGACAGTGACGTGATAGTTACGACATCCGGAATGATGGATGGTGGGCCGGTTCTTAGTTATGTGGAACAACTTCTCAATGATGATAGAAGCGCAATTTTCCTGACAGGATACCAGGTGGAAAATACCAATGGAAGAAGTCTTTTGGAGACTGGAACGCTGAAGATTGCAGGTGCAAGCGTAAAACCAAAAACTATGCTTGAGTTCTTTGATCTGTCTGCTCATTCCGGCCATAGTGACCTTGTGCAATTCGTAAAGAGCGTAGATCCTAAAAGGATAATCCTCTGTCATGGTGATTCCAGGGAAGAGCTTCTGCCAGACCTTTCGGAGTATGAAGTAATTCTTCCCGTGAACGGTAAGGAGTTTGAAATTTAAAACATAAATTCGGTTCAGCATTTTACCGTAAAAACAGTTAGATCAGGAGTTTTTGGGATCCCTGGGAAGAGATCCGTCAGAAACTAATATTAAACCATTCATTATAGGAGAATATGGTAGAACTGGGCGACGATATAGTTAAGTGGTTCACTGACGGCAAAGACGATGCCACGCGTCTTATCAATCTGAAGTGGAATATCAGAGACGTAAACGGGGACAAATATCTGACCAACGAAAAAGTTCCCTTTGTGCTTGTTCTTTCGGCAGACAATGGAACTATACATGTAACGGTGGATACTGGAATTGAAACTGCAGTCCTGGAACTCAGGAACAGATTGTCAATCTACAGGACCCTTCTGATAGTCAACAGGAGAGTGGAACTCGTCAAATTCATGCTTGACGGACTCGATGAAAACGTCTTTGCCAGGGTGGATCTTGAAAGAGCTGGATTAAGCAAAGACATTATGGACGGCGCCCTCAACGTGCTGCTGTCATCTCTCTATTTCGCCATACACGCGCTTAAAATGGACGAACAATTCTCATCAAAGATAATTGAAAGGATTACACTGATGATTCAGGATATGGAGAAGGAAGGAAAGAGCAGGGATGAGATCAAGAGTTATCTGGTCAGGAGTGCGGGTATTGACGAAGCCGAAGCGAAGAGATTGATTGAGCAGGTTCTTGGGGCGACGCAATGGAAGGAAGGGCCCGATTCCATGTACCGGTGAATCCTCTTGAAAAGTAAGATCGGTGACATCAAGGAACCCTCTCCGTCCGTTGAATTGACGGGCAAAATCGTTTCACTGAGAGAAGCTAAAAGCAACAGAAACGGTGCCGAGAGTATTTATCACTATGGAATAATAGGAGACGACAGCGGCACCATACAGTTCACGGCATGGAATATGCCTTCAAGCATAAGGGAGGGTGACGTCGTAGAGTTAAAGAACTGCACAGCAAGGATTTACAATGATAGAATCAGGCTTACCATCAGTTCTAACACCGAAGTAGTTCTGAGGCCCGAGGAACATATGGAGGTAAAGAGAGTTTACAACGAATTCAGGATCAAGGATCTGAACCTGTCCGATCCTTATGTTACCGTATCCGGGACTCTTTCTGCTGTAACAGAGAGGGAAACCGAAATCCGGGGAGAGAAGGTCAAGCTGTTCAACGCATTCATGGATGATGGAACTGCAAGCGTCCGCATATCCTCGTTTGGGCAGCCGATTGAGGAAGGGTCGCAGATTAAGATAACGGGTGCAAAGGTTACCGAATTCAACGGACGACTTTCCCTGACGATGGGCCAGAAAACGCAGGTCGAGAAGATAAAGGTCTCAATCGAGAAGGGAAATCGGCAGTACCTTCTTTGGGACATGGTTTCACCTGTTGGCAACGTCGGTTTTACTGGCATTCCAGTAAACGTTAGTGACAGGAGTGGAATTATTGAAAAGTGCTCTGTCTGCGGGAAATTTGCGGAGGGGTCTGTATGCAGGGATCATCTAGATGCTGCTGTTGTCAAGGACGTTTCGTGCTATTTTACCCTGGAAGATGGTACCGGTTCAATTTCGTGTTTTATGGATGGCGAGATTTTGAAAAAATATGCAGGGATTGAAGGTGATATCGAAAGCATAGATCCGGTTGAAGTTAAACAAAGAATCGTGAAGAGCCTTGAATCCACTGTCGTTAAGGTGGAAGGAAACATGTCGCAAAAAGGGGAATCATTCCGCCTTAAGGTTATCAGTATTGGCACAGTGGACGACAAGGAAGTGCAAGCCGAAATGCAGAAGGAGCAGTGAAGAGTAATGGAATTTTCCAAGAGAGAGCCATCAAGATGGATTTTTTCACGGGAACTTAAGGATTCCAGCCAGATTGAGGAATCAGGACAGGATGAAAGGCTTCGTCCCTACATCATAACACCACTGGGCACAAAAGTAAAGAGGATAATGGTTTGCGGCCTGATAACGTCAGCCACTTCCGAAGAGGCTTCCACAAAAATAGTGATCTCTGACCCGGTTGGATCGTTCTATGTTTCTGCATCTTCAGCAGGTTTCAACGAACTGGTTCGTACAGAAATGCAGCAGTTCAAGACCGGTGATCTCGCGCTTATTATGGGAAGGGTAACGCATTTCAAGACTGAAGATGGAGCTTTTCTTTTCACCGTAAATCCTGAAAGGATCTGGACCGCGACGGATCACATCAAGAAATTCTGGAATGCCAGGGCTTTGAGAATAGCTTCTAGAAGGCTTTTGGCAATCAGGGAAGTGCAGAAGAGCCCAAACGCTACAGTGTCAAACATTTCCAAGCTCGGCTACGCCAGGGAAGAAGCAGAATTTGCCATTAACGCAGTTTCAAAGTACCCGGATTATGATTTCGAAAAGTTGCTAGAAGCTGTGAGCACTTCGGTGTCGAAAGACCAGTCTGGAGAACTTGTGGAAGCCAAGAAAGTGGTCCTTGAAATTATCAGGAAGAGAAGTGACGATTCAAAAGGCGTAACTTACGAGGAAATAGTAAAGGGTGCGAATGAACTGGGTATAGAAAAGAAAACGGTAGATGATTCCCTTAATGGACTGGGAAACGACGGCGACATTTTTGAGGTGTCGTTGAAGAGATTCAAAATTGTGTAGAAATGGTTTCCGACGCTATTTTCAACAGGATACGGCGAGAGATAACGTACTTTCGAAAGAAATCAGAACAGATGAAGAAGGAATCCAGCAGTTTGGAAAAAGTAATTACCTTTAACAAAAACATACTGGAAAACAATATGAGGGAGCTTGATGAATCGGCGATTATCATCGAGACCATGAGGAGATTGATCAAGTGAAAGACCAGGACATTCTAATGGCTTCCAAGCTGCTCCATTTGAATGAGGATGAGGTGAACGAACTCAGAACTAATGCTGAAGCTTATGAAGGAGAGATATCAGAACTGATAGATGCATACTCCGAATATTCCGCGACTATGGAGAAGAAACTGGCGATCGATTCAGAATATTCCAGCCTGAACTACAAGCTCTATGAAAGTTTCATGGAAGTCCATAAAAATGCAATTATTATCAGCGCCCTGAGATCCGAGTGCTCGATAAAAAAGATCGACCTGGGGGGCGAAGCAGATAATAAAATAAAAAGGATTCTAGAAAAATACCTGATTATCAAGAAATTTTACTAGATCACCATTTCAGTTTAAGATCCCTGGCCGCTTTCACTTCGTCTACCCTTCCAACTGAAGTGTTTTTAGGCATCTGTTTGAGATTCTCGATCGGCTCTGACGCAGCGTTTATCATGGCATCCACATATGCATCTATTTCGGCTTTGCTTGCTGATTCAGTTACCTCAATCATCAACGCCTCATGAACGGTAAGAGGGAAGTAGATGGTTGGAGAATGGAAACCCATGTCAAGCAGATACTTCGCAATATCCAGGGCTCTTCTACCGGTTTTCTCTGATGAGACCGCAACTTCATGTTTCTTTACGCCGCCGTTCGGAACTTCATAGGTTCCGGCAATTCTCTTCGTAAGGTAGTTCGTGTTCAGAACCGCAGATTCACTGACTTCCTTTAAACCATCTGACCCGTTGCGTTTTATATATGCCCAGGCCCTCAGAAGCACTCCAAAGTTGCCGTAAAACCCGGCAATCTTTCCAATGCTGTGTTTCATCGAGTAATCGAGAACATAATTACCGTCACGCAGTCTTACTATGGGTGAAGGAAGATATTCCTTCAGTTCCCCTCTAACTCCGACTGGACCAGCTCCCGGGCCCCCACCTCCATGGGGAGTTGCAAAAGTTTTGTGAAGGTTGAAATGGGTTATATCGAACCCCATCTTTCCTGGAGCAGTTTTCCCAAGGATAGCATTGAAGTTAGCTCCGTCATAATAAAGAAACGCCCCAGCGTCGTGGATTATCCTGGCAATTTCCTCAATCCTGCCTTCAAAAATACCGAGTGTATTCGGGTTTGTGATCATAAACGCTGCAGTTCTTTCCGATATTGCGGCTTTAAGGGCATCCACGTCCACCGTTCCATTCTCGTTTGATGGTATCTCAACCGTTTTGAAACCACCCATTGCAGCTGAGGCTGGATTGGTACCATGTGCAGAATCTGGAATTAGTATTTCGTCCCTTACATCCGCTTTTCCGGCATTTTCAAAAAATTTCTTTATTATTCTGATTCCTGTAAACTCCCCCTGCGCACCCGCAAGTGGCTGGAGCGAAACTTCATCCATGTGGGAAATTGCCTTCAGCATCTCCTGTAACTCGTACATTATCTGAAGAGATCCCTGCATCATGGGCTCATCTGTTTGCGGGTGCAACTCGGAAAATTCCGGTATTGCAGCAATCTTGTCCGCATATTTTGGGTTGAATTTCATTGTGCATGAACCCAGAGGGTACAGACCGGTATCAACAGAAAAATTCATTTGAGAAAGGCGCGTGAAATGTTTTATGACATCGTATTCTGACACGTCCGGAATCGGAACGGTCTCTCTTCGAAGCTCCTTTGGTAACCAATCCGGAAGATCCTCATGCCTGGAAAAGAACGTAGAACCGGAGTGGTAATCCCTTATGAAGGGTTCATCATACCTGGCTTGCCTGAATCCCATCAGTTACCACCTATGGAATCAACCAGATATTCAATATCAGCCTCTGTTGTAGCCTCGCTAACTGAAAAGAAATAATGCTGTTTGTCGTTGTAGGTAAGCAACCTATCCGCAGACAGCCCCCCCGCAATGCAACTGTCGTGCAGTTTAGTTTTCAGTGTTTCCTCTTCAATCGGGATTTTCAGCATAACATCTGAGAATGGATTATGCTTAAATTCAAAAGTTCCAGTTCTTTTCCTTGAAAACGCGTCTATCAGAGATTTGGCGTTCTTCATTGTCTTGGAGGCCACAGTCCTGAGTCCGGACGGGCCAACTGTTGACAGGTAACTCAGTGCCGCAAGTGACATCAAAGCCTGATTCGAACATATGTTGCTCATGGCCTTTTCTCTCCTTATGTGCTGTTCCCTCGTCTGAACAGTCATAACAAACGCCCTGTTTCCATTTACATCGGAAGTTTCTCCAATTATTCTCCCCGGTGATTTCCTCAGGTATTCCTTGCTGAAGGAAAACAGGCCTACGTACGGCCCACCAAGGTTAAGATGAATGCCAAGCTGCTGCCCCTCCCCCACTGCGATGTCCGCTCCGTAATCGCCTGGGGGTTTAATTGCGCCAAGGCTGATCGGGTCATAATAAACTATCAGGAGTGCACTCTTCTTCATCCCGCTTAACTTTAGAACGTTGGAGTCCATTATTCCAAGCGAGTTAGGGTTTTCCGCAACTATTCCGAATGTCTTTTCCGAAATTTTAGATTCAATATCCTGGAGGTCGATCATGCCGGTTACCGGGTCTATGTTGTAAGTCCTGATCTTTACAGGCAAACCGGCCAGATAATTCTTCAATACGCTCAGCCTGTTCTTATAAGTAATTGAAGGGATAAGCAACTCATCTCCCTGTGAGCATCTGTATGCCATTCTTGCAGCTTCTCCAAGCGCAGTAGGACCGTCATACATAGATGAATTAGTCATGTCCATAGAAGTGAGATCGCTGATTATGCTCTGATACTCGAATAAAACCTGAAGCATTCCCTGAGAAATTTCCGGCTGGTATGGTGTATAGGCTGTCTGGAACTCCCCCATCGATGTTATTGTATCCACTACAGAGGGGATGATCCTTCGGTAAGCTCCTGAACCAAGGAAGTTAACGCATCTGGCAGCAGCATTCTTCTTAGAAATAGATTCTGCTTTTCTAAGGAGATCGTACTCTTCTATTCCCCGTTCAATCCTTAAATCATTGATTCTGGATGTTTGTGGAATATCAGCAAAAAGTGGATCCGTCGAACTTATCGATAAAAAATTTAACATCTCGGAGCTATCCTTTTGGGACATGCTCCGGGATTACAAGGATAAATATGCTTTTACTGCTTATTTATATTTCACTTTGCTGGATGCCCTGAAGACGAATTTCCTCTTTGCAGGAACATCTATAATTTTCTTGGTCTGAGGGTTTCTTGCCTTTCGTGGGCTCTGTTTTCTTCTCTCGAAAATTCCAAAACCTGCGAGGTTTATCTTGGATCCCCTGTCTGCTTCGGATATAATTGTGTCCAGGAAGTTCTTTATTACTCCTCTGGCCACGCGCTGTGTGGTGTTCGTCTTCTTCGATACGTTTTTAGATATTTCGCTTATACCAACCATTGGGTTACACCCAAAAAGAATATACACATAATACTATTTAAATATTTTTATTGCGGTATTACTGGACGGTGTTAAATTACACGTTTTGTGCTATTACACATTTATCATAAAAATATTTAAATATTAATATTTACGTCATAAATGGTTGATTCTGCGCTTTTTTTGGGAACTAGCATCATTGCGGACCAGCAATCCGTCTAAGGAAAGAACGATTATATACGGACTCAATATAGTCACAAGTGAAACTAATAGAGAATTGGTTTTCAGAACGCTATTCAGACAACCTCCAACTGTCTTTCAGGGTCAAGGACCAGTTGCTCTCTGTGAAGACAGATTTTCAGAGGATTGACATTTTTGACACATACGACTTTGGCAAATTACTGACAATTGACGGGACCGTCCAAATGGCTGAAAATGACGAATACATTTACCACGAAATGATCACTATGGTCCCTTATTACATGGCCGAAAAAGTGCCAGAGTCCGCGCTTGTGATTGGAGGAGGTGACGGTGGAGCGGCACTCAGATTGCTGGAGCTCGGACTGAAAAGGATAGTAAACGTGGAAATCGACAACCATGTCGTGGAATTATCCAAGAGATTTTTTCCGGAAGTTTCTAAATCGTTCAGCAACTCTAAAGTGGAACTGATCATAGGCGATGGAATAAAATATGTATCCGAAACCAAGGAAAAGTTCGATATGATAATAATAGATTCAACTGATCCTGTGGGCCCTGCTGAAGGGCTATTCAGCCCGGCCTTTTACAAAAATGCTTCCCGAGCATTGAATAAAGGAGGAGTACTTGTCACGCAATCAGGATCGCCGTTCTATCAGCCATTTGCGCTGAAGAAGGCAAAAAAAGGAATGGAATCAGCATTTTCTGGATTTAAAACCTATGTTGCATTCATACCAACTTACCCCAGCGGATTCTGGTCATTTACCATGAATCCTACCGGCAGTAGAAAACTTGATACGGTCAAGACTGGAAAATATTTCAATAAGGAAATTCTCGAAGGAAGCTTCAAACTTCCCACTTTCGTAAATGACATACTTCGGAGCTAAGCTTACCTGACATTCCATTTTTTTGAGGCTTCAGCCAGTTTTTCCTCGTAAGCGGGTCCAAGACGTTTAGCAATCTTCTGGACGTCCTTCAGGTTCTTGGTTAGTGACAGTTTTGTCCCCTTCTCGACGATAGTATAGAATTTTCTGGCATCCCTGGCAATGCTATAAAACATATATCCGAACAAAACCGAGAAAATGAATGAACCAGTAAATATCCAGTATTCCCAGTTACCGGTTGATGTTAATGTCAGGCCAAAGCCCACAAGGGACGTGTTACCAAAGATAAGGTCGTTTCCACTCAAAACTAAAACTACAACGGCAACGGCGAGCAGTAAGAGGAGAATAATTGGTTTGAATTCCCTGATATCCATTGAGATTCCATAATTAACCGGACATTTTAAAGTATTTGGCGATAGCCAGCATTTGACCTTATACTTCCGTTTGGATGTGTTCTATCATCCGGGAAAGGGCTCGTACCCGATGTGATATCGAGTTCTTCTCGTTGATGTCCATCTCTGCGAGAGTTCTCTCTTCTGCTTCCGGTATGAATATTGGATCATAACCAAAGCCAGAATTCCCTTTTGGAATGGACGAAATTCTTCCTTTTAGTATTCCCGTAAACTGTTTGATCTCACCCTTATAAAACAGTGTGGCGCATGTTTCGAAATAAGCAGGGGACCCTTGATAACCCAGTAATTTCAATATTCCGTTGTTTCCAATGGTCTTCTGAACGTAAGAAGCATACGGTCCCGGGAAACCGCCAAGATTTTCGATGAACAACCCCGTATCTTCAATAAAGAAATCACCCTCAATCCTGCCCATAAGAGTTTCCATGCTCTTCAGGGAAATTCTGGTAACAGTGTCTTCCTGGAGCTCGTCATACTTCATCCTTATCCATTCAATCTTTATTCCCCTGGAATCCATGAAGTTCTTGATTTCCCTGTATTTGTGTTCGTTACTTGTTACGAGTTGAATCAGACATACCTCCTCCTGCTCTTCAGTAGCTCCAGCTTTTCTATCACTTTTATGTTGCCCCGATCGAGTTTATAATAAATCTCCTCAATTCTCTCAGGTCTCTCTATACCGTTATTTCTAAACGACTCTTCAAGCAGAAACAGGTCTGCAGCCTTATCTTCGTCGGAAGCGTCTACGGAACCCATGCTTGGATCAATTAAAGTATATGTGCCATTGCTCCCAACAATGATGTTGCTTGTCGTAAGATCACCATGAGACAGATTGCTCTTATGCATAATATAAACAACGGATATCAGGTCTTGAAGCATTTGCTCTGGAAACTCCTCATGCAGCATCTCACGAAGCAGCGTGCCTTCTATTTTCTCCATGACTATACTGAACTCATCGCTTTTGTATCCGTAGATTATGGGTACGCTGATTCCAGAGGATTCCAGACGGTGAAGCACCTGAAATTCCTGTGCCATCCTGGACCGTCTTAACCTCAAGTCAAGATCCGCATTTCTGTAGGATTTTGGCACACGCGTTTTATTAAGTGCGTTTCTCCCATTGTAGCTTAAACCTGACAGGACAGCTTCTGCTCCCGTCTCCTTATTCCCTGGTCTCCATTGATCGACGATCCAGGGGGCTGTTATCTCATCTATCCTGAATCTCTGGTTTATTCCTGTGTCCTTTAGATTGTGCGATCCGGTTGACTCATAGACCAGGGCGCCGGCAATGGCGATCATTGCCCCATTATCGCCGCAATATTCAGGTTCGGCAGCATAATGGCCCACGCCGAGTTCATCTCCCAGCTTTTGGAACATTTCCCTGAATCTCCTGTTTGCAGCTACACCGCCAGTCAGAATAATTTCCTCTTTTGAAAGGTGTTTCAACCCCCTTTCAAGGCACTCAAGCACCATTGAAAAACAGGTTTCCTGAACGCTGTAAGCGACATCTTCCATGCTTTTACCATCTGAAAGCAGTTTTTCTGCGGCGGTGAGTATACCGGAATACGCTGTATCCATGCCCTTAACAGAATAGGGCAGATCCAGCAACTCCTTTCCTTTCATGGCAAGTTTCTCCAAGGCAGGTCCGCCGGGAAATGGATACCCCATTCCGCGTGCCAGCTTGTCAAGCAAGTTCCCGAGGCCGATGTCCATCGTTTCGCCGAATACCCTGTATATGCCTTGACTGTGCATTATTACCTGTGTGTTTCCACCAGAAACGTAAAGGAACGCAGGGTCTCTAAACCCGGATGCGAGTCTTGCAATTTCCAGATGACCCATTGCGTGGTTCACGCCTACTATTGGTTTATGATAGCGCACGGAGATTGACCTGGCTGCTGTTGCTGCGACCCTAAGGCATGGCCCCAGACCCGGGCCCTTCGAGAAAGCTACAAGGTCTATTTCACCTAGGTTAACTGATGCATTATTGATTGCTTTATCCACAACTTCCTTTATGTAAATAAAGTGATGATTTGCGGCTTCTCTGGGATGTATGCCCCCTTTCTCTGGGACGAAAGTCTTGGAAACAGAAGACAGTATCTTACCGTCGCGGACTATCCCGGCTCCAATTGTGTGGGATGTCCCCTCGATACCTAGAGTGAGCATTTTTTATGGATAACGATGTTTGTTATTTAAGAGGTGTTCACTGTCATTAATGGAGAATTCCAATGCGCTGATGCAAAAGAAGCTATTGGTAAGACCACTAGAGAACCGTTATTAACATGTTAAAAATCACTGGTGGCTATTTAACGGGTGAATTACACATATGGCGAAATCTTTAGCTGTCATTGCAGATAAGAAAACTGGAAAATCCTATAAAAGGGAAATATCCACGGATAATCTAAACTCTCTCACCGGCAGGAAGATCGGTGAAGAAATCGATGGTATATTTTTTGAATTGCCAGGGTATAGAATGAAGATAACCGGTGGAACCACGATTGATGGGTTCCCAATGAGACAGGACCTGAACCAGCAGGGAAAGAGAAAACTCCTGATTCCTTATGGAAGTGGTGAAAGAGGTAAGAAGGGCATAAGGAGGAGAGTAACTTTCAGAGGGGCAATTGTTGGCCCAGACATTGCACAACTGAATCTTGTTATAGTCCAGTATGGACCTAGTGCAATTGAAGAAAGCGCTGTGAAGGAAAACGCATAATGCTTCCCCAACCAACAGTTAACATCGGGATGGTCGGCCATGTCGACCACGGGAAAAGCACCCTTACAAAAGCGCTCACAGGTATCAAGACAGATGTGCATTCTGAAGAGATAAAGCGCGGGATTTCCATTAAACTTGGATATGCGGATACCCCTATATACAGTTGTACGGATTCCAGGGGAAACAGTATATTTTCAAGAGAAAAAAGCGGGGAAGACTGCAAACTGGAAAGAGTAGTTTCCTTTGTCGATGCACCCGGTCATGAGACCCTGATGGCAACAATGCTTTCCGGCTCGTCTATAATGAACGGAGCGATCCTTGTTATCGCTGCTAACGAAAAATGCCCCCAGCCACAGACAAGAGAGCATCTCACCGCACTGGAAATAATGGGGATAAAGAACATTATAGTGGTGCAGAACAAGATTGACGTGGTGACAAAGGAAGGGGCGCAGAAGAGTCATAAACAAATCACTGATTTCCTGAAAGGAAGCGTGGCTGAGAACGCCCCAATAATCCCGGTCAGTGCATACCATAACATCAATATAGATGTGCTTTTCCAGGCGATACTGGAAAAAATACCGCCACCTGTCCACAACGAAAGTGACAACCCAACTATGTACGTTGCAAGGTCCTTTGACATCAACAAACCCGGCGCAAAGCCCGGGCAGTTAAAAGGAGGAGTACTGGGTGGTTCACTTATAAGTGGCAAGCTGAAGGTGGGAGATGATATAGAAATCTCTCCGGGTCTGCAATTCACAAGAGGGAAGAACCAGGTGTGGGAAAACCTCTATACTGATGTCGTTTCACTTCATTCCGGGAAGTATACTTACGAGAGTATATTGCCCGGAGGGCTGGCTGCTGTTGGGACAAACCTCGATCCGTTTCTCACAAAATCAGATTCACTTACAGGAAGGGTACTCGGCGCACCTGGCAAAGTCCCCCAGGCAGCTTCATCAATACGGGTAGATATCAACCTGCTTAAGAGTGTCGTCGGTTCAGAAGAGGAACAGAAGGTTGAACCCATCCGGACTAAGGAAAACCTAATGCTTACAGTTGGAACAGCAAACACAATTGGAAATGTTAATGGCCTCAGGGATGGATCTGCGGAGATACTCCTGAAATATCCTGTAGCGGCCTCGGATAAGGAAAGAGTTGCCATTGGACGAAGAATCCTCAACAGGTGGCGGCTCATAGGTTATGGAGAAATAAGGCTCTCATAAAAGCCGCAAATACTATTGGCTGGGCAGCCCTTGCATACCGGCTTGGTTTTACAATGCTCCTTGCCAAGTTGCACCAGAGTTGCGTGAAAATTCCCCAGTGACTTGCTCTCTCCAAGTGTATGCTCTACCGTAATTCGGGCAGATGCCTTATTTTCTGTTCCCGGTATTTCAATCCTGCCAAAAATTCTCATAGTGTACTTATCAACAACAAATACCATCTTCCCAAGTATATAGCAAAGAATGCTCTCTGCGGTTTCGGAACCTATCCCCTTAAGGGAAAGCAGGAATTGTTCAGACTCCCTGGCAGGCAATGACCGAAGGAATTGATAGCCGCCACTTCCAGATATGGCTTTTGAAATGCTAACCAATCTCTCTGCTTTCTGGTTGTAGAAACCGGAACTTCTTATCAGTTGCGCCACTGTTTCAGGTTCGGCCAGTGCAAGTTTGTCAATGCTAAGCAATTGTTTCTCCTTTAGCAGGCTTAAACTTCTTTCGACGTTGGACCAGGAAGTATTTTGCGTGAGGATTGCACCAATCAATATTTCGTCATCAGTATCACCTGGCCACCAGTGTAAGTCTCCGTAGCGTTTTTCAAGCAGTTCATACAGCCTTGAAATCTTGTTTAGTGTTACCAATCTGTTAGTCGATTCATGCGTAGCTAATTATGGATTTGTCCTAAGTGAGAAGATATATAAGTTTAGGTAAAATCTCGTGCTGTATGAGTGAATTCGATGCGATAGTGGTGGGAGCGGGACCTGCAGGCACATCGGCTGCCTCGAAGATGGCAAGCTCGGGATTGAATGTGCTGCTGGTAGAAAGAGGTGACCCGCCGGGAAGCAAAAGCGTATCGGGTGGAATACTCTGGGGGAGGGAACTATCCAACCTGTATCCGGATTGGGAGAAGAGCGCTCCTCTTGAGAGATTCATAAGCAACAAAGTCACAGGTTTCTTGACCGAGGATTCATACGTTGGAATTGATTTTAAAACCAAGAAGTTTGAGCGGGAAAAAACCGGATATTCAGTTCTCAGAACAAGGCTCGACGGCTGGATGGCAAAAAAGGCTAAGGAGGCTGGGGCTACTGTAATTACTGGCATAACTGTCGATGGACTTGCCTGGGAAGACAAGAAAGTTGTCGGGATAAGACAGGCGGATGACACCATAACTTCGGACGTCGTGGTACTGGCCGAAGGCGCAAATCCGCGTGTGGCGATTGATGAAGGACTCAGGGCTCCAATAAGTGATAAGGATGTTGCAATCGGGATTAAGCAGGTTGTCAAGCTGTCGGAACAGACGATCAACGAGAGATTTAATCTCAGGAATGGCGCTGGACTTGCAGCTGAATTTTCCCTTGGCTTCCTGAAAAACGGTGTAATGGCGGGCGGTTTCCTTTATACAAACAAGGACACAATCTCGGCAGGGGTTGTAATCGATATCGCCGGTCTCAGGAAAGATAACAAGACCTATTCCTTTGACATTATGGATCAATTCATCAATCATCCATATATTGCACCTTATCTGGAAAATGGGCAACTGCAGGAATACAGTGCACACCTTGTCTGTGAGGGTGGCATAAATTACGTACCTAAACTTTACGGAAACGGATACGTCATTGCAGGTGATTCTGCAGGACTGTCATTCAGCAACGGAATGGTTATTCAGGGCATGAATTATGCCATTGCATCAGGAATATCCGCTGCAAAGGCAGCAGTCAAATGCAAGGAAAAGGGGCACTACGGGGAGAGCGATCTTGCATATTATGACGAACTAATGCAACATTCACAGGCAATAGAGGATATGAGAAAATTCAAGGGAATAACCGGTGTGACATGGAGTCCGATGATCCATGAATTCCTACCAAAGTTTGCTGAAAACGTTTTGCATGACATGTTTTACGAAACAGGTGAACCGAAAAAGCATCTCTTCGAGATTGCAATGGAGAACCTGATAGGCAGCCGCTACGACAAAAAGAAACTCCTGCTGGAATCATACAGAATGATGAGGAAGATGTAGATGAATATCGAGGAAAAGTTATCCGTACTTAACTACAAGACCGATCCAACGTATGAGCATATAACCGTAAATCCCTCAATCTGCGAAGTATGCCCTGATAATTTCTGTACTTTTGCATGTCCGGCAAGTTGCTACAAGATGATTGACGGCAAACTGAACTTCAAGTACGAGGACTGCGTTGAGTGCGGTACCTGTTTTGTTGCCTGCTCACATGGAAGCGTCAAATGGACCAATCCTAAGGGGAGCCAGGGAATCAAGTACAAACTGGGGTAATCAAGATGGTTCTGGAAATTGTAGTAATGGTGAAACAGGTCCCGGATAGCCAGGAAGTTGTAATTGACCCCGTTACGATGAATCTTAACAGGAGTCTGACGAGGAATGTTACCAACAAGGCAGATGAAAATGCTCTGGAGGCAGCTTTATCGATCAAGGACAAGACCCCGGCAAAGATAACAATCGTTTCAATGGGGCCGCCGCAGACCGAGTCGACTATGATTGAATGCCTTGCAAGAGGAGCCGACAGAGCAGTTCTTGTCTCTGACAGAGCCTTTGGAGGAGCCGACACATACCCTACCGGTTTGACCGTAGCTTCAGCTATTTCCAAGCTCGAACACTTTGACGTTATAATCGCCGGGGAAGAATCTTCCGATTCCAGTACAGGTCATGTTGGACCCGGAGTTGCAGAGTTTTTGGGAATCGAGCAAATCACATATTGCAGCAAAATAGAATACTCAAAGGGCCACATTACCGCAGAAAGGGAACTCGAGGATGGGACAGAAGTTGTTCGTTGTCCAGTACCGGTCCTTATTACAATGCTGCTTGGATCTAATTTTCCCAGAAGGCAGTCGCTGAGAAGAAAAATAGATGCGACAAAGAAAGGAATTGAACTCTGGAACCTTGAAAAACTGGGGCTTCAACCTGAATGGGTCGGCGTCAGGGGATCGCCTACCATTGTTAGAAGGATGCAGTCCATAAAAGAAAGGGAGCGTGCGGGAAAGCGGATCACTATAGAAACTATACCAGAAATGGTCAAGGAACTTTACGAGAAGAACATCCTGAAGGTGAAAAAGTAAAATGGTTGGCCTTTTATTTGCTAAACCAGTTGATAAGCCTGAAGAGTACAAGAACGTCTTTGTTTACCTTGAAAACGGACAGGGAAAGCTTAAACGCGTCGCCCTGGAAATGATTGGTATTGGAAAACAACTTGCTTCAAAGGTTAACGAAGAATTAGTTGGGATCCTGATTGGTAACGATATTGAGGATATGGCCAAGGAGGCTGCATCGTATGGATGCGACAGGGTGATTGGTACGCAGTCCAAAGATCTTGCAGACTTCAGGACGGTTCCATACGCCAACATTGTAGGTGATATCGTTTTGAAAGAGAAACCCAATGTCTTCCTGATTCCAGCCACGAGGAACGGAAGGGATCTTGCCTCAAGGATTGCAGTTAAGTGCCAGGCCGGTGTCACTGCCGATTGCACAGAGCTGGACATAGAAGCAGACACGCACATACTGTCTGCCCACAGACCAACATATGGGGAAAGTATGCTCGCAGAAATTTTATGCAGGAAACACAGACCACAGATGGCTACTGCAAGAGCAGGAATATTCAAGGTTCCGGATAGATCCGGGGAACCCCCAAAGGGCAAGATTGAAATCAATAACGTGAAGATAGATAAGGAATACCTGGTCAAGGAGATACTCGAATTCAGGAAGAAGGAAAAGATTGACCTGACTGCCGCAGAGACGGTTGTTTCTGGCGGGTTGGGACTCGGCGGGCCCGAAGGATTCAAGCAGATTGAACAGCTTGCGAAAGTACTTGGCGGAGAAGTGGGAGCTTCAAGACCCACCGCAGATCTTGGATGGATATCAAGGGATCACCAGGTTGGCCAGACTGGAACTACTGTAAGACCAAAACTATACGTTGCAGCAGGAATTTCTGGAAAGATCCAGCACATTATGGGAATGAAGAACAGCGAAACAATAATCGCGATAAATACGGACCCGAATGCTGAGATTGTCAAATATTCAGACTATTTCATAAATGACGATGTAAAGAAGGTCATTCCCGCACTCATTAAGGCCTTAAAAAATTATAAACCGGAAGCAAAGGATGCAGCGAAAGCAGAAGCGGTTTCAAAGTAATCCTCTTATTCGTTCCCGCAGGAGAGGTAATAACTGCTTTCCGTAATACCCTGGCAGTCCAACCTTCAATTAATTTTCTAATTTTTGGTTTCCTGATATCTTTTTCCGAGTTCAAGCGCGAAATAAGAAATGACAATGTCAGCCCCAGCCCTGAATATTGAGTAAATGTACTCGTCCAGAACCTCTGCTGGCAGGATTCCTTTTTCCAGGGCGGTCTTCAGCATTGAGTATTCCCCGCTAACGCTGTAAACTGCAAGGGGGAGGCTGAACTTTTGCTTAACGGATTTCACAATATCCAGGTAAAACAGGCCTGGTTTCACCATAATTACGTCTGCCCCTTCTTCAACGTCCATCGACGTTTCAAGGATAAACTCTTCAGCACGCCTGTAGTCCATCTGATAGCTCTTCCTGTCCCCTATTTTTGGTGCAGAATCGGCTGCATCCCTGAACGGGCTATAAAGCGAGGAGGCATACTTGTTGCTATATGCCATTATCATCACATTCTGGTAACCGGCGGCATCTAGAGCTTTTCTGATGGACCCAACCTGGCCGTCCATCATTCCGCTGGGCGCTACAAAATCGGCACCTGCTTTTGCATAACTTACCGCAATTCTATTGTATACAGAAAGTGTGGAATCGTTGTCAACATAACCATCCTTGATTATTCCGCACTGGCCTGTATCTGTATATTCACAGAGACACAGATCCACAAAAACATTGACCTTGAATTTTTCCTTGGCGAGTGATATTGCTCTTTGAACTATTCCGTCTTCGGCATAAGACGAGCTTCCAATGGAATCTTTCTTTCCTGGAATCCCGAATAAAAGGATGTTGGTTATTCCAGAAGAAACGAGATCTTCAAGATGAATTGAAAAAGACTTCAGGTCATACCTGAATATCCCCGGCATTGATGGAATTTCCCTCTTTCCGTTCAGGCTCTCATCCAGAAAAATTGGCATAACCAGTTTCTTCGTGTTTATTGAAAACTCAGACAACATATCTCTGATTAACTGACTGGATCTGCCACGTCTCATTCTCGTTGCTGGGAACATAAGGCATAAATGTTCATCTCAAATTTAAGGGGTACCATGGGAGATATGTTTCAGGTCAGGGCAGCCTCCGAGATTGTCATTCCTGCTGAGCTGATGGAATCCCTGGTAACCAAGCATGATTCTGGCAATGGAATTCTTGTGGAGGCCAGCCTGCTGAAACCAGAGACTGGCGTTCTCTCGTACGACATTTCGGGGAACAGGCTCAAGATATTCTATGACTATGAGGGTGAATCCCGTGAAACTGTGTTTAGACTGGGGCTGGGAACCGTATCAGAGATATCCGTGATGATCCTGACGGAAATACTGAAATCGTTCCACGAAAACGTAAAATACCCGTCCATTAAGGGAATTTGGATTGAATGGATCAAGCCGCTTAGGCCATAAAAGAGAGCCTCATTCCAGGCCATTTCTCCTCATCATAGGTAATCGATCCGATATACATGTTGGCAGAATCGGAGTTAAGCGTTACGTAACCATTGATATCGTTTGCGTGTATGGTAAGGCTGGAATAATGGTACAACTTCCTGTATTCCTCCTCATCCGCTATGATGATCACAATTCCCGTTGGCCTAATTGCGTTGATGATGGTGGAGAAGTCTCCAGTGAATGCGTCACCGTAAGTGAACTTCAGGAAGTCAGTGGAAAACACGTAGACAAAAGGTTTCTTGGAATTTGTCATATAATAGTCAATAACCTCTCTTGGGAAATCTTCAATCATATTCTTTCCGCCAATGTTAATTACAAAGGGGCTGGATTTCTCCGTCTTTTCGGCTGTAATGTAGTGTTTAAGGAAATCGGGGTCCATGGTACTGACCAGAATTCTTGAAGATTCATAATTGCTTGAAGTAACATCAAGAATCCCCCTACCATTAGTTATGCCATACTTTATTACGTTATTCTTGAAGAGATTCACATACTGGTCCACGATATTTGACTGAGTCTGCCTGTGAATCATGACTACCGATCCCAATGGTAGTTTATCCGATCCTGCCGGGAATAACTTTGAGAAATCAGGTGTACCGAGCGATACCTCGAACTGTCTGTCCTCAGCCTTGGCAAATTTCCTCAACCGAACATTCGGGTAAATGATAGGTTCTCTCTTGAAAGATTGGAAGTGACCAGCATCAAGCGAATAAAGGTAGATTGGGCTGGATCCAATGGAAACACCCCTCAACTTTTCTATTGTAACTGTCCTTATGACAAAATTATTGAAGTATTCGTACCCCATCTTTACTACTCCATCGGAATAATAATCCAGGGCAATTTCCCTGTTTTGCTCCATTACCATAAGGATGTTTGCACCTGACTTTTCTACCAAATCCTTCTGGATAACCTGAAACAGAATTTCAGGATCAAGGTCATATTTTTCCGCGAGGGCTTCCACCGAATCGACAACGACCACGGGCTTTGCATTCACGTTCTGGTTTACAAAAGAATACAGCGACTCGAGCTCAGGCAGAATTTCTTCTATATTAAGTACGATTCCCTGCGATCCCACATTGCCCAGATTTCTGGAAACCTTTCCCTCCTCTATCATCCTTTCCAGTCTCTCCAGGTTTTCTCTGAAAGCGTCAGAAAGTGTCTCAGCGTTCCTGTTTCTGCTTTTAGTTCCCGCAGAAACTTCACTCAGCCACGGAAATCTCTCGGCGAGAGGATCGTTTGAAAATCGAGTAGTGATATAATAAGAGGGAGAAGTTGCCCTGAGCGAATCCAGTAACTCGAGGGCAAAAGTGGTCTTTCCAGCACCAGGTTTACCCTTTATGATCAGCGAACTGCCGTATTGCTGGCGTAGGAACTTGGAGAATGTGTTCAGCAACACATCGTTTAGCATTGACCTTATATTACACAGAATGTATATATTCCTTTGCTGATTCTAAGCAATGGGACAATTTCTATTTCATGGGAATTATTAAACTTTATCCGACTTTCCCATCTGGTAGCCTATCCCTGGTTCATGGCTGCCTAATAACAGGCGATGTGCTCCTGATCACTTTCGGCCTTGCCTTTTCAATTTCAGTGATAAGATGTTCCCCAGGTCGATAAGAGGAGGCGGTGAGATTCCTTTGGATTATTTTACCTATTCAGTTGAATTGACTGCAATTTAGTCTCAAAGAGCAAACAATACAGAAGTTATCGGATTGGGTAATTTTGATCCGGACAACTACAGCAAAAACTGCTTCACTGCCCATTTGGCTTGGTGCAAAGATCATGAACAAAAAACCAGGACTGTTGTTTACGCAGTTGCGGCAATGGTCATGATTTGCATTGGTTTATATTCCCATTTCTAGTATCTCACAGAACCCAGGGCATGGCAGCCCAATCTAGGTGAGTACACTCGCCTTGGATATTGGGTGGATACGACAATGGCACATACATACCAAACATGATACTCTCGGCCTGCAATTTCACGGAATGGGGAAAAAGTGTAAGCAAAGGATGTTACCGCTACCCTGCAACCGTTGGGCTGTCAATAAATATCTCCGGTTGGGAAAGTGGTATGGATCGATCACAAAACTTTTTCTGGGTACAAAATGAGAAACCCTACGACCAATATACAGGTGTGGCCAGATTATTGACGGCATGACTCTGGCCGTAAACGTACCTTATTTATCAAGAACTCAAGAACATAACTGACTTCGCCAAGAATAATATTCTGCAGCATGGTCAACCTTTTGGATACATCGGTCTTGACCCATCAACTTCCATCTATAGCTCAGATTATGGTTTTTTGGGACTCTCAAGGCAGCCTTCCTTATGCACTCAGCTTTATCAACACCGGCAATTACATGTTCACTTTCTACGCCACTTTTACACAGGTGTTCGAGATTGGCCCAAATCATTTTGAAGAGACACAGCCGTTAATCAGATTTCACTATACGATAGATCTCGATAACTGAATAATACATTATCATGAGCTACGCCCCTTAATCCAGAGACTCTTCAAAGCAAAGCCATCAAAAGCGGTTTTTTGTCGATTTTAGGAGGATGGCCTTATGATGTGGAAAAATTAAATAGCTGTGTTAGATGGGTGGCTCGGTGACGGCCATAACAGTGGAAATACACCTGGTCTCATTCCGAACCCAACGGTGAAGCCCACTGTGTTCTGTACGCGTACTGTCTTCCGCGAGGGGACGGAAAATACGGATCGCTGTCGCCACTCACAATTCTCGGAGGTTTAGGTTTGACCCTGTCGAATTCAGATCATTCTAAGGAAGAGCAGAGAAAGAACGCAGTCAAGGAACTTCTTGAGGATAACCTGAAACTCGTAGAACAGTTTGGGGCAGAGTACGTTTCATCTATCCCTGATCTGCCGGATTTTTATACCTTTAATAACGGTCTTATGTTTTCTCACCGAAACTTTCAGGATTTCCTTCTATCAATCAAGAAAGGCGAGAAAACTGCAATAGTTTCTGGATTGAACGCTAGTTCGTCCATGCACATAGCGCATCTCTCTGTTTTTGATACGAATTTGTTCTTTCAGAGGAAATATGGTTCCAGGATTTTCCTGCCAATATCCGATGACGAAAGCTACGTCACCGGAAAGATAGCCTCCCAGGAAGAGGGGTTAAAGAAATCCCTGGTACTTTGCAAGAGCGTGATCGCATTGGGATTTGACATAAATAAGACGACAGTAACTATTGATCAAATTTATCCACAGATATACAACCTTGCGATTGCCATCTCAAGACGGATAACGCTTTCCACCGTAAAAGCCACATATGGATACACACCGGACAAAAATATTGGATTGCACTTTTATCCTGCTGTTCAGGCGGCGCATGTAGTATTTCCCAACCTTTTTGGCATTCCGAACGTGCTTGTTCCGATAGGGCCTGACGAGGATCCACACCTCAGGATATGCAGAGACGTCGCGGAACTGATGGGATACAGAAAACCTTCTGTGTTACACTCCATATTCCTCCCTGGAACAGATGGCAGTAAAATGTCCAAGAGCAAGGATAACGCAATTTACCTGCTTGACAGCAAAAAGGAAGTGAGAAAGAAAATAATGAATGCCTTCAGTGGGGGGCAGGCGTCAATCGAAGAGCACAGAAAACTTGGCGGAGACCCTGAAATTGATATCCCTTTCACTTACCTGAAGTACTTCTTTTTGTCAAGCGCGGAATCCTTGAAGTTGGGTGATGAATATAGGAGGGGAGAAATCCTGAGCGGGGAGATGAAAGGGATGCTTCTTGAAAAAATAAACGAAAAACTAGACAAATTCAAGGAAGCATATGACAAGGTCACTTACCAGCAGATGGACAAAATAATAATAAAGAATGAAGACGTAGACATCGTCAGTTTGTGTGAGAAATATGCCGTCTAGTCCTCACGCATAAACATATCTTTCTGTATCATCGACTTTAGGCTCTTTAACTCATTTGGCTTGAATATACCGTATTCGGTAATAAATGCGGTAACGTACTTTGCGGGTGTTACGTCAAACGCAGGGTTCATCGCCCTACTCTTTTCTGGTGCAATTCTCTTTCCAGCAATAGAAAGTACTTCTTCCTCCCCTCTCTCCTCAATCGGGATATCGTCCCCGGAATTTAAAGAGAAATCAAAAGTGCTCGCAGGAGCAGCCACAAAGAATGGCACGTCATTTTCATGTGCGACAACAGCTTTTTCGTAAGTCCCAATCTTATTGGCGAAGTCTCCGCTCGCTGTAATTCTGTCTGCCCCTACAATTGCAAGGTCGACCTGTTTAGTGTGCATAAAATGACCTGCGGCGTTATCAGCGATAACTGCATGTGATATTCCCTCATTCTGGAGTTCCCAGGCCGTAAGTTTTGATCCCTGCAGTCTGGGCCTGGTTTCGTCCACAAAGACGAAGATGTCCTTGCCATTGTGTGCTGCGATTCGAATCGGTGCAAGAGCGGTTCCCCACTCGGTCACTGCAAGCGCACCGGCGTTGCAGTGCGTCAGTATCTTTGCCTTGTGCGGAATCAGGTTATCTCCATATTCTCCTATCTTTCTGCACCTGTTGGTTATTTCCTGGGAATATCTCCTTGCCGCTTCAACTGTAAAGTTATTGCTGATCATGAACTTAATTGCTTTAAACAGATCAAATGCTGTTGGCCTAGTGCTCCCTATGAGCTTTGTTGCCGCATCCATATCCTCGTGATTTGATTTTGCCATAGCAAGACCCCAGGCAGCAGCGATCCCTATAGCGGGAGCGCCTCTCACCACCATTTCTTTTATAGAATAAGCAATGTCCTGCGAATTCTTTGCCCTGTAAAATTCGACTTTTTCGGGTAGCATCCTCTGGTCAATCATCACTACCTCATTGTTTTCGTACCAAACTGCCTTTAATTTCTTGAGGTTTCCTTCGAACTCAAAGTTCATGCAGGTTGATTCCTGAATCGTAAAATTAGTTTTCTATCGCTTTGCCTTAAAAGAATCTTTATATTGAGACAAAATATCGGCGTGCTCTGGTTGTTGGGCCCATAGCTCAGCTAGGTAGAGCATCTGGCTTTTAACCAGGTGGTCGGGGGTCCGAATCCCCCTGGGCCCGCAGTGGTGAAAAAATGACGAAGATAAACGTACTCAAACACGATATGGTTCCTGAACACCAAATCGTCGGAAAAGACGAAGAGGAAAGAGTTTTAAAGGAATTAAAGATAGGGAAAGACTTGTTACCCAGAATAAATAGATTTGACCCTGCAATTAAGGCTCTTGAAGAAATTAATGGACCGATCGACGATGATACTTTGATCAGGATTACAAGGAAGAGTCCTACCGCAGGAATATCCGTATATTACAGGGTGGTGGAAGGCGGTTTATTCAAATGAAGGAAATTATTGATGCTTTTTTCAGAACTAAAGGGGTTGTAAACCATCAGATCGAATCCATGAATTATTTTGTTGCAACAAAAGACAATCCAACAAGTGTAATGCAGCAAATTGTTGACGAGACCAAGATTTCTGACGATGATGAGCCAGGAATCATTTTACTGGACAAGGCAAAAACAAACGGAAAAGAAATCAAGATTATTTACGGAAGGACTAAAGACAGGAATGGAAAGATTTCGTCACCGACCATTTGGGTTGATAAGCCGGAAATCAAGGAAGCATCCGGTGCTGCAAACCAGATAACGCCAAATGAGGCAAGACTAAGGGATCTAAATTATCTTGCTCCAATCAACCTGAAAGTCAGGATAGTTGAAGACGGAGTTGAAAGAGATTCAGAAACCATCAGGATAGGAGAGCTCCCTGTAATGATACGCTCCAAAATATGCACTCTCACCGGGAATGCTCTGGATCAGTATATTGAAAAGAACAACGGTCCTATTAATGGTACCAGGGAAGAGAAACTCCAGTACGTGGGAGAAGACCCTATAGACCCGGGAGGATATTTCATTATCGGGGGATCGGAAAGAGCCATTGTGTCCCTCGAAGACCTTGCACCAAACAGGATTCTTGTTGAGTCTGAAGAGAAATACGAAAGCATGGTGGAAGTAGCCAAGGTATTTTCCCAGAAAGGAGGATTCCGCGCTTTAACCTCGATGGAAAAAGCGAGTGACGGCATAATCAACGTAACAATTCCAAGCGTTGCAGGAACTATACCGCTTTCAATTTTGATGAAAGCCCTTGGCATGGACAAAGACTCAGAAATTCACGACGCGATATTCTCCTCCGCGAGGATGGAACCTATAATTTACGCTAATATCGAGGAGGCAAAAAACCCGAAGCTTCTCCCTCCAAGTGGGATTAACAACACCGAAGAAGGAATAATTTACTTAGAAAAGAGATTTGCGTCAGGGCAGGCCAAGGAATACAGGGAGAAAAAGATCTCGCAGATGCTGGACAAATCCCTCTTGCCACATTTGGGGGACTCAGCTCAAGAAAGGTACAAGAAAGCCATCTACCTGGGCAGAATGGCCAGGGCACTCCTAGAACTAACTCTGGGAATGAGGAAAGAGGACGATAAGGATCACCTGGCGAATAAGAGAATCAAGCTTTCTGGCGATCTTCTCGACGAAATTTTCAGGGGAGCATTCCAATCCGTGATGAAAGATCTGAAATACCAGTTGGAAAGGACTTACAACAGGAGGAAGGGAATAAAGCTCAAGCCTGCAGTAAGGCAGGATTTACTAACTCAGAAACTGTTGCACGCAATGTCAACTGGAAATTGGTCCGGCGGAAGAACCGGGATTTCACAGCTTCTCGACAGAGTATCAAACGTTAGCACCTTGAGTCACCTGAGAAGAATTATATCACCACTGACCAGGTCGCAGCCTCACTTCGAAGCTAGGGACCTTCACCCAACACAATGGGGGAGAATATGCCCAAATGAAACGCCAGAAGGACAGAATTGTGGCTTAGTTAAGAACGCTACTCTTGTGATCAACGTAACAGAAGGTGTGGATGAAGCTCCGGTGCTGGATGCTCTTAGCAAGAACGGTGTCGAAGAGAGGCTTGGGAAATCAGTTAATGGCAGGGTCTACCTCAACGGTGACCTGATCGGTTACCATAAGGATCTCCCCACCCTGACTGTGAAAATGAGAGAACTTAGAAGAAAAGGGCTTCTCTCTGACGAAGTCAACATGAGACACGATGAGAATACAGATGAACTAATAATAAACTGCGACAGAGGAAGAATCAGAAGGCCTTTGATTGTTCTGCAGGATGGAAACACCACTCTTAACTCAAAGGACTTAAAGATGCTGGAAACTGGCGAGAAAACCATAATGGACCTCACCAGGGAAGGAAAATTGGAATGGATTGATGCTGAAGAAGAGGAAAACCTCCTAATTTCGGTATATGCGTATGCCCATCCTGAGAAATGCAAGAATTGTGGAGAGTTTCTTTCCAGAAGCCAGGTAATTTGGGTGGATCTTGGAGAAGATCAACGAGCTCCTAAGGAATTCAAAGTCAGATGTGAAAAATGCAAGAACATAATGACTGTTCAAAGTACACTGAGCAAAGATCATACTCACCTGGAAGTGGATCCTTACCTTTTGCTGGGCGTCACCGCTTCAGTTACACCATACCCCGAACACAATTCTTCACCCAGAATAACTATGGCGGCTGCAATGACTAAGCAATCCATTGGACTTTCATCTTCTAATTTCAGGATCAGAAGCGATACCAGAAGTCACTTTTTGCACTATCCTCAGATCCCTCTTGTTACAACAAAAGTAATGGACTATATCAATTACGACAAGAAACCTGCTGGGCAGAACCTGGTAGTCGCAATCCTCTCGTATGAGGGATACAACATTCAGGACGCGATTGTCGTAAACAGGGCCGCAGTTGAAAGAGGACTGGGCAGAAGTTCATTTTTCAGGACCTATACAGCTGAAGAAAGGAGATACCCGGGCGGGCAGGAAGATAGATTTGAAATTCCAACCCACGACGTTCTAGGGGCAAGAGCTGAAGAATATTACAAGAACTTAGATGAGAACGGGATCATATTCCCAGAATCCTATGTAGAAGGATCGGATGTGCTTGTAGGTAAAACCTCCCCTCCTAGATTCCTTGAAGAAGGTGCCGAAAAGCTAGGGCCACAGAGGAGAAGGGAATCATCAATTACCATCAGGCCCAATGAAAGTGGCTTTGTGGACAATGTAATTCTTACGGTATCTGAAAGCAACAGCAGAGTTGTCAAGATCAGGGTCAGGAGTGACAGAGTGCCTGAACTGGGGGACAAATTCGCTTCAAGGCATGGGCAAAAAGGAGTTATCGGGGTAATAGTGCCACAGGAAGACATGCCCTTTACGGAAGAAGGAATAATCCCTGATATTATCATCAATCCCCATGGAATTCCATCGCGAATGACAGTAGGACACATCCTCGAAATGATTGGCGGGAAAGTTACATCCATGAAAGGAGGAAGAATCGATGGAACTATCTTCAGTGGAGACGAGGAACAGTCACTGAGGGAAGAGCTGATCAAATACGGTTTCAGGAGGTCATCTTCTGAAGTAATGTATGATGGAATACTCGGTTCTAAATTCAAGACTGACGTTTTCACAGGAATAATCTATTATCAGAAACTGCACCACATGGTGGCAGGGAAATTCCATGCAAGATCAAGAGGACCAGTTCAGATACTGACAAGACAGCCCACAGAAGGAAGATCCAGGCAGGGAGGTCTCAGGTTTGGTGAAATGGAAAGGGATACACTGATTGCCCATGGCGCAGCTATGGTGATTAAAGATAGGTTATTGGACCAGAGTGATGGCACCATTCTTTACGTTTGCGGGAACCCGGCTTGCGGACACCTTGCAGTGTTTGACAGGAAAAGAGGTAGCATAAAGTGCCCAGTTTGCGGTAATACTGGTAATATACATCCGGTGGAAACCAGCTACGCCTTCAAGCTTATGCGTGATGAGTTGAGCACAATGGGTGTAATGATGCGACTTGTTCTGGGTGATCTGCGATGACTACAGGAATTTCCAAGAGAATCAGCAGTATTCAATTCGCTTTGCTTTCACCCGACGAAATCAGAAGCATGTCGCAGGTGAAAGTCATTACTGCTGACACTTACGACGACGACGGATATCCAATTGAACGCGGTTTGATGGATCTGCACATGGGAGTTATTGAACCAGGACTCAAGTGCGCGACTTGCTTTGGCAAGGTCGACGAATGCCCTGGGCATTTTGGGCACATTGAACTGGCCATGCCCGTTGTCCATGTTGGATTTATTAAAGAGATCAAAATCTTCCTGGAAGCAACTTGCAGCAGCTGCGGAAGAATCAAACTGACTCTCGACCAGATGGAAAAATACAAACACAAGATAGAGAGATTTGATTTTTCACTTTCTGATCCGGAAAACATTGGCCTTGTTTCCAAGAGAATAACCGACGATGCTACCAGGAGAAAAATATGTCCTCACTGTAATGCTCCCCAGAAGACTGTGATTCTCGACAAGCCAACAACTTTCAGGGAAGAAGGTATCAAAGTCACACCGAAGGAAATCAGGGAAAGGCTCGAGAGGATTCCAAATGAGGATCTTTTATTCTTCGGGATGAACAGTACTGTTGCCAGGCCAGAATGGATGGTCCTTACTGTACTGCCTGTTCCACCGATTAACGTCAGGCCCTCAATAACGCTGGAGACAGGAGAGAGAAGCGAAGACGATCTCACCCACAAGCTTGTAGATATAATCAGGATCAGTCAGAGATTAAGAGAGAGCAGAGACAACGGGTCTCCGCAGTTGATAATTGAGGATCTTTGGGATCTGCTGCAATTCCACGTGACAACTTATTTCGACAACCAGACTGCGGGGATACCTCCTGCAAGACACAGATCCGGCAGACCCCTTAAGACCCTGGTTCAAAGACTGAAAGGGAAGGATGGAAGATTCAGATCCAATCTTTCTGGAAAGAGGGTCAACTTTTCCGCCAGAACAGTAATTTCGCCTGAGCCATTCCTGTCGGTTAATGAAGTTGGAGTACCGGAGAAGGCTGCGAGAGAGTTGACCATACCGGTCATAGTGACCCAGTTCAACATAGAGAGCATACGGGAGATCGTTCGCGTTGGCCCTGAGGCAAGAGACGAGTTTAATCGCTATCAGGCTGGTGCAAACTACATTATCAGACCAGATGGCAGAAGGATCAAGGTAACCGCTCAGAACGCGGAAGAAAACAGCAAGAAAATTGATATTACATGGACAGTAGAGAGGCAGCTTATGGAGGGAGACATCGTTCTCTTTAACAGACAGCCTTCTCTTCACAGGATGTCAATGATGGCTCATACTGTGAGGATTATGCAGGGCCAGACCTTCAGGTTTAATCTCGCGGTGTGCACACCTTACAATGCAGATTTTGACGGGGACGAGATGAATCTTCATGTTATACAGAAAGAGGAAGCCCGAGCAGAAGCCCGGATAATTATGAAGGTTCAGGAACAGATAATGTCACCTAGATTCGGTGGGCCCATTATTGGTGGCATACATGACCACATTACTTCGATGTTTTTGCTGACCCATAAGAACCCAGTATTCACCGAAGACGAGACCGTTCACATGCTTAGTTATGTCGAACCTGCAAAACTACCGGAGTTTCACCTCGTTGATGGCAAGAAGATGTTTTCTGGAAGAGATATTTTCTCTTCAATTCTTCCTGATGGACTAAATCTGAAATACAAGTCAAAACTTTGCTCTGGCGCCACTGAAAAATGCGAATACGAAGACAGGCCGGAGGATATTTTTGTAACCATTGACAATGGCAAGATGACAACTGGTACCATAGATGAAACGTCTCTCGGACCATTTTCTGGAGTCATAATAGACAAAATTTTCAGGAGTCTGGGACCGGAAGAGGCGTCAAAATTTGTTGACAGGATGACAAGGCTTGCGGTTGGATTTATAACCATGAGGGGTTTCAGCACAGGAATAACCGATTATGACATTCCCAAAATGGCTGTCGAGAGAATCAAGGAAATAGGTCGTGACGCAGAAGCCAAAATCGACCAGTTGATCAAGGTGTACAAAGATGGTCTCCTGGAATCGTTGCCAGGCAGATCTGTTGAAGAGACCCTGGAAATTGAAATTCTGAGAATAACTGGAGAGGCAAGGGATGGTTCAGGTAGCGTAGCTTCACAGTACCTTGGAATGACTAACCCAAGTGTTATAATGGCGCGATCCGGCGCAAGAGCCAAGATGCTTAACATTGCAGAGGTCGCCGGTATGGTGGGACAGCAATCTGTAAGAGGAGGAAGAATAAACAGGGGTTACACAGATAGAACACTTCCTCATTTCAAGCGCGGGGATATCGGTGCAGCCGCAAGAGGGTTTGTAATTTCTTCCTATAAATCCGGTCTCAACCCAATAGAGTACTTTATGCACAGCATTGGAGGAAGGGAGGGGCTGGTCGATATTGCGGTCAGAACTTCAAGGAGTGGATATATGCAAAGGAGGCTCATTAATGCCTTTGAGGATCTGAAGGTCGACGACGACAGGAAAGTGCAGGACACAATTGGATCAATAGTCCAGTTCACATATGGCGAGGATGGAATAGATCCGACTCGCAGTGATTCCGGAGAAAGCCTGGATCTTGACTATGTGATCTATAATTTAGATAAGCGGGGAAAGAAATGATAATTATATGGAAGGACAAAAAGGAGAAGGTTGAAGACCTCCTCTCAAGGAAGTCCGCCAGTTACGCGGTGGATTTTGAAGTCCCTGATGGCATCACAGAAGGATATATCACAATTGATGGTAAGACGATTGCCTACCGATTGAAGATCACAGGAAATGAGAAGATCAGGAAGGGTTCAAAATACGATTTTGAAAAGAAGAAGACTGATCTCAAAAGAATTTTACAAATTACTGATGTGAAACAGGCAATTATCCCAATTTCAAGGTTTGAAATCAAACTTAAGGGAAAGACTTTTTCAGGATCGGAAGTAACAGAACACGCAAAAGTTGATCCAGAGATGCGATCAGTCAGCAAGAATAAGATGGAGTCTAACGCTGTCAAACTAATTGAGGAGTACGGGGGGAAATTCAGGATTCCATACGGACTGGGAGTTAAGCTTTCCAAGCTTAAATCTGAAATGCCAAAGAAGGGATTTGATGAACTGATGGAAACCGTCGGAGTTGAACTGGGCAAGAGAGCCATCGACCCCTACGAGGCGGTTGGGATCATTGCCGCCCAGAGCATTGGCGAGCCTGGAACCCAAATGACAATGAGAACCTTCCACTTTGCTGGGGTTCGAGAAATGAACGTTACACTCGGATTGCCAAGATTAATTGAGATAGTTGATGCCAGAAGGACACCTTCCACCCCATCCATGGAAATTCATCTCAAACCTAAGTACGCCAGCAGCCAGGCAGCGGTAATGAACATCATAAAGAAACTCGAAAACACCACGATTAACGATGTGGCAGACATAATTACCGACACTGTTGAACTTTCCATTACCATAAGACCCGTTCCTTCCGATATGAAGGAGAGGTTGGTGGATTTCTCTGACATAGTCGTTGCGCTTGAGGGGGAGTCCAGCCAGATGAGCGTTGCTGTAAACGAGGAATCCAAGGAGTTGATCGTAAAGCCGCAACAGGAGACTTTCAAGAAACTTTACCAGGTTCAGGAACAACTTAAGACAAAGTCCATAAAAGGGGTACCGGGAATAAAAAGAGCAATTGGCAGGGTGGATGAGAAGAGCGGTGAATGGTTAATTTTCACGCAGGGCAGCAATCTCAAGGGAGTGCTGGAAATCGAGGAAATAGACGCATATAACACTACCACAAATGACATTACTGAAATAGCCGAAAATTTAGGTATTGAAGCCGCCCGAAACGCCATATTCAAGGAATCACTTAACACCCTTCAGGAGCAGGGTCTTGAAGTCGATATGAGGCACCTGATGCTCGTAGCAGATATGATGACATTTACTGGCAGCGTGAGGGCGGTAGGCCGACAGGGTATTTCTGGAAGGAAAAGCAGCGTTCTCGCCAGAGCAGCTTTTGAAATTACCACTAAACACCTTCTCAGGGCCGGACTCATGGGTGAAGTGGACACTCTAACTGGAGTCGCTGAGAATATCATCGTGGGTCAACCGATCACACTGGGAACCGGGTCAGTTAATCTCGTGTACAAGGGTGCTCCAAAAAAGGAATGATCGGTCTTGCCAAACGAGATTACAATAGACAACAAGCTGATGGGTTACATTGCCCTGTTTGAGAAAGTCACTCACGAATCCTTGAGGGAGTGTCTGGAAACAGAGGATATAGTTCTATTCATAGTAAACGAAAAGAAGATTGGTAACATATTCAAGTATAATCCAGAGGTTATCACCATCCTGAAAGAAAGAATAAAAAAGCACATAATTATGGCAGAGGCATCCAGGGACCTTCTCACGATGACCAGGAACATTCTCTTCAGGTACGGGATCAAAGAGATTCACATCAACTGGAAAGAAGGACAGACTGACATACAGGTTGTTGTGGCCCAGGAAGAGATTGGCAGAGTGATAGGAAAGGAAGGACGAAACATCAAGCTGTTCAAGGAAGTTCTTGCAAGGTACTTCCCGGTTCATTCACTCTCAGTGAAGCAATAATGCATTTTTTCCTTATAGGATTCTTCCAGATTTTAACTGTCAACAGGCCTGTTTATACCAGTGTTGCTTTAATTTTTGTCCAGGAAAAGGCATGGGAAAGAATTAGTTTTCTCGTGCAACTTTTAAATATTGCAATTAATTCTTCGTAATGTGGCAGATATTTTCGAGGAAGAGCTAGAGTTCACCGGCAGGGATGGCACACAGATCCGATCTTTTATGGCAGGCCCGAAAGATTCGGATCCTCATCCTGCTATCATTGTGATTCAGGAAATATGGGGACTCACACCTTTCATACGGGACGTTTGCAGGCTGCTGAGCAGGGAGGGATATTATACAATTGGGCCGCACCTCTACTCCAAGAAAGGCATAGTTGAGCTGCTCACGGAAGAAAACATCATGGACACAATGAGACCGCTATGGTCCATTTCTGCAGAAGATAGAAGGAAGCAGGAAACACTCGACAATATGATCTCAAAAATGAACGAAACACAAAGGAAGGTTGCGCAAATTTTGATGAAGGAACGCGGGTCACTGGAAAAGGATCTCCTTGCGTACATTGAAGACGCTTATGATTTTATAAAGAAAAAGAGAAAAGTCAGCACAATTGGAGTTGTGGGTTTCTGCATGGGTGGCGGCCTTTCATTTAAAATTTCCACAATGATCCCTTTTGACGCAACTGTCGTGTTTTATGGAGCTAATCCTAGCCCAATAGAAAGCCTTTCAAATATTAAGGGGGAAGTTCTGGGAATCTATGCAGGGGAAGACAGCGGTATCAACGAGGGGTTGCCCGATCTTCTTTCCGGAGTAGTTAAACACCACGTGAAATTTCAGTTGAATATTTACCCAGGCTCCCAGCATGCTTTCTTCAATCACAATTCGATGAGTTACAATAAGGGTGCATCTGAACTGGCGAGCCAGCAAATGCTATCATTCTTTTCGAGAACCCTGGTGAAATAGTTGGCCGAAACTGAATACGCCGATGGAATAGTCGACGGGTGCTTCCTTACGTGGGTCGAAGTTACGGCAAAATACAAAGACAAACTTGGTAAGGAAAATAAAAAGCTCTTTAACAATTACGCAGACGGGAAGGAAAGATGAAGTTTGCGTGAATTCAACATAAATACAAGGAAACTTGAAATCGGCAATATCGGAAATAAGCTTTTTGACGTGATAATCGTAGGAGGCGGGATTACCGGGGCAGGAACTGCAAATGCTCTCTCTACAACGGGACTGAAGGTACTGCTGCTCGAGAAGGGCGATTTCGCGTCAGGTACCAGTTCAGCTTCATCAAAATTGATACATGGCGGATTGAGGTATTTGCAACAGGGGAGGATTTTCCTGACGAAGGATCTTATCAGGGAAAGGGAATATCTCCTCAGAAACACCAGTATAGTGAAGAAAATTGGATTCAGAATTTTAATTGACGGGTACTCTCCATCAGGTTTATCCATAAAATTCGGCCTGTTCCTTTATTCAATGCTTTCCGGAAAACCAAGGATTCCTCGGTTTACTGTAAACAATGGCGAATTAGTGCCTGAAGTCAAGGGTTACTATTCCTTCTACGACGCAATGACTGATGATTCAACACTGGTAATTCACAACATTGCAAGCGCAACTATGAGGGGAGTGGTGTGCCTGAATTATTGCAGGGTAACGGGAATCCAGGAGGATGACGCAGTCAGGGTCGAGTTCCTGGACGTTACAACAAACAGGAAAGCATACGTCAGCGGCAAACTTATAATTAATTGTGCTGGCCCCTGGGCAGACAATGTTCAGCTACTCGCTGGAAAAGCCAGTAACGGTGCTAAACTTAGTGGGGGAACGCATATTGTCGTGGATAAATCTCTATATGAAGGCGAAGATGCGATCGCGTTCTTTTCGCATCTTGATGGGAGGCAGATGTTCATTATTCCGCGCGAGAAAGTCAACATAATAGGCACAACTGATATACTTACAACTTCGCCTGACAACAATGTGCCAACTGGTGAGGAGATTGAGTATCTGATTAAAAGTGCCCAGAGACTGATCCCTCAATTGAAACAGAGTTCAGTGCTTGCGTCTTTTTATGGTACCAGGCCTCTCCTGGGCCATGGGAAAGATCCGGGGAAGGTCACCCGTAATTTCAGGATATTAGAGAACGGAAAAATGCTTTCTGTATATGGAGTGAAACTGACGGATTTTCGGAAAGCCTCAAGAAAAGTTGCACAGAGGATTTCAAAGAAGCTTGGAGCCCCCGCACTGGCAAAAGAAATCCCGACAATTGATTACACCAGGCCCGAAAACCTTACAGTTGAATACATTCTCAATTTTGAATGCCCTTTGACCGTTGAGGACATTATCCGGAGAAGAATTCCAGTTGAAATCTACGATCCGCTGGGCAAAGAGAAATTGGTTCATGAGTGTGAAGAGTTTGTAAAAGAAGGGAAGCTGGTTAAGTCAATAATGACTGTATAATATACCAAACGAATGCTGTAGTGGGCTTGTGAGGTAGCCAGGACATCCTGTTGGCCTTCGGAGCCTATTACCCGGGTTCGAATCCCGGCAAGCCCGTTTCATTAATTGTACGAAGTGATCCCCCGTAAATATCCTGTTTTTCTTAACCAGGTATTGAAACGATGGGCGGAGATGACGATTTCAGGTAGAACTTGAAAGCCATGTGCAGGTATTGGAATTAGCCGCTATTTTCTAATTTCCACTGCACACACCATTTAGATGACAATTAAAGACCTCAAAGGCACCATACTTTGAGGATCTGGAAGGTAAAAATCATCAAAAATTCAGGGAACTGTATTAGCATGAGGAATCCAGTACCTTAACAGAAAAGTTAATTCAAATTAAATAATTTCTAGCAATGGACTACAGACCGCATATGACCGCGGATGAGGTGGAGATAAGAAAGCAATGGCATGAGTCCACTTATAGGAGAATGGAAGAGCTGAAGACAATCCGCAGGCAATATCTCGGCCGAAAAATTATAGTTCCTAAGGAGGTGCCGCCACCCGCTTGGATGAGCAAAGTTCTGGGAAAAACTATTCTTGAGAATGTAAGAGAAAGTGACAGGGTATTGGACATGGGCACCGGCAGTGGAATCAATGCAATTCTTGCAGCTTCGAAGTCTTCTAGCGTACTGGCAGTCGACGTGAATCCATACTGCGTGGATATCGGCCGGAGAAATGCAGCCAGGAACGGAGTAGGGGCCAGAATAGAATTCAGGGAAAGCGACCTTTTCAGCAGGGTGGATGGCAAGTTCGATCTCATAATCTTTGATCCCCAATTCAGATGGTTTGCTCCAAGGGACATAAGGGAGGTTGCTGTGGCTGATGAGAATTTCAGAACCATGACAGCTTTTTTCCACGAAGTTCATAATTACATGAAACCTGAAGGCAGAATCCTGATGTTATATGGGGACTCAGGCGACCCTAATTATTTTATGAGCCTCATAGACCAAGGCAATTTCAAGAAAACTCTAATGCGCAAAAGATATATTGAGCGCTTTGGCAAGAAATGGGGATATTATGCCTGGAGACTGACACTTTAATATGGGACGTGAAGTGATGAGAACTATTAGTTCCCCAATCAGCTACCATAGGGGAAAGCATTTGTTATCTGAAGTCGGCTTACAGCATGGACCAATTAATCTGTTTGGTTCACCAGGCTTTCATATTTTCGTGTAGTTTCATGGAAAAGCAGCAGATTTACGTGCCTTTAGACTGCAAAATACTTCAGGCGTTCATCATTTCTGAAAACAGGAGGTATATTCTGTTTTAGTGCAATCTTTAAAGGTTCATCGTACTTTTGTATGGGTTCCAATTGATTGGATAACAGAGAACGCCAGTTTTCCAAGGGTTGTGGAAGTTACCGTAAATATGAAGAGGATATTCTCTGAGTGATCAATGGGAAATCCTTAATTTGTTTCTTTGGACCGGAGATCAGAATGGCAATGAATTAATCGCAGCCCAGTCTCCTAATCCCTTTATTTCTGAGATGTAATTTATGTGGTCGGCACGAGAAGATCGCTTCCAGTGTTCATACATGCCCCGAACGAACTGCTGCTCGACCCCGCGTTCCACCACGTAATAATTGGTTACGATTCCGTGCTTTACCGTCAAGCTGTTGAACAACGGGCCTGTGTATCTGTTGACAACCTCACTATAAAAATCATTGAAGTAGCTCGTCTCAATAACAAATTCTACTATTTTGTTTGTCTTATTGATAATGGTGTGCTTGCCTCTTCCCTTAATGTCAAGCGTTGAAAGTTTTGAAACTAGGCGATTTTCCCTGCTGTTCGCCACTGTCTTCGGGATATAAGTTCCTTCGTTTTGAAAAACGCCCATGACGTCTGTTTCAAGTTGTTTTTTCGTAGGCTCCCACACGGTCTTGATTACTGTAAAATTATTCAGATCGTTTCCAAGACCCTCATATTCCTTCAGAAGCAAGGGATAATTCCAAAATCTTTCACCAATGTAAGTGAGTTCCTTTTTGAATGGTATTTCTTCCTGCAGAAATTCTTCTATTATTTTGTTAGCAATTTCGTTCGTGCTTCGATGAAATTCAATACAAATGTGCAGATCTTCGCCAACTTGAAGAATGTCTGGCACCACTCTGCAACCCGGTGCAGATGTCACCTTTTCAATCAGTGGTAGAATAAATCTTGGGGCATTCCCGCGAATAATACCGTTCAAAGAAAGAAGCTGCTCGCCGCCTCCCCATGATTTTACGTATTTCCTGGCAGATTCGTATTCAAGTTCATTGGGGTGCTGGCCAATATTCTGGGATAGATACCAGCTCCCATTTTCATTGAATAAAAGGTGGAACCGTTCACCGGATTTTCTGGGTCTTAAAACGTTTGCCTTGGTTACAGGTGGCAGGAGTCCTTTAACTGAGAGAATGGCACAGTGGTTCAGAGTCCCGCCTGCCATACGCTTTTCTTTTGCAGGTAAACTTTCCATTCCAGCTAAGTTGTATTCCAACCACCTCTTATAGTCCGAAAAATAAGTCAATTGGGGTCTCCAATCCGGCACGTCCTCTGCGGAGGAGTAGAAAATATTGAGCCAGTCATTGGAGAGAGCCGATGGGATAATCTCAAGAACTCTTAACAATCCATCTTTAAAAGTATGGATTGCTCCCACAGTAATCACTCTTTTATCGTTCTTTCTATTATTGATATAGGTCAAGTAATCATTCCCGGTTTTAGCGCTATACAGTTCTTGTTCCACAATCGTATGCAACCTTTCTTCTGTACGGGGGATTTCACTGGGAATGACTATTCCAAAGATATTTTCGCTTCCGTAGGGCAACTTGTTTATCCTGACCCAGTCATTCCCCATGGGGTTATTTTTCTCAGTCAATTCAATTTTAGGAGGAATCAAGTCGATTATCGCAACTTGCAATCCTATACTGTTGTCAATCTTTGAAAAAATCTCTGTGAATCCCTCAGAAACGCCCAGGTAATCCAGTGAAAATCCTTCTATTCCGGAAGTTTCAAGAGATATTATATCAGATACGAGCTTAATCTCTGAATTATGAAACAGGAACTCCGCATGGAAAATTCCATTCTTGAGCCAGAAGTATGTAAGGGCGACAGAGTTTAACCCGATTAAATTCATCAAAAGTTTGACGTAATTGATGGTAAGGTTCTCCTCTACCTTCACTCTCCAGACCCCTTCGGCCTCAACTGCATCGAATTCCCTTAAGAAGATTCTGAGTTCCCTACTCTTTTCAGAGTTCTCAGGGAAAAAATAAGTGATCTCTGCTTTCTTTTCGGTCAGGCGGAGTCCGCCAGCGGCGCTGATCCCGAACTCTTTTGATAACTCGGAAATCTTCGTTTTGGCAGTAAACGAAATTCTTAACACTCTGTCAAGTTTGTCGATTTTGCTTAGGATTCCAGGTGTCAAATTCCCCTCGAATTCAATGCGCCTTCCTACTTAGATTTATTGGTGGAATCTTCCAACAAGTCGTGGTAAAGAGCCGGCAGGCCATTTTGCATTTTCGAGTAATGGTATTGAACTTCAGGACTCCCTTTTTGCCCAGCTGCTGAATGAGGTGAAACTGGTGAGTACCGGTTTCCAGCTACTGAAGTCATCAACAGTCGCTTTCCACACTGAGAGCCACTCTTGTGATAAAATCGCCGGAATAATCACGGTTGCATTGAATTTAGGGCTCTTGAATTCATGCATTCTTCCAATGGTAGCGACCCTGGCAGTATTCAATTCTTTGTTCACATAGCTGGAATAGGGGTTTTCGGCAAATCCCTGATAGATCGAGTTTTTTTCTATCATCAGGAAATTTTTCAACTTGGGGGATTTCCCGTTTGTAAAGTAGATCCCATTCCCTTTTTCCCCTCCATATGGATTCTTCAAGATTCTTGTCCATGAATCTCCAAAGGGATCAATTTCAGGCTTTAGAGATTCAGGCGGGATTGTACTTTCTACTTCAGCCACATACAGGCCCATTCTTTCGTCTATTTTTGAAAGCACGGTGAGGTAACCTTCGGTGGGGCCAAAATAATCAATAGTCAGGCTCATAGGTTTTGAGGAAATGTCCATCACGATATTGGAAACCTTCTTGATGTCAGAATGATGGAAAAGGAAACCCGCCTGGTATTGCCCCTTCTCGAACCACAAATCAGTAATGATCGAGGATGGAACTTCAATCAGGTCTTTGACTATCTGTACGGGCTCGCTGGGTTCCGGGATCTCCCTCTTTATTCTCCATACTCCATTCTTCTCTATAGCGTTGTACTGACGCAGAAACATTGCAGTATCCCTGCTTATGTTCTGTTTACTCGAAAAGTAGTATGTGCCTTCGGTATATTTGTCACCGAAATAGAGGCCAAGATACGCACTTATCTTGAATTTCTTCGAATGCTCCCCAAACTTGGTCTCAGACTGCATAGTTAATCTAAGTTCAGTGTCAAGCTTGTTTAGGGTGTCGGGCAAAGAAGTCATCGAACCACAACCAAATTGTTCAGTCCTGGCGATTTAATCCAGAGGGGAAATGAAAGCTTGAAAGTCTTACCGCAGGAATAAGGATAATATATTACACGAACCACTAAACCCTCATGATCATTTCTCATAAATCAATTTCCCGTTTTCCTTCTCCGATGCTGAGCACTACTTTTACATTTTGTTCCTCATTTTTCGAATTTAATAAAACCTAGCTTTCGAGATAGATACTGGGGAGATGCATATAGCTAATGCTTCAGTCCATTTGCGTTTGTTAATTATGACTAAAACTTCCATCATCAGGTGAATTCGCCAAGATTATTAGTTAATGCAAGATTAACTTGAGCAGGGTACCATGGAAAAGGAGAAAGACTTATTCAGCGGTAAAACAGAGGCTTATGCTAAGCACAGACCTACCTATCCAAAGGAAGTTCTGGAGGTCCTGAGCGACAAATACCAGTTCAATTCGAAAATGTTCGTAGCGGATATCGGTAGTGGAACTGGTATATTATCAAGAATGTTTCTGGAAAATGGAAACACCGTAACCTGCGTAGATCCCAGCGACGAAATGCTGGACAAGGCACGGGAAGAACTGAAGGAGTTTCCAAATGTCCAATTTGTAAGGGGACACGCAGAGAGCACTGGGCTTAAAGATGGCAGCGTTAACCTCATAGCGGCAGGACAATCATTTCACTGGTTTAAACCCGATAAAGCCAAAGTTGAATTCAAAAGAATACTCAGGGGGCCAAACGTAGTTGCGATGATCTGGAACGACAGGGAAGAAAGCATCAATAGTTTCAACGCAGAGTATGAAAGAATCTGCAGGAAATATAGCCCTAAATACCATTCTACTGGTAGCATGAGCGTCTCAGAGGAGGCAATATCGGACTTTTTTGGCTGGTCCCACGACTATTATGAATTCAAGAACAACCAGGAGTTGGACCTGGATGGTATTATTGGAAGGTATTCGTCGGCCTCGTACAGTATCCCAAAAAGCGATGAAAATTACAGATCCCTGGTAACTGAGTTCACGGAGGCGTTTTCTGCGTTCAGCTCAAATAATAAGGTTACCCTGAAGTACAACACCAGAATGTTTGTTGGGCACCTTAAATAGCCAAATTTTGATGAAATTTAGCGTGATAATACAGAATGCGGATTCACCAAATTGACTTCTCAAGTTGGAATCTCTTGAGCAATTTTGGGTAGCTATTATTACGGCTTTCTAGAAATTATGACCCCTCTGGATTTGATAAAGGAATTCCCATCAAAGCCAATCCTTTCATGAAAATAGCTCTTGTTTTGCTCAAGGAGCTTGACGCAGGCTGTTCCCTCTGCAGATTCCCTCTTAACTGGACTTAGCCACTTTTCAAAGGAAACTCTCTCTTCCTGGACTTCACTGAATGTAATTTCGAATCCCGATTCAATAATCAGTTTCTTCCAGGAAATGAAAGATTCCGCCCCCACATGTGATGGATCCCGTATTATTTCCATTTTGTTGAAAAGGTCCTCAGTATCCATCTCCGGTGCAATCATGTCCACGAAGCCGAAGTACCCGCCGTGCTTGAGTATCCTGAAGGTTTCGGCCAGAAATCTGGCCTTGTGCTGAAAATGGTGTGCTGCCCGTCGACAGGTTGCAAGGTCAAATGTGTTTGAGAGAAAAGGCACATTCTCTACGTCCCCAAGAACAAATATTATATTATCAAGGTTTTTGCCAGAAGCAAGCAGTCTCGCCTGGCTCATCATCTCTTCAGTCTTGTCGAAAGCTATTACAAATTTGGAACGTTCTGAAATTCTAACTGCCGTAAAACCAGTTCCTGTCGCTAGATCTATAGAAGCAGCATTCTTAAGACCTGGAAGGTTTCTCATAAGAGTGAGAAGGTCCCCCCCCTCCGCGTGAGACTGGCTTTTTGAATAATCGTCGGCATGTTCGGTGAATAAGTCCGGAGACGCCATGGGAAGGAAATCAGCAATGGCTATAAAAGAATGGCTTGGAAATGCATTGGATGGCAGTCTCTGCAGATCAGTCTTTTAAATTAACATCCAGTAGTTTCCTGGATTTTGTGCGACCGGATCGTATACTAATATCCGCTGCTGAAACTCCATAAAAAAGGGCAACCTGTTTTATAACATCCAGATTGGCCCTGTTGTTTTGCCTTTCCACGCTGGTGTAAACTATCAGGTAGTCACCGGTTTTCTCCGGTTTCCGGTTGCCTTTCTTTACCCGAACCTCAATCTGCATTCTCTTAATGGATCAGGAGAGTCCTATTATATCCCCTGATTCAGTGATGTCTATACCTTCAGACGCAGGTACTCTCGGCAATCCAGGCATTGTCATGACGTCCCCTGTCATGGGCACCAGGAAACCAGCTCCAGAAGATATGGCGATTCTTGCAACGTTTAAGGCAAAACCTTCGGGCACATTCAGTAACGCTGGGTTATCACTAAGAGAGTTCTGGGTCTTAGCCATGCAAATAGGCAGGTCCGCCAAGCCGGTTTTTTCTATTAGCTTAATATCTTTAAGGGCCTGTTTTCCGTATTTTACAGAGCTAGCACCGTAAATTTTTGTTGCTATTTTTTCAATCTTGGTCTTTATGGGATCATTAAATTCATAGGCATACTTTAATCGAATAGGTTCCTGACTGATATGATTCAAAACTTCTTTGGCAAGTTCTATCCCACCGGAACCGCCATCTGTGTAAACGTCTGACATCACTACTGTCACGTTTTTGGATCTAAGCAAGGAAATCAAGGTATCTATCTCTTTTTTGGTGTCCGTAGGAAACCTGTTCAGTGCGACCACAGGTTCGACTCCAAATGATCTGATGATGGCAACATGCCTGAGCAGGTTTTTAGATCCCTCTTCCACGCCTTTCAGGTCTTCAGCAGAAAGATCTTTCACTCCCGCGTGATGTTTCATTGCCCTGAGGGTACCCACGATTACTATTGCATTTACCGGCATCGATCCAACTCTGGAGACCAAATCAAGGAATTTTTCAGCACCAAGGTCGGATCCAAACCCGGCTTCAGTGACAAGGTAATCGGATGTTTTCAGGGCGAGATCATCCGCCATCATACTTGAAGTACCATGTGCAATGTTTCCGAATGGCCCAGAATGTATGAAAGCTGGTACACCTTCGGTGGTTTGCGCTATGTTTGGTTTCAGGGCATCAACAAGCAGGGCAGACATCGCGCCATGGGCATTGATCTGGGAAGCGAATATGGGTTCACCTGTGTAACTTCTTGCAACCATCATTTTCCCCAATCTTTCCTTAAGATCTGAATAAGACCTGCTTAGTCCCAATATTGCCATGATTTCGGAAGCCGGCGTTATGACAAATCTGTCCATTGCGATAGCACCAAAGTCTTTCCCTCCGACTCCAACAGCAATTGATCTAAGGGATCTATCATTCATATCAATGGTTCTTGGAAAAAGAATCTCTTTTGGGTCTATGTTCAGCTTGTTCCCAAAATACATGTGGTTGTTGATTAAGGCGGAAAGCAGATTATGGGCGGCAGATACTGCTGGAAAATCGCCTGTGAAAATGAGATTAATTTTATCACTTGGTTCAACCTTGGACTTGCCTCCACCCGTTGCACCTCCTTTGACCCCAAAACATGGCCCAAGCGACGGTTCACGAATTGCAATACAGACTTTCTTTCCGAGTTGCTGAAGTGCCTGCCCAAGCCCAATCACTGTAGTGGTCTTGCCTTCGCCTGCAGGGGTCGGGGTCATGGCCGTTACCAGAATCAACTTTCCCTTTCTTTCTCTCTTAAATGCAGGATTATCAAGGGGAATCTTGGCAATATGTTTGCCATAGGGCTCTATGGAATCCACGGGAATATCAAGTTTGCCAACAATCTCAGAAATGTGCCTGAAAGCCATTTAAATCAACCGGGAACCGCAACTTCAAAAATAACCCTTGCCATTAACATATTCGTGTATCAGCTTATATCGGTCAACATAACACTGCAAGTAATCGAGTCAAATTGAGCGCTATACCTTGTGGGTGAGGCGCCCAATTTAAGCATGACTTACAAAGCTTGCTTGATCAGCGGGGTCTTTTTACCTCACGGGTAAGGTAACACCAATAAAAGCAATCAGTCGATCATGCACTTGGTGGAAACATGTCCAACAAGGTATCTTTAATACTGTTTTCCGGAAACATTGACAAACTGATGGCAGGATCCATAATCGCTTCTGGTGCAGTTGCAAATGAGATGGAGGTTAACATATTCGTTACATTCTGGGCTTTGCTGCAACTGAAGAAGAATGGTGCCCCTCCTCCGACATTGAGTCCGGAAGCTGGTAAAATGGCTCCTCAGATAATGAAGGTAATGAAAGAAAAGAAAATCCCTTCATGGCTTGACACGATAAAACAAATCAGCGAGATAGGAAAAGTCAACGTATATGGCTGCTCAATGTTTGCAGACCTCCTGGAAATGAATAAGGATGAGTTTGATCCGATCATGAAAGACCTGATAGGTGTTTCACAGTTCGTGGATATGTCAAAAGATTCCAGCATGACCCTGTTTCTCTAATCAAGAGGTGAAAATATGGATGAAGTAAAACCAACCAAAGTGATAGATGCGAGAGGAAGTTTCTGTCCCGGGCCGCTGATGGAATTGATAAAGGCGTACAAGCAGGGTAAGGTAGGCGATGTGATCTCAGTGTATTCTACAGACAATGGAACCAAGAAAGACGCGCCTGAATGGATTAAGAAATCAGGCAACGAACTAATAGGAATATTTGATCGCAGCGGATACTTCGAAATCGTGATGAGAAAGTCCAAGTAGTGGAATTCATGGCAATTAATAGAAAAAGAGTCGTGATTGTAGGGGATGGTGCCGCAGGTACCATAATGGCCAACAAACTGAGATTTCATTCTACCCCGGAAGAAATTGAAATAGACGTCTTCGGTAACTCCGAGAGGCACTACTTTAAACCGGATGGGGTGCAGATCCCATTTGGTTTCAAGGATCCTGCTAACAGCTTTAAGCCTACACAGTCACTTTTCAACTATGGAATCAACTACCTGAAGGCCAATATCCGGAAATTTGACCTTGAAAATTCAACAGTAACTTGTGAAAAGAATAGGACGTTCAAGTATGACTACCTCATCATAGCAACAGGTGATAGATTTTCGACGGAAGAACTTCCTGGATATGATAAAGCAGCTTCCCATTTCTATAGTCTTGAGGCATCCATGGAGCTCAGGCAGAAGCTGAGAGATTTTAAGGGAGGCAAGATTGTTATCGGACAGGCGAGCATACCAATTCAGTGTCCACCTGCGCCCTATGAATTCACTTTCCAGCTGGATCAATACCTTAAGCTGAAAGGGATAAGAGATAAGACGGAAATTCACTATATTTATCCATTGAACAGGGTCTTCACAATCCCAAATGTGTCTGACTTTATTGAAAGACTTATGGAAGAAAGAGGAATTGTCATCCACAAAATGTTCAACGTCGATTCGCTCGACCCTATGGGAAAGAAGATAAACTCCCTGGAGGGGGAAACTCTGGATTACGATCTTCTGATTCTTGTTCCTCCCCACAGTGGTCAAAAGATAATCACTGAGAACGGACTTGCGGATAATAGTGGATATATAGCGGTCGACAGAAACCATCTCAACTACAAAGATTATGACAATGTTTTCGCAATTGGAGATGCGACAGATTTACCCATTTCAAAAGCGGGAGCCACCGCCCATTTCCAGTCTGAATACCTCGCAAATAGAATATCAAACGAGGTCAACGGAAACGCATACTTCGAGGCTTATAATGGAGATGTTGCCTGCACCACAATAACTGGTGGCAATGAAGCCATTACACTATTTTTTAGCTATACCAGGCCACCGAAGGCAAATTTTGAGAGTAAGGCGGATTATTTCCTGAAATGGACCTCGTCCGATACCTACTTTTCAGCTATGCTGAGAGGGATAATGTAAGGTGAAACAATGATGGAAACAACAGATGAAAAAGACAAGCTTGAAGAGATAATCACAGAAGTAGTAGACAATTCCGATGTTCTACTTTCCTTCCTGCCGTTGCTGAAGAGGCTTAAAGAAGCTGGTATACTGAATCTTTTCGCAGACATTTCAAAAGATTACATGCCTACTGACATTGAATTTCTTGGACATTTTTTCTCCTCAAGAGAATTCACCTATTCGATCCTGAAGAGCGCGAACCTTATGCTAAGTGTGCTGTACGCCATGGCAGACGAAAAAGTTTCTGATACTGTCAAGAACTTAATGTTCAATATGCGCGGGATTATGGATGGTATCTCCGAGAGCCAGAAGGATGAATCACCTCTTTCGCTGCTTGATATTTACAGGTTGTCAAAAGACAAAAACGCTGCCAGAGGGATCAGGATCTATGTTGCCGTTATGCGTGCAATCGGTGAGATATTCGAAAGAACCGGAAAAAAGTGCGAAACAGCAAAGTAAATTTCACGTTTAATGATTAAAAGCAAGCCCTGAAATGAAAAAGGGCTTGCACACAAATATTAAATCCGTAAATTCAAGAAACTGGCTTTGCAGGTTCCGGAGTTCTGTATGCTTCAAGCTGCAGGTAAAGAGTCACTTTCTCTCCTAGCATTACTCCGCCGCCCTCAAGAAGCATGTTCCACTTTACCCCAAAGTCGCTTCTCATGATCGTGGATGATGCAGAAAGCCCGAACCTGTCGTTTCCATACGGATCCTTGACTCTTCCACCGTATTCGCCCTTAAATGTAACTTCTTTGGTAATCCCCCTGATAGTCAAGTCTCCCACAATATCTACGTCTTCTCCACTGCCTTTTACGGACCTGGTATTGAATATTATTGAAGGATTCGTTCTCATCGCGAGTATTTCGTCAGACCTGAGGTGTTTATCCCTGTCAGGCTCACCGGTATCAATGCTCCCGACATTGATGGTAAATTCCGCTGATACGCTATTAAAATCGTCCGGGTTACCGTTTATCTGGGCATCAAATTCCTTAAATTTACCTCTTACTGTAGTGATCATCATGTGCCTAACGCCAAACTCAACGCTCGAGTGCGCTTTATCCAAAATCCATTTGTTTTGTGCCATCTAAATTCCTCACTTACTTAACGCAATTTACTTGTGTATTGTTATCAGGTATAGACACCACATTTAAATAATATTGGTAACTTACTTTACATAAGATGGCACAACGGAAAGTAAGTGAAACAGTTGAGGAACCGAGCCCCGATATTCAATTGTGTCCTATAGTGGAAGCGATTAAAGAAATAGGCGGCGAGTGGAAGTTGATTGTCATTCGATATTTATGGGAAAAGCCAATGGGATTCAATGAATTACTGAAATCTGTAAATGGATTGAACTCGAAGACTCTTTCTTCAGCATTAAAATATCTGGAGATACATGGAGTTATATCCCGCATTGTGGAAAACACCCGCCCCTTTAGGGTGCGATATTCACTAACCGAAAAAGGAAGGGCACTGGAGGAACCCCTAAAAGGCTTGCAGAAATGGGGAGAGGAATGGGTAATACATCACGCATAAGAGATGCGGCTTTGTAATCACTTAATTTGCTTTTTTACTTGATTTTTTTGCAATCACAAAAGAATATACCCCTATGCCATCTGATCTATTCCAGCAAGTAACCGTAACCTATTTCCTGCCCGGTACCAAACAGTTGATCGTCTTAAGTATCGAATCAAAGTGGCTCCCTTCCCAGTAGACTTTCCCGCATTTTGAGCAGACATAAATGCTTGTAAAGTGGTTTTTAACGCCTTCAGGAAGAACTCCATTGTAAGACCCGGTATCTCGCTTTTCAGTTCTTCCATTACACAGGGGGCATCTGGTAAAATATAGTTCCTTCTCCGGTTTAATAACTGAAAGAAATGCAGAAAGCTGCTCCAGATGATTATCAGATGAGAAATACATTGAGGGTTTATATCTAGAGTAAAGCTCTTTATCTCTGGTGAGCAGGAATAACTTCGTTTTCCTGCATAACTCAATTACTTCATTGTCGGATTTGTTGGAGGCCGCATATTCAACTGAAAACCCCATCAATCTGAGCCACCTTGCAAGCTTTCCAAGCATGCTGTCTGCGAGGAATCCTGTTGTACCCTGTACTGCCATGAATCTTCCCAATGGTTCGGAACTAAATTACACCACATTTATTCACTCTTATCGACTATTTTTGTTTTCTCTTTTAGGAATTATATCATGCGAATTTTGATCTAATCCATTCGCACTAAAGCCGAAAAGGAAACGGGTTTATCAACTTCCAAGCGTTACATTGTTGAAAATGGAAATCAGTTATGTCAGGAAGGCGACGAAAGGTGATTGGTCATGTATTTCCAATGTATCCCGGAGATCAGGATACTCAGATTACATCAACGAAATAGGCGAGAAATACCTGGACATGGGTGAAACAATTGTCTATGATAAAGAGGGAATTCATGGATTCCTTAAGTCGCAACTAATGCCTGACAATTCTGTCTACCTAAGCGGTCTTAGGGTCGACCCTGAAAGTAGAAGGCAAGGTATTGGCGAAATGCTAACTAATTCCATGATTTCGGAATCAAGGATGAAAGGGGTGACAAGAGCCAGGATACTCGTTGAACCAAGTAATGTCGCGAGTCTTTCCCTTGCACATAAGATGAGGTTTAAAGATATCGAGCAATTCCACTTCTATCTGGGTAGCATTGATACCGGGGGCTTCAAAGAATTTGGTGAATGGCCAGAGAGGGTTGTTGACCTTGGATTTGAATATTCACTACCTGTCACAGATTTCCCGGCTACTCTATTGAAAAGTGGCCACAACCTTGTGTCAGTTTCGAATACGATTCCTGTGTGGGATAACCATGCGTATACTATTATGGGAAAAGGGCCGTTCATTTTTGAGGAAGGAGAATCATTAATATCGGTACCCGAAGAGTTCATGTCCGACTCTTTAAAAAACCTGAAACCTGTGGAAGGGTTCGAAACCGCCATTCTTTTGGAAAAAGCTATCGTGTAATTCCGCTTAGCCATCAAATACCAATTTTCGCCCCATCCAAGGTGTCGGTTTAATCAAAACCTCATTTTGCCAAAACAATACGCAAAATATACATAGTGGTGTTTATTATCGTATCGCTTTGTTGAGTACCATGCCCTTAACTAAATTTGAAAAGGCCAGAATTATAGGTGCGAGGGCTCTTCAAATATCAATGGGCGCCCCAGTCGTTATAGATGTGCCATCAAACATGATTGATCCAGTAGACATTGCGATGCTCGAATACGATAATGGCTTTGTTCCAATTACTATCCGAAAGATAGGAAAGTAATCTATCTGGCAGTTTTTCTTTTCTCTGAGAATATGACCCTGAAAAGTAAGAGGTAGATTATGCCAAAAGTGATTACAGCAGGGAAGAACCCTATGCTCACCTGAGGAAGCACAGATATCAGCAGATACCCAGATACCGCCAGTATAAGTGCGGAGAAACCTATTATCATCATATTGGTATTGAAAGATGAAACCGCACTCTTGAGTTCCATTTCGTCAAATCCCGCGTAGCTCATCTCCCTTATCATGGACTTTCCTGTTCCTGAAGTCATGGAGAGGAAAATGCCCAAAACCATGAATACCAGCAAAAAGGCAATATCATTGTCATAAACAGATGGGACAACAGGGGCTAATGAAAACAATCTCTGGAAATATCCCTGCGATACCATCAGGGCAGATGCGATAATCAGGAAAGGGAAATATCGGCCTACCCCTTTCCCCCTGTCTGAGGGAAGAAAAGACACTGCAGCAGCAGACCCTATTTCTATTATACCAACAATTGCTGCCAAGGCGTATCCAGAATCGAGCAGCAGTAATCCTGGAAGTATCAAGAGCAAAAACGATACAATCGATAACGAGTAGCGGTTCAAATCCCGATCACCCTGGATAGAGTCGTTACGACAAAGCCAAGAGATTCTGAAGACGGGTCCCAGTCTATTCTCCTTGTGCGTGGAATGCGTTCAATATAACTGTGAGCAAGTTTCAGGGAAGCCCTTTTTCCAGAGAATAATTCAATTCCAGTCAGCAAATGTTTCATAATTATCCCCTGGGAAATTACGTTTACCAAAACTATATTTCTTGAATATTTTCGTACCCTTTTTACAAGATTGGCCAATTCCGCTGAATTTTCTTTCCACACAGATGTGATAAGGACTACTGTGGCAGATGTTTCCCTCAGAATAGTAAAGAACTTGGGTTCTACCTGGTATACTACAAAGTTGGAACCTGTCGGCTCGACCCTAAGGAGTGCCCTACGAAACCTGTTTTCATTTTCCACTCCGGATGAAGGCATTACGGAAGGGGAATGGAAGCCATGTCCGGACTGTGCTGTCCAGAAACCGGTGTTGATGTTTTCCCTCATAAGTGTTCTTGAGTGCGCGAATATGAACGAAATGCTGTACTCAAGAGGGTTCTCTTCAGTTGTTCCCCTTGACATGGTCAAGCTCCTGTCCAGAAGATAGAGGACGGTTTTTTCCCCCTCTTTCAGGTATTGATTCACCATTATTCTTGAAGGAGCGCTTCTCGCAGTTGCTTTCCAGTTTATTTCCCGGTAGGAATCCCCAGTCTGGTACTCCCTCACCGACTCAAAATCTGAGGATGCAGGGCCAATCCTCGAAATTGTGTTTCTGGGAGTATTCTCGTTGCTTCTCATTCGCCTGAGCTTTACATTGGGGATGGCAACTTTTGGGAGTATCTCAATCTCTCCGCCTGTGGTTATCTTCCCGTCTTTCTTGTTTATAACGCCCATTGCCGGGTAGTAGGTGAAATTTAACCTGTCGAGCAGGAAAGTCCCTCTGCGCATCCCTGCCGCCTTGAAAACGAAATTCTTCTCCCTTGCTGAAAATCCCTTGAAAAAAACATGAATGTTTGTATCCTCTTTCAATAAGAAAGCGTCCGGAAGCGGGAATTCCATAACGTAGAATCCAAAGCCTCCTTTTGCATTAACGAGTAAGGAAAAATCAACAATTTCTTCTGCTTTAGCCCTTGCGGGAAATTCAGCATTGACAGTTATTACGCCTTCCTTATCCAGGCTGTAAAGCATGATGAGGAGAAAAATCACGAACAAAATTGACATTGCAAGATAACGATTGGTCGTGGCGACGGCAGTTATGCCAGAAACTCCGCCAATCAGGATCATTGCAAGGAGACTTTTACTCCACTTCTTTACCATGGCAATCTATTTAGGAACCTGGATTTTTCCAATATATTCGTCCACTATCGCGACTCCGGAGATGTCCTCAAGCGTTAATTCAGGTTTCAAAATTATTCTGTGGCCCAATACGTCCCTTGCGACCTTTTTGATATCATCCGGAATGACAAAATCTCTGCCATCCAGGAAAGCAATAGCCTTCGAAATTCTCATTAGCGAGATCAATCCTCTCGGGCTCGGGCCTGCGAGCACTCTCTGATCGCTCCTGCATTTTGCAAATTCAGAAATATATTCCACGATGTCTTTATCAATCTTGATTTCCAGCTCAATGAATTGCTGTATCTCCATAAGTTCGGCCGAGTCAAGTATTACCTTCGCCTCTGAGCTGGGGTCATCATTCCTCCAGGAAATTCTCCTGTTAAGGACCTCTTCATCGTTTAATGGATATCCAAGTGTCAGTTCAATCATGAACCTGTCCATCTGGGCTTCCGGCAGGGGGTAAGTGCCTTCGAGTTCAACAGGGTTCTGGGTAGCCAGCACAATGAACGGCTTTTCAAGCAATATTGTATCACCCTCAATAGTGACCTGGCGTTCCTCCATTGCCTCCAGCAAAGCAGACTGCGTTTTAGGCGGGGCCCTGTTAATCTCATCAGCAAGAATTAAATTTGAGAATATTGGTCCCTTGATTGTCTGAAAGTCGCCAACGTTGGGTTTCCATACTTTCGTCCCAACAATATCGGATGGCAGGAGATCGGGGGTGAACTGTATCCTTTTGCTCGATATCCCAAGTACTCTCGCAAAAAGCTTCACGATAAACGTTTTTCCAATCCCGGGAAAATCCTTTAGCAGGACATGGCCAGACGAAAGTATTGAAGCCATTACCTTTACGACTGTTTCAGGATTACCAACATAATAACTAGAAATCTCGTTTATTGCATCCATTATACTGTTTCTGTAAACATCTTTTTGATCCGTGTTCATATTTTTTCCTCCAGCCTTTTTCTCATAACAATCGCTATGCTGTTAACAGTATCGACTCTCTTCTCTATCTCCTTGCTTATAGTTCTCGCGCTGAACGCAGGGTTGTTAAGCTCAGTCTGTTCCCCTCCGTAGATTCTTAGCCTCTCCAATATTGCCAGGGAATCTTCCAGGTCGACGTCGTTGGACCCAAGCAGGTGCGAGAGTGTGACCAGCAACTCCCCTTTTTTTCCACGAACGACAAATTCCTTGACAGAGTTGGCGAACAGGTCCGACTGGTCATCAGACACTATTTTTGGTGTATGCCTGTGAGCAAGGTACATCGTGTTATACAAACTTTCAATTCTGCCAGTCCCGATGCTGTACCATCTCCAGAAAGCAAATAAAATCATCACGATTGTCCCGAGCAGTAAAAAGAACAGGATGAACTCATTAGCAACGTAAGGTTTTGGTATCTGGAGGACTGAAAACGCCAGGCCCAGCAAAAAGAACCCGGTCAAATAGCTGGAGGAGCTATCCCTAATGTATGTAGATAATTCCTTAATCTGCCTGTTTCTGGATAATTCCAGCAACGGGTGCAATGAAAAAGGTATGTTTCCTATTCCGGCAAAAAGGAATGGATATCCCACATAATAGTAACCTCCAAGGATGAAAGAAGCGAAATAGGCAGAGATAAGCAGTGGAGACCAGGCCAGTCTATACAGCCATCCTCCTACTTGGGCCCTTGGTCCATTTTTTATTAGGGCAGATGCTGTAAATCTCAAGGAAACAAATATCAAGAGGAAAAGGAATGCAAGAAAAACACCCTCGGCTGAGAACCCACCCAGTGGAGCATACAAGATGCTATAAATCGCGAGACTCAATACAAATTCAAGGGGCATCCAGGCAAGGAAGCGCTTAGTGATTACTCCCGAATAGGTCCGGTTCCTGTCAGTCAGAAGCTTGCCTGCAAGCGCTATTGGAGCGGAAATCGCAGCGATAAGCAGTATCTCCCCAATTATTCCTGAGAAAGAAAGTAAAACAGTGCCTGCAATTACCAGTATAAGTGTGGTGATCATGTATTTGAGCAAGGCCGACAGAGTCTCTCCCTGATAAACTTTCAAATCAGTTTTCCCCATTGCAGGTAATGACCAAGGGGTTCGTCAGCGACTGCCTCAGGCTGTCCAGATAAGAATGAAAATTGTCAACACCAAGTTCTCCTTTACCATACCTGGCAATCTCGAACATCCTAACCAGTTGATTTGCTTCAAGTGGGTTCATAATCCTATCCTTCACAGCCTGGCTTTCAAGTAACTCCCTAACTGTAAGGGAATTTTGGGACCCATTAACTATATTTGCCTGGGTGAGCCTTATGATCTCATCCTTGTATCTAACTCCTCGAATGTAAAGAAGATCACTTTCATTCTTCAACTTCCCTTCTAAAAGGTTGCATCCTTCTTTCGCATTTATCGCGGCTCTCTCTGATTCAGCGCTGACCAAGTCGGTAGTCTGGCTTTCCAGCAGGGTTCCAGGCGGAAAATGGACTTCCAGTTTGGTTCCCGTTCCAACTATCAGGGGATAAGTTTCAGAAATTTCCGGTTGAAGAAAATGCTCGTTCTTGGCCCATCCCGGATAGTCCGCTGTCTGGAACTCAAAATTAGTGGTGCCTACATCTTTTTCAGTATCATTGGCACCCAGCAGGACCATTTCTGACCCTTCACCCTTTTCATCTTTCTTGTTACGATCGCGTCTTATCACGGAAACAACTGCTCCGGAAATTAGCAAGGCTGCTATGAGCGCGAAAATAAGGTATAACAGAACAGCAGGAATTTGCAGCAAATTTTGCAGACTTCCTCCTGCACTGCCCGAAGACGGGAACTTCCAGGATTGACCGTCGTTCTGGTTATTATGGAGGAAATTAAACAGATTGCCAAAAGAATTGGTAAGCGGACTGAATAAAGAACTGCTTAAGTTTAACGAGCCAAGATGAAGATTGAAAGAGGGGAAATTAAAGTTAAAAATATTTGTAAAACTTGGAAGACTCATTGAAAAAGGAATAGTAAATCCCGGTATGGAAAACCAGGAAAACTGGGATCCAGAGCCTTGCCCGCTTGATCCGCCGTTAAAATTCCCGACTCCTCCCCCCTGAAGTGCAGGGGAGTCTATCTGTCCTATGGAGGAAATGAGCAGCCAGGTCACTATGACCGCCAGAACTACAAGCACTGCAGTGGATTTCGAAAGCACAATTACTAAGCTAAAGCGGAATATTTAATGATTTCCTCTCAAAAACGTGGAACAATTACCATCCATGTTCACCAGTCTTGGCAAGCTGGATGGAATTGTTTTTAGTATGTTAAGGATGAATGTCCGTTGGAAAAGGACGAACTAAAGGAAATATTGGCACAAGTGCTTGCAACCTATAGAAGGGACAGCCCTGTAAGGGCTGGGCTCGTAATGAGCACCGGAGGCCATTTCACCCCGAAACTTATTCCTGAGTTTTTTGAAAGAGTAACATTCGTTCCTTACAGGAAAAATTTTCGGGTTGTCATGGGGCAGCTGAATGAGAATGAATACGAAACTTTCAAGAAGCAGTATTATGACAGATTGCTATTCTTTACGATTCCCATCTCAACGTTCCTTGATGTACCTGAGAAACTTATCAACTACGGAATGGTTCTTTCCTCCTTCATATCCAGGGGTTCGGGAAGAATCACCATGAGGGGCGTTAACAAGAGCATGGTATCAGAAACATTTAATTCGTTCCGGAAAAAAGGGTTCCTGCCGACTTCCCTGGAATTCGAGGGAAATCGGTCGTTTGTTACAATAAAGAGGGATTGTTCACTCAGAGTGAGGGGAGATCCAATGTCTGTTGCCGGGGAAATTTCAGCCATTTTTGAAGTAATTCTTGAGTCATCCGGGAAGCTAATGGAAAAGTTATCAGAGATGAGGCTGAAAGCCGGAAGTTTCGGATACCTGGAAAACTTCGTGCTGCATAGAGTCCAGACCGCACAGGAATTATTCCTTAAGAAAGTAGCCGCAGAATTTTCCCTGGTAAAGGTTGTCGATGATCAGGATTTCAAGCAGTACCTGGTTTCAGGAAGAATGAATGGTTTTGTTCCTTTGATAAAAGGGGTACACGTAAGGATGGTTCCCGATTCCCTATTTTCACCCGAGATAGCGACCAGGCTTATTGAAATATCAGAGTCAATGGGTGCTTGATTTGACCTTCGATGCCAGATTGTTTAATTCATATGTCAGGAGCGTTAAAAGGATTAAGAGCAGGCACATTCTCGTCTCGTGCATAGACTCACGCATTAGATCCCTGGCACTCAAAGTGGTATTCAGGGATGTCAAAGACTCTGAATATATGGTCGTAGTCAGAAATTCCCCCGATGGTAATGACATAGTGCTTGGATTTAGTGGAGTTAAGAATGCTTTTCGTACTTACGCAGAAATTAACGAGCATGTCCTCTACATTTCAGAGGGACAGGAAGAGGGAGATGAGAAGTCGGACATTGTGATAACACCTTTCGATGGCAAAGTAGTACTGAAAAATGAAGTCGCGGTAAAGGCACTAGGTGAAATTTTTCCAGAAGGGACTTTTGTTTTTCCAAATTTTCCTGCCCCATATTTCACAGGCCTTCATCCTCTGATAAAGTCGCATTTTATTATCAGATATCTTTACCCCGGCAGATCAAGAAGTATTGCGGACGTCGTGGAAGAAGCTACCAATTTCGCAGTAGCAAATTCAGAGACGAGCGAAATATCCCTGATACGGTCTGATTTTACTCTCCTATTGAGAAACATGATATCCGCGAGGGTCCTGCGGGGAGATTCCGTTACGGTTAGTGGGCCGAAATCGGTTTCGTCTTTTGAAAGAAGGTTTTTAAAATATTATTACAGGAAATACGTCATGGTGAGTCCTTCCACATTATTTGACTATGAAGCGCTTTAACCGCTGGTGAATATGATTAACTGCTCACGCCAAAGCCCTAGGAACGGATGGCCATGAGACTTACAACAGTGCAATTTCAAGCAGCATGGATTTATGTTTGACCATGGAAACAGGACCGATTACATTTTTAACGTTAAACAGTTGATCCATTGTGGCAAGTTCCAAAGATTGTATTTTCTGTAGTATTGCTCGAAATGAAATAGGAGCGAGAAAGATAAAAGAGACAGGCAATGCAGTGGCTTTCCTAGATGTCAATCCTCTCGCTGAAGGACACACGCTTGTAATTCCAAAGGTTCATTATGCGGACATCTTCGAAGTGCCCGACAAAACTCTCTCCGAGGTTATTGCATTATCAAAGAAGATTTCCTTTGCATTAATGAAAGCTGAGCTTGCAGGTGGAATTAACCTGCTCAGTGCTAACAGGGAGGTAGCAGATCAGTCTGTGTTTCATTTCCACATTCATGTTATTCCCAGAAAGAAGGATGATGGTTTATCCGTTAGTAGCTGGTGGAATCCAGTTAGGGTGGATGAAAAAACCTTTGACTGGATAGAGGAAAAGATGAAGCAAAACCTCATAGGGTGACATTGTCCACCGGCTTTGGCAGTGACATTCCCGTTTCATTCCTCTCTGACAGAGCCTCTTCTGGCCTGTACTCCTTTCCGTCCTGAGGTACTTTGCTGTCCATGCTAAGCCGCCCGCCTCCACGGATACATGCATGCATTAAGCAATATGAAGCCCGGAATTCTTACATTCTGTCTGCAAGCGAATAAAATATACGCGATAAGCAGCAGAAAGAGGCTAACATTCATCCTTCGTCACACGAAATGGAAATTTCCGCTCGCAATGTTAAAAGTACAGGAAAGTCATTAACCGCAGGTATTGAATGTTTAACATTGCAATTTTCTTAGCTGCTGCAGGCATCACCATACTGGAGATGTCTGAGGCTTCTGCAGTGGGAATCGCTCTATATGCCGACACCAAAAGAAAAGTCGTGTTTGGCTTTCTTGCTGCCGGCGTATTAGTGGTTCTTTTTCCAACAGCATTGATTGGGCAACTTATAGAGCTAGTTCCGATAGTACTGGTAAGATTATTTTCTGCAACTCTACTATTGTACTTCGGGCAGAGGCTCCTTAAGAGCGCAGCGAGATCTTTCATGTTCCAGAGGATTGGTTTTCCAAAGGGGGATGAGGAGCGGGAAAAAGGTGCTGGATTCACGGCGTTTTCAGTGGGAACTGTTGAGGCATTCGAAGCTGCAATAGTGCTGGTTGCCCTTTATCCTAATGGCTACCTGGCCACTCTGGTGGGGCTCATATCGGGAATTCTGGTGGTTATCATCTTCTCCATAATACTGCACTCACAGATTCGGAAGATAAAACAGGCAATAATGAAAGCTTCCGTTTCAAGCCTGCTGTTCACCTTCTCCGCTTTCTGGTACGCAGAAACATTCTATAATCTGGATGATCTTTTCCTGATCCCCATATTTATAGTGACATTTATTGCAGTTTATTATGGAGCTAACATGATTTCCAGGAAAATGGAGAGAAAAAGGACGGCGGCGTAAAAGTTAATTCTGCCTGTCGATCCATTTTCCATATATGCTTATTAATTGCCTGAATTCAGCTTTTTCATAGAAGTTTCTCGCAATCATGTTGGAAGAAGGAAACTCTGAAGAAATAAGCGTTATTTTCTTCTTCCTGAGTTCTTTGATCAGTTCATTCATCATTTTCTTTCCAAGGCCAAGCATCCTGTACTCCGGCATAACGTAGAATTCCATTATCCTGGCTTCCTGCGAAGGAGAATAATATATTCTCTTCCTGAAAAGAATTTCCATGAAAGCCTGAACTTTGCCACCATTGTCAGCAACCAGGAACAACTTATTTTCGTGATCGTTGAGATTTTTATTCAGATACTCGGTTGCGTTCTTCTCAATTTCCTTTGATATCGAAAAATGAGTATCAAATTCCTGGTTCAACCTTTTCAGTCTCTTCAACATGTCGACTATCGCTGGAATATCCTGCTCTTTAGCTGCCCTGACTACCATTTTATCTCCTTTATCCAATTTCATCCGCCCCTTTTATCATTCCCGAATCCAGAAGTTTGGAATACCTTTGCCTATTGGTATCGATTATTTCTTTTGCAGTTCTATAGAACCCCTGCCTGGAATCTGTCTTCCTGGCTAATTTCTCCTGAACTGTAGTGTACGCCACCGCGGCAGCGACCTTTGGGAACAAATCCAAATCCTGCATTGATGGCACAATGTGATCTGCAGTCGGATTTTCCACATAAGCTGCAACCTCTTCCGACGCAGTTACCATGACCTTGAAATTCACACCCTTTGACCTGGCGTCCAGAACCCCCCTGAACACCGCTGGAAAAATCAGGCTGTTGTTTATCTGGTTGGGGAAGTCACTCCTTCCGGTTGCAACTATCTTTGCCCCGGCTTCTATCGCCTTTTCGGGCCATATTTCTGGTGAGGGGTTGGCTAACGCGAAAACTATGGGGTCTTTTCCCATTGTCCTTATCCAGTCCTGTTTCATGAAATTTGGATCTGATCTTGAGGCGGAAATGACTGCATCAACTCCTTTAAAGGCCTTTTCAATCCCTCCTTTAATTCTCTGGGAGTTTGTGCGCATCGCGAGTTTGTACTTCCATGGATTCGTCAGCATAAGCTGATCCATGTCCTCTCTTTCCGGTTGCAATATTCCCTTGGAATCTACCATTATAATATTGCCTGACTTGAACCCAGCTGCTTCCAGGAGGTGAGCAGTCGCAATATTAGCCGCTCCTGAACCAACCAAAGCAATTGTCACATCCTCTCTTTTCTTGCCAACAATCTTGAGCGAATTGACCAATCCTGCAAGAATAACGGAAGCGGTCCCCAATTGATCATCATGCCAAACAGGTATGCTCAACGCCTTTTGAAGCGATTCCAGCAGGAAAAAGCATTTGGGACTTTCAATATCCTCAAGATTAAACCCGCCGAATGCAGATTCCAGTGCAGATGCCACCTTGAAGAATTCTTCCTGCGATGATATCCGTATCGGGATGGGCACGGCATTGACGCCTCCCAGATAGTTAAAAATAAGGGCTTTCCCCTCCATTACCGGCATCGCGGCTTCCGGCCCAACATTTCCAAGTCCCAGTACCCTGGTTCCGTCAGTGAGAATAGCTACTGAATTCCACCTGCCAGTCAGCTCAAACGACTCATCCTTGTTAGCTGCAATATCAAGGGAAACCTTGGCTATACCGGGGGTATACCAAACTGAGAAATCGGAAAGTTTCTTTATTGGAACGTTAGGGATAGAATTGATCTTGCCTTTGTAAAATCTCGCAAGCTTGACCGAAAGATCACCAAGCATCTTTGTTCTCTCTTGTTGATCCATATAGGCCTATGATGCCATCGCAATTAATATAGCTGACAACTTACTTATGAGCCTGTATGGAAATAAACAACGTAAAGCTTGACTGGGGAACTATTCTGACTCCGTACATCAGGCATCTTGAGGAGCAAATGCCAGGTGAAAACCTGAGGGAAAGGTTCACACCTATTATCAATGACCTCAACGCCAACAGAACAAAGTCGAGAGTAATATTTTCATCTGCGAAACCAGCAGCTTATGCGTTTTTCATCTTTCCCAGATTCAACGGCGATCGTATATATTCTAACATCGGCTTTACCGAAAAAGAGAATTTTACAGAAGAAAGGTTCAGGAATCTTGTAGAATGGCTGTTCAATGAAGCTGAAACTGCAAAGAGATTTCTTGCAATCGATGCCCCATTCAACGTTCCCGAAGAAGAAATAGGCATTCTGAAGGAAAAGTACAATTTGCAGAAAGTGGAGAGGATTTCCCTTTCGCTATCACTTGAGTCATTCACCAGTGACAAAACACTGATCCCCGGAGGATACACTGTTCAACCGTTAAGCGCAATCTCGCTGGCTGAATACTCTGAAATTGAATACAATTCCTTTAGGGAATCTAACGAAGGCATCCTGTTTTCTTCTTCCAGGGAAGATCGAATTGCTTTCACGGAGGCAGTATTTCGGGAAAGGCTGTTTGGTGAGGTCTTGGCAAAGCCCTCTTTTTTGCTTTACAAGGGAAGTGAGATTGCGGGATCCATTTTTTACACCGACATGGCGGCATCTGGAGCCAGAAATAGTGCTCTCCTTGCCAGTATATTCGTTATTGGAAAATTCAGGAGAATGGGAATTGCCAGGTCAATGCTAGGGAGTTCTCTGGAGATTCTGCGAAATTTGGGTTTTGGAACAGTGATCCTCTACACCAATTCTGAGAACGATGCTTCACTAAAACTTTACAGGGAATTTGGATTCACGCTTCGGGAGGTACCACATGAAATATTCTATCACAATATCAAATCTGGCAGCTGAACTTCTTCATTTAACCAGTCATTCGCCAGCTTTTCGCTATATTTCTCTGCCTCTCTGTTGATGGACTTAATGTAATCTATACCCTTATCTTCCTTAATTTTTGGTACCTGGTCACTATAATCTACAAGGTTGTGTTCGTCAAGAATTTTTACGTAAGTGTCAGTGAATAATGGTGGCCTCAGTGTTTTGCTGTTTTTCCTGGAGAGCTGGTACAAAACTGAGCGAGTGATTCTTCCAAATTGAAAATTTCGATACCAGGGGGTGAGTTCCATATCAGTTATCTGTTTCGACATAAAGTTACCTAGTTGCATCAAAAGAGTCTCCGGGTCTTTTTTTAGATTGACATGTAGAGGAACCAAATTTACCCATTCTTTTACTTCATTTCCACAAACTTTTCCAATGCCTAGAATTACTGGAATTTTGGCAAAAGGTTGTATGCCTTTCAGGGTCAAGATAGGATCGTAACATAATGACCCTTCTACCAACTGCATAAGCTCATGTGGTACAAAATCGTCAGCAAGAGAAAGGTCATTTTTTACTGGAAAAATGCTTTCCTGGGGAGTTGGAAATTTACCTGTTCTGTTATGGAAAATCAATGAGTTAAGGTAAATCAAGAACTTCACCAGGTCACTTCTTTTCATGGTTAAAGGAATTTCGAGATTAATTGGAATCGGTTTAGTAATCGCTGACTTCTTTAGCCTTATGTAATTAGAGGTTGCATTGCTTTCAGTCACGTGAAAATGCTCACTTTCAAAAGTATCAACCCATTCATTGTATTGTTCGCCAAAGAAGCTCCTAAAATTTGCCATCAGGTTGGCCAAATGATAAGGGTCAGTTACGCAAATTGAATTTTTTCCTTGCGCAATCTCAACTGATGTTCCAGGAAATTCAGGATGGTCTTTAACCAGGTCAAGATACGACATAACCACTTTTCCCATTTCTTCCGGTTCAGTCATCACTTTTGATGTTCTTTTGTAAGATAAAGAGTTGCTTAGGAATTTAGCTAATTACAACTTCTATTGGACTGCAGGCTTAAATAAAACTTAAAAGAAATTTTATCTAACAACTCTCTATCTGCCCTCAGGGTCTGTGGGGTAGCCTGGCATCCTTCCAGCTTCGGGAGTTGGTGACTCCGGTTCAAATCCGGACAGACCCATTAAGAGTCGGGGGATATAAATAAAACCGAAAAACGTGCCACAATTTTAATTCTCTGTGAATGGGCTTTCAAACTTATAGCTTTCAATGAGAACTCTGATAATATTTGATCTGTTCTTCAATCCTTTCCCATCGATGAAAGTCTTCGAGCTATTGCATTTATTTCCTCCTGATCAGTATGCCGCTGCCAGTGTTTAGATACTTTCTCGCGGGCTCATTCAACTTCATCACATCAGTGATTTGCTCTAACTTTGCCTCCACTTGCACTGACTTCTCAAAGAATCTTCACTGTTCCCTCTGCCCACGCTCCATATCTAGGAAGTGAATGTAATGCATATCGATGCCATCGGTATGCATTGTACCGGAATTCACGAAGTGGTTCTTGCCTTAGTGCATTCTGGCGTTCTCCCTGTGGGAGCGCCTGCAGATCCTTATGATCTTAGATGTTGTGTTTCCCCCTTGAAAGGTGAATGTGTGGAAAGGCTGAATTTCTTTAAAGCTCGGGGTTGTATGTTACGTACAAACGTGGTGCAGTATAGGAATCGGCTGTGAACTATGTTTTTTGGCATCTCCAACTTTCGGATCAGGATCTTCGATTACCATATTGATTCAGGATAGAACTCAAAGAATAGTGGTTTCATTGATCAGTCCACCGATGATTCCGAGATTGATCTGTTTCTTGTCTTTTCAGGAGGGAGAATAATGATCTCAGCCATCGATTCTTATCTGCACCACTTCCAACACCTTTGAAAAAACACCTTAAAACATCCAGACGAACCAAAGAAAATATATGAGAAACTGAACATTTTAATGCAGGGACTGTAGAGCTCCAGAATCCCAATTTAGATTTACTGTCAATTTAGGGCGAATACTCTTTTCCAAGTAAATTCCTTGCAATAATCAATTTCTGTATATCCGGTGTACCATCCCCAATAAGGAAGCCTCTTGAAGACCGGAACTTGCGTTCCAGAGGGGAAGACTTAACGTACCCTGTTGCTCCCATCGTTTGCAATGCATGGCTGGCTGCATCGAATGCGGCTTCGCAGCCAAACCATTTTACGCCTGAACTTTCTGAAGAACTGTCAAGACCCATATCCTTCATGGCCAATGCTTTATATGCCAGCAGTTTTGCGGCTTCAAGTTTAGTCCAGTCTTCCGCTAACCTGAATGATACAGCCTGAAATTTAGAAATTGGAGAACCGAAGGCCACCCTATTCTTGGAGTATTCCAGAGCCTCCTGTAAGCAACTTTCGGCCAGTCCTATGGAATAAAGCGCAACATGCACCCTCTGTATTCCAAGTACCTTCATCAGAATCTCAAAACCAGTATTGAGCGAACCCACGAGGTTCTCCTTCGGAACCCTGACCTCATCGAACCTTATGCCACCAAAATCACCGCGGTACATTGATGCCATATTCTCTGTTTCGTAGGCTTCCAGCCCATCCGCATCCATATCAACCGCCAGGAGGCTTATCCCTTTGCTCTTCCTGTTTCCTGCCGGTTCACCAGATCTAACAGAAGCTATGCAAACATCTGCAATACTAGGGGAACTTAAGAAGGCCTTTTCACCAGTAAGTATGAGGGTTTCATCGTTTTGATCCAGTCTTGTTGATATCGAAGCTGCATCGGAACCATGTCCTGGCTCAGTGAATGCCCCACAAATAACCATGTTTCCTTTGACATACCTGCCTATATAGTTATTTCTGGTCTCAACATCATTTATGAAGGGAAACAGTTTCGAAAAGTGCATTGTCAGAAAGGCAGGTACGGGGAATTCATACTTACCCATAGTTTCCGAGAGCAGCCCCTGCGATACTTCACTGATTGGTTGCTTGAACCCTTCATGGGCTATAGTGGCAGGCAGCAGGAACTCAGACAGATCCTTCATTATCTTTCCAGGGAATTGTTTCTTCAGGATCCATTTTTCGATATTTGGCGTAACTTCCCTCTGGCAGTAACTTTCAAGCGTTCCCCTGATTAAATTCTCTTCTTCATTAAGAATTCCTGATAAATTCATTCAATCACCCTTTTATTTCCCCTTCCAAATTGGAGATCGTTTTTTCAGGAAAGCTTTTTGTCCCTCTTTAAAATCGGTTGTGCCTGTTAATTCCGTCAGTGCTTCTTCTGCCGCCCGGATGTTAACAGCCTGTGCCTGTTTAATGCTGTTGGCAGCCTCCTTAATTTTCCTGCTGGATAATGGGGCGATGCGGGAGAGTTTTTCGGAGAGTTCAACCATCACCACTGAGAGTTGATCCGGGGGTACTACTATGTCAACAAGGCCAAGATCTTGTGCATCTCCGGGCGATAACGATTCACCGGTGAGAGCGTATCTCAGTATCCTCCTGTCAATATTTGCCAGTCCTATTGAGGATGCTATGGGTGGAATTGCTCCGATACTGCCTTCCGGGATGGAAAATATGGCATCATCACTGGCAACAACAATATCGGCAAGCATATTCAACTCACACCCGCCTCCAAAAGCAAGTCCATTTACCAGGGTTATGATTGGCTTGGGGAAATCTATCATTAAGTCTACCAGCGGTTTTGCGTAGGTGGCCATCCAGTCCTTTGCATCATCTATTTTTTCCCATTTTGCCATCATGCTTATGTCGTCTCCTGCACTGAACGCTCTGCCATTCCCTGTAATGAAAACGTTTCTAACGGCATCATCATCCAAAGCGGTTTTCATGGCCAGGGCTAGCTCTTTCCAGACATTTTCATTCAGGGCGTTGAGTCTTTCCGGGCGGTTAATGGATATCAGTGCAAAGTCCACAATGCGAAGATAGCGAAGGGATTCGAACTGTGTTGTAGAAGTTTCCCAGTGGAAAAAACCTGTTCCTGATCTCATACCAGTGTTTTTCTTTTCAATCATCTCCATCAGAAGCGGGTCAGGAATGTATCTGGATTCTCCAGATAGGGCAAGCCTGCTTTTCAGGCTGTTAACCACAACTTCTATTCCGAACCTGTCAGCAAGCTCCAGCGGGCCATGAGGCCAGTTCATCCCCTTTTTCATGGCTCTTTCTATATCCTCATTTGAAGCTACGTTGTTCCTGATCATCCAGGCAGCTTCATTAATTACTGAAGCCAGTATTCGAACAGGATTTATCCTGTACATCTTTTTTCCAGGTTGTATTGTCGGCCGGACATAGACATTCGGCGTGGGATAGGTATAGAATCCGCGTCCGCTTTTCATTCCAGTTCTGCCGGAATTGACCATCTCTTCAAGAATTTTCGATGGCCGTGTGTTAAATCCATGCTTTATCATTTCTCTATTTGCAAAATATACCGTATCGATGCCAACAAAGTCTAATAGCTCGCAGATTCCCATGGGAAATCCAAGCCTGAATCGGGCCATGGAATCAATATCCATGGGCTCTGCGCCTTCTTGAAGCAGTATCAGAGCCTCAAGTATCATTCTGTCGTTTAGCCTGTTTACCAAGAATCCGGGGATATCCTTGTTTACAATCACCGATTCTTTCTTCAATCTTTCTGAAAGAACCTTGATCTTGAGTAAAGTGGAATCGTTTGTCTTCTCGCCCCTGATGATTTCCACAATCGGCATTACAGCTGGTGGGTTGAAAAAATGCAATCCTGCGAATTTTTGAGGATTTTTATTCATCAGGGAAAGTTCGGTGATGGGTATGGTGGAAGTGTTTGACACAACAACGCAATCGTCACTTACCACCTGATTCAGTTTTTCATAAACAGATCTTTTCACTTCGGAGTCTTCTTTCACTGCTTCAACTATGAAGCTAGCTGATCCAAGGGCAGTGAATTCGGTAGTCTTAGTGATACGGGCCAAAACACCTTCCACTGATTCCTTCAGCATTCCTCTATCCAACAGGCTCTTCAAACTCCATCTTATTTTTTCAATTGCAGCTGACAGTATACTGTCATCGACATCGCACAAAATCACATGGTACCCTGCAATGGCGCAAGTTTCGGCTATTCCGTGTCCCATCACTCCCGCACCGATTACTCCAACCTGATCATCCATCAACTCACTTCGGAAATAATCCAACATGTATTACTTAACACTTTCAGGTCAGCTGCTTTGCGCTCAAAATTCTGTTACGACCGAATTCAGGTGAAAAGCCTTTACACCGGAAAAATATTAAGTGCCGTTCTATCTTGTAATTGTGAAAGTTCCACCTAATGATGCATACATTGTAAGCGCCACCAGGACTCCATTGGGGAAAAAGAACGGTTCCCTCAAGAACATCCACCCGGTTGACCTGCTTGCAGGCTTATTGAAGAATCTAACAGATACTGCAAAGGTAGATCCCGGAAACATAGAGGACGTGTTAGCTGGCTGTGTTACCCAGATAGGTGAGCAGGGGGCAAATATTGCAAGAAATGCAATCCTGTCTGCAGGATTCCCTGAATCCGTACCCGGTACCACCGTTGACAGGCAGTGTGGATCAAGCCTGCAGGCGGCTCAATTTGCAGCCCAGGGAGTGCAATCAGGGTTTTACGATCTGGTAATCGCAGGGGGAGTGGAATCAATGAGTCGTGAAACAATCGGGAGCAATATATTCCCTGATAGAAACCCAATTACAAAATCAATCGAGGATCGCTATTCGCTGGAAGGAAACTGGTTTAGCCAGGCATTTGGTGCTGAGCAGATTGCAAAAACTTACAAACTAACGAGGGACAATCTCGATGAATTCGGATTTAGAAGCCACAAGCTGGCATTCAAGTCGCGCGATCACTTCAGGAATGAGATCACTCCGGTTAAAGTAACAAAGGAAGTAGAGGGCCAGACCGTCGAACTCGATCTGGATTACGACGAGGGGCCCAGGGAGAATGCGAACCTGGAAAAAATGAGAAGCCTTCCGCTCGCATTCAATGGGCTGGAACTAATCACTGCCGGAAACTCAAGCCAAATAACCGACGGAGCAAGTGCAGTCATGATTGCATCTGCCGATGGATTGGATAAATTTGACCTTAAACCTGTTGCCAGGTTCAGGTCTTTTTCGGTGGTCGGGGTCGACCCGATTACAATGCTGACCGGTCCAATTCCAGCGACCAGGGCTGCAATTAAAAGAGCAGGCATGGATATCGACGAGATTGACTTCTTCGAAGTGAACGAGGCTTTTGCACCGGTGCCTCTGGCCTGGCTAAAGGAGTTTGAAGTGGCCGAGGAGAAACTCAATCCTCATGGTGGTGCAATCGCCCTGGGGCATCCACTGGGTGCTACAGGGGGACGCATAATTGCTACCATGATTAACACTCTGAAATCCGCGGGGAAGAAAAGAGGGCTAATAGCGATATGTGAAGGTGGAGGCATGGCGAATTCTGCGGTTATCGAACTCGTATAACATTCAAAAGCCAACAATTCGTTTAAATCTAAGAAATAGTAGCTTCCCATTGAATGTTCGTCATTAATAAAATTAATGGCAGACTGGAATACTGCATGGATGCCGGCAGGACCGAAGTCGATCTCGCCCAATCTTGATGCTATCATTGAATCTGACGGGGCCAGCCATGGATATAATATTCATCAATACCTTTCAATTAAATTCTTTTGAGCATGCCCAGTTAATGCGGTAAGTCTAATTTTTCACCTGCCTATGAAAAATGCTATTTTTATAAGAAAGGTTACAACCATCCGATATTTCAGCAAAGAATGCACCCGAACTATTCATCTAAAGCCCTGCAACTCCCCAGAAGCGATTAAATAAGGGGGGATATCGCTTGCAAGCTATGCAAAGCCCACCGCTCAATTTTTATTCCAAAACGGATTTTCCTGTCTTGCATGTTCTGTCGTTCGGCTTTAGAGCTTAAATAACGCAATAATAGAATAATTATTAAAGAAAAATTGATATACCACAATAAATTTCAGCAATATGGCAATGAAAAAAGGGGTCAAGATCGCAATCCCAGTAGTTGTAATCGCTGTTGTCGTGATAGTGGTCCTGGGGTATTTCGGATACCTTCCGTTTTTAAACAGCCCTCATTATGGATTTCCTTCCTCCCAGCAAATGAGTAACGCTGCTGGAAATGGTAAAACATATAATCAAACTGGTTCACCCACCCAACAAAGTGGTTCTTCGTCCAACTATTCCGGTGCCTCTTCCTATGAAATGCTAGATTACAGCAGTGGGATAACCACGGAATCCAGTATTATTGTCATTGAGGTTCAGTTCTCAAGCAGCAGTGACGCGCAATCAGCTTATGCTGAGTTGTCAGGCAACGCAGCTATTCTAGCCGCCCATCTATCAGTAACTGTATCGTCAAACGCAAGCTACCGCGGATTCACATACTTTTACTACAATTACAGCGGAATAGAAATTGGCGTGGGCTACGACTCATCCTATATTTTCGTGGTCACGGCGATCGATGGCTCGGCAGGGTCAATCTCCATTACTGCAACTTCACACGCAGTAATTGATGCAATGTATTGAGGGTCGTTATATGGGATAAGCCCACTATCCCAGTTTATTTAGATTGATATGCGCTGAGGGATGATATCAGGGGCTCAAAACAATATGTCAAAAGCTGTAATGAGATGCATATCATGCGGGAATTTGTTCCTGGCAGACCTTGGAGATAATGAAGTTCGCAGGATCGACCTTAACTCACGAACCCAGATGGTATGTCCTTCATGTCGAAGCATACAAAAAGATCAGCCGCAGAAAATGAAACGAATGGACAGGCCCCGGAATGGGCTCTAGGAGAGAAGCATTTCTGACCTTGATTTACGAATAACCTGAAAATCTGCATGCAACAATTAATAGGTTGGCTTCCCTGGCAATAACTGGCTGCTATAATGCGATTCAACTGCCAAGCATTTCCCTAGCTACTTTTACGGGTACCACACAGATCAGTTTTGCATCTCTTACTGCTTTCATTCCATGGAAAGCATTTGGAGGAATAAAGAGAAAATCTCCCTTGATTGCATTGCATTTCAAATCACCAATCGTTGCTTCAATTTCTCCTTCAATCAGGAATATTTCATGTTCATAATCGTGTGAATGAAAAGGGGTGCTTTTCCCCACTGGAATGTTTATATGACGCATTGAAAACGTGGGTGCCCCATCTCTGTGCGTTATCAGCCATCTTATCCTTGCACCTCCATCCATCTCCTTTTCACTGATATCAGAGGTGTGTCTCACAAATCCTGGAATTTTTTCTTCCATTATGAAATAGCGTGGAGTTCATTATAACACTTTTCAGACCTTATTTGTCGTTAAGAATTGCCTTAAGAGATGTGAGGTCGCAGCGCATATCGAACTTGTCAAAACTGTAACAGCAAATTCAATTCATTAAAGCACTATTACGGGAAGAAAGAATGAACTATCGGACCGTCGCAATTCATTCCACCAGAGCGGTATACGCCATAAGCTGGTACAACATTGCACCCGGACTGCTGTTCATTGAAAGCGACTTATCGCTTACATCGGTTCAGATTGGGTTACTTGTAACCTCTTTCTATATAGGTGTGGGGATATTCCAGATACCTGCAGGTTATCTTGCTACTAAATTTGGAAATAGGAATATTGCCAGTTTAGGGATACTTATACTCGGAATTTCCGGTATCTTTTCATTTTTGTCACCAAATTATGAGTTCCTTTTAGCATCAAGAGCTTTAGGAGGGGTAGCCTCTGCCATGTTCTTTTCTCCGGCAATGGGTACTTTAAGAAGTGTAACTGACGACAAGACATATGGATTTCATGTCAACGTATTCAATGGTGCTTTTGAGGGTGGTGCTGCTGCAGGAATAGTAGGATGGGGAGTACTTGATGTCTACGCAGGATGGAGGCTAGGCTTCTTTATCGCTGGTTTGATAACTATTGCTTTTTCATTGATCTATTTCTATGCACTGAGGCGGGTGAAGGAGGAAAGATCGGTAAAATCTGCGTTTAGCGTAATGAAAAGTGTAATCCTGAACAAGAAGGTGTGGCTGCTGGGATTTGCCGGAACTGCAGCAGTCACAGCTGAAAACGTCGCAGCTGTATTCATTGTTTATTATCTTGAAAAGGCTTTTGGCATTGGATCTTCACTTGCTTCCCTCTCAGGAACGCTTTTCATGGTTTTCGGATTTTTCGGTGGTATTGTGGGTGGATTCGCAATAGGCAGATCAATCGGGGTCAAAAAGTTGTTTTACTTCACAGTTTTAATTGCATCCCTTTCTATGTCGGTGATTGCCTTCATTCAAAACATAGTGTTGATTTACGTGTTAATCTGCCTGTTAGGGGCAATGACCGCACCAGTATTTTCAGCAATGTACGTCCTTATCACCAAATCCCTTTCAGAAAAGGCTGAGACCACTGCTTCAATGTCTGTAGTCAATGGAATCCAGGAGATACCAGGCTCTATTTGGCCATACGCTTTCACGTTTGTGTATGCAGCATATTCATTTGCAGCTGCGTGGATATTTATTGGGGCTATTTCATTAGGATTCCTCGCACTGATGTTTCTGCCATCTATTCGGAAATTGTCATAATTTAAAGAAGTAACCCACTCAATTCAGTGCAATTGAGCATGTCGACAATTTCGTGGATATCTTTGTTTAGAAGATCTAATCTTCAAAAAAACAACTACCTTCTACTCTTCGCGCTTCTGCAAAGCTGGCTGTGTTCCTGGCACAGGGATTATAGGTTGTTTGCACTCGTTATGGTTTTGTTCCTCAGAGAATCCCTGATCTTAATCCATGCAATTATAATTAAAATCCCAGGAATAAATCCACCAATCAGGAGCTGGAGAATTCCCAAAATAATAGCTGGCGACTCCGTACTCCTGACATTACCTTCTCCAAGCGGCTTATAAATCAGAAAATAGTCCAAAAGAATCCAGAAAAGACCTATAAGAGAAATTATCCCAATGACTACAATATAAATCCCGGCAGGATTGAAGCCAGCAGGTGTTCCATTGACTGGAACTGTAAAAAAGGAGGAAGTTAAAACCATATCGATCAAAAATAAGAATATTCCAACCAAGACGAAGAAGATAAGTTGAATGATGATCGCAACAAGGGTCAAAGTTCTTGCAGTTTGTGCATCGGGATCTATCATAATATGCAATAATGTGTATTGATATAAATTTTCCCCCATCTTTGGCTGTCATTTACAGGTCCTTTTCTAGGCCCCATTATCCAGTTACCAAATCCATCGATAATGGTGCGGGCAGGGATTTCCATGTTCAAGCAGCTGCATTTATAAACAAGTTCTAGTCAATCCCTTCGCCATCCAGTTAACCGTTAATACAGGCACTCTGCACTGGAGGTTGCGGACAGCTTCGAATCCCTATTTTTAAAACAGGAGCCCACTCGCAACATCCCAGGTACTTGGCAAAATCAGTGCTTTTCCCTTGATAAAATGGAAGGGGCTTGACTGTTTTAACTGTTCAGCCTATTCCCCTTGACGGTTAATATCCAATCTTACCAGGAAAAATGAAGCGGCCAATCTGTATCGTTCTTTTCTACCCTATTTTGCCTGGCACCAAAGGGACAATTAAACTCTCATATCCCTTATAAGGTAATCGTGGAGATAGCACTCATCATTTCCATGCACAAATGTATTCAAAATGGCCTATTTCCCTCCATATCTCAGAGCATTTACGCAAAATGCTCGAATACTTCAAGCATTTTCCTTGCAGCACCTATAACCCAGACTTACTCTTACAATAATTCGAATGCTCCATTATAATCCTGTCAGCCCAGAGAAATAATATATGCTAAAACAACCTTCTTTTTCTTTCTATTGAAAATGGTAAATGCATTCTCCTCTGATCCATCAAGAATTGACTTTTCAATTGTGTACATGCAAAACCGATCCATTACCAAATTTTTAAAGAAAAATGTCTGTACACATATTTAATAAAAACCAGAAGAAAAATTCAATATTAAAAAAATTTAAAACTGGAACCAGTGTTATGAAACCACCATACTCGCCGTGGGGGTGAACATTTCGGAAACCATATTCAGGTCCTGTGTTAGATTGAATTCAATGACCAGATTAGTTGTTGTGTGTGCAGATACATTGAAAGGAGTATGGATATCGACATAACCATTACTGGATGTGAAATTCAACCTGGAACCCCCCATTACCACGGTGACGTTGACAATCCCAAGTTCAATGCCAGTGTACATCCCGGCCTTAAGGGATATGGACGAGAATAGTGCTGCGTTAGTAGTCGTGAGGTTAAGAATGTTGATTGTCCTGGAAGAAACGCTAAAATTATGCCATCCTGAGGACGTACTGTGGACATATACGTTGTTAAAAGTGATGAATACTGCCGAAGCTCCAACCGGAGCATCTGCCACCTTAACGTTCACATTTCCTCCGTTATCGACGAACTCATAATATACGAGAAAACCTGCTGAAATTATTATGGCAGCCACTACGGCGCCTATTATTTTCTTGTTCACAAATGTTGAACATGAATTTTATTAATTTGAATTGTGGTACAAACAATAAGCAAGCACCCATATAGTTGAAATATTCAAATAGTCCCTGGCCTATCTAACTGCATTGGAAGGAACGGGGGCAAGGCTGATCTTCGAAAAGCTGCTGGCCCATCTGGGAGAAACTTTCACACTTCTCTTTGGAATACAGGAAGTTGAGAATGTAAAGCTCTCCCTTGTAGATATTTATGGCAAAAGGATATATTTCACGGTCGGGACTCAATCCTTCTCTGTTTTCTTTGGAATGTTTGGCTCGTTCTCTGACTCTGTCAACGCAGTAAATAAAGTGCCAACTTTAAGACTGAAAAGCAAAACCTCGATGCTTTCATTTTACAAGGTATCGAGCAAGAAAGCTCCCGCCTTCAGGGAGGAGATGAATTGCGAAGAAAACAATATATACTAAAACAATACATACGTAAATAGAAATATGGAGATAAGAAACAGTGAAAAAGAATATCATCGCATACCAAATCTGGTATACAGTTGCCAGTATCATGTGATATTCTGCCCTAAATACAGGAGGAGTGTGCTGAAAGACGGAATAGATACACGCCTGAAGGAGTTGATCAGGGAAAAACAGGATGAATATGAGTACAGGGTGCTTGAGATGGAGATCATGCCGGATCATGTGCATCTTCTCCTGGATGTAAATCCCAAACTCGGCGTGTATCATGTTGTCAACCGGATCAAGGGCTACAGTTCCTTTGTCCTCAGGAATGAGTTTCCCTCGTTAAAACGGAAACTCCCGACGCTGTGGACACGCTCAAAATTCATATCCTCCGTTGGTGCTGTAACCCTTGAAGCTGTCAGGAAGTACATAGAGGATCAGAAGAACGTATGATACTCACCTACAAGATCAGGCATGGCAAGGACTTCTCCGAAGAATTAAAAAAGGCTGAGCAGATTGCAAGGTTTGCCATAAAAACCAGGACCATTTCATCCAGGGATGTCAGGCAGTTTGGGCTTAAATCGGCTATTTCAAACCAGATACTCAGGAAATATTCCAGAGACCGGAAAGCAAGGAATGTCCACAATGTAAAATTAACCATACCTGCTCAGGGGATACATTATAACCATGAAGGCAGGATCATAACCATACCATGCCTGAAACTAACCTTAAACTACTATTTCAGGAATGATTTTGAGAAAATAAACCAGATTGAACTCGATAATAAATTTGCATACATATCTGCGACCGTACCCGAAAGCGCCTTGATCGAACCGGAGGGATATCTCGGAGTGGACAGGAATACAACAGGGCATATTGCCGTGGTTGCAGACCCCATGACCGGAAAGGTCCTGAAGTTCGGAAAGAGTGCTGAACACATCCACAGGAAATACAGGAATACCAGGAAAAATCTCCAGAAAAAGGGAAAATACCGGAAGGTGAAGGAAACAAGGAATAAAGAAAACAGGATTGTAAAGGCCATAAACCATAAAGTATCGAAGAAGATAGTGCAGGAAGCAAAGAATAGTGGGATGGGAATAAAGCTCGAATATCTAAATGGAATAAGGAATGCAAAGTCGGGCAGGAATTTCAGGTATTCCCTGAATAGCTGGTCATTCTATCAGCTCCAGATTATGATAGAATACAAAGCCAGGCTACTCGGAATACCCGTTGTCTATGTCGATCCATATAACACCTCAAGGGAATGCAGCAGATGTGGACAGATAGGCAGCCGTTCAGAAAAATCATTTAAGTGCCCCAATTGCGGGCACGTTGATCATGCCGATGCCAATGCTTCGTTCAACATAGCATTGCGTCCGGTATTTGAGGAAGGCATTGATCGATTGCATGCAGACAGGGATGCATGCAAGGGGAGCACTGATACCCACAGAGAGGCAACGTCATGAACGATGGCGACCTTAGAACCTCCGAACCTTCAGCGGGGAGAGTATGTCAGACCTTATTAGATCAGCTGAGGGCATTCTATAATTTTTGGCGCGTCATATGACGCCCAAATGTATAAAATACAGGACCCAATTCTTCGCCATGGAGCTATGGGAAGCCATTTTCAGGTCGAGCATGGACACTGCTCACACGAGTTTATCGAAACAGTTTCCAGACAGGTTCTTTGTGATGTGGTACATATGGAATCGTCAGGTACTGAAATTCTCACCAGTCAACGGAGAACAGTTCAACGAGGTAATAGATTTCCTCAGGGGCAGGCATATTCTTCTGGAGAAGCAATTAAGGTTCCAGGATGGAGTATTCTTGCTGATGAGGGAGGAGGGAAACGATAAATTTGATGTCTGGAGCATTGCCGAAAGAAACCAATGCATAGAGTTACCTCCGGCCACTTTCTCAGGCGGAACTGGCGTCTTCAGATTTGCTGGTTTTGATGAAAAGAGCATCAACAATCTTATAGCTGAAGTGGAGGCATTTGGGGAGGTCAAATTGGTTTCCAAGAAAAAACTGCCAGTAAACATTCTTAGGTCGAGCATTTGGGTAAACTCCATATTTTCCGCCTTGACAGAAAGGCAGGCAGAGTGCTTGATCAGGGCACAGGCAGAGGGATACTACATACTTCCTCGAAGGACCCGGACAGAAGACATAGCCAGGAATATTGGATTAAGCAGATCTACATTTGAAGCTCACTTGCGAAAGGCTGAAAACGCAATCATCAACTCGTTTGTTCCCTATTTGCAATTGTTCAGTTCCACTTCAACGGACCAGTCGTTTCACCACCAGACGATAGACATCGCCATCTCCAGTGCAAGCGAGATTTAGGTTGAAGAATACTGGTTTTCTTAATAGAAACATTCTGCTAATTTCGTTTTCAGCTTTCTTCGCTGACATGGGGTATCAGGCCATTGTTGCTGGTTTCCCAATATTTCTCGTAATAATCATGAAAGCTCCCACCTATGTTCTTGGAGTCGCGGAGGCCCTCAGCTATGGAGTGGGCGCCATATTTGCCTTCTATGGCGGCAAGATTTCAGACAAAGCCGGGCTGAAGAAAACTGCAATTATTGGAAACGCCTTGATTCCAATACTTTCCTTCACAGGTTTTGCAGCCACGGTTCCTGAAGCAGTTTCGTTAAGGGTATCTGGATGGTGGGCGAGGAATTACAGAACACCAGCCAGAAGGGCCCTGTTTTCAGGGTCAGTGGATCAATATAACAGGTCGCGTGCATTTGGCCTTCTCCATGCATTGGACGTAGGCGGAGGACTCATCTCAACGGCGATTTTGCTTACTTTACTTTTTTACCACTGGCCCTTAAAATTCATTTTTCTTGTTACTATCTTTCCACTGACCATCTCCACGCTTTTGCTGCTGAAAATTCATACGCCGGAAAGTGAAATATATGCAGCCAGACCGGAAGTGGACAAAGGAGGCAAATCAGTCAAGACCGGGGTGCTTGTTGCAACTTCGCTTTATGGATTCAGCTCCTTCAGTTTAGCATTTCCAATACTGACTGTTGCGGAGAAAACAAGTAACATTTCACTTGGAATCTTCAGTTATGCGGTCTTCATGGCAGTTTCCTCCTTCTCCGGCCTGATTTATGGTCACAAGAAGATCAAGAAGGAAGTTAAGGTGATAGGATATCTGGGATATCTCCTGTCTGCACTCGGATCTCTTGGATTTGTAATCACTCTTCAATTTGACCAGAGTTATCTCTTCATGTTTCTATCCGTAGCCCTACTGGGATTTGCTCTGGGTTCCATAGAAACCTTTGAACCAACCATCATCTCGAGAGTTACACCCAGTAATCGTTCCGGAGCTGGAATGGGTTACCTTTCGTCAGCGAGAAGCACTGGATTATTCATGGGTAATCTCTTGATGGGTGCTCTATTTTATTTTAACGCCGAATATTCCTATGTCTATGCATTTGTAGTATCTCTCTTGGCAGGGGTAATTATGCTTTCCTCAGGTAGAGCATACGAACGGGCAACCTCAACATAACTTTACTCTCTATTATTCTATAATAGGCACTCGATTAGAACCGGAGTTTACAAGCTAGGTAAATGATCGGGCCAGCATACAACTACCATAATCATTTGAATTCTTTGCTCAATGAGCAAGGAAAGCAGAATAGATGAATCCTGGGGATTTATAAAGAGATTCCAATTTCAATCAATAATTTAAAAATCTTAAGTAAGACGGCATTTGCACTTAAATCAAAACAAGGATGCGGAGGGCCGGATTTGAACCGGCGCACCCCTACGGGAATGGACCCTAAATCCATCGCCTTTAACCTAGCTCGACAACCTCCGCCTGGCCCATAATTCCTAACATTATATTAAAAACGGCGTTAGTAAGGTTTCTAGCTTGCCAGTTTAGAAATAGCTATGCTTGGCCGGTAGAACGCTACCCGAACAGGGATTCGCTATTTCCAGACTTAAAATATTTTGGATTGCTAGAGGTATATGGCAATTTGCTGCAATAGAACTTTAAAGTAGTCCGGTAAATTCACGTATTCGGCTATGAAATTTTTCGCAACAGTGCTTATTTTTATACTCCTTTTATCATCTTTCTCGCTCGCTGCACCTAACTTCAACGCCCTACAAAACAGCAATGCGATTTCAAACCACACTTACGAAAACAAGGCAGCGGGGCAGTTGTCTCAGCCTGGAAACAATACCACTATAGGAAGCAATAATGAAAATTCAACGTATCATATAGAAAACAATCTTACAGTTGCAAGGAACCAGTCTTTAACTTTCCTAAGTTGTATTGTAACCGTCTCTGGGAACACGACAATAAATGTTGCCGGTAGCCTTATACTGGAAAATTCAAGTCTATTGCAGTCTCAATCGAACGACTCATCGCACTCAATAAATTTGATCGTAAATGGAACCCCTACCTCAAGAGCATCTATTGCGTTGATGCAATCTACAGTAAAAATTAACGGTAACATAACGACCAACAACTCTAAGATAGTAATCTTGAATTCGACTGTCAGTTCAAATTCCGAAGATTCATGGATTAGGTATTCTTTTCAAAACAGCTTCCTTGACATCAACGGCTCCGCCGTAACAGGATTACACGGGGAGGATGAAAATTTCGAAGTTACAACCGGCCTGGCAAATTCAACTGGTTATCCTATTGCAAAGAGCACATATCTCAAGCTGAATGGATTTGCTTTGCAAAACCTCCCGGTCACATCAGTGAAAGTAAATGTTCTGGTTTCGGGAATTGATCCCAAAGGCATGGATTTTCTCAACCTCACTATTCCAGGAGACCCGGTGTATAAGATTGCCTTTAGTTCGACCAGTTCTGTTTACGATAAGTCCTGGGAAAATTTTTCGATAAATCTGAGCAACCCGGTTTCAATCCGTGGAATACTTGGAAACCTTAGTTCTGCGATCTTCTATAATTTCTCCTATTATACAGGTTCTAATCTCACCTTATGGAATGTTTCCGTCGATTTCATGAGCAACGATATTGTAGACTACCTTGGAAATAGTTCATTCAACTATCTTCTTAGAAATACCACGCTATTGTCTTTCAACTCGACATTTGAATTATCAAAAGAAGGTGGAACTTCCCTGGTCCCTAATCCAAATAATCATTTGCTTATCCTGAATCGTGGTTCAAAGGCTGTCCTGGAAACCAAAACCCATGGATTAACCGGGATGCCATTTTCCATCGATTCGACTTCCCAGGTTAACATTTATGGCATGATCAATGTGTATCTTGAATCGTCTGGGAGGGAGGTGGAAGCATTCAACATCACTGTTTTACCATATGTTCCTGTGGGTAACATAGAAAACCAATTCGGCCAGATAATCCACGGAGGAAACAGGAGTCAATTTCAGACTCTTTTCCTTTTGTCTGAAGTAGCTGGATCAGGCGGTACAGTTTATTACGGAGATTATCGAATGGCAGCCTACGGATATAACAAGACAATATCGATGCAAACTGGTACTGATTTGTTGAACAACCCTGAACAAAATGTCACCATAGAGATGTCCCTGCCCAGAATTGATTTATCAGTTGCTTCATTCGGGATTTCAAACGATGGCCACGCCTACTTAAATATACAGTATAACGGAACGCTTCCCCCGAATGGTACTTCGACTCTTTTTTTGGAGCTTGACGGTTACGGACTCCATTATAATGCAAGTGAAGAGATGAACCAGAACCAGGAAATGTATAATATAAGCGTTAACAACACCATTGGCCTTCAGGGAAAATTTGTTGCTACAATGCTTATCAGCTTTTCAGGCGAGTACAAAGTTGACAACTATTCGTTTTATCGGGCGGATTTGAATTTCACAGGTTATCCAGGTGCTATTCATATTGAATCTTTGCATATGAGTGATCCATGGAACCTATCTGTGAGCCTGTCGGGTGCGGTTATGCCTCAGCCTAAGTCATGTAAAGTTGTAATAAGTTACGTTGGGGTCACAGGTAATTCCTGGAATTCTACCTCAGTTATCGAGTCAGGTGATTCAAGCGTTTCAGCGTTTGTCCCCGTGAATACTTCTTATGTTACCGCTTTTGCCAGCACAGAAACTGAATCAAATATGATAATACAGTCCCCAACTGTTTATTTCAGCGTAAGCCAGGCAAGGCTCAACATGACGGAGGAGATAATGGTCGAAGAAAGCGGGTTGGCGAACAACTCTACCTGGGAATTGTACACTAGCAATGCAAGTCTGCATGAGACTGGGAAGTCCGCTGTCCTGGATGTTAGCTGGGGGACTAAAACATTACTAGTTTCAGCATCGGCGGCGTATGCTCCGCAAACAACATATCTTGAACTGTCATGGAATTCCACACATTACCAGGTTAATTTCACTCAAAGAACATTTGTCCTTTACGTGGTAAGCAACCTGCAAGACATATTTACTACAAGTTTCCAGTTGAATATTTCAGGGGTTGGATTGTATTCTGGCAGCTTGTTTATTGAGGTCACTCTCCCATATGGTAACTATTCGCTGCAAATTTATCCGCCATCGGGATATTCATTGGAATACGGAATAACGCAGTTAATGATCACAGGCAACATGACAATATTCGTCAGTTTTACGCCGGTTCCTCCAGTGCCAAATTACGTCCTCTATACAGGAATTGTCATCATATCATCGTTCATAGGCGCAGTTGCATTCATAATTCATAGAAGATGGACTGCGAGAATATGTGCTGGTTGTGGAAATCGCATAGATGGAAAAAAATCTTAACTCATTAACAATTAACGGGTCATTGTCTTCCAAAGCATTGTTCATTGACAGGGACGGGACAATAAATGTGGACTGTCCCTATTGCCACAAGCCCACTGATCTGAAAATCTATGATGATTCAATCACCATGATGCGCGAATACGACGCGAGAGGTTTTGACATTGTTATTGTCACCAATCAGTCAGGCATAGGCAGGGGATATTTCACAGAAGATGAAATGGATGGATTCAATTCAGCTCTCAAGGAAAAGCTCACGATGCACGGAATTCATATAAAAGCGATATACTACTGTCCCCATCTGCCAGAAGCCGGCTGCAATTGCAGGAAACCCGGGACCGGACTGGTGGAACGGGCTGCCAGGGAACTGGACCTGGATCTGAAGCAATCGATAATCATCGGGGATCGGGACGACATCGAGGGAGAGATGGCAAGGAAACTAGGAATGAACTATGTTATTATCAACAGATCTAAACTGCCAATCGGCGGGAACAAATCTTAATGACCAGCAAGAACCCTTCAATAATCTTATATCTCGTTTTATATTCGGCGGCTGTTCATGAAATTCAAGTCTTCAGACGATGAAGTGATTCGAAACCTGAACAGTGACCCATCCAGGGATAACTGGGTCAAACTGGAGAGTTGGCTCCCAAGCTCCAGGGCCAGATATTATAAGATCTATTTCAGGGAGGGGAACATATCTTCAGAGCAGGATCTCCTCGGGTCTTATGCGGCAATTTTTGACTCAAAAATGAGGGAATTAGGCAAGCTGCCCATCTATGAAAAGGAGCCGGACGGAGGAATTAAGGGGGCTCTCATTCATTTGAGGGGTCTCTTAAGGACAGGGTAATTATATGGAGGACGACATAAAGAACCTGCAGGAACTGGTAAACAGGAGCGTTTACGTATTAAGAGAAGGTAAGTCACGAAACAAGAACGTTGCAGCACTTTGGAGCATGGGTAAGGATTCGACGGCAATGCTTTCCCTTGCGCGGGAAGCTTTCCTTGGCGATGTGCCATTCCCGGTAATCCATATCGACAACGGAATTGATTTCCCGGAAACATACCAGTTCAGGCAGAAATTGAAGGATGAGTGGAACCTGGATCTGATTGTTGCCGAGAGTAAAATACAGCCGGAACTTTCAGGGTTCAGTTGCTGCGGATCTAACAAGACTGACGCACTGAAACTCGTTATGGATGAATATGGATTTGATTCGCTGATTGTGTCTATCAGAAGAGATGAGCATGGTATCAGGGCAAAGGAAAAGTACTTCAGCCCAAGGGATAAGGAATTCAAGTGGGACTACAAGAACCAGCCGGCGGAGATATGGAACAATTATATCGGAATGGAAACCGAAGGCGGGCACATAAGAATTCATCCCCTGCTTGACTGGAACGAGATAGATATCTGGAAGTATACCTCTTTGGCCAAAATCCCCGTGAACCCGCTTTATTATTCAGTGAAAGGGTACAGGTACCGTAGCCTTGGATGCACCCACTGCACTGTGCCGATTCAGTCTGATGCCAGTTCAGTGGATGAAATCATAAACGAGCTTAAGTCAACCACCGTAGAGGAAAGATCCGGCCGTGAGCAGGACAAGGAAAAAGAATATGTCATGCAGAAACTGAGACAAATGGGATACATGTGATTTAAGTGCCCCTTACCAGAGTTGTAATGCTGGGTCATAAAGACCATGGGAAATCCACCCTGATTGGCCGGATGCTGATATCATCCGGCAAAATAACGCCTGAAAGAGTTAAGGAAGCCGAGAAAGCCAGTTCAGAAGTCGGGACAGAATTTGAACCAGCGTTCCTCCTTGACACATTTTCTGATGAGCGGCAGCTGGGAATGACTTTCGATAATACCAGGGTGCAAATTCCGTATAAGGATACTGTCTTTGAACTGATAGACGTTCCCGGCCATGAGGAACTGATGAGAAGCATGATGAGCGGATCCTCCAGCGCAGATTTCGCCGCTGTGGTCATATCGTCAAAAGAAGATGAGGGAATTACAGATCAGACCAGGAGGCACATCTATGTGGCAAAATTATTCGGTATTGATAGATTCGTTGTTGCCATAAATAAGATGGACTCTAACAATTTTGATGAAAAAGTATTTGACAATTTCAAATGGCAAATTACTGATTTCCTGAGAAGCATTGGTGTCCCAGAAAGTAATTTTTCCTTCATCCCGGTTTCTGCCCGTAACGACATTAATGTATGGACCATTGATAAAAGCATAAAGTGGTACAGAGGTAGGTCACTCTTCGATGAACTCCACGCTGCATCCCTAATTCCTGAACCTGCCAACGCAGGCAATCTCGAGCCAAGAGTGATAGTTCAGTCTGTCTTGCTGAAGGGTGGAAACACAGCCTTGCTTGGAAAGGTGATAAGCGGAAAAATTCATAATAGCGGGGGTATGACAATAGTTCCGGGAAATAAACAGATAGAAGTGAAAGATATCTTTTCAGGAATGCAGGAGAAAAAATCTGCCGGTTCCGGAGAATCAGTTGCAGTCATTACCTCAACTGTTGTGGAAATGGGATTAAGAGGGTCTGTTTTGACAACTGGAAAATACACTGGTTTTTCCTCCAATCATTTCAAGGCGCACGTTTTCTTTCTGGAGCAGGATCTGACAAACCTTTCGATCCTGTTGATGGACGTCCCTACCAAGGTCACGTCATTCACTACTGAAGAGATAATAGATCCGGTTGAAGGTGTCAGGAAAGATGGAAAAATTCCTGTTTCTCTGGATTCGGCAATTGTCTCAATCACAACTGAAAGAGAGATTGCGTTCGACAGTTTCCATAGATGCAGGGAAATGGGGTCTGTTGTCATAATCGGCAGTGGTAAGCTGGTCGCTTCCGGCACTATAATTTCTGATTAGTTCCTGAAAACCTGCCCTTCGCAACCGTGCCATAAAAGAATAATTTCCACAGAAAAGGCATATCTGTTCAAATCAATACTTAAATAATATTCACTCATTCCACCGTGTAATGGACGAGTTTAACGTTGCCATACTGGTTCTCGATACCTTGAGGAAGGATGTCATGGGCATGTATGGTGGAGAGGCAAGCATGCCTTCTCTTGAAGCTTTTGCACGGGACTCAATGGTGTTCAGGAATTGTTATGCTCCATCACCCTGGACAGTGCCGTCCCATGTTTCATTGTTCACGGGCTTATACCCGAAAGACCATGGAGTTCATGAGTGGCCTGGGAGAAGTTCACTCGACATTATCAAAAAACTTGAAGAATACAACGGATTCTGGCTTCCATCATACATGCAGGGACTGGGTTATTCGACCATCGGATTCAGCGGAAATTTCTGGGTTTCCCAGGCCACAGGATTTTCGCGTGGATTTGGCGGCCTTTATCAAGTCGACAGGTACACGAACTTTGCATTTTCAAACATGGTCCTGAATGCTGGCAAATACGGAACTTCCGAACTGGACATTCTCAGGCAATTGATAAGAGCTGGAAAATTCAGGGAAATTCTGAATTATGCAACATTAAGAGGGAAAAAAAATAAATTCGATAAGTTAACGAATTTTCCCGAGGAAAAAGGCTCCAAATTGATTATGGATCTACTGGAAAACACTTCCCTCGCCTCTAAATTCTTCCTTTTCATGAATCTTTTTGAAATGCATGATCCATCCCCAGCTGAAAGAAGGAATGAGGTTTTTGATCACCATTATGGTGTCAAGCCCATGTCAATGAAACGGGCCGGCATACTGAAAAAGGATTATACGAAGCAAGCAGGGAATATTGATCACTACATTGGAAAGTTCGTCTCCCTGCTGAAGAGCAAGAACGCTTATGAAAATACCCTTATAATTATCACCTCTGACCATGGGCAGGCTTTTCTCGAGCACGGTTACCTGCACCATGGTTCATGTCTTTACGATGAAATCACAAGCATCCCTCTAATCGTCAAACCCCCAAAGGGGCGAAGAATTCAGGCTGGAACGAAGACTCAAAGCCTGGTGAGCATACCTTCAGTAATAATCAAAATGCGTGAATCTGATGATCCGGTGTCATTCGACTCAGACATTGTATTCTCTGAATCCCACGGAAATGTCAAAGAGTTCCCGCAGAAATATTCCACTCATGTCAATTATTTAAGGGAACAATATCAGTTGTCCAGGTTTGCCGCAATGCGCGATGGCTATAAGCTTTCCCTTAACGCCAGGAATAATGCCATAGAGGAATTCACGCTTAAAGGGAAACCTGTCGACCCGGATGCAAATAAAATGGTCGTATCGGAACTAAGCGAGGAACTCAAAAAATATCAAAAGAAGTTTACTGAGAAAGAGTCATCTCCGCAGGAAGAAAAGCAAGCGATACAGTGAACCAGTTTGGGATTCAGGATCTTTAATCACGACCTCCGGCTACCGGTTGATTTTGTTAAATAGTCGCCATTTGAAATATCCGTGCAGCAGTGCGATGGGTTTAAGCAAATTTTCCAGAACCGCAAACGGATGGTCAATCTTCTGCCTCTTTTCCATGACCCTCTTTCCCAACCTTCCGTTCTTGATCATGACAATTGACGCGCCAAGCAGGTATTGGTAACGCCTGCTGACCAGGCCGGCAAAGGTCTTGGGAAATGATTGATAGTGCGAAACAGACGCACTTGGGACAAATTTGCCCTTATAACCTGAGTCCACAGCCCTCATCTCCAGGTCATAATCCTCTGCCTCGCCACAAGATTTCGCGAGTTTCATGTCGAACCTGAGTTTCTTCAGAATTTCCTTTTTCCAGGCAGTGTTTCCCAAAGGAATGTAAGTCACGTCGACTTTCACATCCGAACCGTAAATCCTGTTTTCAATTTCCAGATAATAATCTGTAATGTAATTGGACCCGGTTACCTTTGATATCATAGGACCACCGGTAAAGTCTGCAATTCCATTAATTATTGGACTGGTCAAATTCTTCAGCCAGTCAGGTTCTGGAACTTCATCCGAATCAAGAAAAACTGTTATATCCTCATCTAGATAATCTATGGACTTTTCCCGCGTTTCAAGTGGAGTTCCCGGTAAAGAAATCCACTCTACGTTAAGCTTCCTTACCTCAGGATCGGAGTGCTGGAATGCTTTTATCCCTTCGATGTAGGAAGTAGTTGATCCACCGTCAGCTATCATTACCCTATTCGGCAAAAGATCCTGCCGTGAAATGCCTTTTAATGCCTGTTTGATCTTTTGATCATTAAAATTGCAAATCTCAACCACGATCTTCATTGAAACCTCTGATGATCCGAAGCACAATAAGATATTCGAACCTAACTACATTGAACAGGTTGAAAAAATCAACACCGGCCTGCTGGTTCAGCCATCCCAAAATTCATTATACCCTGCACACGTTAAGGGAGAATAAGTAGAATCAGGGAGGTGTAATCTCCTGTGACACCATCAGTTGTGATCCTCTATGGGCAAGGAATTCTCTAACACGGACAGGAATGTATTCCTGATTAAGCTTGAAAAAATGATCGATCGCGGTGCGCTTCTTTCAAGGTACAGCAGGGCCTCGAATTTTGATATCAGGGATGTATACGCTAAGGAATTTACCGGAGACAACAAGCACGGAGCCGATTTCTATCGGAGGATCTTCATCGATTACGGTGATGAATCAATATCAGAGTTAGTTACCGCACAAATCGGGGTACAGGGAATCAGCAATATCTGTGCACAGAATATGGAAGACAGCAGGATTGGGTTGTCTTTCCTGGAGAAATCATCCAGGTACGTTCGTTATGACAAAAAACTTGCGGGTAAATATCCGTATTTGAGCGGTAGCGAATGCGGTTTTTCCAGGGACTTGGCAGATGAATATGATCAGGTTTGTGACCAGTTGTTTGATCTATACACGCTTTCATTGGACACTCTCACAGAAAAGCTGAGGGAAAAACTGCCAGTTGAAGATATACTGCACGACGTAAAAACAGTCTCCGAAGCGGTTGATGAAAAGACTGTAGAAAAAGCTTACAAGAAGGCAATCACGGCGAGGGCCATGGATGATGCACGATTTGTCCTGCCTGCTTCTACTAAGACAAACCTTGGGATTTCCGGAAATGGCAGGGCTTACATTAATATGCTTTTGAGAATGAAAAGCTCAGGAGTACCCGAAATCAAGGAAACCGGAATTAAGATTGAAGAGGAGCTTGAACCTGAATTTCCAGAGCTCATTGAGGCGGCCAGGGGCAGGCATGCAATGGATGCCATAAATTATCGGGTATTGCGGGAGGAGGCGATTTATAAAGACCTGGATTTTGACAGGGCAGAACCCGTAACCCTGGTTTCGAATTCTGGCGAGAAAGAGTTCGAATCCCTGCTTGAGACTCTGGGAAAAGGGAAAGGTTCACCCAAGAAGAATGAGAGCCTGACCGAAGACCTGGTGGATTCCCTCGTAAATATACGCCAGAATCGCAGGGATAAGCCAGGAAGGCTGCTGGAGATACCCGATGCCTGCTTCCTGGTTAATATGTCCTTTGGCACATTCAGGGATTTCCACCGGCACAGAATGCTTACCATTATACGGCGTCCAGTCAGAAATACGCATAATAAGTTTGTTCCGGAATTATTTCAGGAGAACTCAGAATTGCTCAAAAAATACAACGACCTGATGAATAAATCAAGAATTGTGTGGAAATCCCTTGCAGACAAATATGGTGTGGAAAGATCACAATATGCGGTTCCTTTTTCCCAGATTTACGGTTTCCTGGTAAAAGGAAATCTCCAGGAGTTTATGTACTTCACAGAGCTTCGTACTACGCCGGCTGCACATTATGAGATAAGGAACATATCGAGTTTAATGTACAAGGAAATTCAGAGGGTCTACCCAAGGCTGAGCAGGGTCTCAAAATTTGTGGACCAAAACCAATATGGTGTTGGCCGAATATATGAAGAAATAAGAAAAGAGATTAAGAGGCAAAACTTCCAGAAATCAAAGCCTTAGGCCCGGCATTACTTCCTGGAGGCTCATCTGCCAGGTGTTGAATTTGCTGAAAGACTGGAGCATTATCCCGGTAAATCTCTCAAGATTCATGCTTGGAATAACTATGTAAAAACTGAAATCCTTGCCCTGCAATTTCTGGCCCATTCCAAGCAATGCGATGTAGCTGTCCGTACATTGGGTGAAATAATAGTCAATGAGTGGATTCTGGAAAGTAGTCTCGTAAATCTTTTCCTGTTTGGAAATCTCTACAGTTTCTCCACCTTCGGTGAGAAGCTTGCCTTGTTCATAGTATACGGAATGTGTGTCTCCTTCAATCAAATACTTTATTTCCCGCATCCAGTTATTTCCAAAGACTGTTATCACCTTATCTTTCTGGATGTCCATTGACCGGGGCGGGACCCTCGTGTTAATTTCAATGTAATGCAAAGGTATCTCACTGGACAGCTGGTGTATTGAATCGACCCGATTGGAAGCATCCCCGAAGAAAGGAATTGTAAAACCTTTCATCATTGACGAATGTTTCATTATAATAGAATTGACTTCAGTATGGTTGTTCTGGTGAAACCTGAAGTACATGTGGCATTTCTCGCCTTTTATGATCACTGCATCCACTACAACAGAAGGAATGAGAATTAAGTCAGTGAAAAACGGCATAATGGCAGTCTCTGTAATGTCCAGACCCATTGACCAGGCACCTGCATAATTTACCGCTCCCAGCTTTTCCATTTCCCGCGAAAAGTCCATCGGCAGTGAATCGTTATGGGGGGAATTCACCAGGATAATGCCTTTCTTCTCTATTCTCCTGATTTTGCCAATTGATGTCAATTTGTATTTCCTGCTTATATTCCCAAATTCAGAATCCAGATTAAAAGAAACTACGCACTGCTTTCCAAGGCGATTGCCAAGTTCTGAAACTAGCATAACTGAAGAGCATTTCCCTTTATAATAAGGTTCTTCGGGTTGACTCAAATCACCCTTTGCCTCGAGAACAATCCCACTCCTACAGGAAAACCCTAGGAAATGCCATTCCCACAATCGCACATTGAATGGTTATCCTTGAAAATGTTTATATTGAAGAACATATTTACGGACTACTTGAGGTGCCATAAACCATGATGTCAGGGCAAATGCCTATTTTAATTCTAAAAGAAGGAACAAAAAGAGAACAGGGAAAAGACGCGCAGAGAGGAAATATCGAAGCTGCCAAAGCCATTGCGGATTCAATTCGTACAACTCTTGGTCCGAAGGGTATGGACAAGATGCTGGTTGATTCTATTGGAGATATCGTTATCTCCAACGATGGAGCCACCATCCTGAAAGAGATGGACGTTGATCACCCAATTGCAAAAATGATTGTAGAGGTAGCAAAGTCACAGGACAGTTCAGTAGGAGACGGCACCACAACTGCTGTTATCCTTGCGGGGGAGTTCCTTAAGCAGGCAGAAACCCTGCTTGAGCAGGGAGTGCATTCGACCGTGATAGCGAATGGATACAGGCTTGCTATCAACGAGGCCAAGAAGATAATGGAAGCTTCCTCAAAATCTGCCTCAGACGATAAGACGCTTAGAAATATTGCCACCACTGCACTGGCAGGAAAGAATACTGGATCGTCATATGATTTCCTTGCTGACCTTGTTGTAAAAGCAGTAGATGCAGTTGCAGAGGTAAGAAACAACAAGATAACTGTTGACTATACTAACATTAAAGTTGACAAGAAGAACGGCGGAAGCGTTAGTGATACACAATTTATCGAGGGGCTTATAATCGACAAGGAAAGAGTTCACCCAAAGATGCCGGTTGTTGTTAAAGGCGCGAAGATTGCTCTCATTGATTCAGCCCTTGAGATAAAGAAGACTGAAATAGAGGCAAAAGTCCAGATTACCGATCCGTCAAAAATACAGGATTTTCTTGGTCAGGAGTCTGAAACTTTTAAGTCAATGGTCGAAAAGATAAGGAAGAGCGGGGCTAACGTAGTACTGGCACAGAAAGGCATTGAAGACCTGGCCCAGCACTACCTCGCAAAAGATGGCATATATGCGGTCAGGAGAGTCAAGAAGAGTGACATGGAAAAGCTTGCGAAGGCTACTGGCGCGAAGATTGTCACCAACCTGGATGACTTGTCAAAAGAGAGCCTGGGAAAAGCTGAGAAAGTGGAAGAGAAGAAGATCGGCGATGACAGGATGACATTCATTACCGGGTGTGCGAACCCCAAAGCAGTTAACATTTTGATTCGGGGCGCAACAGATCATGTTGTCTCCGAAATAGAAAGATCGCTGAATGACGCAATAAGGGTAGTTTCACTTACCAAGGAAGATGGAAAATACCTGTACGGTGGAGGTGCCATTGAATCCGAAATTTCTCTTAGAATCAGGGCATATGCGAACACTGTAGGTGGAAGAGAACAGCTTGCAATAGATGCATTCGCAAAGGCACTGGAAGTCATCCCAAGAACGCTGGCAGAGAATGCAGGAATGGATCCAATCAACACCCTGATCAAACTGAAGGCGGAACACGAAAAAGGAAAGCAGTCCGCCGGAATAAGTGTTGGAGAAAACAGTGTTGGTGACATGTCTGCAGCAGGTATATTCGACCCAATGAGAGTAAAGAAGCACGCTCTGGAATCTGCTATGGAAGTAGCTATAATGATATTGAGAATTGACGATGTAGTGGCCAGCAAGAAATCTGGTGCATCCGAATCACCTGGCGGAGGCATGGGTGGAATGGGAGGCATGGGTGGAATGCCACCCTACTGATCTCAGTTGTCAATTTCCCTGATTTTTATTTTTAACTATCCCCTTTCTTAAAGAATTCATTCAGAAGTTCCATTTTTATTCCAATTTAACTCCGACAAGCTTTATTATTTTTCTATCAATCACCAGCGGGTGAATTATTGAATCTATACGAGTACCAAGGAAAGGAGATTTTCAGAAAGTTTCAGATACCTGTGCCTGATGGATATGTAGTTTCTTCGCCATCAGAAGTGAAGTCATATACATCCCCGGTTGTGGTAAAGTCACAGGTCCTCATAGGAGGCAGAGGCAAGTCCGGCGGGATAAAGTTTGCCAAAGACCAGGCCACATTGGGAAATGCAGTAAAGGAATTGCTGGGTTCAAAGGTTCGTGGCCTCACAGTCAGCAAGTTGCTTATTGAACAGATGCTGGATATCAGGAAAGAATTCTATCTCAGCATAACGCTCAACAGGACTGAGAGGAAACCCATGTTGATTGCAAGCGTCGCTGGAGGAGTGGAAATAGAATCTGTCCCGGAAACTGAAATTTTCCGTAAATCAATCGATCCAATTGTTGGATACTCCGATTTTATTGGAAGGCAGCTGACTAAGTTTATGAAATTTGATGCTCAGCTTGCGAAGCAATTGAGGGCGATCCTGCCCAAACTTTATCAGGTATTCGAAAAATATGACTGCGAACTTGTTGAGATTAATCCATTAGTCCTGAACGGGGATGGTAAGCTCATTGCAGCGGACTCCAAGGTCATAATCGATTCAGATTCTCTCTACAGGCACCAGGAATTCCCTAAAGAAGATCCGGAAAGAACACCTCTTGAACTTGAGGCACAATCTAAAGGATATTCGTTTGTAGAACTGGAAGGAGTTATTGGGGTGATAGCCAATGGAGCCGGATTGACCATGGCAACACTTGATGCACTTCTTTTACATAAAGGGAAGCCAAGAAATTTTCTCGACCTCGGAGGAACGGATTCCACGGATATCGTCGTGGAAGCATTTGACCTTGTATTGAAAGCAAATCCAAAGGTTATACTCGTAAATATATTTGGGGGAGTCACCAAGTGCGATACGGTTGCTGCAGGGATAGTTGAGGCCAAAAAGAAATATGGAATCAAGCAACAACTGGTTGTCAGATTAAGCGGTGTCCGGGAAACAGAAGGAAGGGAAATACTCAAGCAAAACGGAATCGTGGCATTTTCAGAAATGATGCCTGCTGTGGAAAAGGTCGTCTCCTTTGCAGGAGGTGCTTAAATGAAAGTTATTGTAGATGAAAATTCGAAAGTCATAGTCCAGGGAATTACGGGCCACCAGGGAATGTTCCATTCCGGCGAAATGTTAAAGTTTGGCACGAAAGTAGTTGGCGGAACTTCACCAGGAAAATCCGGCCAGAACGTTAATGGAATTCCAGTTTTCGACAACGTGAGCGATCTTATGCACCTTAACCCGGATGCTACTATGATTTCAGTTGCCCCTCCTTTTGTCAAGGATGCTGCATATGAAGCACTGGATGCGGGGATCAAGGTAGTATATATCCTGACTGAGCACGTACCTTTCCACGATACAATGGAGATTCTTTATAACGCAAGAAGAAAGGGTGCATGGTTGCTTGGACCGAATGGTCCGGGTATTACGAGACCAGGTAAAGTCAAGATAGGAATAATGCCAAACACAATTTTCAAGAAGGGAGACGTTGCAGTTGCTTCACGAAGTGGTACGCTTACTTATGAGATTGTAAATGCCATAACTCTTGATGGAATGGGAGAAAGCACTGTCATCGGATTGGGCGGCGATCCTGTTCCTGGAATGGATTTCATCGATGCACTGGAATTATTTAATGCAGATGAAGACACTAAGAAAATCGTAGTAGTAGGCGAAATAGGTGGCTCAAACGAGGAAAGAGCCGCGGAATACATACGGAAAAACGTAAGGAAGAAAGTCGTTGCCTACATCGCTGGCAGAAGCGCACCCCCAGGAAAGAGAATGGGTCATGCAGGTGCAATAATTGAAAGAGGGGTCGGAACTGCAGAATCCAAGATAAAGGCCTTTGAAGAAGCCGGTGTCAGGGTCGCAGAGTATCCAATCGACATACCCAAAATGCTGGAGTGAGATTATGAAAAGAGATTTGATTTCAGTTGCAGACATTGCATTTGATCTGGATGATATAATCGACCTATCCATTTCCTTAAAGAGAAACAGGTACGAATCCTCAGATACAATCAAAAACAGGGTGCTGGCTATGATATTCGAGAAACCAAGCACCAGAACCAGGGTATCCTTCGAAGTCGCAATGCAACAGCTTGGGGGGCACTCAATCTACCTCAATCCAAACGACATGCAGCTAGGAAGAGGAGAAACGATCTCTGACACCGGAATGGTGCTTTCCGGGTTCGTCGATGCGATCGCGTACAGAGCTTATAAACACGAAAACATGATTAAACTGGCAGAGGGGTCCAAAGTACCAGTTATCAATGCACTTGACAACGTGGAACATCCGGTCCAGATCATTGCCGATTTCATGACCATGAGGGAGATATTCGGTAACATCGAGGGAAGGAAAATTGCTTATGTTGGCGATGGGAACAACGTAGCCAATTCCCTGATACTTGGAGCTGCATCTCTCGGGGTAGACATCTCAGTTGGCTGTCCTAAAGGGTATTACCCTGACAAGGACATTATAGAACTTGGGAAGGAACTGACTGCGGACACAGGTTCAAAAATAGAGATTGTGGAAGATCCGGCACAGGCAGTACAGGACGCGGATGTAGTGTATACGGATGTCTGGGTCTCAATGGGTGAGGAATCCGAGAAGGAAAAGAAGGAAAAGATATTCGGCAAGTACCAGGTAAATGCGTCATTGATGGATAAGGCTTCAAGGAATGCAATATTCCTTCACTGTCTCCCGGCCCACAGAGGATTAGAGGTAACGGACGAAGTCATTGACGGGATCAGGAGCCGGGTGTTCCAGCAAGCCGAGAATCGAATGCACACAGAGAAGGCTGTTCTGCTTTACCTGATACAAAACTGAGCGGCTTTCGCAAAACTTTCTTTGAGCCAATTTTTTCCCATCAGGGGGTTCATTGAAAGTATTATCTTCAAATACCTGAGAAGAACCGTCCTTTTTTTGATCTAGATTTCAGGATACATTCCTCATTTCTTCGAAATAACGTAGTTCAAATGATGGCGTAAAGTACCAACGCAATCGCAGCTGCGACGAACACAAACTCCGCAATAGCAACAAGAAATTCAGCAGCAACTACCAGCCAGGCGATTCCATTTCCTGTTAAGTAAATTTGGTAAAGTACGCTTAGAAAGTTTGACGAAAACGCGTTGTAAACGGAAAACACCATACCAGCCGAAAAGATAACGATACCAGCGGAAAAAAGGAAGTTACCGATGCCAAACGCCGGATGAGGTTTCTTTACTTCATTTATATAAATGACTGCTGATAGTGCCACAAGAGTCATTGCTGCTGCGAAGAATAAAATACTTGACCCATAGACTCCAAAGTATGAAAGGAAGAAAAATGGGTTCGAAGTTAATTGTTGAAAAGCATTGGCTGCTGAAGGATCGGCGCTAGAAATTAAATTGAATCCCGAGGTAACAAATGAAGCACCTATTGACAAAATTATTATTCCTCCTATGAAAACAGCCGATAATATGGGGGGATATGTCTTGAAGTGCGTCTCTGCTAACAGGCTTACACTTAATATCGCAAAACCACCCACGAGATAGAAAATCCACTGCAGGTTATCCAAAACATTGCTCACTGTGTAAAAGGTTCCTACCGAGGCCAGTACGAAAAAAATAGATACAGTTAATCCCAAATTACGTAAAACACGAAAGCTGGCTTCTTCTTTTAAACTGAGCACAAGAATTAAACCCGTTGAGATAAACGCAGCTGACGATGCTATTCCTAAAATGTCAGAAGTAATTGTTGAATAGCCAGCATTTAGGGAGATATTGCTAGAAAGTATCACCACAAACAGGAGTGCGCTACTTAGACCAAGTGTAATCAGCGCAAAAGAGAACCAGATCACTCCAGCTCTTGAGAAAGAGGTCATGCTAAAGAAAGGTTTATTCTCAACATTGCGAGACCTAGATTTAGGTAAAACTTTCTCAGTAGCCTCCATTATAACCTGTTAGGAATAACGCAGTTTGTTTAAAAAACTTCTTCAAAAGAACGTTAATTAAACCAACTGAAAACGTTCAAAAGATAATCAGATAGCGACATGTTGAACGGCGATACGCTACCGGCGTAAATATAAAAGGAATAGGGACATTTTTCTAAAGGTCATATTCTGAAAACTCCGCATTTTTCTGAATTCCTGTGCGATTAGGATATAAACAGGCAAAAGCATATATGCCTAAATTTGATGAATATGCTATGCCCGAGTCCAGAAAGAGGTCAACCTCTAACCCTAATAAGATCATTCAGAATTTCAGGCAATCCGGGGATTTTAGAGGGATACCCAGGGTTCTTGTGCCATTGTGGCAGATTAAGCTTAGGGAGCGATTCGGGATAAACGTTGACAGGGAAATTGCTGCGTACATCGTTCTTGCAGCCCATGAAAGTGGAACATGGAAGAAGCACAGGGCAATAAAGAGAATCGAGAAATTGCTGAAATCCCGTGGTGAAGATCCCGAAGTTAGCGCAAAAATGGCAGCTCAAATTGTAGCTCTAGCCGTTGGAAATATGCAGTAAGAACCCCAAATGGACAAAAAGGAACTTGAGATCCTCATTCAGAAGCTCAAAGTGAAGGATTCGTTTAGTAACGTGCTGGAGCAGTATGATACGGATCCATCAGTGGTGGCTTACGTTGTTAACATGGCTTATCTTGATGGAAACATATTTGGTAAAAGGGTATTCGACGCCGGCACTGGAAACGGGTCTTTTGCTTTTGCTGCGGCAAAACTCGGTGCAGAGAAAGTTCTAGCAATAGATATAGATCAAGACAGTATTGACGTTGCAATGGAGAACTGCAGGGGACTAGACGTGGAATTCAAGGTAGGAAACGTGGAAGACGAAACCGGAATATATGACACTTGCTTAATGAATCCTCCCTGGGGAGCAGTTGAAAAGGACGCAGATATCCCATTTTTGGATGCGGCGACCAGAACGAGCTCAATAATCTATTCTATTCACAACGCGAAGGGAAAGGATTTTGTGAGATCGTATTTTAAGGAAAAAGGTACAGTCCTAAAGGAAGAAAGGATTAATCTCACCATAAAAAGGAGATTTTCTCACCACAAGAAAGATAAAATCCTCGTGAATGGCGTCCTTTTTGTGACTGAAGTGGCTGGAAATCATTAATATAGCAATATACTTCAGTGTTTTAAATGGCCGGGGTGGGGTAGTGGATATCCTTGGGGACTGTGGATCCCCGGACCCGGGTTCAATTCCCGGACCCGGCCCTACAGATAAATCTGGTTCTTGTATTGGGTGCGACTCAGTTTAGTGAGTGAAATCCCATACATATATTATTACACCGGGAGCCAAAGAATCCCAAAGTTCCATGAAAATTACAAGGAATCCAGCAAGAAAGCTCCGGCCTTCAGCGAGGAGAGTATGTCAGACCAGTGCTTCCAGAAGTTATGGGCCTCTTCCTGGTTCAAAAACAGTTCCAGAACTCTCTCTGAGGTTCTCCTTTATGGCATACGCTTTTTCAGTTTTCAGATCCGATTTCCTGAGATCCTCTCTTTCCATGGAACAACGGCATGGAGCTTTCTGTGCTCCGGGCATTGGATTATCGGTATCTTCGCGTGCAGGAACACATCGTGGGTTCCACTGTCCAGACCAGTTCCTTCACATGATCAAGGATACGATATTCCCTGTGTCATACCGGACGCTGCCATTTGCACCCATCAAAGTGCCGTTAAAATAAGTGAAGGCTCCTGTCATCGTTATGAAGTACCACACGGGAAATGAACCAAGGGTCTCATAAAGGTTCTCAAAAGCCCACTTTTCCACCATGAAAAAATAACGGAGGGATAAATATTATCTTATCCCCATTATTCCAGAGAGGACTAAAATTGTTAAATGGAAACCTTAAGGGTTAAGGGCTTTTCCAAACTCTGTTGCATGAGATGCAATTGTTACTAACCCATAGATAATGAGGAATATTCCGCTAACCAAGAAGATAACACCGCCAGTCAAAAGCAACGCCTGGGAGACCTGGACCAGATAACCGTATGAAATACCGCCGAAATCATTAATGATTCCGAAGTCCGTAAATACGCTGTTAGAAATGACGTATGCCCCAGTAATAATCAATCCGATAGAGAATATAATTAGGGAAATCGCGCCCATCGTCTCGCCAATCAAAACTTTGAATTTCTTTGTGAACAACACAATTATAAGCGCGGCAGCACCAATGATAAATGCAACTAACGCAAATATATTGGAAGAGCCAAAGAAGCCAAAGTAACTGAACAGGTAAACTGGATAAGCTGAGAAGAGAATGAAATATTGATCTGCGTTTGACAGGAACGGAAGGCTAGTTAATGCAGTTGAGGGATTGAATGTGTATCCGATGAATACCAATATGAAGCCAGCAATTCCGATTACAATTCCTGTGAGCTTAGCCACTAGGTTCTTGCCTCCATAAATCAGACCAGATACAAGCAGAAGAACAGCGCCTACTATTAGTTCAACCCCTGGGGACACATTGAAGAATGGGTATCCACTCCCGTATTGTATTGTAATAGAGGAAATACCCAACAGCACAAAGAATATAAAAACAAGAACCGTGGGCAGATAAATATTGGTGGGCAGTTTTCCCTTTCTAGACCAGATTATTGCCAATCCGCCAATAAAAAACAAGAATACAGCGGCTAATAACAGTATCACAAGAGCAGCCAAGCCAGCCCAATTTGAACTGTTCGCAGAGATTTCATTAGATATATACCAAACATCGTATACTATCTCGCCAATAGCGAACGCCAGTATAGCAATGCCAAGGAGTATCCCCCCAATCATTCCGAATTTCGAGAACATTGGAAGATTCAGCGTTATCGTGTCATGCTCTTTATTTTCAGTCATATGGATATATATAAATAGCATATATTAAAAACTTTGGTAAAACCGAGGCTGTAAACGGAGAATTGACAGCTTCGGCCAAACCGGAAATCTTTATCCATCACCATGATTTTGATTTATGCCCCGTGTGTCACTTAAGACGAGGATCTACAGATTAGCAGGATCATTTGGATCTGGTAGTATCGTGTTCGGTCCCCTGAGGACTGAATACAAATTTGTATTTCTTCAGTTATTACTTTTGGTCACTCCCAATATCAGAGTAGATTTGGAAACCATTAAAACAAGTGACAAATTATCTCTCGACTACATGCGCTTCGCAAGGCAGAATGCTTTGGAGATGCCCCAATCATGGTAAGAGTTGCGAACTCTGCACTCCGCAAATTATTCAAAAGTCCACAGGTTAACCTCTACACTTCGGATATTGAGAAATCTAAAACGTTCTACCACGACATCTTAGGACTGAATGAAACTTTCAGAATACCGAAAGAAGGTAATCCCTACCATGTGGAATTCCAACTTGGATCAATAAGGCTGGGCATAGCCACAATCGAGGCTTTGAAAGATCAACACGGGATTTCAGGGGGGATCGACCTTCCTCGAGAAGAGATTGTTCTCTTCGTAGATGACGTCGACGGTGCGTACCATTGGGCGATTACTAATGGAGCCAACTCACTTGTTCCCCCACGAGATTTCAGAGGCTATCTGCACAATGCCAGAATTGCGGACCCAGATGGAAACCCAGTAGTATTCGTCGCCCGACTCCCTCTTCCCAAGTCAACAGCTACCGCATCACGCCCCGTGATTAGGGATCATCTGATCAATCTCTTCGTAACTGATGTTGAGAAATCAATTTATTTCTACAGCGACCTCTTCGGATTCAAGGAGACGTTCCGTGCCTCTGGAAAAGAACCATCTGACCACGTTGAAATGGAGCTAGATAGCCTGAACTTGGGTGTATCAACGGTCAAAGCACTCAAGGAATACCACGGCATCTCCGCTGGAGGTAAATACCCACGTGGGGAGATCGTGCTCTGGGTGGAAGATGTTGATTCAATGTACTCTATATTAAGCTCCAAAGGCATTACTTTCCTCGCTGCCCCACACAACTTTGGAGGGATTCTTAGAGCGGCATTCGCTGCAGACCCAGATGGTAACCCAGTTCAAATAGTCATGAATACGAATCGTAATTAACCCCCTGGATCTTCTACAAGCTTCTGAAACTGAGGGCTTTCTACTACGATTAGACAGCCTCATAAAACCAGTAATGCTGACCTCTGGGCAGATAAATTCTCTAATAAACCAACAGAGAATAGAAATTCTATAATAATGGTTATCACTGCTATGACTTATGACCGGAGAAACATTCCTGGATTCGGTAAGTTCAATTGAATTTTATGTAGGATCTGCGAGGCAATGGGCTTTTTTTCACGAAAAGGCAATGGGTTTTACTCCAGTAGCATATGCAGGACCTGAAACCGGAGTTCGCGATCGGGTATCTTATCTTATGAGGCAGGGTACCGTCAATCTAATTCTTACAAGTTTTCTAGATCCCTCTTCAGAAATAGCGCAACATGTCAAGACTCATGGAGACGGAGTCCATGATATTTCAATTAAAGTGCCAGACATTGAAAAAGCAATCAGGGAGATAGAAAAAAGGGGCCTGATAAAACCATCCAAGATTAAGGAAACCAAGGGAAATTCAGGGAAACTAAGGGGATCAACAGTAAGAACATACGGTGAGACTGTTCACACACTAGTTGACTATAGCGAGTACGACTCGGATATTCCACCGGGATACGAGTTAGTTCTGGAAAGAGATAAACCAGTTGAAACGGGACTCAATAAGGTTGACCATGTCGTTGGTAACGTGGAAGATAACAGGATGGACCCTTGGGTCGATTTTTATGTGAAGGGGATGGGATTCAATCAGTTCATGACCTTTGACGACAAGGACATCAGCACCACTTACTCAGCCCTCCGATCAAAAGTCGTAGAATACAACAACAGGAGCATAGTATTCCCGATAAACGAACCTGCGTTGGGATTAAAAAAATCCCAGATACAGGAGTATATTGACTATTATAAATCACCAGGTGTTCAGCACATTGCCATTTCCACCGAAAATATTGTTAAAACAGTTTCTGAGTTGAAGGAAAGAGGAATTGAGTTTTTGGAAACGCCTCCATCATATTATGAAAATTTAACGGAGAGGGTCGGAAAGATCGATGAAGATGTTGAAGCCCTTAAAAAACACAGCATCCTGGTGGATAGAGACGACAAAGGGTATATGCTGCAGATATTTACTAAACCAATCGGAGATAGACCAACATTCTTCTATGAAGTTATCCAGCGAAAAGGCGGTACTTCCTTCGGGAAGGGAAATTTTAAGGCTCTCTTCGAGGCTATAGAAAAAGAGCAAGCAAAAAGAGGAAATCTCTGAGATAAAATGAAGATAGGAAGGGCCCACCACGAAGGAAAGGATAGATGGATATCTCTGGAAAATGATGGGTATTACCTCCTTAAGGGAAACAAGCGGTTTCCATGGCAGTACACTCCTGGAGATGTGGAGGGACGAATTGATGAACCAGCTCAACTCCTTCCTCCTGTCGGTACCCTCTGCTCAATCAGGGATTTCTTCTCGTTTGAGGGCCATGTCAGGAACGCAAGGGCGAGAAGAGGTTTAACCGTACCTCCGGAGTGGTACAAGTTTCCCGTATTCTATTTTACGAATCCAAATGCCCTGTTCGGTTCTGGAAGCGTTGTACCAAAGCCAAAATCCACCAGGCAAATGGACTTTGAAGCAGAATTTATGATTGTTATCGGAAAAAAAGGGATAGACATTCCCAAAAGTGAGGCTATGGACTATGTATACGGTATTTCACTTGCAAATGATTGGAGCGCAAGAGATGTTCAAATGGAAGAAATAAAGGTCGGGCTTGGGCCTGCAAAGGGGAAGGATTTTGCACTGAGCTTGGGTCCTCTTATTTTAACAGGCGAAGAAAAGGATTCAATGATTTCCGGTGATTCAATAAATCTAGATTTATCTTTATTTGTGAACGGGAAAGAGGTATCGTCAGGGAATCTTAGTAAACTTTACTGGTCATTTCCGCAAATGATATCCCGCGCCTCAGAAGACTGTTTCCTTTATCCTGGTGACATAATCATGTCCGGCACAATGGAAAATGGCTGCATCCTCGAACTGGGTACAGATGTGTGTCCTTGGCTCGGGAAAGGCGACGAGATTTCGTTGCATTCAAATATGATTGGCGATTTAAAGAATAAAATAGGGTAAGTCTATGTTCTACGTTAAACAGGGTAATATGCCTGATAGCAGGCACACGTACATCGATAGAAACGAGTTGCTTAGAGAGGAACTTTTTGGTGAGGAGTCATTCGAAGGCCCATATTCACTTCTGTATCACAGGAACGAGCCAACTGATTTGGTCTCGGTGGAGGAAGCCCCAAAGAAGAGCTTACTTGAGTCCAAGAGGGCGTTTACGCACAGGCATTACAATGCACTTTCATATCAGAGAAACGGGAGTTTCATTACCGGAAGAAACCCGTTAATGTACAACGAAAGACTGAAAATTGGAACAGTCCAGCCTTCAGAGAAAATGAAGGGGCTTATGAGAAACGCACTTTTCGAAACGATTTTGTTCATTCATTCGGGAACAGGTGAATTGATTTCTCCCTTTGGGAGCATTAAGTTCGGTAAAGGTGATTACCTGTACATTCCCAAGGGGCTGACATTTTACATGGAATATTCCACTAACTTTAGCGCTTTTTTCCTGGAGTCAAGAGACAGGATATCCATACCATCCAGATATCTTAACGTATACGGGCAGTTAAAGGAAGGTTCTCCATACTACACGAGGGATTTCAGATACCCTTTGCTCGGCAAACCTTCTCACTCTGGTGCCGGAGAAGTGTATGTGGACTTTGGTACGCATTACTTGGTGGAAAAGCGGGAAAAGTCTATGTTTGACGTGGAAGGTTGGGACGGATACCTGTATCCTTATGCGATCAACGTCGATAGAATCTCCCCAATAGTCGGGAAGCTGCATATGCCTCCGCCAATACATGAGCACTTTACCGGGAAATCTTTTATGATGGGCACATTTCTTCCCAGGCCATTCGATTTTCATCCGAAAGCTGTTCCCATTTCTTATTATCACAACAACATAGATACCGATGAAATCCTGTTCTATTCATCCGGTAATTTCATGAGCCGAAAGGGCATTTCACCAGGATCGGTCACGGTTCATGTCAGGGGAATTATACATGGCCCACAGCCTGGTGCGGTTGAGAATTCCCTGGGAAAGCAATCCACCAATGAACTTGCAGTGATGATTGAAGCATACGATCCAATTAAATTCACTGAATTCGCAGATACAGTTGAGGACAGGGATTACATGAAGTCCTGGACTTCGTGACCGAAGGTGTTTGGCTGCCACGTTAAAGACCGAGATCTGTGAAAATCAACTGAAATTTGGAAATCTGCGAGAATAGAAATATAAACACCTTGTGAATCTGAAGCAATGATATCAGAGAGGCTCTCAGGCATCAAGAAATCAGCTTCGCTTTCCCTCACAAAAATGGCTTCAGATATGAAGCAACAGGGCATTCACGTCTATAATTTTGGAATAGGAGAGCCGGATTTTACAACCCCTGATGGGATTATTGAATATTCATACGAGAGCTCAAAACGGGGTATGACTCATTACACTCCCTCCTCCGGATTGCCCGATCTTAGAAAAGCAATTTCAGAAAAACTCGTCAGTTTTAACAACATAAAAGATGCGTCATCACAGGAAGTGGTCGTAACGCCCACAAAATTTGCAGTTTATTCCTCTCTGTTAGCGGTATTAAATCCCGGAGATCAGGTCCTGTTTCCGGAACCGTACTATCTCTCTTATCCTGATATAGTAAGACTTGCAGGAGGCAAACCGGTGCCCTTCAGGCTACCAGACGATTATTCCCTTAACCTGGATGAAGCGGAGAAACTGGTCACGCCAAAAACAAGGGTTTTCATATTTAACAGCCCGGTGAACCCAACGGGGAAAGTATACAGTGCAAAAGATATCAGGGCTCTTTCTGATTTTGTGCTGGAACACAATCTTATGCTGATTTCAGATGAGATATATGAAAGCATAATTTTCAAGGGGGCTCACTTCTCGCCAGCATCAATACCCGAAATGAGGGATAACACAATTACCGTATCAGGTTTCAGCAAGTCCCATGCGATGACTGGCTGGAGAATCGGATATCTGCATGCGCGGAAGGAAATAGCAGATGCATGCGATTTGATACAGCAACAGACAATAACCTGCGCACCGTCGGTTTCACAGACTGCCGCTATTGCAGCCCTGAAAGATACAGAGTCTCCAAAGAAGTTTACATCAATTTTTAAGAAGAGGAAAGATCTAGTTGTGAAGTTGCTTAACGAAATTCAGGGGATTACGGTTACCGAGCCTGAAGGTGCATTTTATGCATTTCCAAAGTTCGAGATGAGCATGAGTTCTGGAGAGTTCTCCAGTCAGTTGCTGCAGAAATCACATGTTGCAGTGATTCCAGGCAATGCATTTGGAGAATCTTCCGACGACCATTTCAGGTTGTCATTCGCCACGCAGGAGGAAGAACTTGTAAAAGGGATTGAACTTATTTCCGAATTCATGAACGGCAAAAGGGCTGATAAACCTGCAGGACCTTAGTATCGAAAGTAACGTTTATCTCTCGGATCTTGGGTGCATTTACCTGGGCGATATCCGCGCTGCGGTTGTTTCTGATCTTCATCTTGGCTTCGAGGAAGAAATGAACCTTCACGGCCTGTTCCTCCCAAAGATGCAGCTAAAGCATGTGGAGGCCAGAATTGACAGCATAATTGAGAGATATCATCCGGAATTCCTAATCATCAACGGGGATTTCAAGCAGGAATTCTCAAGAAATCTCTCGCAGGAATGGGATGATATTGTACATTTTATTGACAGATATGCGGACAAGATCAAGCTAAAATTCGTCAGGGGAAACCATGACAACTACCTCATTACCATCCTGAAGCAGAGGGGGATAGATCTCTATGAGTACTACGAAACCGATGAATACTATATCTATCATGGTGACAAGGATCGTGGGCTAAGGAAACTGACAATGCTGGGGCATGAGCACCCGTCCCTGGTCCTGAGGGACAGGATTGGAGGAATCGTCAAGATGGGCTGTTTTGTCTATAATGCGGAAAGCAGAGTGGCGATTACGCCTTCTTTGAGTTTTTATTCCACAGGAACGGATGTAACACAGTCCCTTCTCAGTGAAGAGCATTTTACCCCTGTTCTCAAGAACGTGGATGCAAAGAAATTCAGGGTTTTTGGGTTGACCGACGACTTCGGGCTGGTAGATTTTGGGTGGCTTTCCGATCTTCAGCAGGAGAGAGACCGGCATTTTGATCAGGGAAAGTTTTCTCCTTAAGCGCCTGCAGTAGCTGGGGATCCTGCTCGGAAATTGATCTTACCAGCGAAGTTATGGGATGCATGATCTTATTGGTAAATGAAGTCATCATCATTCCAAGCAAATGGTCTACGGTTTTTCCCTTGGAAAGCTCCTTTTTGAATTTGTCAATTTCTTCATTCGCGGTACTAATCGCATTACCGTAGAATGTTCCTAGATATTCTTCTATCATGTGGTTCTTGATTTTTCTGTCGAGTTTTACGGTTTCTTCAACAATAATTTTTTCCGCATCATGGATTGCAACGCTTCGTTCGCCGAGTGAGCTGCTGACAAACCTGTCCAAATCCGACAGGTCCAGATATACCACGTTTTGCTTCTTCCTCACGTCAGGATGGACATTTGCCGGGTTTGAAACGTCTACGACCACGAATTTCCTGTCTTCGGGAAACATATCCGGGAAGAGGATGGGTTCCTTGGAAGTCGTCGCCGCTATTACTATATCGCTCTGGGGAATTATCGCACTTAACTTTGAGAAAGGATACTGGTGGAGGGCGACAACCTTTTCCTTTGGAGGATAATTTCTGTATATTAGTGAAATATCCTCAGGCGAGTTCTGGGTGAGTAACCTGACGAACCCCATTCCCATCTTGCCTGATCCGATTACCGCTATTCGGCTCCCTTCAATCCTGACCTGATTCTTCAGCATTTTGGTAAATACAGACGGGACCGACACTTTTCCGGTAGATATCCCTGTCTTCTGTCTTACCGCTTTTCCTGCCCTGATTGCCGACATAAAAGTCTCTGTCAGCAGTACATCCTTTTGCCCTCTCTTGAGGTATTCGTCGAAGGCCCTCTTCACCTGCCCCAATATTTCGCCTTCTCCAACCGATAGGGAATCAAGGCCACTGGCAACTTTGAAAACATGCTCCATGGTTTCAGTTCCAGTTAATGAAGTCAGCCTGCCATCCAGAAAGGAGAACCTGCTATCATCAGGTGAATCGGATACAAAGTAAAATTCCAGCCTATTGCAGGTCGCAAGGAAAACAAACGGCTTTTGTGTAACAGAGGCAAAACTGCTGATCCATTGGCTCTCAGGGATTTTTAGAAATTCTTCCAGGGTGGAGGCTCCCATTCTGTATGTCCATCCAATCATGCACAATGAGGGCATCTTATCACCGCTGCAGGGCACATATTACTGAATCTTATTTAAATGGTTCATCAATTACAGAGGGAATGGATCCCACCATGAAAGGAGTTAAGCCTGAAGCTGCAGTTGTCCTCATCGTAGACAACGGGAGGATAGTAATAATTAAGAGGGCAGATAGAGCAGGAGACCCATGGACAGGGCAGCTTGGGCTCCCAGGAGGGCATATTAAAGCTGGCGAAAGTTCAAGCGAAGCCGCAGTGAGAGAGTGTTTAGAAGAAGTTGGGATCGAACCGCACATTGAATATAGCCTTGGAGTTTTTATCTCCCATAGCAGGGAAATCGCAGTGGAGGCATTCTTCGCAACCGGTAATTCTGAAAATGCAAGAGTAAATTCCGCAGAAGTCAAAGCAGTTTTTACCCCACTTATAAACTCTCTCGCCGATAAGGGTGACGCGTATGTCCAGCCGGTCTTTGAAAATGACCAAATTTGGGGGCTTACCTATCGCATAGTGAACACTTATCTGAATTCGATTGACAGGGTAAAGAATGTCAGGAAGTAAGATATATCACATCGCCCAGATAGAAGCGAGGCACCCAGACATTTCTAAATGATCAGTTTTATATTACCTCTAAATTACGTCGAAAGAGTTTAATATATATAAGAATGTGGACGGAGTCGGGGTTTTTAATGCCAGAAACAGAACAGGATTCAGCAACAAGAAAATGTCAGGAATGTGGTTCAACTCACATTATAAGGGATTACGAAAGAGGAGAACTTATATGCAATGATTGTGGAATCGTACTTGAGGATTCATTTATAGATCAGGGACCTGAATGGCGTTCCTTTGATTCTGATCAGGACGAGAGAAGAGCGAGAACCGGTTCACCGATGACATTCCTGAGTCACGATAAAGGCCTGGCAACTGAAATTTCCTGGTCTAACAAGGACTACTATGGAAAGAGAATCCCACATAAGAACAGGGCTCAGATTTACAGAGTAAGGAAGTGGCACCAGAGGATTAGAGTAAGCAATGCAGCAGAAAGGAACCTGTCACTGGCCTTGCAAATGCTTAACGACATTGGTGTCAAATTGGGTATTGCCAAGGATATCAAGGAAACAGCAGCCCTGATATACAGGAAAGCAGTTGAAAAGAACCTGATCCGCGGAAGAAGTATTGAGAGCATAGTTTGTGCCGCAGTTTACGCAGCTTGCAGGAAGATTAACTTGCCAAGGACTCTCGACGAAATTGCCAAGGCTTCTGATGCTAACAAGAAGAAAATTGGAAAGGCATACAGGCACCTTGCCAAGGAGCTGGGCCTTAACCTTAAACCAACAACTCCCTATTCATACGTTGCCCAATTCTGTAACAAACTTGATCTAGATAAGCAGGCAATAGTCCTCAGTGAAGACATAGTGAGGAAGTCCATAGAGAACGGGATATCTTCCGGTAAGGGCCCCACAGGCGTTGCGGCAGCTTCAATTTATATAGCGTCGGTTATACTGAAGAAGCCGAAGACGCAGAAGGAAGTTGCCAGGGTCTCCGGAGTTACTGAAGTGACAATAAGGAATCGCTACAAAGAAATCAGTAAGATTTTGGGAATCAAGGAATTAGTAGAACAGGTATAGATGAAGATCGACGTCGTCGACAACGGTGGGCAGTGGACCCATCGTGAATGGCGTGTTCTGCGTGACCTGGGTGTTGACAGCAGGATTGTCAGTAACGATACTCCTGTAACCGATCTTAAAGCAGTAGACGGTCTTGTCTTATCGGGAGGGGCACCAAGCATAGTTAGCGAAGTCGACAAGCTTGGTGTTATAAGCCAGTATGTGAAAGAGCTCGATGTTCCAATAATGGGCATCTGCGTTGGTGCTCAGTTTATTGCCCTCAGTTACGGTGGGAAGGTTGGACCGGGAAGGACTCCTGAATACGGAAAGACCTCTGTCGAAATATCTGACAACAGCGGCGTTTTGGCTTCTCTCCCAAAAACCATAACTGCCTGGGAAAGTCACAACGACGAGATTAAGGAACTGTCAAAGGATCTAATTTTACAGGCATCTTCCGGTTCCTGCAATATACAGGCGTTCTACCACAAGGAAAAGCCAATTTTTGGACTGCAGTTTCATCCAGAAGTCAACGATACGCAGTACGGTGAAGTAATTTTCAAGAACTTCATAGAAATCTGTAGAAGATAATCCCGGAACAAGCTGCCCTCCATCCATGGAAAAAGAATCCGTTAAATACATAACAAGTGATGCACATCTATGAAGATTGAGGCCACAACCGTCTTGGGCCTGTCGGTTTATACGAACAACGCCATTAGTGTTGGAGAAGTTTCGGACATGATCATCGATTTTACGACCGGCTCAATTTATGGTCTGTACGTTAATGGCACGAACCCGGAACTGGTTGACGGAGGAGTCCCTATTTCCATACCTTACCGGTTAGTTAAGGCATTGAACCACATTGTTATCCTTAAGACCTTCCCGGAGCACATAAAAGTTAAGCCGGAAGAAATGTAAGTTATCTATGGGTATAGTAACCCATTCCTTTTTTCGGGAAACTGTTGACGTAACCATATCTTTCCATCTGGACCTCTCCTGCAACTTTGGTTCCCTCTGGTTCTATCACTCCTTTATCAATTGTACCGTCAGGTTTTTCAACGGAAAACTCTGAGGAATCCTCGGGGGCCCAATGAATAATCTTTCCGCGCTTCATCGGTTCCTGGTCAATGGAATATTTTGCTGAATTTCCGGTTTTAGTTACATTGCATAAATCCTTTAGCCGCACGTTTTCCCCGGAAGGGATTGAATTCCAATCCTCCGTTGTAACGTATATGTCCGATCCTTTCTTGACAAGATAATTTCTGGAACCCATCTTTGGATCAGAAGGATGGAATGGAATGGAAGAAGCAATGTCGGGAGCATCTTTTATGGTAATTTTCACTGGGTCTTTGACAAAGAAAATCCTTTTCGCGCCAGAATCGATGAATCCTTTGTTGATGGAATTGAAAATCTCCCAGGAGAACGTTGCATCCACATCCCTAAGGCCGGAATCAATCCAGTATTTCCTGAAAGTCTCATTTCGGTATCCTCTCTTTAATAGAGCGCGGACTGTGAGTAGCCGAACGTCATCCCAGCCTGAAAAATCACCCTTTTTTATCCCTCTTTTCATCAGGGAAGTTTTCAGGAGGGCGCCTGGATACGAAATCATTCCGTAATGAAAATAGAATGGAGTTTTCCAGTTGTTATAATCAAAAATGAATTTCTGCCTGTATGTATTATTGAGTTGATCCATCCCCCTGATAACATGTGTCAGGCCAAGGAGATGATCATCGACTGCGACGCTGAAATTCATCGTTGGAAACAGGCTGTACTTCCTCCCTACAAGAGGATGTTCGGCGGGAGGAATCCGGAATGCAATCCAGTCCCTGAGTGAAGGATTAGGATGATTCAGTGAAGTTTTCAGCATAACTGAGGCAGCCCCGGACGCCAGTTCTCCATTTATCATTTTCTGAAACAGATCCAGGTTTTCCTCTGCAGTTTGGTCCCGATGAGGGCAGGCTTTCATTTCAAGCTTATATTTCTTTTCAACCTCTTTATCGCACCTGCACACATACATATGCGAACCAGAAATGAGTTTCCTTGCTTCATTGTAATATATTTCCAGTCTGGAGCTCTGAATGACTATATTGTGGACTTTGACCCCCAGCATTTCCAGATCCTCCGGTATCATTCTGTAGGCTTCCGGGTCTATGTTGGAAGGGTTCGTATCCTCAATCCTTAGGATAAGGCTGCCGCCATACCTCTTCACATACTCATCGTTGAGTATTGCCATCCTTGTGTGCCCAAGGTGTAGCGGGCCGGATGGCGAGGGAGCCAACCTCATTACAACTTTTCCTTTCACATCTTCCAGGTCTGGGAGTATGTGCTTCTGCTCTTTCTTCTCTACTTTTAATAATTCAGGAAAACTGATACTGATTTCTCTTTGAATAACCGCCATTCCTAAAGCGTTTATCTCGTTTACAACACCCTCCACAACCGGTAGTAATGAAGCGGCATTTTTTCTGTCTTCCGGCGTAATTGAAAGGTACTTTGATAAAACAGTCTTTGGGTCGGCGGTTCCGTCATGTTGAAATGCGTTCTTTAATGCAATTTCCCGTATTGACTTAATGTTCGGCATGGGTTTTGCCCATAATCGACTCCATATACTTTAGGAGTTCTGGTACACCATCACCAGTTACGGACGATAAGGCGATATCTTCGATTCTTGCCGGGGAAATGTCTATCTTGCTCTGGACCCTGATTACAGGCTTGGGAAGTAATCCCCTAATTTCTTCATACAATGCTTCCTGCTGTTCTTTCGTGTAGCCGGAAGCATCGCTGTAATCAAAAAGGAAAATAATCACGCCATCGATTTTCTGGAGTGCCAGCATGGCCTTAACTTCCATTTCATTCCTTTCAACAGCAGGTCGATCCAGTATTCCAGGTGTATCGATCATCTGTATCTTGAAATAGCCGAGCTCCCGAAATCCAACATGTATATCCTGCGTAGTGAAAGGATAAGATGCCACTCTGGGCTTGGAAGTCGTCATTGAGGCTATAAGTGAGCTTTTTCCAGTATTCGGCATTCCGGCAATTATAAAAGTCGGCAGATCGGGCTCTATAACTGGAACTTTTTTCATCCGGTCCCTGCATTCGGAGAGAAACTTGAGATCGGGTGAAAGATCCTTTATGATGGATGCATATCTTCCGTAATACGCCCTCATCGTTTCATTAATTCTTTGCCCCTGAATTCCTTTAGCCCTTCTTATGTATACGGTGGAAAGTTCCCTTATCTTGATCGAAGAGGTGTTGACCCTGCTCAGAGAGATTTTGTATTTATCCACATTGAACAGCAGGTCCAGGATCGCGTAAAAGAATGGGTGAAGCTTTTCGGAAGAAGGGAAGCGTTTGACCAGCTTGTCCAAATGCGAACAGGTGATTGATTCAATGGTGCTTATCCTGTTGATTACTTCATTGCGCACCCTCCTTTCAAGAGAACTCTCATATGGGACTTCAATTTTAGATGCCCTGGAAAAGGCCTTATCTATAATTTCCTGTGAAGTTAATACAGTGGGTATTTTATTGAACATTTGATTATAACTAAACCTGGATCTCTTTTATTGCTGCACTGATCTTGTCTTCGAGATCTTGAGGCATCGTCCAGATTTGGTGTGCATATTTCATGTGAATTCGGATCGATGGCATCATGTCTTTGGCCTGTGGCTGGTCGACTTCGTAACTGCACTCGTAACCTACGTCCCTGCATTTAAAATGGAATCTGGTCATATTATCCTTCAGTGAAACTATATGAGTATTAAAGGACTGAGGTGATTATGCTCGTCGAAGATCATCGAAATATTTCGTGCGGCGGTGATCCATTTAACTATCTTAAGAGTGTGCTCAAAAGTCTTCAGTTTTCGCTTGAACCGGGACAGGAGGCTATGATACAGGTTATGAAAGAAAAGTTTCCATACGAGCGTACCCTTTTCGGAGCCATGGGAGATACCTATTCATTAAAATTAATACAGTTCAAAGAGGAGAACGGCGAAGTCGACGTAGTATACCGCAGAGCTAACGCCTGAAGTCCAGTAATAGTGAATTACTGATTTTTTTGCAGTCAAATTAGGTGAATCCAAGATCAGGCGATTTCCTGAAAATTGTGAAAAATAATATAGCATCGGAGGCTGGCAAATATATGAATTCGAATATCAAGAACATAGAGATATTTGAACTTGGATCAAAAGGAAAAGAGAACTCTTCACCATGGAGTTCAACAATTTTGATTGCCAGGCTGACCAGTAATGATGGAACAACGGGTTATGGGGAGGCGCCAACAACCTTTTCCACCATGTCAGTGAAAGAATCTATGGAAGAAGTCAGGAGATCATTCCTTGGAAAGGATTTTTTCAATGTCGAGAAAAACCTAAACGACTTGTACAGGGACTCATTCTATCTTTCAAAATCCTTTCAGCACACTGCAGCACTCAGTGCTTTTGAGATAGCTTCATGGGACATGATTGGCAAAGAGCTCGGATCACCAGTTTACAACCTGATCGGCGGAAAAATGCGTGATACAGTAAAAGCTTATGCCAACGGGTGGTACTCAAATTGCACGACAGCAGACCAGTTTGTTACAAGAGCCAAACAGGTGGTTGCCAAGGGGTTCAGGGCTATGAAATTTGATCCATTTGGTGATGCATTTGACACAATAAGCATAGGGCAACTCAACAATGCAGAGTCAATAGTATCATCAATGAGAAACCAGCTTGGGGAATCTGTTGACCTGTTGATTGAGTGTCATGGACGGTTTTCCCTGAATGCTGCGGAAAGAGTTGCCAAAGCTATGGAAAAGTATAATGTCCTCTTCATAGAGGAACCATTGCACCCAGAGTTGGAACACGCGTTACCCGTACTCAGATCGAAATCGAAGATTCCCATTGCTCTGGGAGAGAGACTTCTTAACAAGGCTGATTTCGCAAAAGTAATCAGCGAAGACAAGGTAGACATAATCCAGCCTGATGTTACAAATTCGCTAGGAATTCTCGAGGGAAAGAAGATTGCTGCGATTGCAGATTCGTTCGGAATCCCGGTTGCATTTCACAATGCATTCGGGCCTGTACAGACCGCTGCTACGCTTAACCTTGACGTTACTTTGCGGAATTTCCTCATACAGGAAAGCTTCGAGAGTTTCTGGCCTGACTGGAAGGCAAAGCTCCTCAAAACTGGATATAAACTTGAATCAGGTTTCTTCAAATTGAGCGGAAAAAATGGGCTGGGAATTGAAATAGATGATAAGATCATGGAATCCAGTATTGTCCAGGGAATGGAACCTTACGATCCAAAAGAACCACCATGGGTGGTTTCAGATACGTTCAAGTCGAAGGATTAGAAGTTAATGACTGGTACCGGTATTGACCTGAAGGAAGCCACCCAAATCCTGAAAAATTCGTTCTTGAGTTCACTGGAGTTCCTTGCCCCCGAGAAAATTATGGAGAGAAGTGCCCGATCGCTTCCAGTAAATCAAATGCAGGGGAAGGTCGTGGTTTTTGGCGTAGGAAAAGCCTCACTTTCGATGTATTCAGGGCTTAGAAAATCAATTGGAGACAGGATCAGCGATGCAGTGATTATCACTCCAAAAAACCAGGAAAAAATCGGTGGTTATACTGAGTTAACACAGCTTCAGGCATCGCACCCGGTACCTGATCTGACCTCTGTGGAATCGTCCAGGATCGCGATTCAAAAGCTTAAAAACCTGGGCAAAAATGATACCGTCATATTATTGATTTCAGGTGGCGCCTCTTCACTTTTTGAAATCCCTGCTGAAGGAATTACAATCGATGAAGTCGCATTTGTCACAAAGACTATGATGGATAATGGGTCAGATATTTTCAGCCTTAACAAAGTGAGAAAGGCACTTTCATCCGTCAAAGGAGGAAAGCTGATCCGTACGATTGTGCCCGCGATTGTTTATATGTACATTATTTCCGACGTTCCGGGTGATGTGGAAGAGACCATAGGTTCCGGTCCGGTTTCTTATTCAAGCGTTGACAGAAATGAAATAAAAACTATTATGGAACGGTATTTGCCTTCCGGAACAATCAACAACCAGTCCCTATTAGACAACATGAACTTCGATTTTCCCTCAAGGCCTGAATTTAAAGACGTTACAAGCAAGGTGATTCTTAGAAATTCTGATTTTGTCGATTATATTTCCGGGTTTCTGGAAAGAACTGGGACCAGGGTCTTGAAACTCGGATCTGGACTTACTGGTGACACTGTCTCACTATCAGGATTCATAAGCGAGTCCATAACGAAATTCCGGGATACTTTCGGGAGCCCATTCTGGTTTGTGGGCGGAGGTGAATCCACAGTGAAACTGTCTGGAAACGGTGTTGGAGGACGCAACCAGGAACTTGCGCTCAGATTTGCCTTACAACAAAGAGAATTCCCAGCTGCTTTCATGGCTGTTGGAACTGACGGGACTGATGGAAATTCCGATCTCGCAGGTGCCGTGATTTCATCGAACGACATTGCAGGAGCGACCGCAAGTGAAATAACCATGGCGCTGAATAATAACGATACTTCGCCATTTATCAAGAAATACGGCCTGGCAATAAAAACAGGGCCGACAGGGAATAATGTCTCAGACATTTTTGCTGGCTTCGTAGGAAACTGAGAATGAACAGGTTGTGTATCCCGCAGCCAGGTTTGCACTCATTTCCTGAGTTTACCAGAGTCACGATTTTATCGATACTCATTTAACATTTTCAAGGCGTCGTCAATCCTGGAAGAACTTGCAGAATCCGGTTTTTGCATTGGTGTTCTATATCCTCCGTTGTTGCCTATGGAGGCATAGAACCCATAGTAATATCCAGAAGGAAACCTGGATGAATTCAGTGCGTCCATAACAGGATTAACCAGGTCAACCTGTAATTTCCTGGCAGAATCCATCTCCTGCCTCTCATATTCTTCCTTAATTCTGACTACAATGCTGGATATATTTGATATCCCGCATATGCCTCCGTCGCCTCCCAGTGAGAGCGAGGGAAGGAGCAGGTCATCCTGGCCCTGTAAAACCTTGAACTTTCTCTTTCCTGTTGTTAGCAAACGTGAAAAATACCTCATATCTCCAGAACTATCCTTAATGCCAGAGACATTGGAGTATTCGCCTGATAGATATTCTATAAGATCGACCGGAATTACTGAACCTGTAAACTGGGGTATGTTGTACAGGAAGAAATCGATGTCGCAGCTGGAAAGGACTTCTTCAAAGTAAGATTTCATCTCTGCATTTCCAGCGGTTATGTAATACGGTGGAGTTACAACCGCAAAATCGCAACCCGCCGCTTTTGCGAACTTAGCCAGGTCAACGGTTTCCCTAACATCCGTGGAACTCACTCCGGCGTAAATTTTTAGGTCCGAGCTATTCCTGAAATAAGTGATTACAGACTTTTTTTCGTCCAGAGAAAGCCATGGAAAGACACCGGTTGAGCCAAGCGGAAATATCCCAGTTACCTTGAAGCGTACAAGCCTCTCTATCAGTACGCTTATCGCGGCATAATCAATCTCGTCTAAATTCGTAAATGGTGTTACGCAGGGAGTGATAAGTTCTTTCACCTTCAAACATGGGTTCATTGCTTATTACATATGGTGTGTGCGATCTGTTGGGTTGCAATAAAAAATAGGCAAAAATATAAAAATTATCTGAGCGCAAGAGTCAATACAATTATCACAACCGGGATTGCAATGATCCCGATTATGAAAATCCAGGAACCAGGACGACCAAAGTTGAGGGTGTAACCTACACCGAATCTCTTCGGAACGAACAGTCTCTTATCATCCTTGTTTACATAGATCATACCGGCTTTCCAGAAGACATCATCGTCTTTACGGACAAAATTATCCTCCTGATTTGGGCCTTCGGGCTCAACAGCATCGCCTTTCAATTTTAGGTTTGAGCCAAGTTGCCCGGTCCGGAATAGAATCAAGGTTAAAATCACTAGAATAGCAAATAGCGGTGCCAGGACCAGTACCACTCCACCATACGGCCCAATGGCTACTATTCCCCAAATCATTAAGCTTGTAATCAAGAACACAAGGTTTAACCCAACCAATATCAGGCCAATTGTGACAACAAAAGTCTTCCGGAAAATTCTGAGCCTGGTGTTACTTTGTGGAATGGACGGATCGATGGAAAGAGGTGTTCTGTAAGTTACATAGGTTAACGCAATCAGGAACGTGCTTACAACCAAACCAACGAATCCCGTTCCAAAAACACTCCATATGGATTTTGTGGAGAACCCGTTTGGTTGCCCGTTGGCTCCAAAGTGAGTTGCAAAAATGCCGGGTATCGAAGGATACAGTAATGCACCGGCAACGAAGAGAATTGCAAGAATTAGCAATCCTGGAACGAAGTATATCCATACTTGCAGTCCTGCGCCATTTATTGTCAATTCAGCTTCGGATCTGGTAACAACATCGTCGTACCACCCCCCTTCCTTTTTTGCTCTCTCAAGAGCATAATGTTCCTTAAGATATATTGCAAAAAAAGGGGCCAGGAACAATAGGGTGAGCAGCGCTTGAATAAGCACTAATGAAGGGGGAATCAGCAGTGATCCAATGCCAAAGATCACGATCAAAATGGCAACATATGATCTGTATTGTTTTTTGAGTGTGGCGAAAATAGGTAATTCAAGTTTGGATGGCGGGACTCTTACCCCGAAAACAACAGTCTTTTCAGTCATATTGGGGATGAGCAGCAACATAATTCCGATTAATATGATAAGGAAGAAACTGAGCAGCGAGAAACCTGATAAATTGAAAATCATTGCTTTACCCCTTCATTCCTTCTATCAAGGATTGTTTGTACAACCTGAAGAACTTCGTTTTCCGACATCCCATTTTCTATAGCCTCTTTTATAATTTCCTTTTCTCTCTTTTCAAAGTCAGTGCACATATTTTTACCCAGTCTAGTTTCTGCAACCACGTATTTCTTTCCCTTTTCTAAATTAATGATGCCGTCTTTCCACAGCATCTGATACGCCTGGTTTACTGTATGATAGTTAACCTCCAGGGTACCTGCCATAGTTCTGGAGGAAGGTATCCGCTCCCCGCTTTTCAACTCCCCGGTAGATACGAATGACTTGATTTGATCGTAAATCTGCCTGTGGATGGGAATTCTACTGTTAATTTCTATAGTCAGATTCACCATATTCACCAGATCTCAGTATGAATGGTTTAATTTGTTCTATAACATATAGAACAATATAAATGTATAACCTATTGGCAATATCGCTAAAAAAAATGTCGCAGTGTCTCATGAAAAACCGTAAAATATGCCTCTGGATTAAAGTTCGAAGGAAGATTATATGGTCCAGGATGCAGTGTTTTCCAAATTTCCGATTCTTCATACTAAACGCCTTACTTTAAGAGAACCAAGATTGGATGACGTGAATGACGTCTTTGCGATCAAATCAGATCCTATTGTCACAACAGGATATTGCACTGAGCCCTACAGTGAGATCGATCAGGCTAGAAACTGGATTCGTTCACTCATGGACGGATACGCAAAAGGAGAGAGCATCATGTGGTTCATCACTCCCACCAACGATGATAAGGTGATCGGCGACTGCGTACTATGGCATCTCGACTTTCAATCTGCCAGTGGTGAGCTTGGATACGAGCTTAACCGGGATTACTGGGGAAAGGGATTGGCATCAGAAGCAGCTTCTGAGGTGGTTAAGTTTGGCTTCTCGGAGATGGGGTTAAACAGGATAGAGGCAGATCCATTTTACAATAACGATTCTTCGAGCAAGCTCTTGGACAAGCTGGGATTCAAGCTTGAAGGTAGACTCCGACAAACATTGTTGTTCAGGGGATACTACTATGACGAGCTTTGGTACGGTTTGCTGAAAGAAGAGTGGAACACAAAATCCCGGCAATGAGAGAATTTCCCAATTGATTGAAAACAATACCTGGATACAGTAATCCTACGGTCTCCAATAAGCGATACTGATTGAGCCATTATTTGCCAGGTGACGCAGATCGTGAAGGGACCCAACTAGATTACGATGTTATCGTTTAAACGAACTGCAATAGACAAGATTTGTTAATTTTGAGAAAACTCGAGTCCAGAAACTACTCTTTGAAGAGCGTTCTTTTCATATTAAATAGTAAAATCTATTGTATTTGAATGCATATCGTGAAGATCGAGGTCTGAAATAATTGGAAAAATATGACGCATCACAAATACAAATTCTCGAAGGCCTCAAGGCAGTCAGGAAAGTTCCCGGTATGTATATCGGTTCCACCGATGAGAGAGGCTTACACCATTTGGTTTATGAGGTCGTGGACAACAGCATAGACGAATCTGTCGCGGGCTTCTGCAACAACGTCAGTATCATATTTCAGAGAGACGGATGGGTCTGCATAGAGGACGATGGCAGGGGAATTCCGGTTGATATTCATCCAGAGTATAATCGACCCGGTCTTGAAATTGTTCTGACCGAACTGCACAGCGGAGCCAAATTCAACAAGAAAGTGTACAAGATCACAGGTGGTTTGCACGGCGTGGGTGTCCATGTGGTCAACGCTTTGTCCGAGACCCTAGTTGCAATGGTGAAGAAGGGTCCAAGATTATTTTACGAGATCTTTTCCAAGGGAGTGCCGGATGGAGGACTCGTGGAAATAGCGTCTACGGAACTCTCCATGCAGCCACCGCCAGTTGCAGGAATTACTGCAAAATTATCCTCTGAATCAGGATTGATAATCAGATTCAAGCCTGATGCTGAGATTTTTGCACAGATAGGATTTAATTATAAAACCATACTTTCCAGAATGAGAGAACTTGCATTCCTGAACCCGCAGGTATCCATTACACTGGAGGACGAGAACACACAAACTAAAGATACGCTTCATTTTGACGGAGGAATTGTGGAGTTTGTCAAGTATCTCGCAGAAGGTGACAATTATGTTCACAAGGATCCGCTTCACCTGAAAGAGGAAAACGACGACGCAATAGTGGAATTTGCACTTCAATACACCACCGCCACATCTGAGACCCTCCAGTCATACGTAAACAATATTAACACAATAGACGGGGGAACCCATGTTTCAGGTTTCAGGGCTGGCATTTCACGCGCAGTCACTGATTACGCAAAGAACAAAGATATGATAAAAGGTATTGAGTCGCTTTCTGGCGAAGATTCCAGAGAAGGGCTTGTCGCAGTTTTGCATGTTAAGATAAAGGAACCTCAATTCGAAGGGCAAACAAAAGCGAAACTCGGAAATGCCGAAGTCAGGGGTATCGTTCAGTCATCGACAGAGAAGTTTCTTAAAGAGTTTTTCTCAGCGTACACAAACATAGCGGATTCGATAGTAAAGAGGGTAATCCAATCCGCAATGGCAAGGGAAGCTTCCAGGAAAGCAAAGGATCTGGTGAGAAGGAAATCTGCCCTTGATGGCATTGGACTGCCAGGCAAACTGGCCGACTGTTCTACCAATGACCCCCAGAAATCTGAGATATTTATCGTGGAAGGGCCTTCAGCCGGCGGGACTGCTAAGCTGGCCAGAAATAGAGAAACTCAAGCAATCTTGCCTCTCAGAGGTAAGATCCTAAACGTGGAGAAGGCGAACGATCTCAAGACCCTGAGTAATGAGGAGATAAGAAATCTAATCACAATTCTGGGTACTAACGTGAAAGAAAATATCAATGTTTCCAAGCTCAGGTACCACAAGGTCATAATCATGACAGATGCTGATGTGGACGGTGCTCACATACGCACCCTGCTTTTGACTTTCTTTTACAGATACGTCAAAGATATAATTCTGAACGGAAATGTATTCTTCGCGCAACCTCCCTTGTTCCGTATCCAGAAGGGGGAAAAGGTTGAGTATGTTTACAGTGAAGCCGAAAAAGAGAGAATGGTCAGTATAATGGGCGATAACTCCGTTGTTCAGAGATTTAAGGGTCTTGGTGAAATGAACCCACAGCAGCTCTGGGAAACGGCGATGGATCCTCAAACGAGAAAGCTTGTTCAGGTAACAATTGTTGATGCCGCAGAAGCCGATCGGTTATTTCCGATTCTGATGGGAGAAAAAGTTGAGCCAAGAAGAAAGTTCATTGAAGATAATGCAGCGACAGTAACTAACATAGATTTGTGATTCAAATGGAAAGCAAGAGAGCAATTGAAGACGAAATCAAGCAATCATACCTCGAATACGCCATGAGCGTAATTGTAAGCAGGGCTATACCTGACGCCAGAGATGGCCTGAAACCAGTGCAGAGGAGAATCCTTTACGCAATGAACGAACTTTCCCTGGCTCATAATAAACCATACAAGAAATCTGCAAGGATCATTGGGGAAACAATGGGTAAATACCACCCCCACGGAGATGCTGCAATATACGAAGCTCTGGCCCGGATGGCCCAGCCATTTTCATTGAGATACCCGCTGGTTGATGGTCAGGGGAATTTTGGATCAGTCGATGGTGATGGACCGGCAGCAATGAGATATACAGAAGCCAGGCTGACAGAGATAGCAGAGAGTCTCATGGACGACATCGACAAGGAAACAGTACCATTTATGCTGAACTTTGATGGGTCCCTTACCCAGCCCGAATATCTTCCGTCTATGGCACCGCAGCTACTACTGAACGGTTCCTCAGGGATCGCGGTTGGAATGGCAACGAATCTCCTGCCTCATAACCTGGTCGAGATATGCGGAGCAATCAAGCATTACATTGACAACAAAGGATGTTCCACAATTGACCTAATGAAATTTGTCAAGGGGCCGGACTTCCCCGGTGGGGGAGTCCTGTTCACCAATGAAGAATTGGTTACTGCATATGATACTGGCCGAGGCAGGGTAATAACCCAGTCAATTATCAATACACAGGAGGAAAAAAGGATCATCGTTGAAAGCGTCCCCTATGGTGTAAACAAATCCCAGCTGGTAGAGCATATCGCCGATCTCGTGAAAGAAGAGGTAATTCTGGGCATATCGGACATCAAAGACGAAAGCGGAAGAGAAGGAACCAGGGTGGTCATCAAGATCAAGGATGAAGATATGAAACCGTTGATCGTTAACCAGCTCCTGACACACACACAATTGGAATCGTCGATGAGCATCAACAACCTTGTGCTGGTGAACAATCAACCAAAGACTCTTGGTCTCAAGGGTCTAATTGAGATCTTCGTCAGTCATAGGCTTGGCATAATACTGAAGAGGTCCGAATATGATCTTAAGCAGAACAAGGACAGGGAACACATACTCGAAGGTCTTAACAAGGTTTTGGACAACCTGGACGCAGTAATCTCTATCATAAGAGGGGCAAAGGATCCTCACGAGGCTGCGAATAGTTTGATCGCCGAATTTGGTTTCACGAGTAAGCAAACCTCAGCCATCCTTGAAATGAGGCTCCAGCGTCTAACAGGAATAGAAAGAGAAAAAATTCATGAAGACCTCATGAAGGTCAAGAAGGAGATAGAGAGACTTGAAGCGATAATAGCAAGTCCTGAAGAACGGAACAGGATACTGAAAGAGGAGATGGACTTCCTCTCAAAGAAATATGGTGATGAAAGAAGGACAACCATCATGTTCTCCAGGGGGTCAGAACGCAGTATTGAAGAGTTGATTCCAAACGAAATTTCCGTCATTCTTCTGAGCGAATCCGGGATGATTAAGCGGGTTTCTCTTGACGAATACAAGAAGCAGAAGAGAGGGGGAAAGGGCATTCTTAACGTTTCCCACAAGTCTGAACCAATCAGGAGTGCTCTTATATGCGGGACTCTCGATTCAATATGCTTCTTTACAAACACCGGGAGGGTGCTGGTAACCAAAGCCTACGAAATAGACCGAAGATCCAGGACATCGACGGGTTATGTGGTTAAGGCCTTGCTTAAATTGGGTGAATCTGAAAGCATAAGACAGATGATGACTGCTTCCCAGCTTACAAACAGCCTGATGATTGCGACCAGGAAAGGTTTCATAAAGAGAATAGCCGGATTCAATCCTGATTCTATCAGGTCATCTGGATTGAAGATAATCAACCTGGAAAAGGACGATGAGGTCGTTTCGGTCGAATACGTTGGCCAGGGAGAGCTTATAGCACTCGTCTCGAATGGAGGCAAAATCTCTGCATTCCCAGGGTCGGAAGTTAGGGAGATGGGTAGAAACGCCCGAGGAACGCGTGGAATGAGATTATCACCCAGAGAATTCATTGTTTCCGCTCTTCCAGTCAGGGGAGAGCCGGAAATCCTCTGCATTTCATCCACAGGTTTAGGAAAGAGGGTCGAAATAGAGAAGTTGAGGGTTACGCACAGGAACACTAAAGGTGTGATAATCTTCAAAGAGTCAGAACGCACTGGAAAGATTGCCTTCACTATCCCGGTACATAACGACGATGAAATTATGGTCATGTCTCTGAAGAAAGCTATCAGGGTGAAGGTCAACGAGATCAGCATTCAAGGCAGATATGCCGGCGGAGTGAAGCTGATGGACATGGACGATGACGACTATGTTGTCTATGCCGCTCTGAATAGCTTGGAAAACGAGGTTTGAAACCTCCAGTCCGACAGATTGGAGAGAACTGGCAGAAATGTGATACGTTTCCTCAGCGATTTTTCAGTTTCATACTCAACTATTATTTCTTCCTGAGTACCTTTATCTTGTATTTCCAGCGACCGCTGCCTTCGCCTTCTATTTCTCTTACAACAGTGGAGTGAAGCGTCAGGTGACGGATATCGGCCCCTTCATTGGGGAAGAGATCTCCGATCACAAAATATCCTCCTCTTTTTAGTGCAGAGAAAACGTTCTCATAGGCTCCGAACCTTTTCTTCCCTAAATTATGGAATACGAGACTCGATATTATCAGGTCGTACCTTCCTTCAGGTTTTGTGGGTTTGGTCAGATCGTGTTCGACGAATGTAACACTTTGATTCAGGCCCAGGGACTTCATGTTTTCTCTTGCCCTGCCAATCGATGCCTCAGACAGGCTTTCGTGGTCAAAAATATCAATTCCGGTGACCTTCGAGTGTTTAAAATGTCTTGCAGCCACATATGACAGGAAACCCAGCCCGCAACCCGCATCAAGTATTTCTAAAACGGAATCTGGAGGATAAAGGGATGCAAATATGGAAGTGAATGCGTCTTCAACTTTCTTCCTTGTTTCCCTTGATTCTTCGGGAGTAGTATGATGATAGGTCCCGAAGTCTACGTCCAATCCGACATTACTGTGACCAGCACCAGAATAATCTTGCTCTGCCTGGTTACTGGCATAATGTTCTGCTTTGGCTTTAACTGAGTCTCCTTTTTTATGAGACAAATCCTTTATCCTCATGAAATGTGGTCAAACTTCATGCAGAAACATCCTATATTAAGGTAATCTGCACATAAAAAGTAGCAAAAATCAGTAGTTAAACGCATAATCTGGGACGGTCAAAAATTTAATGTGCAAAAGACTACCGGGCGGACTGCCTTTCTTCCCGCCTTTATGCTGAATCAGTCCTTCACGTGTTGCAAAAGGCAAAAAAAGATGGATGACACTCGTTCAAACGTGCGTTGTTACTTTATACCATAAGTGCTCTCCTGTTTTCGCTATTCAAAAAGTGAACTGTTCACACAAAAGAGTTAAGATATAAATTTAAAAAGAGAAGTCAAAAAAGGTGACTTCTAAAGATAACTTATTTTTTCCCCGAACAGCGACATTGAAATTGAAAGCACGAACAGCAGGAAGCCGATTCCCACCGATATCTCATAATCTATACCTGCAATCGGGGCCTTTGCATATAGGAGATATGCAGGCAGGATCATCATAAGGGAACCTATCACGAACAGGGGATATCTGATTCTTTCGTTCAATCCTTTACTTACCATATTTTTTCACCTCAAATTACAAATTTCAGGAACGTGAAATCCACTGGCCAGCCGACAATCAATGCCCGGATGTAAAGGTCAACTGCGAGAACGACAATCAAGCTGATGAAAGCCAATTGCTCATGATACCTGTTAAGGTATGATTGTCCATTGTAGAACTTCTTCTTTGCGCCTCCGGCTGTCTTGCAACTGTAACAATCAGTGTGTCCACCGGTCAAGTGCCTGAATGCATGGCATGAAAACGTCCAGAGAGTCAGCAATATAGTGTTAACGATTAACACGATTGTTCCAAGCCTGAATATGAACTCACCTGGTACATACATCATTGAAACATAGATGTCGTAATAGAAGAACGGCAGGATTACTATTGCAATGTAGAGGAAATACCTGTGGAAGTTGTTCAGGCTGAAGAAAGTCATTTCTCCGCTGTAACCCTTTCTCTTGTCATCGAATCTTATCCCATCAATGCAGGCAAGCGGATGCCTGAAAACATGTCTGTAGTAATCTTTCCTGTAAGCGTAGCATGAAAGCCTGAAAAGTGCAATCAGGGGAATCACGAGCACAGTTGGCGAGTAAAATGGGTCAACATAGCCCTGGTATTCACTGACTGGATAAAGTATCAGGGCACCAGCTGACAATATCAGAATAAGAGCGAAAGACCAGAGTCTCCAGTTCAGCTCCTTGAATTCAGGAGGAAACCATGTAAGCGACGAATTCGAATTTTTCTCCATTTTTACCACTTCCTCTTTTTGATTTTCTTTATAAGCACACCAATGGGGTCATAGGCATGGTCGACTATGCGTTCTTTTTCAGGTATTATAGCGTTATCAGTAATACGTATCTCCTCAGGGCACACATTCTGGCAGCATTTGGTGATATCACAGTACCCTAAGCCGCCATCATGGTGCATCAATTCAGATCTATCGATAGAGTCGATCGGGTGAAGGTCAAGTGCGGCTATTTTTACCACATGTTTTGGCCCGTAGTAATTGGACTGATGTTCCCTTATAACATGGCAAACGTCCTGGCACAAGAAGCATTCTATGCAGGTCCTGAATTCCTTGGATCTGGTGACGTCGATCTGCATAAACTTCCAGGGTTCCTGCAACCCCTGTTTAGGGGTGAAGGGAGGTATTTTCTTAGCTATCTCGTAGTTCTGTGAAACGTCAGTTACCAGGTCCTTTACAACTGGATACGCTTTTATGGGATTGATTGTAATCTTGCTTCCCAGGGAATCCAACCTGGTCTTGCACATGAGTTTGGGTTTTCCGTCAATTTCAGCTGAACAGGAACCGCATCTCGCTGCCTTGCAGTTCCACCGTACTGCGAGAGTGGGATCGATATTATTCTGGATATAATGGACCGCATCCAGAACGACCATTCCTTCTACGACAGGGACGGAGTATTCTTCATATCTCCATTCACTGCTCAACGCAGGTTCGGATCTTCTAATCTTGATTTTGACATCTTCCAAAATTCACACCTCCTTACCGAGTTCTTTTAAATGATCCGGGAGTTCAGGCACTTCAACAAATGACATGTCGTTCTTCCCATCATTGTATGTGAAAATTATGTTCTTGCGCCATACGTCATCTTTCCTCATCGGGAAGTCTGTTCTTGCGTGAGCGCCCCGGCTTTCCTTTCTTTCCAGGGCACCTCTTACTACCAACTCTGCTGACAGGATTAAATTATTTAGCTCCAGGCAGGCAAGCAACCCGGGATTAAACCGCAATCCGCCTTTCACTCCAATTCCCTTAATTTTTGGAATGAGGCTCTTGATTGTATCCAGAGCCTTGGTCAAGTCTTTCTCGTTTCTCAATATGCCTACGTTCTTGGACATACTTTCTCTTAATGTGTCAATTAACTGGTAAGGGTTTGTTCCTGAATTGTCTGTAAATGACAATATCCTGTCTATTTCTTCCCTGACTGCCGACTCATCGAATTTAATCTGGTTGCTGTTTTTGGCGAAAGATGCTGCACTTGCACCAACAATTTTACCGAATACAAGCAGGTCTGTCAGTGAGTTTCCGCCCAACCTGTTTGCCCCATGCAATCCGCTGGAGGCCTCGCCGGCTGCATACAAGCCTATAATGTTTGTGCTTCCGGTATCCGGTTCCACCCGAATTCCGCCCATATGATAATGCACCGTCGGAGCAACTTCCATTCTCTCCTTTGTTATATCAATATCTGAGAACTCCTTATACTGCATGTACATGCTGGGGAGCTTTTCCTTGATATATTTAGCACCTCTGTGCGTGATGTCGAGATAGACGCCTCCATGTTCACTGCCCCGACCTTCGATAATTTCCTGATATATTGCTCTGGCAACCACATCCCTTGCGTCCAGTTCCTTTTTCTTTGGGGAATACCTCAACATGAATCTTTCATTGTCCTTGTTGTAAAGCAATCCACCTTCTCCCCTCACTCCTTCCGTGACCAGTAACCCTCTCACCGCTGGTGGCCAAATCATTCCTGTTGGATGGAACTGTATCATTTCCATGTCATTCAGGACTGCGCCAGCGCGATATGCAAGAGCAAGGCCGTCTCCTGTGCCCTCCCATGAGTTGGAGGTAACCTTGAAGAGTCTTCCCAGACCGCCAGTGGCAATAATTAGGGATTTACACTCAATAAGCTTGAATGTTCCATCTCTCATTGAAATACCAAACGCCCCAGCAACTTTCCCGTTGACAGAAATTATCTTTGTAACGACGAATTCATCAAGTATTCGTGCGGGTGAATGAGCAACCTTATCTTGGAGGGTCCTTATCAACTCCAAACCCGTTTTGTCGCCGGTATAGCATAGCCTTCTGTAGGTATGCGCTCCGAAGGGTCTTTGCATTATCTTTCCATCTGGTGTCCTGTCAAAAAGCGCACCAAATCTTTCTAACTCGTAGACCCGGTCAGGAGCTTCTTTCGCCAGTAATTCCACCATTCTCCAATTACTCAGATAGACCCCTTCCACGTAGGTATCGGTGAAATGAACTTTCCAGTTGTCCTGCGGATCAACGTTACCCAGGGCGGCTGCGATTCCGCCTTCCGCCATAACCGTATGTGCCTTACCGAGCAGAGATTTAGAAGCAATAATCACGGAACTTCCAGCTTCTGTGGCTGCAATAGCCGCTCGAAGTCCTGCCCCGCCTGCACCAATTATTAGAACATCAGTCTTCAGCGTTACATATTCAGTTTTTGCTGGCATAAGAACGATCGGGGATTGGTAGTTTTGATTTATAACTTTCGAGCTATTGTGATATTACCTCCTATAGTATAATTATTCTAATGCAGGTTTATCCACAAGCTGCGAGCATTCTGGACAGGTGCAATTTAGGGACTAAATCTGTTTTGCAGAATCGGCCTTCCTTCCTGTCAACTTGACATAAACAAAGGCAATAATTAGAACGATTATGGCTGCCACTGCAATGTACTGGTATTGATCAAAAACTGTAAGGATGTTTTGCCAATTACTCCCGAGAGTATAACCAAAGTAAATCAACATTGTATCCCAGATCAATGAACCGATAAACGTAAGGATTGTGAAAAGGCGCCAGTCCATTTTACCTATTCCAGCCGGAATCGAAATGAAAGTTCGGAATATTGGCACTAGCCGCGTGCCAAACACACTAATGGATCCATATCTATGGAACCACCTTTGAACATGATCCACAGTTGCCTCGTCAAGCATTACATACTTTCCAAACTTAACAATGAGTGGCTTTCCACCATAGTACCCGATCTCGTAAGCAATCAAGGCACCAGCGAGGTTGCCTATTGTTCCAGCCATAAGGAGAATGAAGAAAGCGGGGAATACCCAGATGCCTGAGAGCTGACCGGCCCATATCAGATACCCGCCAAATGCCATTACTACTTCAGAAGGTATTGGAAACAGAAGACCCTCAAGAAGCATTAATCCGAATATACCTGGATAACCTATGCTTGAAATGATGTTGGTTGTGAAATTGAACACTGTTGAAACCAGTCCGGTGGCCATTAGTCTTCTCCCGTTAAACTGGCATAGTCTTCGCCAATCATTGCTTTAACTTCGTTGTCTGGTAAAGTGAATCTTCTTAGGGAAATTTTGCTATCCAATATCAACAATTCTGACAATTCATCGGGGTATCCATCGGCAAATATAATCTCTCTTATCTGGGCATTCATGATCATTTTCGAACAAACAGAACAAGGATGCGTTGTAACGTAAATGACAGCACCCGAAATAGCTGAACCATGCACTGCAGCCTGGATGATTGCATTCTGTTCAGCGTGAAGACCCCTGCAGAGTTCATGCCTCTCGCCAGATTTTATATTGAGATCATTTCTGACACAACCGGCAACATTGCAATCTGCGGACCCACTCGGAGGACCGTTGTATCCGGTGGCAATCACGTTTTTGTCTTTTACGATCACTGCACCGACTTTTCTTCTAACGCAGTTAGCGCGGGAAGCGGCTAAATACGCCATTCTCATGAAATATTGATCCCAGGTGGGTTTTACCATTATCAATTCGTAAATCGGCTTATCCCTTTTTACTTTTGCATTGGCTGACTTGCATTCGAATTCCATTGGGACTCAATCACATGTACTTGAACGGAAATAAGTCCATTATGACACTTATCTACGGCTAAAGCAGCCATTTTTATCAGGACTAAATCGTTATCAGAAATCAGGCAATTCAAAATTTACTGAACAAAGTGAGATTACTTTAAAAGTATAAAAACAACTGTCGTCGTATCAATTTCGCTAAGAGGGTCTGCCAAAAGATGTAACGCATAACGCATAACTCATAAATATTCAATACGTATGGGCGGTAGATGGATCCAAAGCTAAGGGTAGTTAGCAAAGAGAAGAATTCTATAGTTATTGAGATGTTAAATTATGATAACACCATCTTGAGACCCTTGGTTGAAGAGATATTGCGCGATGAACAGGTAGAAGAATCCAGATATTTCATCAAGCATCCTATTATTGACAACCCTGCAATTTACGTAAAGGTAAAGACAGGAAAACCACAGGCTGCAGTTAAGAGAGCTATCCGAAAATTATCAAAGGTCTATGAGACACTTCTGACGGAACTGGAAAGGGAAAAGAAGAAACAGACAACCACTTAGAGCGGATGCTTAAAGATACCTACATTGCTGAATTCACAAAGGATCAACCAGATCTCTTAAAGATTGAGCTTGAAGCAATAAAAGAAGTATCAGATCATACCGATTATTCCCTGATTTCTAAGAACATAGCCCTTGTAGTAGGAGACCCTGTTTGCTATACTGAATCAGCCTTCCTGAGGTATCTGGGAAAAGTATTATGGTACGGTAAGGACCTTAAAGAAGTTAGGGATATTGGTCTTCCGCAGGGACGATTTTTCGTCAGAACAAATGAAAGAGGAAGAAACAACCCGGAAATAGAAAGGTCATTAGGTGAAAAACTCGGAGGTGAGGGGAGGATATCCTTTGAATCTCCGGATTTTGTGGTCAGGGCATACAATCTGGACAAATGGTATATTACCGTACCGGTCAGCGAGGGCCACAGAAAAGAAATGGAAAAGAGGACCGCTCCGATGAGGCCATTCTTTTCTCCGGTGTCTCTGCATCCGTATATAGCCAGATTTATGATAAATCTTACCCAAACCGAGCCAAAAGAAACAGTGCTTGACCCATTTTGCGGGACTGGAGGAATACTGATTGAAGCGGCAATGATGGGCAGGAAGGTGTTGGGCGCAGACGCTTCCCTATCAATGGTCGCAGGAGCAAGAATGAATCTGAGATACTTTGGAATTGAACCGAAGAGCGTAGTCCATTCAACTTTTGAAGACCTGAAATTGGACGAAAAGGTCGATTCGATTGCAACAGATTTTCCGTACGGCCGGAGCTCTCCATTTTTTCAGCACAGCGCAACATTTCTGCAGGATGCCCTGGACAAGTTCTATCAGCTCCTGAAGGACGGGGGAATCTGTGTTGCTATAACGAACATGGGCGACTTGAAGATGGAGGGGAGGAATCATTTCAAAATTATAAACAAAATGGAAATAAGAAGGCATAAATCCCTGACACGGCACATATTTGTCCTGAAAAAGGGGGAAAGTTAGTCTCTCATTCCCGCCATTAACCAAAACAATATAAAAAATTCCTGAATCCCAAAAATCACTCCCTGATCTCTTTCTCAGTAACATAATAGGTTAACACAAGGACTGCAAGCGTTAAGATTGCAAGGTAAAACAGATACCCTAAAGTTGAGTACATCAACGAAGAGGAAATGGCAGACCCGTTGATAATAACATTCCGCATTGCCTCAGCAGACCATGAAACCGGGTTCCACACCGCTACGGATTCAAGCCATCCGGCCATAAACGCTTTAGGGAAGAGTGCGAAGCTTGCAAACATAAGCGGCAGGCTCACTAGATTTGAAATTCCAAAGATAGTCTGCATATTTCTCATTTTAACAGCAATCAACGAAAACAATGAGGAAAATATGAAAGCGATCATCAGTGTTGCAGAAACGATCACGAATGCGGAAAACAACGTGAATCCGTTGGCGAACTCCAGGCCATTTGGTATTACCAGCGCGGCTGCTATCAAGATTACCACCTGCACCATTATTCTTGCAATCGATGATATGACCTTGGAAAAAACTATTGAGCTTCGACTGATTGGAGAAGCTAGCAACCTGGAGAGAGTCCCGAGCCTGCGATCCCATATTATGTTGATTCCTGAGAACATACCAGTAAAAAGGGCAGTTGTTGTTAGCACTCCCGCAATTACAAAAGTAATGTAATTTTTTGCGTTATCGAGTGCAATAGACCCGAACGCACCTCCTCCACCTGAAAAAGCACTGCCGAATAACCCGATCCAGAAAAATGGTTGAATGAGCCCCACAAAGAAAAAGACCGGGCTCCTGTACCATTTCTTTAATTCCCTAACTGTCAGGGGAATCAGGCCGCTCATGCCCTTAACCTCCTGAGATTCATGGCCGTTTTACGTGCATCTTCTCCACCCTCGGCTTCCTTGATCGTTCTCCCTGTGTATTTAATGAACACCTGATCCAGTGACGGCTTGTGAACATTGATTGTAAGCGGAGTTACCTTCCGTTCAATCATGAATTTGAATATCTTTGCAAGATCCTTATCTGAATTCTCGACGCTTAACCGCACTTCGCTATCCTTGAGAACAGGGGGTTCTATTCCATCCGGATACGATGAAAGTGCCTGCGCCTGTTCCTGGGAATTACAGATGATGGAAATGATGTCACCCTTCAAAGAACCCTTAAGTTCCTCAGAAGTTCCGGTAATTATGATCTTTCCCTTGTCTATTATGGACATCCTGTCAGCGAGAGCATCTATTTCTTCTAGATAATGGCTGGTCAGGATTATTGTTACTCCCATTGCTTTGACGATATTCTTAATATATTCCCACATCCTGGTTCTGGTCTGTACGTCCAGCCCAAGTGTAGGTTCATCAAGAAATAGGATTTCGGGATTGTGCAACAGACCTATCCCCAACTCAAGCCTCTTCCGCATCCCTCCAGAATACCCTTTAACGTACCTGTCCTTGGCTTCAGTCAATTCCAGTAAATCCAGGAGTTTGTCAATCTGCTTCAAAGCCTCTGCCCTGGAAAGGTCATAGAACTGTGCAAACATATACATGTTCTCAAAACCCGTAAGATCTTCGTCGGCAGTCAGGTCCTGGGGGACTATTCCTATAGTCTTCCTGACAGCAAGAGAATCCTTGATTATGTCCTTGCCGTTTACTATGGCAGTTCCTTCAGTTGGCTTAAGGGAAGAAGTCAGCATTTTGATTGTAGTGGTCTTGCCGGCCCCGTTTGGTCCCAATAATCCATAGATTTCATTCTTCTCTACGCTAAATGAAATTCCGTCCACCGCTTTTACTCCACCCGGATAAATTTTTGTTAAATTTTTTACTTCTATTATTGACATACTTTACCTCTTACTTTCTAAACATCGGTTATTCTTCACTTTTCCTTTTTCCTAAGGATTTCCTGAAGCATCGCCGTCAGTCTGGATATCAGCTGCTCGTCTTCAACAGAAAGCCTGCCCGAACTCGCGACATCCTGTATGTACATAAGATCACTTTCAACTTCCGCCAATACGTCAGATGGTGAATTCTTGCTGTGCGACATCATTTGTGGAAAGTCGGATTCCTCTTCTAAATTTAATAGAACGTACCTGCCATCTTCCCTCTTTTTGACAATTCCCTCCGAAACCATTTCCGAAAGAGCAGGGTATATGGATCCGGGAGAAGGTTTCCACCATCCCATGCTTAACTTTTCGAAACTCTCCATAATCTCTGCCCCGTTTTTCGGCGACTCCTTTAGCGTGTCAACAATAATTGGGCGAAGCCAGCCCCGCTTTCCGCCAAATCTTGCCCTGTAGTAATTCCACATTCGATATCGAATTTCCGATACAATAGGTCTATTAAACCGTTACTATTCTTTTCCTTTAACAATCTAAAGCAATGGTAGCGGTCATTGGATACATTGTGCTCTGAGCCTTTGCTGATCTACGCGTTAATAAATTTAGAACTCATGCTTTGGAGAATTCGCTTTTGACTAATTCATCCAGGACTGTTAATATCTTTCTCACTTTTACGAGTACTTCCTGGTCAATGGAAAACTCTTCGGTGACTGAGTTCTTCAAAAGCAGAAGGTTTTCAAACGTCTTGTCAAGAATGTTGGATATACTACTGGCTGCTTGCGGTGTACTCACATCCGCAGAAACTGAGAAATTTTCAAGATATTCTTCCCTGATTTCATATTTTCCATCGTCTCTTTTGCAAACTATTCCGTCCGCATCCATTGAGGAGAGAGCAGGGTAAATTGACCCTGGAGATGGTTTCCACAGCCCCATAGTACTCCTTTCCAGCTCCCTGATAAGCTCACAAACTTTCATCGGTTTTTCTTGCAGGGCCTCTATTATCATTGGCCTCAAATAACCGCGTTTTCCCCCAAATTGAAATCTCAGGAAATTCATATTTTGCAGGATTTCCAATCTCTCGATGGTATTTATATTTAGATGTACCTCTTTTTAACTCATTCACTTTATATTTGTTAGTGAAGACAGGTATGTGCGGAATTATTTAATCAGAATCTATCTTATAGGGTCAAATGAAAAACGTTATTCTTCTACATGGAGGGGCCGGTTCTTTGTACAATGAAGTTGAAGTGCATTCCAGATTACTCACGGGTTTCAGTAAAAATGCATTAGCCTTTCACACCCCGCTTGAGATCACAATAGAAAGCGTCAGGCAGATGGAAGATCATCCAGATTTCAATGCGGGCACGGGTTCCGTCAGAAGATTGGACGGTTGTATACAGATGGATGCTGCGGTTATGGAACTAGGCAACTTTGGTGCGGTTATGAACATTGAAAAAGTCAGAAACCCGGTTCTTGTAGCCCGGGATGTAATGCTTCATTCCCCGCATGTGATACTTGCAGGAGATGGGGCGATAAGTTTCGCAAGGGTCATGGGGCATCAGGAATACGATCCAGGCACTCAAAAAACCGAAGATTTATGGAAACGAACGAAAGAAATGCTTAATTCATCGGCCCAAGATATTCCTGCCAGGATAATTGAATACCGAAAATATTCCAGGTTGTTTGATCAAGTCCGCACAACCGATACTGTAGGAGCGGTGTGTAGAATGGACGGTAAATTTGCCGCCGCTATCTCGACGGGAGGCGCATCTCCAATGATCAGGGGAAGGGTCGGGGATTCACCCATTCCGGGAAGTGGCCTATTTGTGGGAAAAAATGGCGCAGTTGCGGTCACGGGCCTCGGAGAAGAGATAATCAGGAGGTCTCTTTCTTCCAGTATTTACCACAGAATTGGTAAAGAACCCCTGCTTGATGTATTGAAAAGTGAAATTTCTGCTTTCGGGGAATCTGCCACGGGAGCGATAGCTGTTTCAGGAGAAGAATATGCATCATTCGCAAATAAATTCATGTCGACGGGACATACTGAGTTCTAAGTAATCGTTCGTTTATCGATTATGAGCACAGGTTTGAATCACAGCCCATACATACCTTTTCCTCAGGAAGGTGCAATACATTCACGCTGATTAGGGGTCAAAAGGGATAAATATTACCAAAAAAATACCGCAGCCACTGCGGGTGTGGTGTAGCCTGGTAACACGCGAGCTTGCCAAGCTCGTGCCTCGGGTTCAAATCCCGGCACCCGCATGTAGATTTTAACCCTGATAAGTATTATGTATTCTAAAATGAGTGAGAGAATGTATCTCGCCTGCAGTATTTGTGGAGAAGTAGTGGAAGCCAAAGAATACCAGGCACATGTAACAAAACACAGGGTCCAGGTGGAAGCGAAAAGATAACGGGATCTGTAATCACTGCATAATCCGGTACGTAATCGCTTGCAGGCTATTCCTCTGCTTGCTCGATGAATGCTTCCATAAAAGCTATTAGTCTAAGATTATATCCCTGGATAATTCTGAAGGGATAGCAATGGATTGGGGAATGAGCAACCGGATTTCACGAATGATTAAACCTGTTACTGGGCATTCATTAATGCTGGCATGCGACCACGGATATTTCATGGGCCCAACAAGAAAGCTGGAAAATCCACGCAAAACAATCGAGCCCTTATTGCCTTATGCGGACACGCTTGCGGTTACAAGGGGCGTGCTGAGAAGTTCTATCGACCCCAAGTGGGATACGCCTATACTTCTTAGGGTGTCTGGTGGAGCCAGCATCCTCAAGGAAGATCTGAGCGATGAAGAAATTACAACTTCAATGAAAGAAGCAGCCAGATTAAACGTGGCCGCTGTAGCAATTTCAATATTCGTCGGAACCAGTCACGAAAAGCAGTCATTAATAAATCTTGCAAAGCTAGTAGACGACGGTTATGAATACGGGATGCCTGTAGTGGCTATTACGGCTGTGGGCAAAGAACTTGAGAAAAGAGATGCAAAATACCTTGCACTCGCCTGCAGGCTGGCTGCTGAAATCGGAGCACAGATAGTAAAGACCTATTATTGCGATAATTTCAGCAAAGTTGTGAACGGCACCCCAGTTCCACTAGTCGTTGCTGGCGGGCCAAAACTCAACTCGGAAGTAGACATATTCAATCTGGTTTACAATGCTCTTGAAGCCGGTGCTGTGGGAGTAGACATGGGGAGAAACATCTGGCAGAGTGACAACCCAATTGCTACCATCAAAGCGATTAGGGCTTTAGTTCACGAGAACGCTACTGTGAAAGAAGCAATTCAGGTCTTCGAAGAAAACAAGAAAGAAGACCTTCGAAGAGTTGAAAGTACAACAAGAGTTTAAGATCCAACCTGGTTCAGTAGAGTCAACTGCGAAGGTTATTTTTCATACGCATAGTCACACTTGCCAGTATTGACTGTTGAAGCCAATAGGCGCTTACCTGATCCCACCGTCAACAGGAATCATTGCATCGGTAGTTGCACCAAAAGAGGCATCGTCAATAAGGGCCATAAAAACGCCTACCACGTGTTCAGGCAGAACCTCAATGCCAAGCAGGTTCTGAGTCTTGTATTCTTCAGTTGTCTGCCCCTTTGCTTTAGCTCGTGATTCCAGTACCCCTCCCTGCCATATTCTGGAGCCCCGGAAAACCTTGTCAGGGTTGATAATGTTCGATCTAATTCCGTATTTTCCGCCTTCCTTTGCAACATAATGTGATAATTGTGCAGCGAATGCCTTTGTTGAACCATACATGGCCATTTCTGCCCCAGGATGAGTCAGATTCTTGGTTATATTGAAGACGAAGTTCCCGCCTATGCCTTGCGTTTTCATAATGCGAAAAGCTTCCCTGGTGACTAGGAACGTACCTCTTGAATTTACCCGGTACATTGTATCCATGTCGGCAGTAACGATCTGGTCTAAGGGAGCGGTCTTTAGAATACCTGCATTGTTGAATACAACATCCACGCCTCCAAATTCCCTCACAGTGTTTTCAAGGGCGGTCTTGATTTGTTCCTCGCTGCTCAAATCAGCCTGAGAGGAGAGATTCGCAATGCCAGTTACCTTACTGATTGATTCTCCAGTCTCAATCACTGCATGATCAACGTCTAGCGCAACAACATGAGAACCATTCATCGCAAGTGTCCTGAAAGCTTCCAATCCAATTCCCCCGGCTGCACCTGTGACAACTGATACCGTTCCCTGCAATTTCTTTGGAGCGTATTTTTTCAGCTTAGCTTCCTGAAGAGGCCAATATTCCATGGCATAGGCTTCTATTTTAGTCAGGAATTCGTGTTTACCCAGTTTCCTTGACACGGCGTTTACCGTAAAGGAATGTAACGCCTGATCCATGATGATCATTGCCTCTTCCCTGGTGAACGATTGAGTTACAATTCCTAATCCCCGGATGACCATAATTGAAGGGAATGGGTCGTGCATTGGATATGAAGAGGCATAAGTTGCATGTTCCTTCCGGTATCTTTCGGCGAATTCACTCAAACTCACCCCTATCTTATCAGGTTCCGGAACATAAAGGAAATCATGTTTTGTTCTAATGAGCATATCGGGAGTCGCAGGCCCGTAGGAACACATCTCCTCGGCTTCCTCTGAACAGGATATTTCGAATGCCAGACCATCAGTCCGGAGGTGCAGGATTTTCTTCCTGTTGCCGGAAATAGCACCTCTCAACTTTGGCATGAATTGCATTAAGTCAGGGTCTATTTTACTGAATTTCTTTGTAAAAAGCGGTTCTTTTACCCTGTCAGCAATTACTTCTTCGGCCTTCGTTACTATTTCTATATGTTTTTCATAAGATTCCTTTGCATTGTCAGAAAATGTGAAAATACCATGTTTTCTGAGAATTATACCGTCAGATTTCCTGATTTCCTCCATTTTGTCAAGGAGTGCCCTGGCAAGCTTGAATCCGGGTGCAATGTACGGTACAATTACTACGTTTCCGAGAAACCTCTGCAGCTCCTCATCCTTCAGGTCTGTGTTAGTCAGGGCGACAATGGAATCTGCATGACTATGATCAACAAACTTGAATGGCAAAAATGCATGGAGGAATATTTCCACACTGGGCGCTGATTCACTGGGGTCAACCATGCTTTTCTTCACATAATCAACCATCTGAAGGTCGTCCATAGCATCGATTTTCCTGGCTGAAAGCAGGTCTTCCATCCTAACGCCAGTGAATCCGGCTCTTGTTATTTTAGCCAGGCTTGAACCGCTTCCCTTTATTCTTAACACGGTGACAGATTTGCCAGTGTGATCATTCTCTTCAACCTTTACCGAGGTATTCCCCCCTCCATGAAGAACAAGCTGATTGTCTGCGCCGAGCAGTCTGGACGTATGCACTCTGACTCCGATATCATCCTTTTCTTCAGGTTCAGTCCAGCGTGATTGCATAAAGCGTTATTGCTGGCATTTATAACTAAATTATCTTATTTCCATCCTGGCAAAGACCCTGATCTAAACCGTTCACTCAAATAAAGCGAGAAAAATGTTTAATCCTTATTAAACCAAATTATAGGTTAAATGTATTTTCCGATAGACCCCTGTTGCTAACCGTCCCACTTGCCGAAAGGGTCTTGTGCCAGGTTTTAAGAGTTACGGAACTGAATTATTGATAATTCCTGTCTTAAACGACAAAAAGGATTAACCTGTAATTTGAGTGTAGTTCAATATCTCAAACTAGACCCATGGCAAAGTTAACGAACGCCAATGACATTGAAATTGACAATACCCGTAGAATTTCACTTTAGGATAGATTTAAAGTAACTGATCATTAGGCTCATTAAATGAGCAACTGGCGCCCTGAGTAAAACCTAATACTGGCCGTAAAAGGAAATTCCCACTATAAATATCTTAGCCCTAATAACTACAAAATAGTTTTAATACTTATCGCTCTCCAACTTTAACAACTGGTGATTCCAAAGATGATAGTAGCTGAAGAAATAAACAGATTCCCTGAGATTAGGTTTGCAACAGACTTTGAGATCAGTAAAAACGCATCTTTCAAGACTGTTGATGAATTTGTAAAGACGCTGGGGCACCTGATAAACGATGATATGCTGGTCTTGAGAGTTACCGAAAGTCTCTGTCCTCTCTGCGCTGATGAAGAAAAGTGGGATCAGATGAGGATTCCTGCAATTGTTTATGAAAATGCGGGAGAAGTCAAGTTAATCAAGGAATGTCATGAGCACGGGATTACGAAGGAAAAGTACTGGGAAGATTATGATATGTATATGGAGGCGAAGCAGTGGCAGGACAGGGGAGTCAGAATACTGAACCCCAATGTTGCTCTACTTGAGGAGAAAATTATTTGCCCGACACATTGTGGTCTTTGTGTAAAGCACAAGTCCCATACCGGTCTCGGCAATGTTGTAGTTACAAACAGGTGTGATCTTTCCTGCTGGTATTGTTTCTTCTATGCAAAGGAAAATGAGCCAATATACGAACCCTCGCAGGATCAGGTCAGAATGATGCTCCGCAGAATGAGGAACGAGAAACCCGTTGGAGCAAACGCGGTACAGATTACCGGCGGAGAACCAACCATCAGGGACGACATCATTGACATAATAAAGATTGCCAGGGAAGAGGGATACGAACACATTCAGCTTAACACAAACAGTATCAGGGCAGCTTTTGACCCGGATTTCCCCAAACAGGTCAGGAGTGCAGGCTCAAATGTAATTTACACAAGTTTTGATGGGCCAACCCCCAGATCCAATCCCAAGAACTTCTGGGAAATTCCAGCTGCGTTGGAAAACTACAAGAAAGCTCCGCTTGGAGTAGTTCTTGTTCCAACCGTAATTGGTGGAGTGAACGACAACTATCTCGGAGACATCATCAAATTTGGTCTGTCCAACATTGACGCCGTAAGAGCAGTTAATTTCCAGCCGGTCAGCCTGGTCGGGAGAATGCCTGACAGAATGAGGGAGAAACAGAGGGTTACCATCCCTGGATGTATCAAGAAGATTGAGCAGCAGACGGATGGCTTGATCGGAAGGGAGGACTTCTTTACAGTTCCGTCCACAACCAAGGTCTCAAACTTTGTTGAAGCTCTCAAGGGAAAAGACACATACAAGCTGTCCATCCACTTTGCCTGTGGAATGGGGACTTACATCTTCCAGGACGATGATAAGATCATCCCTATAACAAGATTCATCGACGTAAGGGGCATGTTTGAGTACATCGGCGAACTCGGCGACGAAATCAAGACCTCATCCTTCAAGAGATTGAAGAAAGTAGAATCTACATCCAAGTTGCTCCTAAGCCTCAAGAAATTCGTTGACTATGAGAAAGCTCCGAAGGACTTCAGGCTGAAGGACATGGTCTACAACGCATTTACCGAAGGCGACTACCATGGTCTCAAAGCGTTCCACTACAAGAGCATGTTCATTGGATTCATGCACTTCATGGACCCATACACCTACGATGTCGACAGAGTAGAGAGATGCGATATCCACTATGCAATGCCCGATGGAAGAGTCGTGCCCTTCTGTGCCTTTAACGTGATTCCGGAATTGTACAGGGATGCAACCCAGAGGAAATACTCCATTCCCGCAAGACTCTACGAGGAGAAAACCGGAAAAGTGCTAAAGAAAGAGAAATACTTCAGGGAATACAGCATGGAGGACAAGAGGAGAATCATATCCTTCTATGAAAAGAGCATCGGCAGGAAACTGTCCGAGAACGAGATTGGCATAAACCTTGAAGAGGCAATACCGGTCATTTCTTCCGAGAGACCGGAATAAACCATTTTTTAAATTAATTATTGTGCGATGAGCACAATCATTCCCTTTTTTGGCAAAAATCGACTTTTTAATTTATCCTGTCAATTCCCTGTCGAAAGCTGGCTTGCAGCAATCCGCTCTCCATCCCTGGACTGTTTCATTGATTCATGTAATTGCCCTTCTCCGCTGTGGATCGTACCAGTCTTGCCCAGCCCTGCCTTCTGGTAACCATGCGTGTTTTTTTCATCCCTGTCGATTGTAAACCTTATTGCCCGATCAATAATGATGGATCGTGACAATGCCCGATTGCCACGGAAGCTTCGAACTCATCGACCATACAGCAGACCTGGCCATTAAAGTACATGCAGCCACCAGGGAAGAGCTGTTGAGTTCTTCAGTTAGAGCTCTATACTGCCTTCTGGAAATAGAACCGCGGAAAGAAGACGTTTTCCTTCGGGAATTATCCATTACTGGCAATAGGTTTGATGAGTTAATTGTAAACCTGCTCAACAAGATATTACTGATTCTGGAGACGGAATCATTTATCGTTGCCAAAGCACAGGAAGTCAAGATACACAAATATTCGCTGGACCTGAAACTATATGGATATCCAGTTAACGAGGAGGATATTCATGGAGAGGTTATCAAGGCTGTAACTTACCACGATTTGAGCTATTCTGAAAATCCCTACTCTATAAAGATCACAATGGATCTGTGATGCCCGCTCAGGAAATTTATTATTTCATATGTGATTCACGACTTAATGTCTTCAATGGTCCCAAGCAAGATCTTCTTCACGCGTGGCGTTGGCAGGGGAGAATCACAACTGATGTCTTTCGAGGAAGCACTCAGAGATGCCCACATAGCCCAGTACAACCTCGTCAGCATAAGTTCTATATTTCCGCCTAACTGCGAAGTTGTTTCGGTACCGGAGGGATTAAAGAGCCTGGGGGACGGGCAGATAATATATACTGTCCTGGCGAGAAATTCATCTGATGAACTGAACCGGATGATTTCTTCAGCAATCGGATACGCCATTCCCAAGGATAAAAAGAGGTGGGGGTACCTGAGCGAGCACCACAGTTTTGGCCAAACGGAAAAAGTGGCTGGATTCTTCGCAGAAAAACTCGCAGCAGAAATGCTGGCCAGTACTATGGGTCTCCAGGAGGAACTCAAGTGGGACGAGACCAGGAATGAGTACGTGCTTAGCGACAAGATTCTCACTACCAGGAATATATGTGCGACTGGGGTTGTGTTGAAAACAGGAGAATGGACAACTACTATTGCTGCCGCAGTATTGATAGTTCAGTGAACTGAAATGGAAGATTCCGTTGAAGAGAAAATCACAGAAAAGTGGAATGAGTCCGGGATCTTTGAGCCAGCTTTATCCAAATCATCAAAAAAATTCCTGATTACGGTTCCATATCCATACGTAAACGGTTCCCTCCATGTGGGACATGGTAAAACCTACACTGTTGCCGACATCATAGCCAGAAGCCGAAGAATTACAGGCTACAATGTACTGTATCCAATGGCTTTCCACCAGAGCGGTACCCCGCTGGTTGCATATTCGAGAAGGCTTAAAGCAGGGGATAAAGCGATCCGGAAGACCTATTATGAGCATATCAGCACATATATCAACGACGAGAAAGAAATTGAAAGACTGTTGAAAGAATTTGAGGATCCGGAAAACATTGCAGATTTCTTCGCTAACAGGATAAGCAAGGACTTCATGCGATTGGGATATTCGATTGACTGGACAAGGAGTTTTGCGAGCGGCAATATGGTCTACCAGGACTTCGTCGAGTGGCAGTTCAACAAACTCATGGAAGAAGGATTGATTGTACAAAAGGACTACCCAATCTTATATTCTCAAGAAGACGGAAATGCGGTGGGAGAAGATGACATAAAGGACGGCGATACAGACAAGGTTGCAATAGATGAGTATACCGGTATTATCTTCAAGGGACAGGAATTCTCACTGATTGCTGCCACGCTTCGCCCGGAGACAATCTTCGGAGTCACCAACTTATGGATATCTGCGGAGGCAAATTATGTAATTTTCCGCTATAATGGCAAAAAGTATGCCGTTTCGTCGTTTGGATTCAACAAGTTGAAGTTTCAACTTAAAGAAATAGAAAAACTTTCGGAAACATCTGCTGAAGAGATAATTCAGTATGAATACAAATCTCCAATAACCGGCAATATGCTCAAGGTTTACAAGTCGGATATTGTTGATCCGGACATAGGCACTGGCGTGGTGTTTTCAGTGCCCGGGCACGCCATGTGGGACTATGCTGCTTCACTCAGGCACAAGGAGATTAAGCCGGTCAAGGTGATTGAAATGCCCGCTGGCAGTACTGCGAGCGTGGAGCAGTTGCTTTCTGAGTTCAAGATAAAATCTGCCGGGGACCGTGTTGCAATAGAGGAAGCAACGAAAGTTCTCTACAGGGAAGAGTACTACTCCGGAAAAATGAATGCCCTGAACGGAAAATTCTCGGGAATGAGTGTAAGAGATGCGAGGGAAGGTATCATCTCAGAGCTGGAGAAGGAAGGAGACGCCATAAAGGTTTATGAAACCAGCAGGAAGGCATTTACCAGGAGCGAGGCCAAAGTTATCGTTGCCATAATGTCAGGGCAGTGGTTCATAGATTATTCATCCAGGAAATGGAAGGAATTAGGGCATAGAGCGGTGGATAGCATAAAGTTCTATCCTGACACGCTAAAAAAGAACATGCATGACACAATTGACTGGCTAAAGGAGAGACCATGTGCAAGAAGAAGAGGAATTGGAACAAAATTGCCGTTTGATCCCGAATGGACAATCGAGTCCCTCTCTGACTCCACAATATATCCCATACTGTATACAGTGATAAACGAACTTAGGGCAATCCGTGAAATAACTGGTAAAGTGAACCAGGATATCCTGGATTTTATTTTGCTGGATAAAGATCTGGACCTGCTCAGGAAATATGGGAAGAAGGTCGAGGACATTGCAATTAAGGCCAGGGCTAATAAATCCTACTGGTATCCGGTCGACCTGAGGGTCACAGCAACTCCACATTTCTCAAATCATCTGGCATTCTACATTATGCACCACTGCGCAATTTTCCCAGAAAAGTACTGGCCAAAATCTCTGATGATCCTGGGGCTGGTGGTGTCATCAGGAGCAAAAATTGGCAAAAGCAAAGGGAATGCCGTCTCCCTGTATAATACAGCCAGAGAATATTCAGCGGATGTATACAGGCTTGCAATTGCGGCTGCTGCTGACCCATCGTCGGAATTGGAGTGGGCAGAGGACGAGCTTGATTCATTCAACCGGAAATATCAGAGTTTCTGTGCCCTTATGGATTCGAGCTCCGCAAAACCTGAAAAACTTAAGCCTGAGGACAGGTGGATTACCTCTTCCTTTAAGTTACGGCTGGCCAGATTCATTGATCTTATGGAAAAATACGATATAAGGAATGCAGTTGTTTCGATATTTTATGACGTACTAAATGATGTCAAGGAAGCTGAAAGGACGGGCGTTCCACAGGCAAGAGCAGTCGGGCTTATCAAGAAACAATGGCTGATTGCGCTTTCATGCATCATCCCATATGCCTCTGAACATTACTGGAACCTCAGCAGTTTTAAGGGATTCTCTTCCACCGCTAAACTCGAACGGCCGGTAATATCGGAAGAGGATACGAGAGTCACCTCCTGGAAAAACGAGGCAGACAAATTGATTGGAGATATCAGGGCAATCATTGCTGCTGCCCAGGTCGAGCCTGAATCAATCGAAGTGACAGTTGCAGGGGTGGAACAGGCTAAAATTGCAGAGCTGGTAATAAAAAGAAAGATGGCAGAAATAGAGCCAAAATACAGGTATCTTATACCGCAAATTGAAAAATCAAGGAAATTCATCGATCTGGAAAATAAGGATGAGCTTGTTGCCCTGGAGAGCTTTAAAGAATATATTTCAAGCACAATCGGGAAACCAGTGACCATTAACACAGGTGATGTTAATCCAGGAGCAAAAAATGCGTGGCCCGGCCGTCCATTGATCAACATAAAGGGTGAGAAAAAGCGTGGATTCAAAGTACAATGAAACAAAATTTAAGACCGACCTGGAGGAAAGGGTCTATACTTCAAGGCTTCTTGGAAAGGAAAAAACCCTGGTCCTGCATGGCGGCGGCAATACTTCCGTAAAGACGACGGAAAAGGATCATACTCAAAAGGAGATTCCAACTCTCAGGGTAAAGGGAAATGGTTCAGATCTCGTCTCGATAACAGAAAAGGGATTCACTGGTCTAAGACTGGCAGATCTTCAAGCCGCCTCCAGGATAGATAGGATGAGTGATTTCCAGATGATGGATTACCTTAGAAAAAGCATGGTAGATCCTTCAGAACCGGCTCCTTCGGTTGAAACGTTCCTGCATGCTTTCATACCATTCAAATTCGTGGATCATTCGCACTCCGACGCCATTATGACACTGACAAACTCTTCACTTTCCGATGACCAGATAAAGGGAATCCTTGGTAATGTATTGATTTTCCCGTACATCCCGCCTGGATTCCACCTGGCGAGAAAAGTTTACGATTCTGTCTCTCACATGGAAAAGGGGATTGAGGGAATAGTGCTTTCAAAGCATGGACTCTTCACATTTGGAGAAACTGCCCGTGAGAGCTACGAAAGGCATGTGAGGCTTGTAAGCAAGGCAGAACAATTCGTGCAAGCTAAAAGAAAACCCCTGGACCTGAAGTATCCGGTATCGGAACAAGATTTCAGGAGCATTATTCCTGCTATCAGGGGCAAGCTGTGTACGAATACGAAAAAAGTGTTAATAACCGATCGAAGCGAGTCATCGATATTGATTTCGAGAAGCAAACAGGCTGAGGATTTCCAATCTTTTGGACCTGCGACACCGGATATGCTTCTTAGAACTAAATATGAATATTGTTACGTGGAGAGCCCAGATATTGCCCTGAAAAGGATAGACGAGTTTGCGGATAGATATAGGAAGGATTTCGCTGCCAGCGGAATCGAATTCCCGATTCATGATCCTTTTCCATCAATAATTATTCTCAGAGGTTATGGTATCTTAACATCGGGACTTTCAAGGAAAGAGGCCAGGATTGTTTTCGAGCAGTTCAGCCACTCCTTTACGGTGAATTCCGACACAGTATGTCTAGGGAAACACAGCTTCCTCACGAAAAAGGAGGCATTCGAGATAGAATACTGGCCACCGGAAGAGGCAAAATTAAAGAGAAATGCTCCTCGCAAGCTGCAGGGACAGATCACCCTGGTCACTGGATCTGCCAGTGGAATAGGTTACGAAACCTCTAAAAAACTCGCCGAGAATGGATCAGTGGTCATCTGCTGCGATATCGATCCAAGAGTTTTCGAAACTGCTGCGGAGATTTCCGAAATTACAAAGGGTGAAACGTTTCCTGTAAATATTGACATTTCGGATGAAACTATGGTTATGGATGCCTATTCTTCCATCGTACAGGAATTTGGAGGTATTGACAATGTGTTCAACAATGCAGGCATCTTAAAGTCAGCGGAAATTGATTTGCTTGACGTATCCACACTGGATGCGCATTACCGGATCAATTCAAGAGGGCCATTTCTCATTACCCGGGAGGCATTGAAGATCATGAAATTACAGTCAACGGGAGGCAATTTTGTATTCAACATAACGAAGAACCTTCTTCATCCGGGCAAAGGAATGACGGCATACGGTACATCCAAGGCTTTTGAGGCACAACTATCACACTATGTTGCAAAGGAAGGCGGAAAATACGGAATCCGGTCAAATATCATCAACCCGGATAAAATATTCAAGGGATCTAAAATTTGGGAAAATGGCGTTCTGGAGGCCAGAGCAAAGGCAAAGAACCAAACCGTAGAGGAATACAAGAGGACTAATCTACTCGGAATCGAGGTTCTTCCAGAGCACGTGGCAAATGTTGTGATTGCCCTGCTGGACGAAGAAGCATTTGGAGCGACCACCGATGCAATGATCCCGGTTGATGGCGGAGTTTCCTAGAAAACAATGAACAGGAATTACGTTTTCAAAGTAGGGTATGAAGGTTCCAGTTTCACCGGATTCCAGAGGGGCAATGGGAACAACAGCGTTGAGGATTCGATATTAACTGCGATTGAAGGATACGGCAGTGACCTGAGGAGCGCTGCACGAACCGATAGAAATGTATCTGCAGTGTCTAATGCAATCTCGCTCAAGACTGAAAGGGAACCTAAGTTCATCATACATTTGATCAACCAAAAACCCAGTCTATTTTGCTGGGCTTATGCCGAAGTGGATCGTGAATTCAAGGTCAGGCATGCATCCAGTAAAACATACAGATACGTGATCCGAAACAGTTCGGTTTCATCAACGGAACTTCAGCGACGGCTCGATCAATTTAAGGGAATTAATGATTTCCGGAACTTTTGCAGGCAGGATAAAAGATCAACGGTAAGGGAAATCACGGACATAAAATTGCATTCATTCGACAGTGGAGTCTTCGTGGATATTACAGGTAAGAGTTTCCTGTGGAATCAGGTTCGCACGATGGTGGCATTCGTTCTGAAAGAAAGCGGGGACCCCTTTGCGTTGAAATCCCGCTACCCTTATCTAGCGCCTCCTGAAGGATTGATCTTACTTTCAATCGATTATATCGGCCTCAAATTTGTTCAATACATAGAAAGAACAAAGAAAAAGGCAATGCAAAAACACCTGGACGAAGCGCTCGCCCACCAAATTATTTATTCCAGCATTCTGAACGGTGGAGAAAACTCTGGCAAATATTAATAAATTATATCATAGGCCATAAAAAGGATGCATGATTTGCACTGGGAATAAGGAAAAATTGTTAATTATAAGCGGCATGTATGCGGGTGCTATTCAGGGAAGTATGTGACGTTTTTGAGAAAATGGAAGCCACCAGCAAAAGGCTCGAGTTAACATCCCTTCTTGCTGATTTATTAATAAAGTCGGATGATGACGTAGACAAACTTGTATTTCTGGCACAGGGCAAACTTGCTCCAGATTACGAAGGCATTGAAACAGGTATGGCTGAAAAACTCCTGATCAAAGCACTTTCAGGAGTATCCTCACTTGAGGAAAAGGAAATTCAGAAAAGCCTTGCAAGAACGGGCGACCTGGGTACCGTGGCCCAGGAGGTTGCAGCGGCAATTATACAGAAACCACTGGAAGCGAAGCAGTTTGACGTCTCATATGTATTCACCTCTTTGAAATCAATCTCCTCCATAACCGGCCAGGGAAGCATAAACAAGAAACTTGCCATTTATACCAATCTCATAATCAGTTCTACACCGCTTGAATCCAAGTACATTACCAGGATTATGACCGGGAAGCTCCGTCTCGGTGTTTCCGATGCAACTATAATTGCAGCCCTGATTAGTGCCTTTAAGTGGGAAGGAGAACCAGGCATAGTCGAAAATGCCTATAATTGCCACCCAAACATGGGCCGCCTTGCTTTACTTATGAAGGAAAAGAAATGGCAGTCGATAATCGTTACGGTTCCGGAACCAATGGTGCCGGTAAAGGTTATGCTTGCAGAAAGGCTGACCAGCTTACCTCTAATACTGGAAAAGATGGGCGGCAGAGCCGCTTTTGAATATAAGTACGATGGGCTTCGCACACAAATTCATTATGATGGTGAAAAAATCAAGATCTTCTCCAGGGGATCGGAAGAAACGACAGAGAACTTTCCTGACATTGTACGGTCTTTTAAGACAACATTTCACTTAAAATCGTGCATACTCGATGGGGAAACAGTCCCCTACAATCCGGAAACAGGGGAATTGTATCCATTTCAAATTGTGTCTCGCAGAAGAGGAAGAAAGTATGATCTTGAAGGAAAGACAGAAGAAATCCCATTAGTGGTCTTCCTGTTTGACATTCTTTACCTGGACGGCAAGTCACTTCTCAATATGCCATATCAGGAGAGAAGGGAGAAGCTCGAGTCGATCTTCAAGGAGAATGAGAACTTCAAGCTGGCTTCGCGCCTCGTATCATCTGAGAATGCAGAAATACAGCAATTCTTTGATAAGTCCATTTCGGATGGGTGTGAAGGGATTGTGGCCAAGAGCGTGTCTGAAAATACCCCCTATAGAGCTGGAGCCAGAGGATGGCAATGGATAAAGTTCAAGCGGGATTACCAGAGATCATTGGGGGATTCCCTGGATCTTGTGGTGCTTGGTGCATTCTCCGGTCATGGTAGAAGAAAAGGTGCTTACGGGGCCCTTCTGATGGGAGTTTTCAACCAGGAGAAAGACACATTTGAGACCGTTTGTAAATTGGGTACCGGGTTTAGCGACGAGGTCCTTTTCGCATTACCAAATAGACTCTCCACATTCAGGAGTGAGAGCAAGCCGAACAACGTGGAATCTATAATGGAACCAGATGTGTGGTTCTACCCATCATTGGTACTGGAAGTTGTTGCTGCTGAGATAACTGTCAGCCCAATTCATACCTGCGCTTTTTCCAGCATTGAAAAGGATTCAGGCCTCTCTCTCAGGTTTCCCAGGTTCACAGGTATATTTAGAGATGATAAAAAAGGAGAAGATTGCAGCAAGACCGCAGAAGTTGTCGGTATTTATAACAACCAGGTAAAGAAATAAATTGATTGAGTAAAGCGTAGCCTATCTATTTCAATAAAAATATAATGGCGATTTTGAAATCGCCGTATCAATTTGAATGAATGCATCTACTGGATACCCGCCGGGGAAATCCAGTATAAAAACCGTTGAAATTGTTTAATCGTCTCTTCTCTGGAAACCGCCAGACCTGCGATTGCCGCCACCACTGTGACTGCCTCCGCCTTCTCCGTTTCCACCAAATCTCCTATATCCTCTAAACTGGTTCTCATGCTCTTTTTCGCTCATGTCGACAGATTCATTGATCTCCGCAAGAGTCTCAGTGCTAGAGTTTAGTGCCCCATACTTTCCAACGTTAAGTCTCATGTGGCCTCTGACCAGTGAAACATATCCGTTGTCTATGAACAGAACTTCTCCGTCTTTTGCTTTGTCAGCCTGGTCTCCCCATAATGACAGGGTAATCTTTCCAGTCTCGTCCGCTATAATCACTTCAGTCACGGTTTTTTCTTCGCCGAACTTAGTTGTTATGGACTTCTTCTCTCCTACTGACAATACCTTTCCCAATACATTGACCCTTCTGGATGAAGGATTCAAATCCTTTATTTTGGTTGCGCCGCCTTCCATTTCGTCTACTTCCTTGTTTTTTTGTTGTCTGTGAAGACTAAACCTGATTTGCAGATACTATTTAATTATATTGAGATTTTTTCTGGCTGGTGAACTCATTTATGGAATATCAGTCAATTCAGGTACTTAACTATCGATGCGAAATAGATTAAAGAAAATCACTTCGAAGTGAAAGCGGCTTCAAAAGCATTCTTCTAACTCAATATTCTATATCCTCCGGTTCACGGGCTTTCCTTGGTCCAAACTGAAATGCGACTATGGAAATTAAACCAACAAGTATCATCACCCAGAAACTTAACGCCAAACTTTCAAAAGAAATCAGGAGTACCATGAGGCCAACTCCAGCGGATGATCCAATCGTGTTTCCTATCCCCCATACTAGAGAATTTGAGAATGGTAGGATCTCTTTTGGAACTTTTTGTCCAACGTACCCAAGCATGACCGGGAACCCTGTAAATGCTACAAATGCGTATGCACCCAGCAAGACTGTGAGTAAATACTCATTGTTGGTTAACATAAAGAGCGCGAAAGCCAGCACAGAAAAGTATCCAGTCAGCAAGTTGACGAATCTACCGCCTTTCTTAATCACCATATTTCCAAAAATAGGTTGACCAATGATTGGTGGTATAAATGCGACAGTAAGAATTACCGTGGTCAGGAAAGGGGAATTAATGATTGAAGTAACGTAATCCGCAAGATAAGTTGTCGTTCCAAGATAGAACGCAGAACGAAGAAAAACCACAGCAGTGAAATAGTAAATAAAGGACCGGTACTTTCCAAGGCTAACCTTCTGGGAGGCATTGCGTGGTCCGGAAGATGACATTTTCTTCACGGAGTTAAATTCTCTCAGGCCGGCATAGATGACCAGTGAAAACGCTAACGCTATTATTCCAACTACCTGTATTCCACGCCCATACCCAAATAGAAGCACAACGCCACCAATAATTAAAGGAAATATTGCTCTTCCAATACTGCCCATTGAGCCGTTAATTCCAAGATATCTTGGAGCTTTATTTGTTCCATACGTGGTGTTGAGAAGGGAAGCACCCAATGGGTGATAAAATGCCTGACCGATACCAAGAATACCTGCTGCTGTGAAAATGAACCAATATGACAGGCCAAGGTAAAAGAAAGGCAAGGAAAACATCACAGCAGAGACCCCCTCAAGCATAATCCCAATAGCTATCAAAGTTCCAATTCTTCCGGACCTCTGAGCGTATAACCCTATTGGACCAGTGAGAACTCCTGAAATCAGGTTTACGGCGATCGGCCCTATGCCAAGGAATGCAATTCCCAGACCCAACGATTTACTATAGTAAACTATCAGAAGGGAGTACAAAAGAAAATTGCCGTCATTAGCCATATGAGCTATTGAGGTGTAAAGAAGGCAGGAAATGCTTGTGCTGTTTGCCTTTACATTAATTGTATCCAACGTTACCACATAGCACGTAAATATAAAAAATGACAGAAAATCAAAGAAAAGAGGATTCCGATTAACTTTCAGAATTCTCTGGTTTTTGATCAATAAATGATGAACCGTGGGCAAATACACACATTAACAGTGTTTTCTTCTCATTTATTCC
>JACWAH010000025.1 GCA_014874365.1 Thermoplasmatales archaeon
CAGAGGGGAAGGGATGTCATGAAGCTACTGAATCTGGAGAGAATACTGTAGCACCCTGAAGGCATGCTACGCAAGAGGCTGCAATAAAGTCATTCTGAGTCAACTCACTAAGAAAATCATGTAAAGTCAAGATACATATCTAAAGAACTGTAATTCGGAGATACTGTATGAAGAGATAATGATAAAGCAAATGTTGTGATACTAATGAACATCGATGGCTAACTTCACGCTAAGAAGGATTATGCCCCCGTTCCTGCAGATTATGATTCTCCAGCTCCTTGCAAACTTCACAACTTACTCCTATTCGCCGCTCTCAGTCTTCATAAAGGGTACATTTGACCTTAATTTCTTTGAGCTTGGGACCATAACCAGTTCTGTTTTTGCCGGAGCCCTGCTCTCCGTTAACTTTGGGGGAATTATGGTAGATAGGCTGGGCTCGAAGACGGCCCTGAGAATAAGTTTCTTCTTGCTTTCGGCGGGTTCGCTGATCGCCTTTACTGCGCAGAGCTACTTGGTCGTTGTCGCCGGTTATGCCATTATCGGATTTGGTTATGGAATAGTTACACCTGCTACCAACAGTGCCATTATCGAAGTCTACTACCCCAGGCATGCCATACCTATGGGAGCGAAGCAGGCCGGCGTACCTCTGGGTGCACTGCTTGCAACGCTTGTATTACCGTTCATCGCCATCCACTTTTCCTTGAGATATGCTTTTCTTGCGCTGGTACTCGTCGCATTCTTGATAGCACTCATGACAAGAGACTCACGGAATAGCAAGAAGCGTGAGGGTGTAAAGCTTGAGGTGGGGAAAACCATGCTGAGTATCCTCAAAAACAGGAATCTTGTCATGGTGAGTATTGTTGCCATATTCCTTATACTCGGACAGCAGGCCATATTCACATACCTTGTGGTGTTCATGAAATTCAGAGGCTACGATGTGTTCTTTTCTGAGATGGTTCTGGCACTAATGCTCATCGGATCCACGATTGGCAGGATTGTGTGGTCTTTCCTGAGCCAAATATTATTCAAGGGAAAACAGGTAAATGTTCTCCTGACAATAGCTGTCCTTTCAGGACTGATGCTGATGGCTGTTCCGCTAGATGCAGTGCTTTGGTACTTTGCACTGATCGGGTCATTCTTCCTCGGATTCACCTCCATTTCCTGGAATTCCACTTTCGTTACGATAATCTCTGAGGAAGCCCCACGGGAACAGGTTGGAGTTTACAGCGAAGTTTCCTTGAGTATTATGTACACTGGAGCAATCGTTGGCATTCCGCTATATGGATATGTTATTGACATAACAACATACGTAAACTTATGGCTCATTGGCGGTTCTGTAACACTTATCGCCGCCGGGCTTCTAACCGTCTACAAGTTCATTGCCTCACGGAAGAATTTGTTAACTGTCTGAACAGATATTAGAGGATTTCTACCATGTTGATTTCTTCTCTGCGATCTTCATTATCACCTTCCTATTTATGCTTTCTGGACTCTTTGTATGCTCTACTATCCACCGCCGTGCGGTATTCTGACTTCCATTTACAGGAATGAAGGAGCTAGTCTTTTTATGGCTGCAGAGGCAGCATAACAACAGTCAGCTCCTGTCACGCCTCTCATATGCCGCATAGTCCATGCGGCGTTTGAGCATGTAGTATACGAACAGCATGGGAATCAGGGGGAAAGAGGGGTCAGAGGAAGAAGCTCATAGCGGGGAGGAGCTATGAGATCACATACTCAGATAGATCAACGGTCAAGACTGTGCGAAATATAGATATAATCCAGAGGGGAAGGAAATATGTGATCGCTTACTGCCATCTCAGAAAAGGTATCAGGACATTCAAAAGAAGCAGGATTCAAAGCATAGTTCCGCTTTGAATCATTGACGCATTATTACTCGGTATCCAAGAATCTCCAACAAAGCAAGATATTAGCAAGTGTTAAGTAGTGCTATTTGCATGGTTTGCCTTGGTGCTTTAATGTCTCAAGGTGAGAACCCTTCGACAATTAAACCTCAGTCCACTAAAAGTCGCGCATGGATATGGATCGTAGTGGTCGTTGTAATAATTGTAATCATTGCAGGAGTCTCTGCTGGGTTGTATGAGAAGAGCAAAATTTCTTCGAAGGCTCCTAAAGAGATAGTAATCGGAACGCTCTATGCATCTACGGGGTCTTATTCTGCAACATCTATGCCGGAATATGATGGCCTCCTTCTCTGGGCGAATGAGGTTAATGCACAGGGTGGAATTATGGTATCGTCTTTAGGCGAAAAGCTGAAGGTGGAGATTGTGGCATATGACGACTCCAGCGATACGAGTACCGCAACGAATCTCTATAACCAGCTTATTACCGTTAATCACGTCAACTTCATGGTAGCAGATTTCGGTTCCGTTTTAACGGCTCCTGCAGTTACAATTGCGGAGGAGCACCATGTCCTCCTATTTGATGTAACGGGGTCGTCTGCAACGTTTTTCAATACAACTAGTCCTTATATCGTCCTAACCTCGATACCAGGTACCCCTGCATATGCTACCTATGGGGCAGCACAACTTCTCAGCCTTAACATAAGCAAGGTAGCGGTTGTTTATGCCGAAAACGATTTTACTCAACCGCTCGCACAAACATTTGTTAGTCAACTTGCGAACAAAAACATAACTCCTGTTTACTATCAAGGCTTCGACACTTCCCAAAGTGATTTCAGCTCAATGATAACTACCCTCCAATCATATAAGCCACAGGCAGTAGTCTTTTACGGATATCCAACCAACGACATTCCATTCATCAACGGACTCCATTCAGCTGGAGTCTCATTTCCATATCTGTTTACTATATTCCCAGGTCAGCTCTATGATATCATGTCATCCGCCGTAGGCACCAATATGTCTTATACATTTACTTACTCCTTCCCGCCAGAGCAGGTATATAACAATGTAGATTACGGCATGAACCTTTCAGCTCTGGAATCTACCTGGAATTCATCTTACTCCAGCATACCTTTCGGGTACCTTAGCATTGCGGGCTATACTGCAGGGTTGGTGATCCAGGATGGAATAACAACAGCCGGTTCCTTGAACGCGACCGCTGTTAGAGATGCCATAAACACATTCTCTGGAAAGATTACGACGGTTGATGGATTATTCCAAGTAAACCCCTCAACGGGAATGCAGACAGGCGAGGCTCCCCCAGTGGGCCAGGTCGTTCCAAATGGCTCAGGTGGATTAAAAGTAGTCATAGTTTACCCTGCTTCAATGGCAACAGGAAGTGCAGTTTACCCGAACCCAAACTCATAAACTAAAGAATTTTTTTCTTATCTCATCGTTTTTTCTTATTTCTTCATATTTCCCTTTCGAGATGATGGTTCCTAACTCTAAAATCATTAACTCATCTGAAATTTCTGAAAAACTTGGATTCTGTTCCGCAATAAGGAAGGTGAGATTTTCGTTTCTCATCACTTTTATAGCTTCCAGGACCTTTTCCACGTAACTGGGAGAAAGACCTGATGAAGGTTCATCCAATAACAGTGTTCTGGCTCCCGATGCGACAGCCATTGCCAGCATTAGCATCTTTCTCTGTCCACCTGACAGCGATCCAGCTTTATCTGCAAAGCGGTTCTTGAGTTCCGGAAAGTATGATAAGGCACCGAGTGCCTCATTTGCGGAACTTCTGTTGCCCACTGAAGCAGCTATGATTAAATTTTCCCTTATAGTAAGTGTTGGGAAAACACCCCATTCGGGAATAAATAATATACCTTTTTTCACTCTTACTCTTGGGGGGGCGTTTGTGATATCAGTTCCATCCAAGATGATTTTGCCCCTCTTAGTTGGAAGCAGTCCCGACAGGGTTTTAAGGAGCGTAGTTTTCCCTCCTCCGTTTAGCGATAGAATTACCTTTATCCCATTATCGTTCAGGTCAAACGATATCCCCTTAATAATATCCAAATCTCCATAACCACAGACCAGGCCTTCAACTCTGAGCATACCTCTCCCCCAAGTAAAGTTTGATTATAGCCGGATTAGATGTTACCTCATCATAGGACCCCTGAAATATTGGAGAGCCCTCAGAAAAGACAGCTATCGGGCACTGCAGTTGCTTAACAAGTTTCATGACATGTCCCACGTAAACTACTGATACTCCCTCATCTTTCTGTATTCCCCTGATCAGGTTCGAGAGCGTTAATATCTCTTCCTCTGCAAGACCAGCTCCCATTTCGTCCATGAACAGGAATTTTGGCCTTGATACAAGAGCCCTCCCAAGGTCAACAAGCTTTTTCTGTTCAGTATTTAGCTCCTTCGCTGGTTTGTCTGCCAGAGACTTTAATCGAAGAAGACTAAGCACCCTCTCTACTTCTTCCTCCATCGTCTGCCCCTTTTTGTCGTTTGAAAAGAGTGCGCCTATTCTCACATTCTCAATTACGGTAAGATTCGAGAAAGGTTTCGGAATCTGAAACGTTCTATTTATGCCCAATCTTGCCCTGAGGTAAGCGGGAAGGACATTTATTTCCTTGTGAAGGTACCTTATCGTACCCGAATCTTCCTTTAAGACTCCAGTAATGACATTGATTAAGGTCGTTTTACCGGCGCCGTTCGGGCCGATAATGGCAATTAACTCATTCTCCTTGAATTCTAAGTTAACATCGTTCAGTGCGGCTAATTTTCCAAAATTTTTTCTTATTCCCCTCAACTCCAGCATGTTATAACATCTCCCATTTTAGGTACTTTCGGAATATTTTTTTCAAACCCTCGGGGAGCACAATTATAAGGACTACGACCAGTGCACCGAATGCTAGAGTTGAATAGAGTGGATAGCTCAACCCTACTGCCTGATATAGTGAATACAAAGTAGTGGTGCCAATGATCGGTCCTATAATCGTCCCCGGGCCACCAAAAATCGTGAAGAGGATCGCGAAAAGAGAGTAATTGATTGAGAAAACGGTTGAGGGATAAAAGAAACTGATGTACCAACCATACGCTCCACCAGCTAAACCGGCGAAAATCGCGCTGGATAACCACGCAACGCCTCTATATAGTCCGACATTTATTCCAGATATCGAGGCGACAAGCGGATCGTCCTTTATTGCTCTCAATGCGAGACCAAAATTAGAGGTTCTGACAATGTAGGTCACAACTATAACTATTACGAGAAGTAATAGCGAGACTGCGTAGGTTATATTCGGATTGTAAACGGATGACACGGAAATTCCGTATGGACCCCTAGTTATGAATGTAAGACTTTGATTTGAGATTATGTAATAAGCTCCCTCGAACCCAGCCAGATTAGCTATTGCGAAATATGCACCTCTAAGTCTGAGCATCGGGACAAAAATAAGACCTAACGCTAGGGAAGCTAAACCACCTAAAAGAAATGACGAAACCAGTCCGAAGTGCCTTACAATGCCTATACCGAATCCATATGCGCCGATTGCAAAAAAGGCGGCATATCCGAATGGCATATAACCAGTGAAGCCATAGACGATATTGAAAGATAATGAGAGGATTGTGAGGACTAATAGCGTTTCAAAGAAAGATCTATTTGGGTAGAGATAAGGAGCCACCAAGTAAAATACAAGGAGTAAAGCGATGAGAATTATGGATGTCCTTAATTGCTTGCTAAATCTCACGCAGTCTACCTCCCACAAGCCCATTGGGCCTGACCAGTATAATGACCACAAGAATTACGAATGTTACAGCGTAGCTCCAGCCCGGTGCGTAAATATTTGTAATATTTATTACAAGCCCATAAACTAGCCCGCCTATAACAGTGGCCGCTGGGTTTCCTAGTGCACCAATTATTATGATGGAGAAAGCGATAATCGTTATTATCCCCCCCTCACTGGGGTAAATCGCTCCAAGAAGAAATGGAGAAAACACTCCGGCTATTGCAGTTATAGCAATTCCGATACCTATGGTTATCGCATATATCATACCTATATTCAGCCCGTAGGCTCTCGCTGATTCTTCATTTGCCATTAATGCCCTGACATTCAAACCATATTTCGTCTTATTCAGCCAGTAAAAAAGAAAAACAATTACTATTATTGAAATAACTGACATCAAAAGAATAACTGTGGATAGCGAAAAACCAAGAAAAGGTATATGCGTGAACTTCAGAAAATTGACCGGAAGAGTTCGGTATGAGTTTCCAAATGCGAGTGATGCAGAGGACTCAATGAGAATCGACAGCCCGAAAAAGGCAACAATCGAAGTCATTTCCGATTCCTCCTTCTTGATCAGTTGTCTAATCATGGCGAAATATACAACAATCCCCAAGACGAAAAAGACTGGGATTACAATTATCAGAGAGAATATTGGGGAAACTCCGAAGAAAAAGTAGAGCCAAAAGGCGGTATAAGCAGAGAGCATTATGAAATCTCCGTGCGCAAGGTTTGCGATTTTCATGACACCAAAAACCAGATTCAATCCAAGGGCCATCATTGCATAGTAGACCCCAGTAATTAACCCCAAGACGATTGAAAATAAAAGTAAATCGCCCATTCTGTGTGTTATGGTAAATAACATTATTAAATATTCGGAGTTAAGTCATTGTCAGATCTTCGTTGATAGGCTCAGATAGTAATGATGCCAGTAGGACGTTTTCAGAAGACCCTGCTTCGTCTTGAATCTGTGTTTGAGCAGCCATGACTCACAACCACCTGTGCGTGTTATAACAGCGGTGTCAAAAGACGGACCTCTCCCCCGAGGGAGAGGGCCCATACTCCCGCTATAGAGCACACCATGATTTGCAACTTCAGAAATAACTTTTTCTTTTCCATTTTCCCCTAAATCTGAGAGGTGCAGGCGGTCGTTCTGATTGATCCCTCACGTAATCGATGAAAATTCAAGGAAATTGATGGGACGACCGACCATAGACGCTTAAATATTGGAAACTGGAAAGTAAAACTTCTCAGGATTAGCTTCGCATTTAATCCGCTGGACATATTCGACAGTCATTTCCATATTAATTGATCAACGATTGGCGGCCAGCATTAGCGCATTCATCTCCTGAAGGTAATGCTCTGTTGAATGAATCCAAATTTCACCCATCTCTCCTGATTTATTGCCACTTCGATCCTATTCTTTCACTTCCACCTCTATTTTCATCCTCCTCTCTCCGTATTCCCTCATCTCATCGTATATCCAGAACCGTTGATAGCCCTCTGCAAGAAGCCCCTCCTCCGTTCGGGATACAGTGTTCTCACCGAACTTTCTCTTGACAGCAGAGAATACTCCCTCCGTTGCAGGCCATCGCATGCCGTAACGATTCATCTCCGCCCACTCCCTGTATCCAAGACTACGGTATTTGCGTATGGCTCTGCGGCGGTGCCTTGATCCCCCTGCCCGATCGGTAGAGGCATTCTTCCTTACCTTGATAACGGGATCGATGTGCAATCCTGCAAGCTCGTTGAACTCTTCAATATTCATCTCATCTCCCCCGTTCACTGTTCGGCCCACGATAGTTTGGAGAGGCGGGAGGGTCCTGCATCCTATCGAGGAACCAGATGGGACATCTGTCCCTGTACTTTTCTATGAGTCGGGATGCGTTCATGTCAAGGACGTAGGTATCGCCATGATCGTCCCTGCTCCTGACTATCCTCCCCGCCGCCTGTATCAGCTGCTGCAGTGCGGACAGGTCGTACCACTCCTGCCCCATCCTGTCCCTGTGGCGTGACACCCACTCGTCGTTGAGGTCCTGGTAGGGGGTCTTAACGATTATCTGCCACCTCGCCTTCCCGTCCGGGAAGTCGGTACCCTCCTCCATCCTAACCGCAAAGAGTATGCCCGACCCGTCCGATGACTTGAATTCATCGAGCATCCTGTTCCTGGATCCCGAATCGTGGACCATCACCCTTTCCTTCAGGTCCGGCGGTATGAGTGCGTGGACGGCATGGAACCATTCATAGGAGGGGAAGTGGACAACCCCCTTCTCCTGCGGATACTTCAGTGCTATCCTCTCTATCTCCCCCACTACAGCCATCAGCCTCTGCCTGTTCTCGGGCTTCAGGTA
>JACWAH010000026.1 GCA_014874365.1 Thermoplasmatales archaeon
AACGCCTGAATTCTACACAATTGCCAGTTCATGGGCTGCACTTATCCCGCTTTCAAATGATCTGGAAAGCCTCGCTCTCTTTGCAGACTACCAGTATGTGAACGGAAGTGACCTGTACATTTACCATTATTACAACACCATACCGTATGACCCGCACAGCATGGTATTTCAGACAGCCATGCCCGATGTCCTCTTGCCATTTCATCTGAAGCTCTATTTCAATCTGTCATCTCCGAGCCTGGTTCTCCCTTTCATATCTTACGAAAATGACGGTCAGACCCCGGCACAATCACCTTCAATAACTTATGGTGGAATTATTGGTGGAGGCGGGGGGAACTGTACGGATATGACTCAGGTCATAAACAGTACTTCCTTCTATGGCCCATTGCCAATCTCGCAGGAAATCTTCCCAGTGCATGACAATGGCAGTTCACTACTTAGTGCGTCCTACTTGACTAATTCTAATTCCGTCAAGGAATCCCTTAACTTTACTGCCACGGAGGTCTACAACCAGAAATCTGTGCTTATGTCCAGTTCACCCTCGTTCGGCACAAAAGATCTGCAAATTATGGAAAGTCTTTTTGGTATGTTAGCGGCCCCTCAAAAATATGAAAACGCCAGCATGCTATATATGCAAAACGTCACATGGGCCCTTAGTCTGATCAAAACAACTTACTTTGCCTATACAAGTGGAGCCTGTGGGTATTATGGGTATACGTACAACTTCTATCAGAGGATTGTCGCCATAAAAGGTACACAAAATAATACAGTTGATGTATTTCTCCACGACAAGGCGAATAATACTAACAACTTCCCTGGATGGAATAAACTGGCCACCCTGCTTGACCTTGGATCCACGTTCATTACAGAAGTGAACGATAACAACCAAAAGAAGATTACAAACGTAGAGGCCAATATCTCAGGATATAACAATGCAACCCAGGCAGAGCAACAGGCAACAGATAGCTTCGAATCTTATGTGCTCAACGGATTCGAATCAACAGCTATTGATGCTGTGCTTGGGCTTATACCATATATCGGAGGATTGATATCGAGCGCATATACCGCATATAGTACAATCCAAAGTTATTATTCTTCCCTGAAAGTCAACTTTAGTATCGCAAATGCAATAACCTCCATAATGGTCTGGGTTAATTCAAATTTGAACCTCACCAATTTGTGGTTCGTAAATTTTGCGCTCGCTTATAATAATACTACTGGTTCTAACGTGAACGTTTATGCACTCACCGGAGCAACAAGCACTTTGCAAATAAACGGTAACGCCTATACCTTTACTGCCCCGGCCGACGTGTATGAGATAGAGAGCACTTAAGTTGCACACCTGTCAGGTGATGGTGTTGCATTCTGACATGAAGATGAAAGGGTAGTAATGTATCGCCTAGCAGTTTCAATCCTCATGAGAAGGGTAGCTGTGAGTCCCTACTACCACAGCTCTTCCTCATACAGACCTCCGGCCAGGCTGTGGTTAAAACAGGAGGACAGGCTCTGGCAGAACCGACTTTTCATGGGAAACTACTATGATCAGCCCTTATGCGATTTGTTAAAATATGAGTGGAACGACAGTTCGGGACTGTGATAAGCTGCATCCTTAGAATTCCCAGCTTGAAACTGGTTCCTATCAAACTTCCTGGATACCCTCTATGCTCTCCTTGATTCTTACGGAAATTTCCTTCATTTCCTCTGGATTGAAGCTCTTTCTGTCCCATGAAATTCTCTCTTTTCGTATGTCGAATCTCGGTATCATGTGCAGATGGTAATGCATTATCCTCTGATTAGCACAAGCTCCGTTATTCTGGCTGATATTTAATCCATCGGCACCTGTGGCCTTGATCAGTACTGGTGCAATCAGCCTGGCCGCTTCAGAAATTCTTCTATAATATTCAGGGTCTATATCGAAAATATTCTCGAAGTGAAACCTAGGGATGATGAGAAGGTGGCCAAGCTCCACGGGCGCGTGATCCAGGAATATTGCTATGTAATCGTCCTCATAAACAAAATATCCCGCTCTGTGGGTGAGTATGTTATCGCAAAATTCGCAACCTTTCTTTAGGTATTGTTCCGTTGCTCTTCTTGATTGCCTGTTTATCATCAGTCTTAACTCGATGTTTCTTATCGTGTTCTTCTCTATTTCTGGTGCTACCTTTATGATATCGGCTAGAGTGTGTTTATTCTTAATTGCCTTACCGAATCATAAGCTGATCTTACTTGTGTAATATGCGACACTATTTTACTGTAGTGAATTCCTATAAACAAAACTTAGAAAGGAAAAAGAAACTGTACAAAAGAATACCTTTTCACTATATACAAATCCTGAAAGTTGGTTTTTCCCGGATTTCCCATTGATCACCCAAAAAATATCCTTTTCATATATTCCGTAACTTCCACAACCCTTGGAAAGCTGGCGTTCCCTGATATCCGATCCACTGGAACCTACACAAAAGTCCAATGAATCATATCTATAAGGGTACCAATTTGTGAATTCCACGTTTCCCTGAATGTTGTTCTTCACCTGATAAAATTACTTTACCCAACCAGAATAAGTGCTAATTTCTCAGGCCACATCTCTGCATGCAATTGCAATCCAATTATTCGCTTAAGGTTGGTTCCTTGAGTATATTTCAAATTTCACCAAAAAATTTACGAGTTAGACCCTATTCTGTTTTATCATGCCACAGGAAGATAGAAGTCGTTCCAGTCAAGCTGATTTGGTCCGCAAAGTTCCGGAAGTACCTGCGTTTTCCATAAAATACATGGATTTGCAATCATCTCCTGAAGATGATTTTTATTCATACTCCGTGGGAAACTGGCTCAGGAATCACCCTGTACCAGCTGATAAAGCTGCATGGGGAGCGTTCGATGAGCTTCTTGAACGAAATAATTACCTTCTTAGGGAAATACTTGAGAACTGTGCTTCCAATGAAACTAAAGAAGATACAGGATCACAGATGCTGGGCAGATTTTACGAGTCTGCGATGAACACTGACATCATTGAAAATCTCAAATTTGGCCCAATTGCCAAGTTTATGGAAAAGATCGATAAAATCAGCACGGCTGAAGAACTTATTGTCACAGTTTCAGGGCTCCATTCAACTGGAATTCCTGCTCTATTTCACCCCTATTCTGATTCGGACAAGAAGAATAGTTCGATTTATGCCATGTATCTTGATCAGGGTGGGTTATCGCTTCCAGACAGGGAGTACTACCTGTCCGAGAACTTCAAGATCATCAGGGAACAGTACGTACAACACCTGAAGAAAATGTTCATGTTTTTTGGCGCCAGCGAAATAGACGCACAATCATACTCAAAAATAATTATATCGCTGGAGACCGAAATTGCAAAATTCAACAGATCCCAGGCCGATCTCAGGGATGCTGAGAAAAATTACAACAGGGTAGAAATGGCAGAAATTGCCAAAAGATTTCCGGATTTACATCTCAAAGAATACTTTGGCAGTGTCGGTTTATCCGAAGTTGGATATGTAGTGATTGGACAACCTGAGTTCTTTGAATCCCTCCAAAAACTGCTTCTGGATAGGCCCATAGAAGAATGGAAAGTCTATCTGCGCTGGGCTGTTCTGAATTCGTCAGCACCATTCCTTCATTCGGCAGTTGAACAGGAACACTTTGATTTCTACAATAAGAAGCTGTTGGGACAGCAGGAGCCGGAACCTCGATGGAAGCTTGCGATTAGTGCGATTGATGGAAGCGTTGGAGAGGCCCTGGGTGAATTATACGTAAAAAAGTACTTTGGAGAAGAAGCAAAAAAACGCATGGCCGAAATGATTAAGGACATCAGCGAAGTATTCAGGGAGAAATTGAAAAAACTTGCATGGATGAGTGAAGATACCAGGGAGCTTGCATTGAAGAAGTTCAACCGTTTTAGGACAAAAATAGGGCATCCGGAAAAATTCAGGGATTATTCTTCCATTGTTGTGAAAGAGGATGATTACCTGGGCAACCTGCTGAGATCAGCTGAGTTTGAATTTAATCGCCAGATCGCAAGGGTCGGCCGCCCGATTGACAGGAATGAATGGTACATGTCCCCTCCTACCGTCAACGCGTACTTTTCACCAACGGACAATGAAATAGTATTTCCTGCAGGGATACTGCAGCCTCCATTCTTCGACGTGTCCATGGACGATGCTGTAAATTACGGGGCCATAGGCGGTGTTATTTCACATGAGATAACTCATGGATATGACGACCAGGGAAGGAAGTTTGATGCTGATGGAAATCTCAACGACTGGTGGAACCGGAGTGACGGTGAAGAGTTCAATAGCAGGGCCAAGAAAGTAGTCGACCTGTTCAGTTCGATCGAAGTATTACCGGGCATACACATCAATGGGCAGTTGACCCTTGGTGAGAATATAGCGGACTTTGGAGGAGTGAGTTGTGCTTACGAAGCCCTTCAGCGTAAGTTGGAGAGAAACCCTGAGTTGCGCACAGATATTGATGGCCTATCCCCAGAACAGAGATTTTTCATTTCCTGGGCGCAGGTGTGGAGGCAGAACATACGTGATCCGGAACTCAAACGAAGGATTACCATTGATCCGCATGCTCCCGATAGATACAGGGCGCTGCTGCCTGCGCAGAATCATCCAGGGTTTGATCTGGCATTCCGACAACGTGCTACTAAAAATGGCAGAGAGAAGGAAACTGAGAAAATTTCCATATGGTGAGCCTGGGATTTCTGTTCACACACACATAACAAACTTTTCCTTAAAGTACTCAGTCTCAGATATCCAAAAACCCGTTTTCATTCTGTTGATTGGGAAATTATCGGCAGTCTTGTCAGGAGAGCACGATAATCTTCATTTATTGAATAGAATGCGTATCTCCAGTGCTCCCTCTTCTTAAGTATGCCAGCAAAGTAGAGTTTCCTGAGATACGTTGTTACCAGAGGTTGAGACATGTTCAGTGCAGGTACAAGTTCACAGGCACAGGCCTCACCGTATTTTAAGATTGCACTAACAATAGCTATGGATGTTTTGTTAGCTAGAGCTCTTAGAATCCTTTCGGTTTTGTCAAATCGCATTACGTCTATCCTCTCAATCTTCTTTATTTCGCATGAGTCCTCTATGCCAGTAATTACGTACCCCCCTCCATTTTTTTATTCTCGCGTTCGACTAATTTACCAATTCCGTTCGTATATTCCACTTTTTGCATTTGAGTTTAACCGCCTATATCAACAATGAATAAACCAGCTTCAGTGCGACCACTGCAATTATTACAATAATTATGTATTTTATTGTGCTGGACTTAAATCTGTTAACGAGGAAGGAAGCGGTTCCGCCACCTAATATGCCTCCTGCCAACACGATGATCCACAGTGTGTAATCTACACCATGCAGTATGCTCAGATAAGAAATGAATCCACTGGCAGAGCTGAAAAGGGCAACATAACCAGATGTACCGGAGACTTTCTTGTAATCAGTTTCCAGGTAGGTCAGTACAGGCAAGATGATCATTCCTCCACCCACCCCAAGTAATCCACCCATGAATCCTGCTATTCCTCCTACAATCACTCCCAGATAGATCGCCTTTTTCTGGAAAATCATGTTCCTGTTTCCAGAATGCCTGGAAGTCAGAAGATTGAACAGGGTGTAAAGAAGAAATATTACAAATATTATCAGTAGAATATTCCTTGGAACATGCATGCCAAGTATGGCTCCTATCGGTGCCATTATCACTGCCGGGATCATGAAAATTGTACCTGTTCTCCAGTCTATGTGCTTGTTCTTCCAGTTATTTACGGTTGCCGTGGAAAGCGAGAATACGTTAAGGAGCAGGCCAGCGGCAGCGGCAATGGAAAATGAAATCCCTACGGAATAATACACTGGAATGAGAGTATTTGCGGCTCCCAGGCCTGCCATTGCGAAGACAGATGAAAAGACCCAGGTTACGAAAAGAATTAAAATGCTGAACCCTGAATTCATGTCACCTAGGTCCTCAAACCTTTAAAGCAACTAGGTTAAACCGAATTCCTGGGTATACCGTAATAATCAGGTTTGCAGATCAATTTATCATTTGAGACTTTAAGATCAGGCTCGTAGACGTATTCACTGCACTCAGAGCATTTTTTCCTTACACCGCTCTGCCTGACTGGCTTGAAGTGAAATCCCTGTATTATTTCATGCCGAAACATTTCTTTATATTCCAGTTTCAGCAGCCAATCGCTCAACAACTGGTCAACGACTCTCCCTGGAATATCTGAAGGCTCCTTTCCTGCCTTCCTTTGCTGGAAGAATTCTGCACCCTTTACCAATAAAGCATCAAGGAATTCATTTGAAAGGCTGACCCTTACTGCATCCTTGCCAGGCCTGTATAACAGCATGGAAAGTTTGCCATAACCAAGAAGAGTCATCAGCCCCTTCCCGTACGTGCAACCGGTAGATGCCTGTATTCCATCATTGAAGCAGCCATTGGAATCCTTTTGACTCATTTCGGAAAAGGCGTAAGTCTGGTGGTTCATTTCTTTGTCTATTTCAAGCAGTTCGAGTGCGTATTGACCAGCCAGAAATCCGATTGGCATAAATGGGCACCTGTGACCATGGAATTCAAACGCCCATTGAGGAATTTCATGATATTTTGTCCCTTCCATTTATAACACTGCTGGGAGGATTGTATCGTTACATAATAACATACTGATATGACTATGTCATTATAATTTCTGTTAACAGAAAACCGCTCTTTAACGATAACAATTCAGTGCCCCAGGGAAAAATGCACGGACAGAATAAGCTGTTCAACCATTCATGTCCACAGTTTGCCTGGAATAGAACCACACAATTGGGTGTGGAATACGCTATTCTCACTTCGGGATCAGTAAGGTCAAAAAACCGCATTCCGTACTATACAGTTTATAAGAGAATGCGATGAAGGAATTAGTGCCTGGCAATCTAAAATCACAAAGGATCAAACCCTTTCCATATTTGTCGTTCGCCAGGGAAGAGTGGAGATCTCTCAGGAATAACACCCCTCTCACGCTGACTTCGAAGGACCTGGAAGAGATAAAAGGTATCAACGAAAGAATCTCGCTCCTGGAGGTTGAGGAGATTTTTCTGCCTCTTTCAAGGCTCATAAATATTTACTACAGGTCTGCAAGAGAGCTCTATGCCTCCAGAAAAGAGTTCCTTGGCACAGTTCATGAAAAGATTCCATTCATAATAGGAATTGCGGGAAGTGTAGCTGTTGGAAAAAGCACAATTGCCAGACTGCTGAAAACCTTGATCTCTGCCTGGCCGGAATCACCAAAAGTTGACCTGATTCCGACGGACGGATTCATCTATCCCAACAGGATTCTTGAAGAAAGGAACTTGATGAATAGGAAGGGATTCCCGGAAAGCTACAATCTGCACGAGCTTATCCGTTTTCTTTTCGCCTTAAAATCCGGGTCCAAGGGGATTAAAGTGCCGGTGTATTCCCATCTCAAATACGACATAGTGCCTGGTGAGTTTCATGAAATTGCCGACCCTGATATCCTGCTTCTTGAGGGGCTGAACGTTCTCCAGACCAAGTCCTCAAGCAGCAAGAACGAACCTGAATTCTTTGTTTCTGATTTCTTCGATTTCTCAATTTATATAGATGCCCTTGAAGCGGACATTAAGAGGTGGTACATTGAGAGATTCAAGGTGCTGATGAAAACTGCTTTTCGGGATAAAGAATCCTATTTTCACAAGTATTCATATCTCTCGGAAAACCAGGCTGTAGAAATTGCGGGCCGAATATGGGATGAGATTAATGCAGTAAACTTAGTGGAGAATATTGAGCCGACAAAGAATCATGCCCATTTAATCCTGGAAAAATTGCATGACCATTCGTTAGGCAAAGTCTACATGAGAAAGATATAACTGAAAAAAGCCCTAAAAATGTTAAGTACGGGAATTAATGAAAGTTGTTGGCATGTAAATCCGCATACCAACACCATTCAAAGAAATTATTGATTTATGGCGTCCCTCTGTTCCTTTCCAATATCTTTGATAAGGATCAGCCCGAAAATCATTACTAAGCCGGCAACGTAGAGATCTATTGTCCACGCGAGCTTCAAGTCCATGAATTTTGCCTCAAACAATAGGATTACTATGGCCAGACCTCCAATTACTGCACCACTGTTATAAGACACACCTACGGCAGTTGTTCTATATTTCTTGCTGAAATTCTCGCTGAGAAAAGCTGGCAGTAGAGAAAATATCATTGCCTCGAAGAATGCCTGTATTGAAAATACGGCAGTGAAATCAATGAAGTTTGCCGAAAATCCCGAATATATGTAGATAGCGCTAGGCACGACGAATATGATTGCGAACATGAGCATCAAGTTCCTCCTGCTGGGGTAGTTGGAAAAAAGGATCCCGCCAGTCCAAACTCCCAGAAGGGAGACAAAATTGATGATCAATAGCGCATAGAGAGAATTGTTGCCTGGCATGGAAAGGGATCCACCGTTAGAAACCAGTACAGGATAGAACGAAAAAGTGGCAGTGTTAATGAAGAGCAAACCAGACATAACCATGATCATTGGAAGCATGGAACTGTAAGACTTTGTGACCATCTCCAATGCAGGAGATTTAACAGTCTCCTTCTTTTCCAGCATCTCTTCAAATACAGGCGATTCGTGAGATATTCTCCTTATTACAAGTGTAAAGATGCCCGGAATTAGTGCAAAGATGAACAGGTACCTCCATCCATAGGCAACGAAGTTTCCAGCACCGAGAACATTTGTGAGCGCAAGATCAACCAGGATGACAATAAAATATCCTGTCCCAAATCCACTCTGGACAAAAGCGCCAACTATGTTTCTCTTCTCCCTGCCTACGCTTTCCATTGCAAGGGAAGCACCTCCACCGTATTCAGCGCCTGCGAAAAGCCCAGCAAGACTTACAAGGACGAACACCAGTATTGGGGCTAAAATACCTGCAGTTGCATAGCTAGGTACAAGTCCGATCAATGCAGTGAAAAGAGTAAATCCCACTATTGACCATGTAAGCAGTGACTTTCTCCCAATCTTGTCTCCAATGTAATTGCCCAGAATTGTGGAACCTGCAACCCTGGCCGTAGCACCAAATGCAACACCGCCAGCTGTTAGTACCAATGCCCATGTTGCAAGGTAAGAAGGAAATATAATATTGGCCAGCGTATATATAACCACAAGGTAAGCAATGGTAGAGTAGCCGTCAAGGAGCCATCCTCCCCAAGCCGCAAATATCTGTTTTCGTACATTCCAACCTGATTTGAACGTGTCCACATTTTCTGTACCAGAATTCTCCATTTTTAATCACCATATCTATATTGGAGGCCTACCATACTTGGTCAGGCTTTAATGAAAATAACCAGATTACAAGTTCGACAGCCACTATGCATTAATATTACTTACTATGATAATCAAATGCCTCCAATTTATTTAATCCGGGTACGAGTACTCAGCATTATCCTATTCTTCAGGTCAATTATTTAATATAAGTTATCGACAATTGTCGACTTGAAAGATAGCTAAATTTATTAGTCATGAATATTTGTTAATGCTGGAGCAAAATGAAATCACAGAAACTGATGGAAAAAGCATACATATGTAAAATGTGTGGTGCGGAACACGCCAGGGAGATAGAAGCAATTCAGTGTGGCTGCGGTTACGACTGAGCAGATTAACTTTTCATATCTAACAACTGGACCAGTTAATCTAACGCAATAAGACGAACGGCAATTTCCTTCATCCCACAGTTAAAAACGAATTCGTGAAATATACCGAACAGATAACTGGTGGTGGAAAGAGGTCAAGTAGTTTTTGTTATATTCCTCCGGGTTAGAGAACTTTTTGCAGCACCTGAAAGATTTGGTGCCCATTTATCCGCATTCAGGGAACTTGCCCTTACTGGTATGCCAGACCTACCGTGCAAAGTAGCGGGGAACTGAACATGTGCAAGCATTGTTCCGGGGAATTCAGGAAGTTAAATGACGTCCAGGTTGTAATCGGCATAAATGCAAGTGTGTCGATCTACAGGATTCCGGATTTAGTGCGGGAGCTAATTAATGAAGGAGCTACCGTGCGTTGTGGAATGAGTGATTCCGCCCAGAAATTGGTGAACAAGGAGATATATAGATGGGCATCCGGGAATGAAGTAATAACCGAAATCACTGGAAAGGTTGAACACATCGCACTTTTCAGTAAACCATCAGAGACCGTACTGTTGCTTGCGCCTGCAACTTATAACCTCGTTGGGAAGATTGCTTCCGGAATTTCTGACAGTGTTCCCTCCCTGCTCTTCACCTACGCATTCGGTCATGGAGTGAAAGTCATTGTAGCACCAGCTATGCATGAAGACATGCTTCGCAATCCCATAATAGTTGAAAACATGGAGAAACTGGCCTCGCTAGGAGTCAAATTCGTTTCGCCAAGGATAGAGGATGAAAAGGCCAAGATTCCGGAAAATGATTACCTGATTGACGAAGTGTACCGGGCAATTCATGGAGACATCCTGAAGGACAAGCGAGTCCTCGTAATATCCGGACGGGGGGAAGAGCCGATCGATCCCGTCAGGGTATTGAGCAACAAATCTACTGGAACGACCGGTTATTGGATTGCGAGGAATTTACACAGACTGGGTGCGAGCCACATAACACTTGTTGGGAATTCGGAGATGCCTCTACCTCGGTATGTCAACCACGTTAGGGCTACAGAAACCTCTGAATTCTATTCAAAAACGAAAACCGAATTAAAAGAGGGAAAATTCGATCTTGTATTCGTTCCGGCAGCTCTTACGGACTTCAAGATACTATATTCAGAATCAAAAATCAAGAGCGAATCCAGGTTGAATTTGGAATTCACTCCAAGAGAAAAACTGCTGACACAGATAAGGAAAGAATATTCCGGGAAAATGATTTCATTCAAATTGGATCATAAGAAACCTGAAAGTCTGGATGCGAGCGATTTTGTGGTTTACAATCGGCTGGTTGCCCATGGAAAGAACTTTGGGGATGAAGCTGTCGAATATGAAATATTGAGCAGTGAAGGGTCTTCCAGTTTGTCTGCTCAAAACAAGGAAGAAGCCACCTGGAAGCTTCTTATGCATATATCCGGGAGCAGAAAAGATGCCTGATCCGATCCCATTGAAAATTACGGGTATCGAAGCCCCTCTCATGAACCACGAAGATGCTCTAACGTGGATTGATGAGAAAGTAATATCAACCTTGAAACGGGAAAAACCTGATTTTCTATTACTTCCTGAAAAGTGGATAATGCAAAAGTATGAATTGAACGGGGCTGACCTTGACAGTGTGATTGACAGGTTCTGCCGGATTTCGGATGATTTTAAAACCACCATAGTTCCTGGTAGTTTCAGTTTAAGCCGGGATTCTAAACTGTTCAACAGTTCACCGGTGATTGCAGATGGTGAAGTCCTGGGCTGGCAGGATAAGATTTCTCTCTATAGGTTCGAAAGAGGAGTATATTCTCCCGGCAATGAAATAAGGACTTTCAGGTCAGGAAAGACCACATTCTCGGTTGCGGTCTGCTACGATCTTGATTTTCCTTATTTTGGAAAGGAAGCAATAAACAAAGGTGCAAGACTGCTATTCAACCCTTCCCTGATCAAGAAAGAATACCATGAAATGTGGCACATTTACGTGCGAGGAAGGTCGCTCGAAAACAGGATACCGGTATTATCAGTAAATTCAGCTACTGAACCCTTATCTGGTGGATCCATAGGGACCTACATGGAAGAGAAGGAGGACGGGATTATCCTTAAATCAGCGGAAGCAGACGAACAATCTATCAGTTATAGTGTGGACTATTCCGGCACTGCAAAAATAATTGAGAAGAGACTGGCGGAGGACCCTGGCAGATATACACTAGGCAATGCCGATGAAAATTAGTATTCCCTTTGAGTGGCCGGATGATCTTTTGTCAGGCGCATTCGGTTTTTGCTGTGTCCTAATCTAATTATAATGTGAAACGATTCCATTGCATGCCTCATGGAACCATAAAGATGGACAAACCTCCGCCACCACCAGTTATCCCTGCTCCCCAGAAGTCAACCAAATACAAGGGGGTGAAACACACCATCCTGGTCATGAGTGGCAAGGGAGGTGTGGGCAAGTCTACCTTTTCGGTAAATTTGGCGGTTACCCTTGCTTCAATGGGGAACAAGGTTGGAATCATTGATGCGGACATCAATGGCCCTGACGATCCAAAGTTGTTGGGAGTAGGAGAAATGAAGCTCTATGCCGATGAAAATGGCATAAGGCCTGTTCAGACGAAATATGGCGTAAGTGTAATTTCCATGGCTTTCATGCTTCCGGATGAAAAGACTGCGGTGATATGGCGAGGCGCATTGAGGCATAAGGCAATACAGCAGTTTCTTGAGGATGTTGTCTGGCAGGACATGGATTACGTAATAATGGACTTCCCTCCGGGTACAGGCGATGAAGCCCTGACAGTAGCACAGTTGATACCGGACGCCACAGACGGCGTGGTCATAGTAGTTACCCCCCAGGAGCTGGCTCTTCTCGATGCTAAGAAAGCGATTAACTTCGCAGAGACACTCAAACTTAAGTTGTTGGGAGTGGTTGAAAACATGAGCGGTTTCATATGCCCCCACTGCGGAAATGAAATCCCTGTATTCAAGAAAGGCGGAGGGGAGGAAATTGCCAGAGTGAACAAGATCAAATTCCTGGGGAGGATTCCCCTTATTCCCGAGATAGTACAGAATTCGGACGCTGGAATCCCTGCGGTTACCAGGAACGAGGCTCTTAAGAAAATTTATCAGGGAATAGCGGAGAATCTGATCAAAAACAACTGACCACCTCCCTCTGGTTACAGAGCCAGTCAGATAATCTTCTAATTCCGGTTTTCTACATGAAGGTGCGTATGACGCATTTTCTCCGGTATCAGGAAAATGGTCCTGTGGCAGTGAGATAGAAACCAGAACCGCGAAAAGCTTTACTGATGAGGGATAAGGAATACAAACTCCGTTATGATTTACATATACGTATAAAGTCACCGGAATGCGTGGGATCAGGCAGGGCCAGGTTGAAGTCGTAATTGAGGTGTCGAGGAAAGATTGTGTTTTGAACGACATCCTAACCGGATATAACTGCCTCATAGAACGACTGGCAATGGGACCGAAGATTACTCTTCACAAGGTTCTTTTTAATGGTGACGAGCGCGAGATAATGAGGAAAGTAGCAGCCATTCATGTAAATTCCAGAAAAGCGGGACCCGGGGCACTCTGGGTAGAATCGAGCAGTTGTACCCCATGCGCTTTCTTTGCGTCTCCATTTTCGAATGTTCTTGGTTCCCGTGCCCTTTGCGATAACAGAATCCAGTACAGAGTTCTGCTTCCGTCAATAAAAGACCTCAGGGCGCTGGAAATACGAATGAAAAAGGCAGAAATTGACTACATGATCATAGGGATACTCCCGTACCTTCACCAGGAACTTACGGAACGACAGCGTGAGATACTGAAGATGGCCTTGGAAAATGGCTATTTCGCCGATGATTCAAGAACCTCGTTGAGCGACCTGGCTGACATTATAGGGATTTCGCCATCATCCCTGTCAGAGATACTTCGCAGGAGCCTCAAGAAATCCGTGAATTTCTACTTCGATCACAGGCCATGAAATACTGAGTTTCAATTTACGTGCTTTACTTTATAACAACTATACTTCACCAAATTCTTTAGATCAGTCAGCATGGGATATTGTGCCAATGGAAAACAAAATGATTCGAAATATGGAAGGAGATGGCCTCTACCTAAAAGGGGAGGAGAAATTCGGTTACATTAGCGCAAGATTTTACTCTCTTTTTTCCGGTATGGCGACCTGGAAACCTTACAGGCAGATAATAGATCACGTGATTGCGATTAATCCAAATACGGTGCTGGACGTAGGATGTGGGCCTGGAGATGTAATTCTTAAACTGGCAGAAAGAATGAAAAACACCAAGTTTCTAGGGATTGATCCTTCGCAGAACATGGTGGACCTGGTTAATAAAAGATCAAAGAAAAGAGGGCTGGAAGCACGGGTAGGAGCCGAGATTGGAAGCAGCAGGCAGTTAAAAAACGACAGAAAATTTGACATGATCATAGCTTCGTTTTCGTTTCATCATTGGAAAATGCAGAAAGAGAGTCTGTCTTATCTTACCGGGAAGGTTGAATCTGGAGGAAGGATCTCGATCTTTGATCTCAATGCTGAAGGATTCTACGGGCATTTTCCGGTAGCGCGTAAGCATACTCTCTCAGGAAAATATGGCAAAACATTCACGTTTTACGGCTTTACCACAAAGATTAGTTACTCCAGCAATTTTCAACTTATAATCCTGGAGTTCTTGCGGAAATGAAGAATTTGTCAAATTCATGTGGTACTGCCGTATTGAATAAATACTTAAGTTAGCAGAAGCTTGAGTTGTTTTATTTCCTTTTCAGTTGGTATTACTTTCCACACCCTGTATTCTGACCTGTTTTCCTTCAGGAATTTTACCACATATTCTAGGTCTCCCCCTCCCTTTTATTTGCCAGGTTCCTCGCTCCGTAAAGGCATGCCGATTAGCTTCTTCCCTCTCACACGTGTGGTGATCAAAACGACCAGATGCTTCCTCTGCCTTGGAACCTGATCACCATGTTTTAGGACCCGATAGTATCCAGCATTTGATGTCTTCAGCCCGGAGTCGTTAAATACAGCCTACATGGCTTCGAATCCCGGTCCCCAACTCTCCGGAATGCTATCATGAATGCCGTGCCATAAGTTTGAATTGTCGGGATAATTTGGAATCAGCCTTATGGAAAATAGCCTGCTGCATATTCCCTCATAACCGCTATAATCTACAAGATGCTTCCATCCATGAGCAGAGAGACGAAACTCCTGGCTATCTCATACTTCCCAATCCTCTTTCCCTTATTCATGTCAGAGAACTCAGCACCCCAGTGCCTGGCGAAACCAAGACCCGGGTAATATTCACCTTTTAATCACAAGTTCCCCGTTGTATCTCTTACGGTTGCTCCTGTCCATGTAAAGTTTGCCTCATACACAAGAGCAGGAAGTTGTATGGTTATGACACGTATTCGAATTACAACAAGCACTTGAAAGACATGAATGCGAGGGTATCTACGATCAGATATGCAATAGATATCGTAATGATAACGGAGTGTCACTCCGAACCAGGAAGAAAGAAGGCAACTCAAACTACATGCTGTTTAGATATTCATTCAGCACAGCAGTAAATACACTTTTAACAAGAATAATAAAAATAAAAAACGCTCAAGGGTAATATCCACCGGTATGGTTTTGTTTAGCATGGATTGTGCATTCGGCCTGTTAGTGACCGTGGACTGAATGCCTCGCAAAAGCTTGGCACTTACATCCCGGTTCTATCAATCTCCTCTTTTAGGAGAGGCCTAATGACGATGTCTATTTTCAGGGGGGGCTTCAAGCTTAGATGCTTTCAGCTTTTATCCTCGTATGACGTGGCTACCCGGCGATGCCTTGCCAGACAACCGGTAAACCAGAAGTCACGAACCCCCGTTCCTCTCGTACTAAGGGCTCCTTCCCTTCAGACATCGAGCACTCCCACGGAGAAGCAACCCTACTGTCTCGCGACGTAGTGAACCCATCTCAGGATTCCTTTTAATGGGCGAACAGCCCCACCCTTGGCACCTTGTTCAGCACCAGGATAGGAACAGACGACATCGAAGTAGCAAACCCTCGGGTCGATGTGAACTCTTGCCGAGGACAACTCAGTTATCCCTGGGGTAACTTCTCTCTTATCACCCGCCCCCACAAAAGGGGACAGGGTGGTTCGTTAGACCTTGCTTTCGCATCCGAGTTGATCATTGGGCGCAACTCGGTCAAGCCAGCTTTTGCTCTTACACTCTACGAAGGATTTCTGACCCTTCTGAGCTGACCTTTGGGGACCCCTGTTAACTTTTCAGGGGTGTGGCGCCCCACCCAAACTGCCCGCCAATAGTTGTCCCTCTTACGAGGTTAGTAACGCAACTTTTGAAGGGAAGTGTTTCATCGTTGCCTCCCCCTGGGCCAAAACCCAGGGATTAACGGCTCCTTCCTACACTACGCATCGAAAGTCGTATTACAGCTACAGGTTGCAGTAAAGCTCCACGGGGACTTCGCTTTCACGTGGGAGAGACTGGATTGTGCACCAGTGCATCAATTTCACGGGTTTGAATCTGGGGACAGTGGAACCCTCGTTGAACCTTCATGCAAGCCGCCAATTAAGCGGCTAGGTATTACGCTACCTTAAGAGGGTCATAGTTACCCCCGCCGTTTATCGGCCCTACTTCCCCTTGAACGAGGCTTTCAGGTACCGACACTGGGCAGGTTTCAACCGCTATACAAATCCTTACGGACTAGCAGCGATCTGTGTTTTTGGTAAACAGTCGGAGTTCCCTTGCCACTGCGACCTATCCCCTCGCGGGATAGGCACTCCTTCTACCGAAGATACGGAGCTATTTGGCCGAATTCCCTCAGATCCATTAATTCCCAAACGCCTTGGACTTCTCATCCAGGGGCACCTGTGTCGGTTCTTGGTACGGACACTGACTTGACTCCCGGAAACTTTTCACGGATTCCGGGGATTTGCTCGATCCCCTGAGGGGGACTGCCTTCCTTTCTCCTGATTCGCGTCATTACAACTCTCCACAAGATTATAGACAGCAGCACCTTGGCTAAAATGCCAAGCATACCCTGAAATTTAAAACCGGGACAAAACGCCAGTGGTGCTGGAATATTAACCAGCTTTCCTTTCGGTGTCTTCTTGTTAAGGGACACCTTAGGATCGACTAACCCTCGGCTGACGAACATTGCCAAGGAACCCTTAGCCCTTTCGGCGGAATTGATTCTCACAATTCTTGACTGCTACTTTCACCAGGATCCACGATACTACACGGTCCAGCCCTCCTCTCGAAGAACCTTCTGCCCATGCAGCACGCACCCCCTACCAGATCACCTTTCGGTGCTCGAAGGTCTCGGTATCTGACTTTAGCCCCTTCCATCTTCGAGGCATGTGGCCTCGATGAGTGAGCTGTTACGCACTCTTTAAAGGATGGCTGCTTCTAAGCCAACCTCCCCACTGTTTTAGGCCAAAAACCTCTTTAATTCGCACTTAGTCAGATTTAGGGACCTTAACCCTCGTCTAGGATGTTCCCTTCACGAGTTCAGAGCTTATCCCTGAACTCTAGCATCCAGTTTCTACGATTCCCACAAGTTCGGAGTTCGATAAATCGGCGCAACCTTTCGGTTGCTCACCGACTAGTCGGTCGCTCTACCTCGTGAGACATCTCCACTGAAGTCTACCTGCGGGTAGTATCGGGGGGAACCCGCTATTACCGGCCTAGATTAGCCTTTAACCCCTACACCCAAGTCATCCAAACGATTTGCACATCAGAACTGGTTCGGTCCTCCACCCAGCTTTCGCTAGGCTTCAACCTGCTCAGGCGTAGATCGACCGGATTCGGGTCTTACACATGTGACTGACGCATTTATGTACGCTACCCCTCCATTGCTGTGCGGGTACTCGCTTTCGCTTCGGCTTCTCATTTCATGATTAACCTTGCCACACGTCAAAACTCCCTGGCCCGTTCTTCAACACGGACAATAGGACACCGGTCAAGTCTTGTTAGGACTCTCATCCCTTTAGTGCCCTATAAGTTTATCACTGCCTGGTTTCAGGTACTTATCACCACCCTTTCGGGTTACTTTTCAGTTTTCCCTCACGGTACTTGTACGCTATCGGATTTGGGTCGTATTTAAGGTTAGATGTAAGTGCCACCCACATTCTCGCGCGAATTACGACGCACGATACTCTGGATACTTCTCCTCGTAGCAAGGAATCCTTCCGGCACGGGGCTATCACCCTCCATGGCCCACCTTTCCAGGTAGTTACCGCCAGATTCCGTAGCATTGGAAAAAGTCCTAACTCCACATCCGGTCCATTTTTCAATGGAACGTTCGGTTTGCCTTTTGCCGTTTTCGATCGCCTTTACTAACGGCATCTCGCTTGATTTCTTTTCCTCCGGGTACTAAGATGTTTCAATTCCCCGGGTTTCCTCTCCCTAAGGAGTGTCCATAAGGACAGGAAGTCCCATTCGGATACCCTTGGATCTCAGGCTCCATGCGCCTCCCCAAGGCATTTCGCTGCTTGGCACGTCCTTCATCGGCGCCCAAACCAAACCATCCTCCAGGCAGTTTAACAGTCTGCACAATCCACTTTGCTCTATAAACTACATACCGGTTTCATCGGATTTTATTCCTCTTACCCTTCCCAATCAACAATGTTGAAAGGTGCATCAAGAGAGCGTAAGCCCTGCATATTTAAAGCCAATATAAGCCTTTAGGTGACATTGGTTTGTCGCTGTTTCCCAAAATCTTTAAGCCGATTTAAATTGTCTGAATACGATAAAGAAGGGAACTTTAGTTATTGGAATCGATGACTTTCCATTTGTTAGGGGTAAGGAAAAGAGAACAACTATTATTGGAACTTTAATGAGACTAGACCTTCGGATAGAGGGATTTGCCTCTGAGACAATATGGTTAGATGGAGACGATTCGACCGATGCCATTATTGCAATAAGAGACAGCTTCCAGGTTAGATCAGTATCTGCATTATTGCTTAACGGCGTTACATTTGGAGGCATGAACATTGCGGATATCGATAAAATATCCCGTGTGACCGATACACCATTAATCTGTGTTTCAAAGAAGTCCCCCAACATAAAGTCTATGATTGAAGTGGTGGAAAATCATCAAATGAAGACCAAGGAAAAAGTGGCCCTACTTAGAAAATTGGACCCTGTAAAAATTACGTTGAAAAATGGGAAATCCGTTTATGTAAATATTTCGGGAACAACTATTGAAAGCACTAGAGAAATTCTGGACATACAATGCAAATCCAACTTGGTGCCGGAATCCATCAGGATTTCGCACCTGATCGGATCAGCGCTGGGAAAAAATAAGGATTCCAGGGTATTATAAAGATCCTATTCCTGGTACATCAAGGGCTCCAGTTCGGACTGTGCTTTGGCCTTCACAGAGTCAATATTTTTCATTACTTCGTCGAATTTTTCATATTCAACTGGAATATATTTCATCTTCCCCTGGGACATGAAATAAGATCCTGGGCACAAATGACCCTCTTTTACAACGATCGCGTCGGCCTTGAGCGTCAAAATTGCTGCCATAGCCCTTTCTTTTCCGCCATGGGTGGCGCCGAAACCCGGATTTTCGTATTCCTTTATCTGCTTCGATTCATCGTCGACAATCATAATCGAATTGCCGTATTCCAATGGCGCAATGTAATTCTCATCATCGACAACAGTCACGATTTTCATTGTTATACAAATTGTTTTCAAGTAATAAAACTTAATTAAGAATTTAGTGCGACATCGGTTGTTGAATCCTCTCAAAACCATTATTTCAATATAAGTCCTTCTTAAGCCCCATCTAAAGTTGAAAAAAGCGTAACTGTCAACTCTCTGTTGATAGACTGTGATATCAGTATAATGTCCCATGAGGACCCTCATAGTTTTTGAATCTATTCACTTAGCAAAAAAAGAATACTACCTTCAAATTTAGGGGCGTGAAACCCGAGTACACAAGGGTGCGTATTCCTTCTGGAGAGAACTATCTTTTTATAAAGAAGAATATCGCGGATAACTCCTTGCACACGGTGTGTGAGGAAGCCAGATGCCCGAATATTGCGGAATGCTGGGAAAGCGGCACCGCCACTTTTATGATCATGGGAGGAAACTGTTCCAGAGGGTGCAGATTCTGTTCCGTGACCCATGGAAGGATGACCCCACTGGACGTTGAAGAGCCGGAAAGAGTTAAGGAAACAGTAAAACGGATGGGCTTGACCTATGCAGTGATAACTTCGGTGGACAGGGATGACCTTCCTGATCAGGGGTCGTCGCATTACGCGAAAGTTGTAAGAAAAGTGAAAGAACTGGGAATCCTAGTCGAAGTGCTAACTCCCGATTTTCAGGGCATTCATTCCCTCATTGACAAAGTCGTAGAATCCAGGCCCGATGTATACGCACATAATATTGAGACAGTCAGGAGGCTTACACCAGCAATAAGAGACAGGAGGGCAGGTTACGACCAGTCTTTATCAGTGTTATCCCATATCAAAGATAAATATCCGCACATGATCACTAAATCCTCAATAATGTTGGGATTGGGAGAAAGTGATAAGGAAGTATTATCAACAATGGATGATTTGAGGGAAGCAGGGGTAGATATTTTAACCATAGGACAGTACTTGCGTCCATCGAAGATGCAGATTGAAGTGCGTTATTATTCCCCAATGCAAAGATTTAAAGATCTTGAGGACCAGGCTTACCAAAAAGGATTCTCGTTTGTGGCCTCAGGGCCGCTGGTGAGAACCTCGTACAAAGCATCTGAAGCCTGGGCGAGAAGGAGGATTTTGAATGCCTGAAGACAGCGAAGAAAGAAACAAATTCATCAAAGCGTATACTGCAATGGTTCTCTCGAGAACTCTGGACAGGAAGATAGTTACTTCACAACGGCAGGGTAGGGTAGGTTTCTACACACCAACCATGGGACAGGAGGCTCTCCAGGTTGGAGCATCCATGGCAATGGAGACCGCTGATCTGATCTACGGTTACTACCGTGATGTTCCTCTAATGCTGCACAGGGGCGTGCCAATTGAAACGATAATAAACCAGATCATGGGGAATGATTCAGATAGGGCGAAAGGGAGGCAGATGCCCAGTCATTTCAGTTCAAAGGAGTTCAATTTCATGTCGGTTCAGAGCCCGGTTGCCACAAATTTGCCTCTGGCTACCGGAGCAGCGTATGCATTGAAGTACCAGAAGAAGAAGAACATTGTCCTCGCGACTTTCGGCGATGGATCGAGCTCCACTCCGGACTTTCATGCCGCCCTGAACTTAGCAGGAGTATTTGAGTTACCAGTGGTATTTCTCTGCGAAAACAACGGATGGGCAATATCCCTTCCTGTGGAAAGACAGACGAAGGTGGAGATCTGGACAAAAGCAGAGGCTTACGGAATAAAAGGGGTAAAGGCAGACGGGAACAATTTCGTAGACACTTACGAAAAAGTAAATGAAGCAGTCAAAAGGGCCAGGGAGGGTAAAGGTGCGACCCTTGTAGAGGCAACAAGTTTCAGGATGGGACCGCATTCTACCTCTGATGATCCAACGAAATACAGGACTGAAAACGTAGAAGAAGGGAGTGAAAAGGACCCAATTGTTGTCAGCGAAAAGATATTGAAACAGAGAAAGTACGTTGACGATAAGATGATTGAAAACATTAAATCCCGTACGCATAAGCTGGTCGAGGAAAAGTTTAATGAATGCGAAAAAATTTCGCCTCCGAACCCGTCCACCGCTTTTGAGGGAGTATACAAAAATACAACGTGGATGCTCAAAGAGGAGGTTGAAGATATCCTATGACAGAAATGAACATGGTCCAGGCACTGAATTCCGCCATGGATCATTTGCTTTCCAAGGATAAATCCGTGATCCTGTTGGGCGAGGATATCGGAAAAGACGGTGGAGTGTTTAGGGTCACCGAAGGATTGCAGAGCAAGTACGGCGAGGATAGAGTAATCGATATGCCGCTAGTCGAAGTAGGCATTGTCGGGATGGCGATTGGAATGGCCCTTACCGGGCTGAAACCAATAGCGGAAATACAGTTCCAGGACTTCATTTACACCGCAATGGACCAGATTATCAACCAGATGGCCAAGCTCCGGTACAGATCTGGCGGGGATTATACAGTTCCGATGGTACTTAGAACTCCTTACGGTGGTGGAGTAAAAGGTGGACTTTACCACTCACAGAGTGGAGAAACCTATTTTGCCCACACTGCAGGACTTACTGTAGTTACCCCTTCAAATCCATACGACGCAAAGGGACTTCTGCTTTCTTCCATGGAGTATGGAGACCCTGTTATATTCCTTGAACCGAAGAGGCTGTACAGATCCAGTAAAGGTGAAGTTCCTGATGGAGAATATAAGGTACCGATTGGCGAGGCAAAGAATATAAAAGAAGGAAACAGCGTATCAATTATAACTTACGGTTCAATGGTTCCAACTGTGCTAAACATTGTTGAAAAGCACAAGATAGACGCAGATGTAATCGATCTCAGGACTCTTCTTCCGCTTGACATCAATGCTATACTTTCCACGGTAAAGAAAACAGGAAAGGTGGTGATTGTTCATGAAGCGCCAAGGACTCTGGGAATGGGCGCAGAGATTTCTGCACTGATTGCCGAAAAGGCTATTGACAGCCTGCTCGGTCCTATCCTGAGGGTGACTGGCCCAGATTCGCCATTTCCATACAGGTGGGAAGAATATTATCTTCCCAATGAAAAGAGAATTATGAAAGCTGTGAACAGCGTAATGACATATGGGTGATTGAATGTTTGAATTCAGGCTGCCAGACATAGGGGAGGGAGTTGTAGAAGGAGAGATTGTAAAGTGGCACGTCAAGGCCGGCGATACCATTTCAGCCGATCAGGACATGGTAGAGATCATGACCGACAAGGTAACAGTGAGGATTCCGTCCCCGGTAAGCGGGAAGGTAGCTGAAATCCTTGCACCAGAAGGGAAGGTGGCCAAAGTTGGAGATGTCTTAATCAATATTGACGACGGGCAGGCAAAGTTGACCGGTAATATGGAAGCAGGACACCTGGCAGAAACATCCCAGCCTCAGAAAAAAGAGGAAGCTGCCCCGCACGTTGAAATGCAGAAGCCTTCAGCACAGAGAGCGATCGCGACTCCCGCAATCAGGAAGGCGGCAAAAGATATGGGTGTGGACCTGGAAAGGGTTGTTCCCACTGGAGAAGGTGGAAGGATCACAATGAAGGATCTGGAAACCTTTGCTGCTTTGCCAAAAGAAGAAAAGGAGGCCCCGATTGAAAAGACTGCAGAAAAAGAACCTGTAGAAGAAGCGCGCACCTCTGTTCTTGACATACGTCCAGGTATGGAGGAAGCATATGAACCCAAGGGGCTAAGGAGGATCATATTCGAGAAGATGGCCAAATCAAAGTCCATAATTCCACATTTCACCATTGCTGAACAGATTGATTTCGCAAAATTGAGGGAAACGAGGGAAGACCTGAAAAGCAAGGACCAGAATGTCACCTTTACCCCAATTTTCGTTAAGGCAATCACTCTTGTATTGAAAGAATTCCCCCGGTTCAATGCAGTATATGACGAAAAGTCCAGAAGCTATTCAATCAAGAAATACTATAACATTGGCGTGGCTGTCGATACGCCCGATGGCCTTAATGTAGTGGTGATCAAGAACGCGGAAAGGAAGAGCGTCATCGCAATATCTAACGAGTTGACTGTCCTGGCCGAAAAGGCGAGGAATAATAAACTAGCACTTGCGGATGTGCAGGACTCGACCTTTACAGTTTCTAACGTAGGAACCATAGGAGGAATATTTTCAACACCGATTATAAATTACCCGGAAGTAGCCATAATAGCCTTCCACCGGACACTGCTGGACGAAAAGCATAAATCCGAAAAAGAGACGATGTTTGTTACACTATCCTGCGATCACAGGCTTATAGATGGCGCAGATGCAGCTAGGTTCATCAGCAAGCTGAAGGTATTGCTCGAAAAGCCATCGCTGATTTTCGTGGAGTGATAATCTTGGATTATGACGCAATTATCATTGGTGGAGGTCCTGGAGGATATGCTAGCGCAATAAGGCTCGGGCAGAATTCCAAGAAAGTTGCCCTCATAGAAAAGGACAAGATTGGAGGAGAATGCCTTAATTATGGGTGCATTCCTTCCAAAGCCCTCATTGAAATGGCCAACTCAATAGGTTACCTGAAAGATCTTCCTGGAGTGAATCTGGTTCCTTCTATCGACCTGGAGAAATGGCAGAAATGGAAATGGGAAATGATCAATAAACTTACTTCCGGCGTCGAGACCCTCTGCAAAGCTTACGGTGTAACGGTGATTAAAGGGGATGGAAAGATAGTTGACAGGAACACGGTAAGCGTTGCTGGAAAGAATATAACGGCAACAAATCTTGTAATTGCCACGGGATCTTCACCAGTAAAATTTCCTGCCTTTGAAGGAGTATCATATAACAGGGAGATACTTGACATAACCAAACTTCCGAAAACGTTGCTAATAGTCGGAGGTGGTTACATAGGAATCGAGCTGGGGACTGCCATAGCCAAGCTTGGTTCAAAAGTCACAATCGTGGAAATGATGCCTGCCGTACTCCCGGGAGTGGAAAAGGAACTGGTAAATCCTGTGGAGAGAAAACTCAGGACGCTTGGAATCGATATATTCGTCAATACAAAGGTTGAGAAGATCCAGAGAAACGGGGAATCGTTTGACGCCGTCCTTTCAGGAGAGAAGAAAATTACTGTGGAGAACGTGCTTGTCACTGTCGGCAGGAGGCCGAATACTGAAGGATTCGGATTGGAAAATATTGGCCCTGAAATGAATGGACGGTACATCAGGATTGATTCACACTGCGAAACTTCCATAAAAGGCGTTTATGCCCTGGGGGATGTATCAGGTGAACCCATGCTGGCACACAAGGCATTTTATCAGGCAGGAATTGTCGCTCAGAACATATCCGGAAAGGATGCAGAGGTAGACTATCATTCGATGCCTTATGTCATATATTCGGACCCGGAAATAGCCTACACCGGGAAGAAAGGTACGAGAGAAACCATATATCCACTTGCTGCAAACGGAAGGGCGCTTGGAATGAACTCTTCGCTCGGAACATACAGGATTTATTTCGACGATGATGGTACAGTTACTGGAGCAGGAATCGTTGCCCCGCATTCCTCAGAAATGATAAGCGAGTTGACTCTTTCTGTGGAAGCATCCCTGTCCGTGAACGATATTGCGCTAACGATACACCCGCATCCCACAGTATCTGAAGGAGTAATGGAATCGGCGGAGGGAGCCTTTGGAAAATCACTTCATTTCAAGTCCGGCCGTTGATCTCGGTCTCCTGGAATATGATAAAGCACTGACGCTACAGAAAAAGTTAGTTTCCGTAATCAAGAAAGGGATCCTGGAAAAGGCAATCATATTTGTCGAGCATCCTCCTGTATATACCATTGGCAGGAAACCAGATCCGCAAAATTATGCAGGGATAGATCCAGTGGTAACTGAAAGGGGTGGCGACATTACGTACCATGGCCCGGGGCAGCTCGTAGTCTACCCCATAATGGATGTCAGGAGCGAAGGGAAGCTGGATATTCGTGCATTCGTGAACAGGATAATGGATACAGTGATCGAGACGCTTTCCGACCTTGGAATTCGTGCGGAGAAGGGAACTAATGAACCGGGAATCTGGGTCATGGGAAAGAAGATGGGATCTGTTGGAATCGCCATAGACGAGTTTGTTTCTTATCACGGGATTTCGCTCAACATTTCAAGAGAGGTACTGGCAGGTTTCAGCAAGATACGCCCCTGCGGCATGGATGCTGCTGTGATGTCTTTCATGAACATTGAGAGAGAAGATATGATAAAAAGCCTTATGGCAAGATTTTCTTCTCATTTCGGGAATTACGTAATGGTTTCACTCCCGGATTTGAAAACCATTTTGTCAGGATTCCCTTCCGATTTCCCAGATGCTCTCTGAAATCCCTTTTCTCACGTTAGCCACAACTGACATCATAAAAAGCAAAGAGGATAGCCTGTTGAGATAGGACTGGATAGCCTTCGTTGTGTATACAGAACCTGCATATCTTACCACGACCCTCTCCAGGGTCCTGGCTGACGTTCTTGCCACATGCAGTATGGCTGATTCCGGCGATCCTCCCGGAATGACGAATAGCTTGATTTTGCCCGCTTCATGCCTGTACTGGATCGTACGATCCTCCAGCCATTTCGTCCTGTCTTCGGAAAGAGTTCTTTTCTTTCCGGCAGCAAGCATGTCTTCACCGATTGTAAAAAGATCGACCTGAGTCTCCTTCAGATCTGCAATAATGTCCTCCCACTTAATCACGGTGGAAGCGTACCCTATTACCGAGATCAGGGAATCGATTTCACCCTCAATCTCAACCAGCATGTCACCTTTGGAAATCCTTCCAAGTGAAGGGTTGTCAGTTTCCCCTGTGTCACCTTTCCTTGTAAACGTATTTATGCACCTGCCGGAGGGATGGATATTACCATTCTCTTGTTGTTTCTCCCCTTGTTCTCGATTTTTACCAGAGATATTTCGCCTATTTCTGAGGTGTTTGCGACATGGGTACCGCCATCCGCCTGCCTGTCTACCCCTTCTATCTCAACAATTCTGATTGTATCCATCTTAAGCAGTAATTCTCTTCCCGGGACTGTTCTTGCAAGGTTCTCAATCCTCTTCGCCTCTTCTGCATCTATGAAGTATGAAATCACCTTGTGTTTTTCCTCAATTACTTCATTGGTCTCCTTAATGATACTGTTGGCCAATTCAGGGTCCAGACTTTCCAGAGAAAAGTCCACTCTTGCACGATCTTCGTAGATCTGGCTCCCGGTTATCAGTCCGGCATATTCCGGATTCCTGTTTACTATTGCATCTATCAGATGTATGGCAGTATGGAACCTCATGTGCTGATATCTCCTTGGCCAGTTGATCTCTCCAACAGTTTTCGCTTCATGACTTTCGCTTATGGAGTTGGTGATGTGAGCTATCCTGTCGTCTAATTTTCTTGTGTCTATTATATCGATTATTTTCCCGTCGACCATCAGCCTGCCTGTATCTCCCGGCTGTCCCCCGCCAGATGGGTAGAAAGCCGTGGAATCAAGAAATATGCCTTCCATTCCTGCATCAGTTATTACTGCTTCGAACCTCTTCAAATACGGGTCTTCCCAGAAGAGTTTTCTTGTCATGGCGGGTAATTTCGTGACCCCTTAATTATAGTGATCCTTTGTCCCCTTTGCGTCAGATCAGGGAAGCATTAAATTAATGGGCTTCCAGATTTGAAGTTGAGTCATGGGGACTGCATATTTACCAGGAAATCGGGAATGAAGGAAATACGCTGCACGGGTAAACAGATGAAATAATATTGCACATGGAATTACCATATGTGAAGTTCGGAGTAATCTCTCCCGGCCGGCACTTTATCAATAGAGTGTATCCAGCAATGGAAACCCTGAATTTTGAAGTTAATGCGTTCTTTTCCAGGAAGGGAACGCTGAAGGGGGAACTTTCCGCCATTTCTGGTAGTGCAGTTACGGACGACATTACAAGATTCACCACAGGTGACTTTGACTCCGTTTACATTTCCTCACCTAATTCACTTCATTACCATGATGCTGTGGCCTGCCTTGAAGCTGGGAAGCATGTCCTGCTTGAGAAACCAATGACCCTTAAGTTCGCGGAGGCGGAGAAACTCGTGGAACTTGCCAGGAAGAAAGAGCTGAAACTCGCAGTCGGTTTTCATCTAAGATTTCATCCTGCACTAATAGAAATAAGGGACATGATTGCCTGTGAAAAGATCGACCCTTCAGGCATTGCATACATTACTGCAGAGTGGGGCGGATACAGGGACAGACATGGAAGAGAGGGCACCTGGTGGGGAGTCGAAGAGATGGCGGGGGGAGGTTCAATGGTTGGAACAGGAGTGCATGTTCTCGATTCCCTTAACTTCGTTACAGGGAGGAGACCAGTAGAAATATTCGCAATGCGGTTTCCTGATATCATCCTTGAATATACGACCTCGATTCTTGCGAGATTTGACGAGTTTCCTGCTTATGCCACCGTTTCCGGCGGTGTCCAGTTCCCTGAGAATTCCCTCCGAATATTGACCGGAGAAGATACGATTGAAGTTTCAGATTTGTACGGAACGGAGATAAAAGGAGCGCTCAGGCGTAACGGCAGGGTTTTGAAAAGATACCCGAAGAGAAGTATCTATCTGGAAGAGTTGAAGGGGTTCAGGGATTTCGTTGACGGGAAGGAATCTTCAATAGCTACCGGGGAGGAAGGCGCATTTGTCACAAAGGAGATGGAAGCCGTACATAGGTCTGCCAGAGATCGAAATGCAGTGAGGTTATAAGTTGCACCCCCAAACGGAAATTTTCTGGAAACAGCTGATAATGACCGAGGCATTCCAGAAAAGGGATCATGCAAGAGAAAAGGATTATGCTACCTATCTCATTCCATCGCCGGGTGAAACCAACAGATTCTTCCTGTCTTCACGGATGGATCCCGAAACTAACACCATCAGTAATACTTTTTATGTAGGAAGTTCTTCAAGACAGGCCCTGGAAGCGATGGGGACTTACTTCTTCCTTTGCTACAACCTTGCAGCAAGGAGCATTGCACCGCAAAGGCTGGATGGACCCACGACAAGCTATGTCAGTGCAAAAAAGAAAAATGTAAAGGCAATGGAATTACAGGAAACTGGTTTCATTCGATCCGTGAGTTATCTGCCATTTTCAATGGACAATCTCTTAATGGATTATGAGGTCATCATCGTATCACATTCTTTCAGGAAGCGGACCAAGTTCTCGTTCATGGTTAAGATCACTCTTTCTGGAGGGGAAGAAGAAATCAGGAATGCGCAAAACGCGATGGGAATGAAATTTATGGAGCTTTACCATTCGATTGGAATAAAGCTGAAGCCTGTAAAAAAGAGAATCGTGGCATTCAGGAAAGGCGTATACGGCATTCCATTCAAGCTGACAACATTTGTCGCAATCCCGACAGATGAGGAAGCCTGATGATTCGGGAAAGCAACGTTTTGTGGGTTGAACAGACCCTGAATGAATCCATTGCGTCCGGGAATGTAAAAATAATACAGAATGCCATTGAAACTTCTATTGAGTACCTCAAGGATTTTACAGGAGAAGGGGCAGTAGTCTACTGTCTTGAAAAGGCAAAGAAAAGTTATTCCACCGAAAGAAAAACCCATTATTGCAAAAGGGCAATTTCACTGCTGCATGGAGAGGAGAGTCTCCCGTACAGTGACATTGTTCCCTCAAGATGGATGGATTATTCTGAAATTAAAACTGAGTCTTTATGGATAATGAAGGACAGGAAGAGGGACGATTTTCATGATGCGTCCTACTGGGGGAATTTTGTGCCCCAGATACCGGAACAGATAGTTACGCGATTCAGCAAGGAAGGGGATGTGGTGCTGGACCCGTTCCTTGGTATGGGTACTACTGCTGCTGTAGCGCTCAGGCTGAAAAGGAAGATTATAGGGATAGAACTGTCAAACGACATTGCCGAAAAAGCGAAGAGTAAGTTATCCTCGGTTGGGCTGGTTAATGATTCAGCCAGAATTGTCAGCGGAGATTCATCCATTATTTCCGGCGAAGAGATTTTTGGTGACTGGAAGAGAGAAGTCGAACTGATAATCATGCATCCCCCTTATCATGACATAATAAAATTCTCCCGAAATCCGCAGGACCTGAGCAACGCCATTAGCATTGATCACTTTCTGGAAAGACTTGAAGATGTACTGATAAACGTTGGGAAATATCTCCTGAAGGGGAGATTCCTCGCACTCGTGATTGGCGACAAGTATGCGGATTCCGAGTGGATCCCTTTGGGATTCAAGAGTATGCAGGTTGCTCTTAATAATGGATATAAACTGAAGAGCATAATAGTCAAGAATTATGAAGGCACCAGGGGAAAGAGGATGCAGGAAAATCTATGGAAATACAGAGCCCTGAAGGGAGGATATTACACCTTCAGGCACGAATACATATTCATTTTCAAGAAGGTATAGACTCAAAACTAAGTTCGGCTATTTTGGCAACGGATTCCTTCATATGATCCCATTTCACCATTTCCATTGCCTGTGCCGGTTTTACCCACTTGAACCTATCATGTTCCATGTCCGGGTTGAAGGAAATGTCAACTTTGACAGAACAATGCACTTTAACCGCGAAAACGCTTTCCACATAATTCAATCCTGACTTTTGGAACTCAAACTTCCCAAGGCGGATTACTTCAAGCATTTTGTCTTCTGGGATGTTGCATTCTTCCAGGAGTTCACGATGCAGGCATTCCATTTCACTCTCGCTTTCCTCCATGTTCGCAGTGAGGTTCTCCCAGTATGACCTGGGTGGCGAATAGTGCAGCACTAGTACTTCCATTGAAGGATTATCCCTGTAAATCACGAGTTGAATTTTGTTTTTCTGGTTCATACGCCACGCCTTATTACGTCGGATAAGGCCGGCATCAATTCTGGAAATTTAAAACTGAAACCTAATTGCTTCAATTTAGAGGAGGAAATTTTCCCGCCTTTGAAAATAAGATCGGCACTCTTTCCGAATCTAAGCCTGATTACGAATGATGGAATAGGGATTGAAGAGGGCCTGTGCATGACAACTCCGAGAATATCTGTGAATTCACGGATTTGCGTTGGATTAGGAGATGATGCGTTAATGGATCCTGAATAAGAATCATTGGTGAGTGCTGCTATGATCAGGTTTACTTCATCGTCCAGATGGATCCACGAGAACCATTGTGAGCCCGGCTTAACGAACCCGCCAAAATACCACCTGAATGTTGGGTATAACTGCTTTAAGGCGCCTCCGTTTGTTGACAGCACAACACTTGTCCTGATGTTTACTACCCTTATTCCGATCCTGGAAGCTTTGTTCGCTTCATCTTCCCACCTGGACACAAGGTCTCCCCAATAGTCCTTCCCGGCAGGAACGTCCTCGGTAAGTTCTGTTTCAGGAGAGTTATCGTAACCGTAATATCCAGTTGCGCTTCCGTTGATGAACACTGATGGGGGTTTTGGTAACCCGCTTATTACATTAACAAGATTTTTGACGAATCCCACTCTGCTGGATTCAACGTCCTTGCTCTTTTTGCTGAAGATTGGGGAACCTGTGAAATTCAATACTGCCCCAATTCCATCGAGGTCTTCAGATAATGATTCCAGCGATCCTATCTTTTTGTACACTGCACCCGGAACGTTTCTCCTCGCCTTGTCAATATTTCTCGCGAAAACAACCACCATGTACCCTTTCGCACACAGTGCCCTCCCTACTGCGGACCCAATTAGTCCGGTTCCGCCGAAGAGCGCTACTTTCTCGTTTACCAGCATTATTTGGTTATATTGAGTTGGTTTAAAAATATTGCACAGAATTATTTCAAAATAATGTCGACATAAAGTTTGTTTCCCTTAAGATCCATTATCCTTGCCTTGCTGCCGATCTTTGGTGGAATATCATTCAACACGATTGCATGCCATATCTGGGACTCGAATTCCACTTCTACAAATCCTTCCTTAACTGCCGTTATCCTGACTACTCTTCCCTTCATACCCTCAATGCCTGTTGAAGCGCTTCTTCCGAACGGATACCTGGTCAAGAAGCGGCCAAGCCAGCCTCCTGTGAATAGTGAGACTGCGACTATGCCAATAATAAGAAGTAACTGGATCAATAAAGGAAAATGCCTGAATTGTATTTAATAGCACTGAGAATAGCCAGAATTTTCAGGCGAGTAGAAAATAAAAAGGCATTGAATATTGGAGACCAGTTCACATTTCCTTTTCGAAATCGAGTATGGAAGCGAATATAACTGCATGCAAATGGTTTGTTCCGCCTTTTATGTCAAGCTTCCAAACATCCCTTATTGCGGCGATCTTGTGCCTGACGGTGGCTATTTCATTTCCGGATGGATCTACCATTGAATATTGCCTGCGGATAACGTTTCCCTGCGTCCGTATCAATGGTTGCCCTGACTGTGGGTCCTGCCATTCAGCCTGCATCCCTCCAATCAGACTCCTTTTCAATCCTATTCCGCCAATTTTTTCGCTGCTTTCAGGTTCCACAATATCAAAATAAGACTTGAATGAACCGGGACCCTTCCTGATTTCCAACGCTGGTTGGTTGCTGGAATCGCTGACAGCGTAGGTGTATTTCATCATCCGGCCCACCATCCTTCCCCCTATTGAAGAAAGCATGTTTCCAGCCATGTTAGATTTCCAGTCCAGTCTCACATAACATAGCGGGTTCTGGTTTGAGTCCATTACTGTATAATTCTTACCCAGTTGCATGATCTTCTGCTTCATCAGCAATTCGTTGTTTCCTGCTAACGCGTTGGTGATATTGTCAAGCGCCTGTTTTGACACGGAGAATACATGAAATGTATGTATATATAAACTATGAAATTTTCAAAGTGTAATTGTAAAATAAGACACGCAAAAAGCCCATTGCTCCTATTCAGATAACTTGAGGTTATGTCCCCACTTGACTGATTCAGCGATATACGGGAATTTATAGCTACAAAACCGCTATGCGAAGCCAATTGATATTGAAAAATTCTCCAGATTCAATTCAGTTTCTGTCTCCAGCAGAAGTTCCAGAGGTTACTCTTCCTTGCCTCTGGTAAACTCGTATTGTTTCACAGTGTAATTCCTCTTCGTAGAAAATGGCGCGAATGCCTTGCCGTTGCCTCTGTAAAACTTCGAGAAAAACTCAACGTAAATCAGCCTTGCCCCCTGGATTCCCGGTTCGAACACTGCTATTGCAAGATTGAAAATCTGTCCAAGTATCAGGATGAACCCTCCAAAAATCATCATTGCCAGTGAACTGGTGCTTCCCTCAAATACGGAATCAACCACGTAAGCCAGGATAACTGACGAAAGCAGGATTCCAACAATTCTCGTATATGAAAGAACATGACTGATAATCGAAGGCAATTCCATTGCCCCCTTTGCCCCTTCAGCCACAGTGACTATCAGCAATCCCGCAATTGCAACTCCTATGTATCCGTAGCTTAGCAGGTTATAATGGGAATGAAGCATGTCCAAACCGAACAAAGCAACTCCCCATGCAATCATCAGCCAGCCTATTTTTCCCATTGCTCTCTTATTTTCGTTGAGGTTGCGCTCTCCAATGAATCCCAAAATAAGTCCAAGGGAAACCATCCCAAGCCCTATGTATCCGGACATTACAAGCAATGTAGGAAGGTATACGATAACAACTGGTGTGTTGGTATTGTTAGGCAGGATCGAGGGCAAATACGGGATATTAAATCCGAACAGGGAATTGAAGAGTATTCCGAACGCAATAGCAATTATGGAACCTGGTATAAGTGCTCTTGCCAGCGTCCTCAACGCATTGGGCCCCATTATCATCAGGACAAATTTTGAGATTTTCTTTGGAATGTGCGAGACTCTGGGAGGATGCAATATTCTGTGGTTAAGCCATATGGAAACCAAGAGGATTATTACTCCATACCCTACGTCTCCAACCATAAGCCCGAAGAAAATTGGGAAAACCAGCGCAAAGATCAGTGTGGGATCAAATTCTGTCTCCTGCGGCAGCGAATAGAATCGAATGAAGAACTCGAACAGCCTTATTCTCCTGGGATTGAAAAGCATGGTCGGCGGGACCTCGTCACTTTCCGTTTTTGTGATGACTACTTTTCCCTTGCATATCTCGTCCATTCTTTCCGAGAGTTTTGAAATACTGTCATCCGGCATCCAACCTTCCATTACAAAAGAGGATTTTGTTGATGAAAGTTTTTCCGAAATCTCTGACTTCCGTAACTCGATTTCAAGCTGTTCCCTGATCTGGACAATTCTTTCAAGAAACTTCTCTGACATCTGCAATTGTTCCATGTGGACTCCTGCCAGCCTGCTCTTATTCAGCTTAAGTTTCTTTTCGAGTTCTTCCCTGTAAGTTGATGGAAGTCCGCTCATGTCTGGTATCTGGTTGATCTCGAGTCCGGCAGTTGTCGCCAGCTTGCCAATTAGATGCTCGCTTGACTTGGGAACGCTTACAATGCAGTGTTCCTCTTCTACGTAAATGACTCTTGCATCCGGGATTTCATTTGAAAGTACGGACTTGAATTCCTCTACATCAGCTGTCTTGACCAGAAACGAAACGATGTTCTCCCCGTTGAGAATTCGCATATCATAACTGAATCCCGTCATCTGGTTGATAATACCCAGTCTCTTCTCTATCAGCTTGATGTCGCTGTCCAGGTCTTCCTCTTCCCTTTTCATTATCCATATTTTGGGTTCTACCTGGACTGTTTCAGCTTCCTGCAATAAACCATCCAGAGATGAGAACACCCTTCTTCCGGTAATGTGCAACTTTGGCAGTGCATTCTCGTATCCCCTGAATTTCTGAAGTGCTTCCTGAATCTTTCGATTCTTTTCGTCGGTTTTGCCCAGCTCAAGCAGTTCCTTGATGTCTCCAGAAATACCCTCAAGCTGAATAATCCCGAAATCATGCATAGCTGCCACTACTTTGTCCTTAACTGTATCAGAACCGATGATCCTGATGCGGGACATTTTTCGTGGCTTCAATACCATCTATCACTCACCAATTATTTTTGCAATCATGCTATTGACAATCTTTTTGATATCTTTGTCAGTCAGGTTCAGCTTCAGTGCTGCGGCTTCAGTCCTGGCTTCTTTCATTACCTTTTCCCTGTATTCCTGGGTCTTGGCTGCCAGGATAGACTGAGATCGCTGGAATTCCTTATCCAGTCGTAAGTGAAGATCGCTTACTTCAGAATTGTGCCTTGCCACAAGTTCCATTATCTTCTTATCGTGCTCTTTCCTGGCACTTTCTATCTCAATTTGCGATTTCTCCTCTGCCTCTTTTATTTTCCGAATCATATCTGCATCCGAAGTCATAGCACACCCCATATGTATAATAAACCGAGGACACCGAATGTTACCGAAAAATTAACCAGGGTTATCAAAGACTTCACCCTTATGAATTTCTTCACTGCCGGACTCGAAAGGTCTATAGCTTTCGGGATAAACCTGTTAGGGCCCTTATTGATATATTTCATTGGATCCATTCGTGTTCTTCCTCCCCATGTTTCTCTTCACCGTTTTCAGAGTGGTGAACGTATCTCTCTCAATCTCATCCAGCCTCATCCTGATGTATTTTGAATTATCCTTAAGTTTAGGAATAAGAATGTTCTCGATTGCGTTGGATCTTCTCTTTGTCTTTTCTATTTCCCTGAGCAACCGCCTCAGGGAACTCTCCTTTTCTGCCACCTCAAGTATTAGTTTCATTAATTCCTCGAATTTTGAAATTGCTTCATTCGTGGCAACCGGAACTGATGTGGCCCGGTAGATTTCCGTAATCACGGACGTGCCCAGATTGATCTGAACCGAAGGAATCCTGACTCCCATCACGTTCTTCGTTGACACCGACGCCTTCGCTTCGGCATACATATTTGCTATTGCCTCCACGACTATCGAACCATCTATCACGTCAGCGGTGATAAGGGATTGAATCGCTTCAAGAAGCTTGATCCTCAGATCGGATCGCATTCCCTTGACTGTCCGGCTTATCTTGAAGAATTCCATTACGAGGGAAGATCGCTTCATCTTCAGCAAGTCCAGCCCGCGCTGTGCAAACTTGATCCTGCGGTTGGTGTTGATCAGTTCAATGCGGGTTGGCCGGACTTCAACTGACGGCATCTTCTTCTTTTCTCCTCTTGCCATATTTGGCTACGTGTTCTCTCTTTACCCTCTTCATGTCGGATTCTGGTAATATCGAAAGCAGTTCCCATCCAAGATCAAGCGTTTCCTCTATTGACCGATCTTCATCAAGTGCCTGGTTTACATATCGCTTTTCGTAATCGGTAGCAAATTTCAGGTAGGTCTTGTCGTTCTTGCTCAGTGCTTCTTCACCGACGATTGCACTCAGTGACCTGAGGTCCCGCCCATTCGCATAAGCAGAATAAATCTGGTCAGCCAGGCCTCTGTGATCTTCCCTGGTACGGCCTGCGCCGATTCCCTGGTTCATCAACCTGGACAGGGACGGAAGTACGTTAACCGGCGGGTATATTCCTCCCCTGAGCAAATCCCTGCTTAACACAATCTGCCCCTCGGTGATATAACCGGTCAGGTCCGGTATTGGATGGGTTATATCGTCTCCTGGCATTGTGAGTATGGGAATCTGGGTAATTGAACCACTCTTCCCCTTGATCTTTCCAGCCCTCTCGTAAATAGTGCTCAGGTCGGTGTACATGTAACCTGGGTACCCTCTTCTTCCAGGCACTTCTTCCCTTGCAGAGGATATTTCCCTTAGCGCCTCGCAATAGTTGGTCATATCTGTCAGTATAACTAGAATGTGCATTTTTTCAGTATAGGCAAGATATTCAGCAGTCGAGAGGGCTATCCTTGGTAGGATAATTCTCTCCATTGACGGATCGGACGACAGATTAAGGAACAGTACCGACCTTGATATAGCCCCCGTGCTGCGGAACTCATTGATGAAATAATTAGCTTCTTCGCTGGTAATTCCCATTGCACCGAATATAACAGCAAAACTCTCGTCTTTCCCTTTTACTTTCGCCTGTCTTGCAATTTGTGCTGCAAGCTGGTTGTGAGGCAATCCTGATCCGGAGAAAATTGGCAGTTTCTGCCCCCTGACAAGAGTGTTCATCCCATCAATAGTGGAAACACCCGTTTCAATGAATTCAGAAGGTTCTTCCCTTGAATATGGGTTAATTGCGTCACCCACGATTTCAATTTTCTCCCCGCCGATTATACCTGGTCCGTCATCGGTGGGCTGCGCTAACCCGTTGAAAACTCTGCCAAGCATCTGAGAGGATACTGATACCCTTGCAGTGCTTCCTGTGAACTTTACTCTCGTCCCAGTGGTATTCATTCCAAGTGTGGGGCCGAAAACCTGCACGATTGCAATCCCTTTCCTGCTCTCCAGTACCTGGCCGGTTCGGGTTTCACCGTTTTCCATGGTTATTTCGACAATCTCGTTGTAGGCCGCATTTTCTATACCTTCAACGAAAAGCAACGGGCCGTTAATCTGCGATATTGACCTGTAATTTACGTTAATCACTCTTCACACCTCCAGCGACAAGTGGTCTGAATACCGTCTCAATCTCCTTTATGGAATCTTCGTAGTACTGCTTGAAATCCTGATCCTTAATCTCTTTCATCCTGGAAATTCTCTCTCTGACCTTTAGCCCCTGGATCTGCGCCATTAACGTACCCTTTTCAACTGCGTGCGTCTGCCATTCGCCAAAACTGGTGATCATGGAGAGCATCATTCCCTGTTTGCCCAAGGAACAGTATGTATCAATTTCATCAAACGCACTTTGCTGCAGGAAGTCTTCCCTGATCAATCTCGCAGTATCCAGCGTAGCTTTCTCGATTTCGGGAAGCGCATCATAACCTACCAGCTGGACAATTTCCTGCAGTTCTGCCTCTTTCTGCAGAATGCTCATAGCTTCAGCATATGTATCTGACCATCCTGCAGATACATTCTTATTAAACCATGGGGAAAGATCGTTTCTGTACAGGGAATAACTGTTAAGCCAGTTTATGGATGGAAAGTGCCTTCTAGATGCAAGTGAAGCATCCAGTGCCCAGAATACCCTGGTTACGCGCAACGTATTTTGCGATACTGGTTCCGAGATATCACCACCCGCTGGAGATACTGCTCCTACAATCGTTATGGACCCCAGCCGTTCCTGTGAGGACCTGATTACACAATTTCCAGATCTTTCATAAAATTCAGAAACCTTTCTTCCCAGGTAAGCGGGATAACCTTCCTCGCCAGGCATTTCTTCTAATCTGCCTGATATTTCCCTCAATGCTTCAGCCCATCTTGACGTGCTATCAGCCATAAGAGCTATGTTGTATCCCATATCCCTGTAATACTCTGCTATACTGATTCCAGTGTAAATGGAAGCTTCCCTGGCAGCAACCGGCATATTGGACGTATTTGCAATAAGAACCGTCCTTTCCATCAGCGGTTTGCCACTTCTCGGGTCGAGCAATTCAGGGAAAGTAGTCAGTATCTCCGTCATCTCGTTTCCTCTTTCACCGCAACCAACGTATACTACGATGTCGCTGTCAGCCCACTTGGAAAGCTGGTGTTGAACGACTGTTTTCCCGGACCCGAAAGGACCGGGCACTGCAACAGTTCCGCCCTTAGCAACAGGGAAGAAAGTGTCTATTACCCGTTGACCCGTGACAAGTGGCTCTGAAGGGGGTAATTTTCTTTTCACCGGCCGGATGTTCCTAACTGGCCAGTATTGCCTCATGTAAAGCTTTACGGAACCCTTGTCGGTCTTTACAGATCCTATAACATCTTCAATGGTAAATTTCCCTGACTCAAGCTTCTCCAGCTGTCCGGATATTCCCAGTGGGATCATGATCTTGTGATTTATTAGATCAGTTTCCTGTACCTCTCCAACCACGTCTCCCTGAGAGACCCTGTCACCCACTCTGGCAGTTGGCCGGAATTCCCATTCCTTCTTAGTGTCCAGTGGCGGGGCGGTCAAACCTCTTCTTATGAAATCCCCGCTTTTTTCCCTGATTATGTTGAGGGGCCTCTGAATACCATCATAAATTGATTTCAGTAGACCAGGTCCGAGTTCCACAGACAGGGGACGACCGGTGTTTTCGACCTTGTCGCCGGGCCTGATTCCACTGGTATCCTCATAAACCTGGATTGTAGTGTCACCGGATGAAAGTTTGATTATTTCTCCAACCAGACCCAGATCACTTACTCTGACCACATCGTACATCTTCGCATTTTCTACGTCCTTGGCCACGACGACCGGGCCTGAAACCTTAACTATTATTCCCAATACCAGCACCTCCTATGTCAACACCGAGTATCCTCTTTGCAAGTGATTCTATTGATTCCTGATCGCTTTCCCCGGTAAAAGGCAGGAATACGACAAGGGGTTCCGTGGTTATGTCCACCTTAGAGAGAAACCTCCTGTCTATGTATTTCCGAATTGAATCCGAAGCTATTATAACGGAAAATCTGCCGCTCTCAAATATTTCCACTAGTTTGGCAGCTCCTTTTTCTTCTATAAGAGAAAAGGTTTCCTCTATCCCGACTAAGCGGAATCCTTTCGCCATTTCCTGTTCTCCTATGAAAGCGATTCCCTTAAGTTTTGAACTGATCATTTAGTCAACCCCGTAAGAGAGAATATTCTCTTTTCGTCTAATGAGTACCGCTTGCCATTGATTATGCCTCTGAGCATTTCCCTCTCCATTTCTGATCTTATTAGAAACCACATAAGGAAATTCAGTGATGAAGTGGTGGAAGCCATCGCCTGTAGATATTTTTCCCTTATACCATACCATAAGGAAAGCGATATATCAATGTCAAATTCAGTTCCATCGGCGATGTGAATTCCAAATGCGTTTCCAATATTTTGTACGAGGTCTGCCCTGGGGCTTGAATAAATCTGGAATAACTTATCTTCCGTAATTACTGAAGTCTCAGCAAAGTTTCCTTTAATCGAATCAAAATCCAATCCAAGCGTCTTGGCTTTCAGAATAATGTCCACGTTTCGTGCAGACATCAGTTCGTTGAAATATCGGCGGATAATCCACTCATCTCCTCTGAAAAATTTTAAAAGTGTAATAAGCTGTTTAATGAAATAGGAATCAACAGCGGAAAAGAACATTGAAACGTCCTTGTGCTTCCTGTAATTTTCCAGTTGAGAAAGGAAAATCTTTCCAGCGTGATAAGAAGAAACAGATTCTATTATCTGTTCCAGGGAGCTGTTATTGATTAAAGAACGGTAAACCTCATGCGGAATCATTCCTCCAAACATTCCCATTGGCACGTCCCGGAAACTTAGGATGAAGTTCTCACTGACCGTCTGTTCCTGCCCAACCAGTTTGGATGAAATTATACTTTTAAGGTTGTCAATATCCCACTTAGACAGATAATACTGGATGAAATCAAGGACCTGGCCTGGGGTGCTCTTGAGAACGAGAAAATTTCTTGTAGCCAGTCGTCTGCTCACTGCCATTTCAAGAAGGTCAAAACCGTAATGCTTTCCCGATAGTGCGGAAATATCTTCTGAATAAGCGTATTCGGATATGGATGAGGTCATTCCGTCAAGATCCGAATCGACGAAAGTTCGAATGCGATCAACCGGGATAAAGGAAAGAGAATTTGCTTTCAGAATGCCGAAACTCCCCGTGTAGGTTAAATCCAAAAAGGTTCACCCGATTTTAGAAGAAAGGATTTCCTCAATTTCTTCCCTGACACTGGCAAACAAGTTCTCCAAAGACAGGTCGATTTCCATTTTGCCAGTTATGGTAGAGGCTATGAATCCTCCAGAGATACCTGATTCGGTGATCTTGATTCCTGTACCAGCCAGTTTATTGATAATGGGACTGTCAGCCTTCCTGCATCGGATTTCACCTAACTTCCCAAGCTTTGTCTTTGCAATTTCCAATCCTTTCGAGAGGAATTCCTCATATTGCGCATCACTGGTAAATCCCCTAAATCCCTGACCTATTTTTTCCAGTCCGCCTTTCAGCAGTTCATATCTTGTGGTCTGGATAAGCTTTGATGCTTCGAGATCTGATAAATCAATTTCCCTCTTTTCAAAGTTCTTTAGTTCCCTGAACGACCTTTTACGGAATTCCTCTTCAATATTCTTTACTTCAACCTGAAATTCGCTTTCCAGTTCTTTCTCCTTGGATTGTAATTCTTCGTTCAAGATGGAGATTGTTTTCTTTCTCGTTTCCTCGATCTCGTTTACTATTTCTTCAAGGCTCATGAAAAAGCTCAGAGAATGTTAAGCAGTAGAACTATACCGAGGATAAACCCTATGATCCAGAGTGTTTCAGGAATGACGAAGAAAAACAGAACCTGACCAAATTTCTCAGGTTTTTCCGAGATAATCCCCATTCCAGCGGCTCCTATTCCCTGTTGGGCCATACCTGTTCCTATGAGCCCCCCTGCGATCGCGATTCCTGCGGCTAATGCTAAAGTTGGATCGGCTGCCATAAATTATTGCACCAAATCGTGATTGAAGGAGCGTATATAAAAGTGAGAGACGTTTTTGATATCACTGGAATTAGTAATCCTTAGCGTGAAAATATAAATATTGTACAACAATAGGCCGGTTAGATCAATTGCAATCCATATTGCTCTGATTTAGATGATGAGGCGCTAAATTTGAAGAGAAGCTCAAGAGACTGGAAGAAACGCGGAAAGATGCGATGGAAGTGGAGAAAGAAGAGAATACGTAGACTTAAGCGCGCACGAAGGGCAAACAGAACCTGAAGGTTCTTTTTTCCATTTTATTTTGTCCGAGCCGGATTGTCCTTTGGTTGAGATTAATTCAAGATTTTGACTGCAGCTGCTTTATAAGAGCATTTTCAATTGTAATTGCATGTCCTAATACTTACCGATAGATTTTTAATTGCAAGAGACTTAACTTCTTTTATGTGGCCCTTTAAGAAGAAAGCAAAAGGAGAGAATGTTCCATCAAAGAGCGTTAGCGAACCTTCCAAAAGTACTACTTCACCACCAGACAAACCAAAGCCAACAACGAAAGGTGCTACTTCCAAAGAAACTGCACCCGTTGCTCCGGAATCTCAAGAACCTGCGAAAACCCTCGCCAAGCCAAAGAAGACACCGGCAAAATCTGGAGGATCGAAGGGCACTTCATCAAAGGGATCGGATAGCAAGAGTTCCAGTGCTAAGAAAACGACAAAGGGCGGAAAATAGGACCCAGAGAATTGCTATTAGCCCCCAGTACATTTTTTACAACATTTATTTTTGTATTTTGAATTTAACCAAGAATGGGAAAGAGGGTAGACACGCCTTCAGCGATGAAGGACACCCCCACTGCTGCAATTAGGAGCCCCATTATTCTTGAGAGAATCAGTGATCCTGTTTTCCCTATCTTCTCAAATATACGAACTGCATAGATCAGGATAACAAGAGAAACAACCAAAACAGCAGCGATTGCCAGAAAGACCAGAAGTCTGTCTGAAATCGAGACGCTCTTGAGGTTGAAGTAAATTATTGCCGTCGTAATAGATCCAGGTCCAGCTAATAATGGCGTTCCCAGTGGAACAACTCCTATCGAATCCTTCTGAAGCGATTCTTCCTGCTCTGTTGCCGTCAGCTTCGTATTCGATGTTTTCCCCTGCATCATGTCGAATGCAACCTTGAAAACCAATATGCCTCCTGCCACCTGGAAGTCAGCAATGCTTATGCCAAGACCTTGGAATATATAGATTCCAAGGATTGTGAAACCGAAAAGCATCCCCCCGGCAACCATTATGCTCTTCCTTATCACGCTATTCCTCTCATTCCTGGTGTAGCCCTCCGTCATGGACACGAGAATCGGTACGGCACCGACTGGATTCAGGATCGAGAATATTGCCACGAAAACAGTAATAAAGAAGAGGATGGATGCGTACATTTTCTACCGGCGAATCGAGGGTCGATTCTTAACACTTTGCGAGCAGGACCAGCCGTCGTGAATTATTATAAGCCCTAAGTAATTATTGCAGAGTGTTCAGCGTAAACAGTTTGGTCATGAAATACCTTGAGTCCTGGAATAACATTCACTTTGACAAGAAAGTACCTGAGATGGCGGACGAAGTAAATTCAAAGAGAGAAAAAATAGAAAAACTTCTTGGAGCCAGTGCTGCAGATGAGAGATTAGCTATCGCTAAAGCATCCTTCGACGATTATACTGCATCACTGGAAAGACTGATTGTAGCCAGAAAGCTTGAATCAGGTGTCACCACCTTTCTTTTTTCCTTCTACATTATAATTGGAAACCTTGGTGGATTGTTTTTGCAGTTTCTGGCCTATATCACAACAAGCGGAACTATTGGGCACATAATACTCGCACTTTCAATGCTTGGTTCCATTGTAGGAACCATTTTCGCAATAGTTAGTTTGAAGAAGGAGAAAGCTTTCGTAACAAATCTGGGCAAGGGAATATAAACACTTAAGTTAGAATTGCCGCCTTATTGAATGGTTATGAAAGTTGCCTAGGGCAGAATCTAGTGAGGGAATTTTCAAATGGGCAGGTGTTCCCAGTCAATCAAATCTGCATTGCTGGGCGTGCGAATTTCTAGCACCTCAAGAATATCCGTGAACAAATCGTCCTCAATTTCCGTAATGTCGACCTTTCGATCGAATAATTTTGTGAGAAAAGTTCCAATCGCGTTGCTTGCCATAGCTGCTTGCAGATTTTCCATGTTGGCAGATATATCCTTTATCTGTTGGACAAACTTGCGATCCAGTTCCTTTTTCTTCAGATCTTCAAGAAAATTCCCAACCGCCTTGCTGACTAGCTTGTTGTGTTCCTCAGCAAGCAGGATGCGTACTTTGTAAGTTGGATTGAACTGTATATGATCACCGTCGACCTTGAACCATTTTGAAGCGTCTTTCTCAAAAAATACTTCTGCGAGTGCATCTGCCACTTTTTTGGAGTTGGAAAAATCCAAATTATTTGTGAGATTGTATACCACCATGGACCCATCATCTGTCATTCTTCTCGATGCAACTATCGCGGAAACAAGGCTGCTGTCTTGGGACATAAGGGATAATCCAAACGAAAGTATTTGAATTGATCCTGTTGTCTTATGATGGATACTTATCTTTTGTTCTTACTCTCCATATGTTCGAGCAATGCTATCTGGTTCGACCCGAATGTAATAGGGTCCCGGTGAGGACGCCTGAAAAATCTCAGCCTAAATATGCTTGATTTCTCTAAATGAGGTAATTGTCAATGTCTTCGCGATACCTTTAATCTTATGCATTCTGTCGACCACTGCGTCTCCCACGTCTTCTATAGATTTGCCCCTGATTTTTGCTATTATATCATATTCTCCTGAGATAATGTGGACCTCTTCAACGTTTTCTATCTGGAATAAAGCATTAGCTACCTCGTTTTCTGAAACTTTACTGGAAGGATCATATGAAATCAGGACAAATGCAGTTGTTGGCATCCCCAGTTTGGAATGGTCCATTTTGACTGTAAATCCTACTATTAACCCGGCTTCCGCCATCCTGTCTATCCTTGACTTTACAGTCGTTCGCGGAACATTCAGAATTCTTGAAATCACTGTTAGACTTGTCCTTGAATCCTTTTCCAGTAAATTGAGAATGTCATTGTCAATATTATCCAATTTCATTTGTTTATTTGTCATTATGACAATAATACTATTAAATTCTCTGATTGATGTATCAAAATGTCAATATTTATTGGCAAACAATTAGATACGCTTATTTCATTTCTTTAAAGATGTATAGCTCTTCCATCATAACCGGGGAAGAATTCAGGGAACTGAAGAAACTGCGCGGACGGATTTTATCTGAGAGATCCAGAAGAGTATTGCATGTCAACACTGAGGTCAGAAAGCTCCTGAGAGATTTCTTCATCGATGAAGGATTCTTTGAACTTTCACCTGTGATTATTGGACCAGTAACTGATCCTCTAAATCATCCAGTATCAAGTTCGAGTATCGATTATTACGGTTACAGGTACAGCCTAACTCAGAGCATGATTTTCCACAAACAGATTGCACTACTGTCTTATCATAAGCTGTTCATATTTTCACCCAATGTTCGCCTGGAACCCATTGAAAGAAGTTCTACGGGGAGACATTTGGCTGAATTCACACAGCTGGACGTGGAGATCAAGGGTGCAACCAGGGATGAAGTAATTGCCCTGGCGGAGAGGATGTATTGCTATGTCATCGAACGGATCTCGGTTTCATGCAAAGACGATTTTGAATATTTTGGAAGGCTCCCAAGCGTTCCACAGAGACCTTTCAGGCAATTCGATTTTAGTGAAGCAAAGCTGAGATTCGGCGAGAGTTTTGAGACTGTACTTTCCAAAGATGCGCTTGATCCATTTTTTGTTGTGGACATCGGACTTAAGGATCGGGAATTTTACGACCGGGAGAAACCGGATCGACCAGGGATCCTGAATGACATGGATATGATATATCCGGAAGGTTACGGTGAAGCGTTATCCGGAGGGGAACGCGAGAACGAAGTCACAAGGATAAAGGAAAGGATTCAAATCAAGGGGCAGACAGTCGAGCAATTCAGGTACTACATTGCGATGGCAGAGATGGGGCTACCAAGATCTGCAGGTTTTGGGATAGGTATTGAGAGGTTTGTCAGGTTCTTGACCGGCATCGGGGACATTTCTGAATGTACATTATTTCCCAGGGTGATTGGAAAATTTAGTTTGTGACCTGGACTTCAAAGGGATAATGAGGATGTAAAATACAGGGCAACAGACCCTGGGTGTAGGAACATATAAAAAACAATGGAAACAGGAGGACATCAGCGTCAATTGTTCAACAGAGCACATTGAAACTGCTCTGTTGAACAAATAACTCCCATACCCTACTGTTTCCATTGATTCTTGATAATTTATTGCTTTCTTGATCTGTTATCCTGTATTTTTAATTCTCAATGCCTCCTTTGCACCATTATTTATGTAATCATATATCCACAATCTCTGGTATCCCTCAGCTTCCAGTCCTCTGGCGGACCTGCTGACACAGTTCTCACCAAATTTACGCTTCACTGCAGAGAATATGCCTTCTGTTCCCGGCCACCTCATGCCGTAATGGTTCTCTTCCGCCCATGTCCTGTACCCTTTCTTCTGGTATTCCCTTATTTCCTTACGACGGTATTTGTTTCCCTTGTAATGATCAGTGGAAGCATTCTTCCTGATCTTTATGACAGGTTTTGCATTGATTTCATGCATTATACCAAAGAGATCATTGGTGTCGAAAGCACCATCACCATAGAATTCCCTCACATTGATGCCATTCATTATGGCATCTCTCAGGTGTTTCCCTGCAGTTTCCGGTTCTGATGGACCCGATCCTTCCACATGGGATTCAATCCCGATGATCTTCTTTGTCCTTACATCTGCAGTTATGATGACAACGAGGTGTTTCCTTTTGTGTGCATCAGGATCGCCGTATTTCATGATCCTGTATGTACCTGCATTGTTTGTCTTCATTCCAGTGCCATCTGTACCGAGATCTGCATATTTCAGGCCTGAAATGTCCGGTGCCGGTTTCATGTCATGGATGCGGTGCCATATGGTGGTGTAATCTCCATAATCAGGTATTATTCTCATGTTCACAAGTGATCTTGCCATGCCTTCCAGGGCACGGTAGTCCAGGAACTGTTTCCAGATCAGCATGAACTTCATGAATGAACCGGGGAATAGATACGGGGACCCTCTCTTCCCATGATTCATTTTCCTTAATTCAGAATTCCACTGGCTGACGAAATCAAGATCAAGGAAGAATGTGCCCCTTATCACCAGCTCTTCGTTGTATTCTTTCCAGTCTCTCCTGTCCCTGTACAGCCTGCCCCATCTTGCCATTATAACTGTATGTGCATACAGTCATATATTTATATGGGTATTGCGATTCGATGTACTGTGAAAGGTTCCCTTATCGTTTTTACCATTGAAAGGTCCGGGAAAGGCGTCAGTCCTGCTTCATATTCCAGGTTCTACAGGAAGCTGTATGGATACAACAACTCTTCCCATTACGGGAAGTATCACTCCAGGATACCCGGGTTTCTTGACGGGATCAGGTACATAAAATACGCAAATGGCGTGATTCTGGTGAGAAGCGAGAACAGCGATCTTGTTGTCGAATACCTCAAGGAGAATGGTGCCAGGATCTACAAGTGGGAGGTACCGATATCCAGGAAGGAGGAATCTGATCTACGTGACGAGGGACGTTAGCAGAGTGGGCGAAATTCCATTTATATATTTGTTCAACACAGCAGACCCTGGCTAGAACTTCAACCGACCCTGAAGCTTATTGCCCGTTGGATAAATGAGGCTGCGATCCATGGATTCAAGTAAATATTCATCCAGAAAATGTAAACCCCCGCCAGCCTTGTCGGAGTTCGGCGGGATGGTCGCAGCAAAGTTGTAACATAGCGAGCAGGGACTTACTTTAGATGAAAGCAAATAACAATTTGCATCTTCGTAGAAAATGCACCTTTTCTGGATTTCTATACGATTCATTTTACAATTCCCGAGTCACTCCTGACGCGATCCATTACCCTCGACGGTAGATGCATGGCTTCGATGCTTTCCAAATCTTCTGTTAGCGCTTCGTCATATCCGGTTACCCTCAGCACGCTCAATTCTAAATATAGCACAAGCAATATGAATATTTGGGAGACCCTATTTTTGTATTTCTCTATTATGAATTTGGTGTGTTTTCTGAAGTCATTCATCTGGGCAAAGCCAATTTTTTCGTATCCCTCGATCAATTCCTTAATCATGTTTATAACTACTATACCTGTATCCTCTTCAAAGGCTCCCTTGAATATCTCAATACCTTTAAGAGGTTCATTTTCAGCAACTTTAGTCAGGGTTTGCACAAACAATGAAGCATGCCTGGCAAAATATTCTTTTACGTTTTCGCTGAATCTATCCATATTTGACAATGCCTTATTCCTCTTCTCCTTATCGCCAATGACTTCGAAATATAGTCCTGCAATAATATAATAATACGAGAGAAAATCTTCAGGCTCCTGATATTCCTTTAACAGAAAATTCGTAATTTCTGAATCAATGGTTTCCCCGCTTAAGCCATGGATGACTCCATTTAATCCCTTCGCAATTTCTATCCACTGAAGATTCCCGGACTCTTCGGCAAAAGTCAGCGCACGCCCGGAGTATACCAGCGCCTTATCCATCTCCATTTCAAGCACATAGAACCTTGCGGCTGATCGGTTAAAGAAATAGGAAATCCTGCCGTCTCCCACCAGTTTTACCAACTTCTCCTCGACGTCGATGTAATTCCTGCAATTCCACATTTCCCCGATGTTTTCTGATGTTTCAAAGAGGTTAAAGGTAGCGTATGCTCTGGCTCTTAGGTCACCTGTGTGAATGGATAAATCAAGAACTTTCTTGTAGAGTTCCACAGATTTTACATAATTTCCCCTGTAATCGTTTAACACTGCCAGGTTGTTCAAGACCTTTAACTGGATTTCCTGGCTACCTGAGCTCCTGGCGTATTCCAGAGCCTTGTTCAGGTTTCTTTCTCCTTCATCAAGGGAAAAACGACTCAGGGATAAATTTCCGAGGGAAAGCAGGGCTGAAGCAGCAGAACCCAGGTCCTTCGCTTCACTTGCGATTTCAAGGACACTCTTGAACGTATTTTCGGCAGAGGAGTAGTCCAGAGACGCAAGCTGGACATTTCCTTTCAGAATTAAGGTTTTCAGCTTCAATTCTTCACTTTCCTGTGCAGATTTTTCGATCTCTTCGATTATTTTCATCGGTCCCTTCGTATCACCCAGCAACAGCATACAGTTAGCCTCCAGGAGGATTAGATCGTTGGTCTTTGGATGCCTCTTAAAATAAAGGTCCAGGCAGTCAATACTCTCATGAAGTCTTCCAGAAAGATAATATGCCTTACAAATAAGAGGCCTTATAACAGTCTCCCCTTCCGGACCTATCATCTTGAGACCGCTGTCAAGATAGCGCAGGAAAAAATCGTATGAACTCAATCCAGACAATATCTTTTCTCCTTTGGAATTAAGGTATGAAATAAGCCTGTCTGCATCTCCAGATCGAACCAGCAACATCAGGGCCATGGCTGATGGCAGATCTTCAAATCGTTTATGCCTGACAATGGTTTCCGCAATTTTATCGAGTACAACATTGTGCTGAGAGTTGCTGAGGAAGTCCATGAACTGGAGGCTCGAAATCGAAAGATAATTCCCGATATCGGAAATCATTCTCCTTTTGATCTGTTTGGTGACTATCTGAGAGATCCTTTCTTGAGGGATTTCGGTGTAAGTCCCCAGTTGATCTTCTTTGACTCGCCCATCCATGGTCAGGATAAGATACAAAATTTCAATTTCATCCGGAGCAAGGCTCGTTACCATTGTCTCGTAGAATGCATCCATTGTGGGTGGGACGGGTATGTACCTGAGCATTACCTCGCTCATAGTTTTCCTGGCGTCTATATAACCTATGCTCTCGTAGTATAGCAAGCTGTAACGCACCTGTGCTATATTTGCATCCGTCATCTGGTAAAGAGTGACTACAACTTCATCCGGAAGTTTGTACCCCCACTCCTTGAGTATGAATTCCATATCATCCTGATCTGGATGCATAATCCGTACAATCTCCAGAGAATTAAGGGCCTCCAATTGCAGGACAAGATTGTCTTTAATCGCTTCATCTTCGAACGCAGTTGCGATAAATTTCACATTGCTTAAACCTGACAATTCAACAATAATCCTGAGGAAAAGGCCAAATGAAATCTGTGCCATGTTATTCAGGCTCTCCACAATTATTACATGCCTCTCACCATCTGATACTGACTTTTTAAAAATCCCGATGATTTCTTCCTCGTCTGTGGTAACGGTAGTACTACCAGTAATCTGATCAAGAAGCAACAAAAGTGGTTCATATGCCCGCATTTCGTAAATTCGAGGGCTTTTAACTGTGTAGACCCTCGCTTGTTTGCTGCTAAGGCTATCTCTTAATAGGTTCATTAATTCGCCTTTTCCACGGCCACTCGAACTGACGTAAACCAAAGGTAGCGTGACATTATCGTTCAGCGTAGATTCCAGGCCTATCTTATAGGCTTCCCTAAACGATGCTTCCTTTGCCATAATTTTTACATGCGGATAGACCTATTAAAGTTAATATAGAATTAAACGAAAACAATGTGCACTCACTCAGTATGCTGCTAACTGGGTACAACAAATAGCTACAGTTTACTGTACCGGCATTTGTGAGTATTCAAAAGTGATACTGTGCACTTGAAAGATGGAGTTTTCTGGTCTTTTGGTTGCAAGTCAGTTATTTTAAGTGTATATTTTTGTCAATATGCATTGACTCACCATGCTTACGCAGGTTTATTGATATAATGTGAAACCTATGGCAAGAAGATACAGGTTAATCCATAATGCCCTGTTCTGCACCGGCGTGTGGCACAATTCATTCAATATGGGTCGATTCTAGAATAGCGCCCCACACCCTGATAATAGAATGAAAGCGTATCAAGTCCATTTACCAGATTCTGATCGAGTCGCTTTAACTGTAATGAATACCACACCCAAGAGGGCTCCAGTGACCATCGTCGCAATTGAGAGATAGGAAACCCACAGAGGTTGTTGCAGCAGCATAATTGAGCTAATAGATTCAGTTATGTTTGTGTTGAAACCTTTTCCACTCGCTGACGTTACGTTTAACAGGTATACCTCCGTAATATCCTGCGCTGCCCTGGCTTCTATTCTAGTACCTTCTGTTGCAGTTCCGTTTACAACAGGGTAATAGTAATGTTGTGTCGGCCCTATTCTGGGGGTAAAGATATCGAAAATTAAGATGGAATAGTTCACTTTATCCGACACCGGCATTGAAAATGTGAAATTTACCGTTATATATTGGTATCCTGGAAACTGTATAGATTGAGTGGAGTTATTCACTGAAATCAGTTTCGTGATTGAAGAAGTAATCAACTGTTTTTGGGGTAAACTGTATTGATCCCCGGCATATCCAGCGAGTACTAGCAGGAGTGCCAATATCAGCAAGGTGTAAGATTTGAGCTTAATTTTTAATTTTCTCAAAGGAGTGGGCTTCTGCTTCGTGACGGGAGCTAGGAAAGGCATTACGGAATCTTGATGCAGGATTCTATTAAAATACTTGTTACACAGGTGTCTGGAAATGGGTTGTTTTCTTAATTTCTGAGGAATGTTAGCTCTATATTTAGTACCTGTTCCGGCTTTAATTTACAGGTGAAAGGATTCCAGCCATGTAAACGCCTGTGATCCTAGATTTCGACTCGAATTCTCTTGCCCGAATGATCCAGTTTACTCCTGCCGAACTCTATTGAATTTTTTAGCCGTTCAATGCCAATTACAGGGCCATCCCTGCACAACTGAATGCCATCTATGGAACACGAGTCGCATATTCCTATACCGCATTTCATGGAGCGCTCAAGTGAAAATTCCGCACGATTTTGCCTTGCAGACAGAATTCCCAGTACCTTGTACATCATGGCTTCGGGCCCGCAAACATAAACCATATGGAATTCCTTAGTGTCGAAATCCCTAAGAACTGTATCTGGGAACCCTCTGGTGCCCTCAGAACCGTCGTCCGTAATATATATGACATTTTCTGCATTGATTTTGCCTCTGTAAAGCAGTTCAGAAGCCTTTTTTGCCGAAATCATTACGGTTGATTTACTGTCAACCAGAGGCATTAGGCAAGCCATTCCAGATCCTGAGCCAATGATGAGTTTCCTTTCCTTGACTTCTGTGAATGGAACTCCATATGGACCCCTGAAAAAGAGCTTGTCATTAACCCCTAATTCCTGAAGCCTCGCAGATGGGGGGCCATAGGCTTTAACTGTGATCGCTTTTGGATTGCCTGTGTCTGAAATTGACATAGGGATCTCCCCGTATCCCGGAATCCAGATCATTATGAATTGCCCGGGAAGCACTGCGGCATCCCATTCAAACTTCAACGTGCATGTGGAAGGTGTTTCCCTGATCTTTTCAGTAATTTTGGAGTGAATCAAAGAATCCCTGCCCCAACCATCTGATCCAGTTCCTGGAATCCTTCCGCCTTCATGAACTCCCCAATCTCCCTGCTGATATTGCTGAAAATCTGGCAACCGTATTTCATTAATGCAGTGCCAATTTGAACCGCTGATGCACCTGCCATAAAGTATTCAATTGCATGGATACCGTTCTCTATTCCGCCTACTCCAATAATTAAGGGGTCGAGTTCCTTTTTGACTTCATATACGTACCTGATCCCTACAGGCCTTATTGCAGGTCCGGAAAGTCCGCCGAAACCGTTGGATAACACCGGTCTCCTGGCGTACACGTCTATTGCCATTCCCTTTACGGTATTTATCAGAACCAGGCCGTCTGAATCAATAGCAGCATTTGCTATTTCCAGTACACTGTTAACGTTGGGTGAGAGTTTTGAAAAGACAGGGATCCTGAGCGATCCTTTCAGCGTCTTTACTATTTCCTTGACAAGCGAGGGATCGCTTCCTACTTCAGTGCCTACCCCCTTTACATGTGGACAGGACAGGTTTAATTCAACAGCGTCAACCCCAAAATCCTGCATGCTGGCTGCAAGGCTTAGAAATTCATCTGGCGTTGCTCCGAAAATACTTCCTATTACAGGTTTATTGGACTCCTTGGCAATCTTGATTTCCCCTGAGATATTCCTTATTCCAGGATTACTTAGTCCTACGGCGTTAATGAGCCCACCTTCAATAACAGATACAATCGGCGGGACATAGCCACTCCTTGGTTCCTTGCCAATAGATTTAGTGACTGCCGCGCCTGCTCCTTTTTCTAGAATCCTTTTCATTGTATATCCGTTCTGGTCAAGAATACCGGAAGCCAGCATAAGCGGGTTTTCCAGCTTAATACCTGCCAGGCTCACGGATAGCATTCACTACCGTATACAACTCCATTCTAATAGATTTTCAGAACCAGGATTCAGAACACTTACCCTTCAGAAGATGTCAGGTTTGTTTATTTCGTCGGGAAAACCCTTCAGCGCGATTGCCTTATCGTTTGGCGGTTCAATTCCCACGCAATACAGGGAAGTGTAACTGGCAGGAATTGGCCCTCTTGTCAGGTATCTTGTTCCTCCAACTTTTTCGAAATCAGTGGCTTCCTGAAATGTTGAATACGGAAATACTATTTCTTCGGTGAGCCATGCCATCTGTTGCATCGTCTTGTATGGTAAAGAAGGAGGAATTACCACAGAAACTGCTCCGGAGATCAGTACATCCTGCAGTTGCCCGGTATTTCTTGGATAACACATAACATGAAGATCAAAGAATTTTGAAAGTTCGCCATAGGCTTTAGTGCTCATCTTCCCCCTTAGGATTGCGACTCTATCTATCAGGAATAAGGACCCGGCTCCACCATCAAGTTGTTCCCGGAGAATTCTCTGTATTTCTGCATTATCAATATTTGGAGATTCCAGGTAATAACAGCTTATGGTTTCGGGCATAGGATGAATCTTCAGTCCACGGATTAAGAAATACTTTGCCATCCGTGGCCAAGCATCGGTTAGTCCCACAATCATCATTCAATTTTCTCAGTTGTGTGATTTCTGAACTTGTATGCCGGTACACCCTGGTGCATGCAACTATTTATTGCCGGCAGTCAGTAGCGAATTGTAAACCACCTGCTCAATATTCTCAAATGGAGTTCTCAAGAATTTATAAGCCGGAATCAGTGTACTGAATAGATTCAATAAAATTTATATCCGGGAATTAATCTGACTTTCCCAGTTAGGGTAACCATGACAATGGATGTCAATACTGAAATCAATTCAATATTTAATATAGAAAAGTCTTTAACGTTATTCTCGTTATTCTTTTGTGCTTGAAGGTTCCTCCCGACCTCTCAATTTTAAAGTTGACAAAATTATAGTTCCAATGGCCAAGGGACAGCGATCCAGGAAGGCGTTGCGCCTTGCCATGGATTTTTCAGATGTTTATAATTCTGAAATCACTGCCTTTACAGTCAAGGATTCATCCAGGGAACTCACCTGGAGCGATAAGGTGCACGTTGTAACAAGCGCATATAAACTTGGCAGGGAGAGAAACATTAGGGTGGTACCGAAAGTCACAAGCAATAAGTCCGTAAAAACAGGAATTGTTGAAGAGACTAAGCTGAAGAATTATGATCTCCTGTTAATGGCATCTGAGAGCAGGTCATTCTTTTCCAAGAAATTATTTGGGGGGATGGTGGACTATGTTATCAGGAATTCAAAGATTCCGGTTGCCGCTCTATCTATTAAGTCTCCAAATTACCCGTATTCTTCCATAGCTTTTCCTATGAGCGAAAAAGTCAACACCAAGGCGTCACTGGCTTTCGCGCTTTCCTTGAAGAAGGTTTCCGGAAAGGCCCTCAACGTCTATGATTTCAGATTCGCGGATTCCGCACCTGCGCATGGTTTTCGGGTTTTAAATGATCACTTTAATGGAATAGTGGAAACATACGGCGGGGACATTAACCTCATCAGGGTATCAGAGAACACTGAAATCAAGGATTTCATGATGAATGAATTAAAAAAGGAGAAGAACCCCCTATTTGTAATGGGAATAAGGGCAGATCAGAATGGCAAAGTAAAGATACCGGGTGAAATCAGGGAAATGGAAAGCGTGCTACCCTCAGACACGATCATTGTTAAGCGATAAAAGAAGACCCGTATTTCTGTTCGATTATCTGGAGGATTGAGAAATCCACCTGTATCACGTTGTCTATGAGACTTCCAAAATAGAAAAAGTTCTGGGCTTCATTTTGAGTTACCAAATTCTGCAGGGTTGAGTTGTAATATTCGTAGGTGTGGTCGTTCATTAAAGTGAAGAGGGCAGCAGCAACTCTTGGCAGTTCGATTAAGGCAACTGAATAAGGGATATCTGGGTCTACTCCGGAACCTGAGAAAGTTATGATCGTGTAGGGAATCTGGGTCACGTTTACGCCAGGGTTTTGGCTCATAAATTCCTGCAGATACATTTCAGTCTGGTTTGTAAAGTTAGCATTGTCGACAGTATAATTGTTCACGCCTGAATAGGAGAAATTGTAGTCAGTTGCCGATGGCCTGCTTTGAAAGAAGAATGACTGGTTGAATGCTTCTGCCAGATACTCAGAGCCATATAATGTTCCGTTTATAATCACTGGATTCCCGTCGGCGGCATTTTTGTCTATCTCCAACACTATTAGAGATTCCACCGACGGCATGACAAAACCAACTACCAGCAGCAGCAAAACCACAAACGCCCCTATTCTGAGAAAGGTTTCTACCTGTTGATTCTTCACCATCCCACCCCCACGAATGCAAGAGCCACGTAAATCAACTTGATTGCGATGAAGGGGAGAATCAACCCCCCGATCCCGTAGACAAATATGTTTCTCTTCAGCAACTCTGAAACCGAAGATGGTTTGAATTTGACTCCTTTTAGCGCCATTGGGATAAGCACCAGAATTATGAATGTGTTAAATACCAGTGCGGAAGTTATTGCAAGTAGAGGATTCGTTAGATCGAGAACATTTAGAAAACTCAGGAAAGAAAACGAGGAGAATACAGCAGGCAGAATTACAAAATATTTTGAAAGGTCGTTTGCAAAACTGAATGTTGTCAGGGCCCCCCTGGTAATGAGTATCTGCTTCCCTATGAAGATGATATCAATCAACTTAGTGGGATCATTGTCAAGGTCGATCATGTTGGATGCATCTTTAGCGGCGGGTGTGCCTGAATTCATGGCTAAGCCTACGTCCGCTCTAGCCAGTGCTGGCGCATCATTAGTCCCGTCGCCAACCATGGCTACCATCCTGCTCTTGTTCTTTTCGTTGACAACTACGTTGAATTTGTCCTCGGGAGAGCTGTTGGACACGTATTCATCAATCCCCGCTTCAGAAGATATTTGTTTAGCGGTGATTTCATCATCCCCAGTGCACATTATAGTTTTAATCTGCATCTTGTGAAGAAGTTCCAGTCTTTCCTTGATCCCTGGTTTCAGCATATCTGTCATCTCAATGACACCGACAAATTTGCCGCCAGCGGCAACGGGTATTGCCGTTCCGCCGGTGCTGGATATCTGTTTACAGATACCTTCTATTGACAGGTCCTTGATCCCGAACTTATTTTCCAGTGCCCTGAGAGAACCTTTGATAACGTAATCCTGGCCTTTGGTGATACCACTGTATTTGTTCTCCGCAGAAAACGGGATGAATTCGTAATCCTTGAAATCCTGCGCGTCTATGTCGCCCAATCTTCCCTTGCATGTTTTAACTATGGACATTCCCTCACGGGTTTGGTCGTTGATTGAGGAAGCATAGCAGTATCTTATGAATTTTTCAGCTGAAATGCCAGAAGCTGGATAGAATTCCTTTGCCTCCCTGTCCCCCATGGTTATTGTGCCTGTCTTGTCCAGTATTATGCTGTCGATATCGCCTGCGTTTTCGACAGCTCTGCCGCTCTTTGCCATCACGTTGAAGCTTGACATCCTGTTAACGGAAGCAATTCCGATTGCCGTCAGCAGGCTCCCAATTGTTGTAGGGATCAGGCAAATAAACAGTACTATGAGAAAAATCAAATTGGGTACAAGCCCAGTATATGATGATTCCGCATACAATACGGAAACGACCATGAGGAATATGAGGGTAAACCCGGAAAGGAGGACAGTCAGGGCAATTTCATTAGGAGTTCTCTCCCTGGAAGACTTCTTTACCAGATCGATCATCTTGTCAATGAACGTTTCTCCAGGGTCAGAGGTAATCCTAACTTTTAGCGTGTCCGTCAGAAGGTGGGTGGACCCGGTAACACTATCTCCCAATACCTTCAGGACTGGCCTGGACTCCCCGGATATGTTTGCCTCGCTTACGTAGGCATTTCCCTCAACTACCTCACCATCCATAGGGATATCTTCTCCTCTGTTTACTATGACAAAGTCGCCCTTTTTCAATGTGGAGGATAGAACCACCGTTGTTCCTTCGGAGGTAATCAGGTTTGCTGTGGACTCCTTCCTGAATTTCTGCAGAGAGTCGACAATTGACCTGCTTTGCCCTTCTGAAATTGCGTAGCCAAGATTCGCGAAGAATATCGTCAGGAAAAGCAGCAGGACAACGGCTACATAAAATTCCTGATAGCTTATGGAAAATGTTAATTGAAATGCAGCGTTAAATAAAATGGCGAAGATTGAGAGCACCATTGATATCTCAGTTATGAGGAGGATCGGATTCCTGTAAAGAAAATCAGGACGGAAACCGATTAAGGTGGTCTTCAGAATCTCCTTATAATTATTCATGGAAACATCACCAGAGAGAAATCCTTGGCGAAGCTGAAGAAAGGTCCCAAAACCAGGATCGGGAAGAATGACAATATTCCCATGAAAATAATGACAAATAACATCATCATTCCGAAATTAACACTTCCAATCTGGATTGCATTAGAGCTCTCTCCCCTGGCTTTTTTCACTGAGAATGCCTGCGCTATCAGAAGTTCCAGGCCTATGATAAGGAAGCGCCCAAGAAGCATTGTTGCCGCATCAACATAGTTAAAGAAAGCAGTGAAATTAAAACCACCTATCTCTGAACCGTTGTTGGAAGCGGCACTTCCAAATTCATACAAAAGTGTCGTAATATTCTGAGCATGACTGTTAATAAATAAACTCATTATGGATGGGATGAGGATAGCCACTCCAAATGGCACCAGGATAATGAGCGGATGAGTGATTATTGTCAGCGTGGAGTACCTTATTTCCTTTGAACCGAGCTTGATGCCCATAATCTCCGGGAGTTTACCTACCATCAATGAAACCAGGAATGCAGTGAAAATAACGAACATGAAGATATTCATGACTGAAGTCCCAATTCCTCCAAGGGGATCATTCAACAAGAGGCCGGTAAGGACTCCAAGCATTCCAGTAGGCGTATAATCTATCAATGCGCTGTTTACTGCCCCAGTCGACGTCATTGTGGAAGCAACATTCAGCAAGATAGACTGGGATATCCCAAATCTGGTCTCCTTCCCGGACATATTCCCAGTAAAGATTCCAGCTATGTTTTGCATGGATGGAATGCCAGAGTATTCAGAAAAGTAGGTGAGTAGAACAACGAAAACAAATATTATCATCACTACGCCAAATAGCAAGTTTCCGAATTTCTTGTTTTCAAAGACCTTGCCCATTGCAAGAAGTGATGCGAATGGGATTATAGTCTCAGAAGTAAATAATACAAGATTCGTAAACCAGCCTGGATTCGCTAGAGGAAAAGCCAAATTCGCTGAATAGAACCCTCCTCCGTTAGTGCCTAACTGCTCGATCGCATCCCACGAAGCCACCGGACCCAGTGGAATCTGCATTAAATTTGTGCTGAAAGGAAGCCTGGCATTGAGATAGTGGGTGACCGTTTCTGGAACTCCTGCAAGGACAAGAATGAGAGTCAAAAGCAAGGTCAACGGGATGAATAATTCAACCAAACCACGGGTAAAGTCCCTGAAAAAGTTGCCAAGGTGACCTTTGTCAGTAAGAATTCCCCTCACGAAAGCCATTGACGCGGCGAATCCGCTAATCGGCGCGATATAAAGAAGGCCAATAAAGATGAATGTCTGGGAAAAATACGAAAGTTGGAGTGGAGAAGAGTAGTGTTGGATATCTGTATTCGTAAGGAAGGAGACAACAGTGTTTACAGCGAGAGAAGGGGAGAACTGTTGACCTCCTCCAATCAATGGCAAAAATGTTTGATAATAAAGAAGAACGAAGGAAACGATCCCGGCAAAAAATGAGAATGAAAGAAGTGAAACGAAGTATTCCTTGAACTTCATGTCCTTGCCGGCGATAGGACCGAGGACTTTTGAGACGTATTTATACACCCTGTCCGTAACAGGGGTCATAAACGTTCTTTCGTCCCTGTAAATCTTTGAAATGTAAGGGTAAAGAATGAAAGCGAAGATTGTCATAATCGCCAGGTAAATTACTATTATGGCCAACCCTGAGACTTCCCTGTTATTCAAAAAGAATGGCGCCCAGAAAGATCCTGAGCCAGACGATGAAGAAATACTCAAAATCTATCCGCTCCAATAATTGAATAAAGAAGATACGCTCCTATAAGTATTACAATAGAAGCCAGCACGTAAACCGTCGCATCCACTTGATTTCGAGTTCAATTTTACCCGATTATAAAAAGGTTTATGACAAATGATAACCAAAGACTGCTAAATTCCGGTTGATTTTCACAACTTCTGTCCCCAAGTCCTAACTGGAGAGAACCTTTTAATAGAACTGTTAGATCGATTCTGGTGGCGTTGCCGAAACCCAGTGTTATCATCATTGCCATACCTGTCGCAGCCCTCATCGCTGCACCGGCATACTACTTTCTTGTAGCGAACAACAATCCAGTACACTCCCTGCCCCTCATAAAGGCTACAAGCGCAACAACTGAATATAAATGGACGGGGGGCTTTTCCAATCAATCAGTGGCATGGTTCTTCCTCAACCAGTCAGTCTGTTCTAAGATTTACGGCAATTTGACGATGCAGCAGCAGAGTTTTCCAGCTTCGCATATATACGCCCATATGGAAGCTGGATTTTTCCAGGAGACTTACACACTGTCAGTAGTCATCAATATTACTGGAATAATGTACCTGAATCCAAACCCAAGCACACTTACTATGGTTTTTACTGAAGACCTTTTAGGGGCTTCCGCAAATTATTCAGCTATTCAATACAACAACACAACCACAGCGAAGGATACACTGGGACTAACGCAACTCAACCTACATAACGGTTCTGGACTGCAGCCCGATCATGCTTACAATTTCTGCATAAGATGGGTTGGCACCACTCAAATTTACTTTCCCTTTGAGTACAACACCTCCTGCTTTTTTGAGATGAAGATCACGGTCGGCGGTCTCTATGTTCCGGTGACCTCCACTTTTCTGGTAAATTTTACGGATGTGAAATCATGAAAATTAGGTTAAGGAATATGAATGGTTCGTCCTCTGTATTGCTCGCACTGCTAATGATTCTTTCCTCTCTTGCCGTTGGCATATCCGTGTTGCCAACATCTTCAGCCCAGACGGTGAACTCTGATCTGGTCCAAGGGGCTCCTATACATTATGGCTGGGTTGGCTATTTGGGCAATAATACCGTATATCTGTCTTCTGGCCCTCAGGGTCCCCTAGTTTTTTCATCCAATATGACTGGAAATGGCGGAGTCGATACGGTTACCGCACATACAGAATACCACAATGCTAGTTCTGATTCGTCCGAACTTTTGAATGTGAACGTAACCAATTCAATAGACATGGGAGCAGGAGGAGCCATCACCATTGGCGGCCAGGGAAACAGCTTTCCTTTTGAGGAACAATATATCTATCCAAATTACCTTACGGTCCAAGTCCCATTAATAGTCATGACCAAGTCCACAACTTTCAACGAATCAAATCGGGTTGATGGCCCTTCGCTCACTTGGCAGAACATTTCAGCGTTTGGTGTCAATGTTTCATCTCAAATCTCCGGAATCAATCAGACGCCAACCGCGGTCTCTCAATTTGAGAATGGCGCGTACGATGAGGCGGTGAATTCTACCACTTCTATCTATAGCTCCACTGTAGGTGGAGGTTACTCGAGGACCATCATTGGAATTGCCAAAGCGTCCGTTCCTGAGCTGGACACTCTACTTAGTGCGGACGTTATACCGGGCGTTGACTTTGTTACTATCCCACTTACTGTAGCTGAAGTAGCCCTTGGTGCGTATGATTTTGTGCAGGGGTATAACGGCGCTCAGGAACAAACTGTTCGATCCCCCGAATGGGTCACTAATTCTTGGGGGCCAAACCCAATATACCACAATTATACTGCGCAGAACGGAACTTTCTGGGGATCCAACTGGTCCGAGACTGCAGGGGAGTTTCAAAACAGTATTTATTCGGATCGGTACAATGGAAGTACTAGTCCCTCAACTATAAACTACACCAACGTCTTCTTCTCGAGTGAGATGCTCCTTTACAATATCCCCAATTGGTATTTTAACCGGTATTTGAACATTAACCTGAAGGCTCAGGACTATGTTTCCCAGAAAATACCAGCATATGACGCAAGTAGCGAATTCCTCAACGCCTTTCCTAGCACCGACACCCCGATTCCCGGGGCCAGTTCCACTCTGAGCATTCCTATGGTACCATCAAACATGCTTTGGGGACAGGCACAATCTATTGGTGGCTTTACCTTTCAAAATCAAAACATACTAATAAAACAGACCGACAGCAGTAACGGGAGTGTTTCGTATTTCTATGAAAAGACTGATCAGAATGGTAATTACAGGTTCATGGCACATCCGGGCTGGAATTACTCCATACAGGCAGTTACTCCCTATGGACTATTAGGTGTGAGCCCTACAGTCAAGCCTACAGGAAATTACGAAACAGAATTAAACGTAATTGTCTACAAATCCGAATTTGAGATATCTTTTATCGAGAACGGGTTACCCACTGGAACGGAATGGGGTGTCACTTTTGACGGTAATAAAAGCAGCAGCACATCCCAGACAATTTATTTCAACGAGACCTTTGGTCAAGTTTACTCATATCTTGACGTTTATTCAGCCAATCCCTACTACAATCTTACGCCAAACAGCGGTAATGTAACACCTTTAAACTATTCACCAACTGTCGAGTTGAATGCCATTCCTGTTACCGAGAGTATAGCTTTCCAGGAAACTGGATTGCCTTCTGGAAGCGGATGGTCCGTGTATCTTGAAGTCCCGTCTCAAAAAATAAGCACCACCAGTTCTGGAATACACTTCACTAACATGCCTTATGGGCCAGACACGTTCACCATCTCACCTCCAATCGATTACACTTCAACGCCGAATAAGACTACAGTAGACCTGCATTCCTCATCTGTGGTGGTTAACACTACTTTCTCCCCTGTGCCACTGACACAGTATTCCATTACCTTCAAGGAGTCTGGTTTGAACTATGGAGCAGGCTGGGCAGTGAGGTTCAACGGTACCATGATAAGTTCCACTACTGCTACGATCACCTTCTATGCGGTCAACGGATAATTCGTATTCAGCATACTCGAATCGAATAGCTATGGCACCTATGATCCATTTCCGTCAAGCGGTTCAGTTCTGGTGAAAGGTGCCGGCCAGACAATAAGCGTCTCCTACTACTTCAATCAAAATTCCTGCGTCAACCTCACCACTCCAATACTCATGGCATACAACGCTTCTTCGGGTCAGTTGCAGCCTGAAACAACCCAGCTTGCATACTTCACTCTTCAGTCTGGACAGGTGACCATCAACGGTTACATGAACATTGCACCGGATCAGAAAGTCCTCATGAAGGATGGTTATCAGGAGGCAATGAACCTCACGGTGGGAGAGAAAATCTAAGATGCGTTTACCGGTCACTGGGACAAGATAAGATCACTGAATGACCAGTCAGGTCGTTCGCGATGGTGGACTTCTACGTATTGATAAACCATGACTATGTTGCTTGGTTCTACGTGATGGAAGATAAGATCATCTGAAGTTGAACTCACCCATCATGTGTGGATTATTTAAAATCTCTATACGTAACTGAATTTGAAACAGAAGTCCGCTAACTCTTCTGCAGCATAAGATTTCACACAAAGTTTAAATTCCGTAAAGCAGGGTCACTCCTCTTTCCCTGCGTGACCAATTTTATGCACAAATCCTGCGACATGATCGATGTTGCAGCCAACGGTCCGTCAAGGTTGATACGATCCTCAGCGAATAAGAGGCAGTTATATGAATCTAAGAAAGAGTTAAGTGAGATGCAAGGTAAATTATTGCAGCTCAATTATCGACAAAGAGTTGGAATAGTCAACAATTATCCTTTCAGAGACTTGCACATATAGGGCCCAAGCAACTCGTATTCCCTCTTCCGGAAATATGGTCTGACCCCAACTCCACTAATCACAAGCAACTTTGACAGCCCAAGCTCTTCCCTGGAAATGCGCTCAGCTTCAGCCAGGAGTGCGTCACCGTAACCCTTGTGCTGCCAGTTCTTACTGGCATGAGTCCCCACAGAAACCGTTTCCCCAAAAACCTTGATCTCCCTGACGATGGTCGAATCAAATAATTCCTGCCTGTGTGCATTTTCCGACGGAACACGGAGCCGCAGGAATCCGACCAGTGTCTCTTCCTCGTTTTCAAAACTAAGGTAAATTTCCCTTCCACCGCCTGCATCATAATCGAGTCTATTCAATGTGAAATTGGTGGATCCACTATCTGTGAACCCAATTTCCCTGGATCTGATTTCATGTGTCTTGATCTGATTTTTTCTGCTCCTCTCCTCAGCCATGTTTCTTAGATCGCTCCTTTTTACACCGGCTTCTATAAATTTGACAGGTATGTCCCTCTGCATCCTCTGTATTCTGATCCATGGGGGAATTTCAGCAAGGTACGCGGAAATAAGTGAAGAAGCTGTCTCCGAATCCATTGGGACAAACTCTCCTCTTTTCCAGATATGGTAAAGACCCGTTCCTTTTACTACAAGGGTCGGATAGATCTTAAGCATGTCCGGCTTGAACCTTGAATCGGAAATCATCGTTCTGAAGCTTCTTAAATCTTCCTCGGGAGAGGAGCCATACATTCCCGGCATCAGGTGGTATACGATTTTGAAACCGGCGTCTCGCGCAATTGCGGTTGATCTGGTTATTTCATCAATTCCATGCCCGCGATTATTGAGCCTGAGTATCTCCTCGTTTAATACCTGCACGCCGAGCTCGACTTTGGTTGAACCGTATGAAAGAGAGAGATCGACATCCTTTTCCATGAACCAGTCCGGTTTGGTTTCTACAGTCAGCCCAACACATCTTCTTTCCGCCTCTTCGTTGAGCATCATGCTTTCGGTCAGGGAACTGGAAATCTCTCTGTTCATCCCATCGTAACAGCCTTTGACAAATTCAATCTGATATTTTCTTGATCTTGCAGTAAAAGTACCGCCCATCACGATCGCATCGACCTTGGTGGTGTCATGTCCAATAGTTTCTAGCTGTTTCAACCTGCTGAACACCTCATTAAAAGGGTCGTAAGCATTGTTCCTGCCTCTTAGAGCAGCAGGTTCGTGACCAGTATACGACTGGGGCGAGTTGTTCTCTAATCCACCAGGACAGAAAATACATTTTCCATGCGGACAACGTTCTGGGGAAGTCATTAAGGCAACGACTGCGACGCCGGATGCAGATCTGGTTCTCTTTATCCTTAGCACTTCCCTTATCTCTTCACTAAAATCCCCATAGTTCAATATTTCAACATCGCCGGGAATCGCATCCAGTTCATACAGTTTAGATAGCCTGACCTTTGCTCTCTGCAGTTCATCCTTATTCCTGATTGAACCAGACTCGAGTTCCTTTGAAAGCTCTTCAAAGAAAAGGCCGGGATTAGACATCGATTCGCAATTTATGCATGAATAATGTACTTTTCCAGTCTGCGAGATTGTTGAAATTCGCAGGTCAACCATCGAATAAAAGCTGGCAGGGCCTGGCTAGAACCTGATACTGAACTCCTGGTTAGTCTTCGATGGCGTACATACAAATCTATCATCGTATTAACGTTGAATGGGACCCGTAGTGTAATGGATATCACCCAGGCCTCCGGAGCCTGAGATTCGGGTTCGAATCCCGGCGGGTCCGTTCCGTTAATGGTAACTAAAACGTATTCACAAAGCCTTTTTTTCTCTCCTTATTTATATACTCAGGTTATAACTTACCTAAAAATTTGTGGTGTAAAAAATGAAAAACTGTATGGAAGTTTAAAATGTTCTGAACATAGCCAGTAACATAACCAAAGGCATTTCAGAAGTGTATATCATATGCCATTGCCACGTCTCGCCGGTTGAAAGAAAATTCACTCATAGGAGGATTGCCTTAGAGGATCAAAAAGTACCTTAAATCAAATCATAAGAGGTCTGAATAAAAGTAGATATTCAAAGACGGATAGTTTATTACCGATTTCCTGTTGTGATGCATCCACAGTTTCACCCTGATCTGTTAAAGATGGCCGATATCTTCAAGGTTCTCGGTGATCCCAACAGGCTGCGTATCCTTTCCCTTGTAAGTCATCAGGAACTCTGTGTCTGTGAAATAACCTCAATACTGGATATATCGCAGTCCAACGCTTCCTAGCACCTTGCAAGGCTGAGATCCGTTGATCTTGTAAGGGGGAGAAGAAGTGCCCAGTGAATCAATCATTCTTTGAACCCGGATACATTTCCTTTGATTAACACGTATGTGGGCGCTGCAAGTATAACCGAACCTATTGGTTGAAAAAAGGAGCCTGTTTAATGTTCCACGAGCAGAAAGAATGTAACAACAGAACCAATGAAAATTTAGGAAATAACTGACACAGCAGGAAGTTACGCGTCTTAATGTGCTGATTCCCCTGTATAAGGCCAAACTTCAGGAATACAATAAGCCACAGCTATGGCGAAAGGGAGCGCCAGCGCAACTCATTCTCCCACACTGATCCTGTTATACTGGACAAGCTGAGGAATCAGTAAAATTGCGAGATAAACGAGCATAAATGAAGCAAAAGATACAAGAAGTCGTTTTGTGGTACTCCTCATGTTATAATATATTTGACCAGCATATATATAGGAAAATCGATGTTCTTTCGGAATCCTTAACTGAATCATTGCCTTTATCTTAGGCGGAATTGTCTGATTTCCTTTACGAAGCGGAACAGTGGCAAACCAGATAATGTCCGGGGCAAGCAAGAGCACAAATTTATATCAACAAATTTTTAACATCTATGACTCGATAACATTCTAAGCTCGGTGTTGTGAATGCACACAAAAAATTCATTTGAACGAAAATCAATTTTCGATTCGGTGGTTTGAGATGGAAATAGAGACGATAACAACAACCATGGATACGGTAAAGAAACTGTTCATATCAAAGCAGTATCTTGCCGGAAACAGTCCAAGTGGAAACTTTAACGAAAAACTAACTTCAATAATAAGGGACATAGGCTACATTCAATGGGATCCTGTAACCGTCGTCGCTCCCTCACATCTAATTTCCATTTGGAGCAGGATTGGCAAGTTCAAGCGGACTGACCTTGACAAAATGATGTGGGAGGATAAGGAAGCAATTTTCCAATGGGTACCTACTGCCTGGATAGTGCTTACTGAAGACTATCCCATTTTCTATTCGCTGATGAAGAGGTTTCCCGAATCACTGCAAAGAGGATGGGCGTCCTATGAAGAAATGGCCAGGAATTTCCTGGATTCGCATCAGGAACTAAGAAGTAAAGTGTTAGAAAAACTTAAACAGGGGTCAACACAGACGGCACAATTAACTGAATTTGGAAAAAAAAGTAAGAGCTCTGATGGATGGGGTTATAACAACGAAGTTACCCAGCTTTTATTCTTCCTCCAAATGTCTGGCGAAGTCATGGTCTCGGGTCATTCTGGAAATCAGAACATCTGGTCACTAACAGAAAATTATCTTCCAGAATGGGCCGAAAAAACCGTGCTATCTGTCGAAGAACTTGAAAGAAAGGCCGCAATGAAGGCATTGCGTGCCCTGGGAGTGGCATCAGAAGGCGATATTTATAGATACTTTGTAAGGGGCAGATATACAAATTTGAAGCCTGTTCTAAAAGACCTGCTGAATGAGGGGAAGTTAGTAAAGGTAGAAATAAAAGGGCAGGCGAAAGGAAAAACTCATTATATGTTGTCTGAAGATAAAGCAGCACTTGAATCGCTGATAAATGGTATTTGGGAACCGAACCTGAATTTAGTGTCACCATTCGATAATATGATCACCCTGAGAGATAGAATGAAGAGAATGTTCAATTTTGATTACATCCTAGAACAATTCGTACCCAGGGAGAAGCGCAAGTATGGAACCTATGTTCTGCCAGTACTATGGGATCATGACCTTGTGGGCAGGATGGATGTAAAGCTGGACAAGGGCAGTAGGACCCTCAACATCAACGCAATTTATGCTGAACCTGGTTTTGAAGAGAACTTAGAAATTGGACCTAAACTTGGAGAAAAGATCGCAGATTTTGGGGAATTTCTGGAGGCAGAAAAGATAGTAATTGGAACCAAAAGGCTGGAACTTTGGTCTAGGTACTTTGAATGACAAGAAGGGCAAGCCCAACATTTATGAAAAATTGCTCTGCAAATAGCGCTGCACTAAAAAGGCTAAGAACCACATAAATTTGATTCCTCGCTCCAGTCTGATTAGTCTATAATTAACCATTTCTTTCAGCAAAATACAAACAATAGTTTAGATAAAACTAGTGGCAACAATTTCTAAAGCATAATATTTCGCTTTATTATTCAACTATACATCAGGAAATCACCCTGTGAGCCTCATAAATCACTCAATTTTTGAGTTTGAACTTGCAACTCTGGGCATGGACGTAGAGAAATTTCATTCATAAACCTTAATCCACTAAAACTCCTTCCTCATATCGACATCCTTTTGTTTTAGCATTTTATGTTTGACTGTGCTTCCTGGAAACACGACGTGGAATACCATCTCCCATCGATGAACTTAGGGCAATATCCTATCCACTACCCATTATCCTGAATACAATAGGGAGGAACACGATTCGAAAATTATTTCCAAGACTGGGTGTCAAGTAATTGCTTTTTATCGCAATAACTTTCGAGGTCTCAGGTTTTTAATGAGTTTTTTGAATACCCAACTCCTCCCTCCAATTCACAAACTATTTTTCAATTGGAGTCATAGTTGCAAAGTTCCTTCCATTAGCTTTGAGATAGAGGATAGCAGTAACATAGCTTAGTCATACTGTTAGGAATGATAAACAAACAATAAAGTTGAACATCAGTTAAGTGATTCAGCCACAGAGCAAGCAATGTCAAAGCTTTGACCGGGTATTAGAATGAGGATTCCAGAAGTTGTTGTAATCGGGGGGGGTATCTCAGGCTTATCAACGTGCTATTATCTCTCTAAAATGTTTCCTGAAGGAAACGATGGCATCCACCTGACACTTCTGGAATCGGGAAACAGGCTTGGCGGAAAGGTCCTGACAGTCAGAGATAATGACTGCATAATAGAAGGTGGTCCTGATTCGTTCTTCACCCAAAAACCATGGGCACTTAACTTGTGCAATGAGCTGGAACTTTCCTCTGACCTGATGGAAGCTAATCCAGAAACAAAGGGCACATATATTCTCAATAAAGGTAAACTATCAAGACTTCCGGAAGGGACTGAAGTCGGATTACCTACTAAATTGAGGCCTTTCGTCTCCACTGATATCATAACTCCAGCAGGAAAATTAAGAGCGTTATTGGATCTCATAATTCCAGGGCGGAAAACCCTGGAAGATGAATCCATCGGAGATTTTATGGGCAGAAGATTTGGAAAGCAGTTCGTTGAGAAAATTGTTGAGCCATTATACGCAGGCATTTATGCGGGTGACGTTTATCATTTAAGCGCAAACGCCACCCTTCCAAGCCTTAAGAAAATTGAAATTGAAAACGGCAGCTTAATCCATGGAATGAGGTCGCTGGGGAAGCGCCACAGGCAGACAAACAGCAGTAAGGCCCCCAGGTCTAACTCTGCAACTTTTGTAACTTTAAGGAGAGGAATGTTAGAACTGATCGAAGAGCTAGAAAAAAGAATGCCAAAAGTTTCTGTAAATCTTGACTGTGAAGTGAAAGGCATAAAGGTTACCAGCGATGGCAAAGACCAAAAGTATAGAATAGACACCAATACTGGAAATACTTTCATTGCTGACGCTGTTATAATTTCGTTGCCTGCATATTCTGCCTCGCGACTCATAACAGATTTAAATGAAAGAGTTTCAAAAATTCTTAAGACTATCCCGTACGTGTCGACTGCAACTGTTTCTTTAGCCTTTCCAAAGCCTGAAACCACTGGGAATGTTACTGGGCATGGTTTTCTGGTCCCAAGAACCGAAAACGAGTTAGTAACCGGTTGCACATGGGAATCTGCCAAGTGGACCGACCACGCTCCCGATGGTATTTTCATTGCAAGGTGCTATCTTGGAAAATTTGGGAATGAAAAATTTATGAAATTAAACGATGAAGAGATGGTTCAAACTGCCTTAGATTTTCTGAAAAGGACTGCAGGGATTTATGCAAAACCTATTTTCACCAGGATATTCAGATGGAATATGGGTCTTCCCCAATACACAGTCGGGCACCTGGAGCGTATCAGGGAAATGGAAACTGAACTCGGAAAAACTCCCGGCCTCTTCATGACTGGTGCTGCGTATAGAGGAGTTGGGCTACCTGACTGCATACACAATGCAGAGTTGACCGCATATTCAGTTTCTGATTATGTCAAAGGCAAAATGCCCGAAAATTCCTGAAAACGGTTTATTGCCAGGTGTTGATGCAAAATTTGGTTCCAATGAGGGTCTTCACTAAACTTTACCTTACCTATAAGTGAAGTTACTTAATTAGGTCTACCTAATATCAAACCCATGTCATGCTGTAATTTTCTATATTCTGGCGTTAATTCAAAGACAGAACCAAACTATGGCTCTGGTCGTTGCAAGGCTTACATAAATATGATCATGGCTAAAGAATTATGTCACTGAAAAGATACCTGAAATTCTTCGGTCCTGCATGGCTTGTCATGATTGCAGATTTGGATGCAAGCAGCGTGCTTGGAGCAGCAGAGACCGGGGCGATTTACCGCTATGGATTGATCTGGTTTGTTCTTCTGCTGACTGTACCTCTCTTTTTCATTCAGGAAACCGCAGGCAGGATCGGTGCTGCCACCGAGAAAGGCCTGGGCGAACTCATTAGAGACAATTATTCCAGGGGGGTGGCAAAACTAATGACATTCCCAATGGTGATCACTGACGTTATTACCTACGCAGTGGAGTATATCGGGATAGCAATTGGTATGGAACTACTTGGCTTGCCAATTATTCTCTCGCTACCTGTATTTTTCATGCTCCATATCATTGTAGTTACGAGAAAAAAACTTGGCGTTATGGAAGCGGTGCTGATCGCAGTTTCTTTACTTCTTATTATTGCTTTCATTGGCAGCCTCGTGCTTCGAGGAGTGTACCAGTATAATCCGGTATTCATTTCCCTTGATCCTAATTATTTTTTCATGCTTGCAGTAAATGCAGGTGCCGTCGTAATGCCCTTCATGCTTTTTTACCAATCATCAGCAACCGCAGAAAAGGTTTCACGCGTTAAGGAATCACTTCATCTGGAGGAGGGAGAACTCAGGAAAACAGCAGTGAAGTCAATGAGGGTCGAAACGATGGTCGGCGCACTGGTGAGTGAACTGCTGATGGTAATCATAATCATGACTTTCACAGGAGTTGATCCCACCCTGAGGTTTGCTTCCGCATCGCAGCTGGCCACGGCCTTAACGTCATTTGCAGGACCATTGGCTCCTTATCTCTTTGGAATCGGGCTAATTGGTGCTGCGTTTCTCGCCCTTGTGGTAATATCCCTGGGAAGCGCCTGGGGGTTTGTTGAAGCAATTGGAAGAAAGAGAGATAAGGCTCTCCCCATTTACGTAGTTGAAAGTTTTCCAGCACTTATCATCGCCCTGATAGCACCAGCCGGAATGCTTGTCAATATAGTTCTCTATCTTCTGGTGGTATTCGTTTTCGTATTAATAGGGCCGGCCCTCATTATGGGAATAATCGCCCGAAACAGAGGAATTATGGGTAATTTTGCATCTTCAAAAAGGAGTCAACTGATATACTGGGTGAATGTTTTGTGTGTTTTCGCATTCGGGATAATTGCACTTGCATAAGCCAGGAGAATGAATCTCTAGCTCTGCTTTATGTCCGCTCTTGCATCACTGGCTATTCGGGAAAATCTCCTACGGTATGATGGATTCATGGCAAAGTATACCAGTGCGACTGCGACAGTGGCGATTGCAACTATAGACCAGAACTGTGAAGGAACACCATAAAGATAGGAAAGCAACCCAAGCCCAATAATTGAACCGCCGAATGTACCGCTGCTTGTGTAAAGGCCATATACCCCGATATATGATCCACGATACTCCTTAGGCGCGATGGTTGTAACTATGCTCTGTGTTGTCGGAGCCATAAAGTCTTCTCCAATAGTGGAGACAAACATGAAAATCAGGAGTATTGCAAGGGAAGTGGAATGAAGCAATAAAACAAAACTGACCCCGCCAAATGCAACTCCAACGGATCTCCAAATCATCGGATTCATGTATTTTGACATCAGGCGAAGGAATGGTACCTGTAGCAGGACCACTTCCAGCCCGTTGAGCGCCCAAATGTATCCAATATAGATTATTGGTTGATTCTGTAACACAACCGTATAGATGGTTAAGGCACTCGATCTCTGCACTGATAGAATTGAATAGAGGATCCCTGCAATGATGAAGGAGACAAACAGTGTATCCCTTCTATAAGACAGATTGATGGCCTTCCTGGAAATAACATTCACTCCGGGAAAGTGACTTTCCCTCATAAATCTGTAAAGCAGCAGGACTTCAACGATATTGGTCATTGACGCAAGCAGGAAAATGTATTGAAACCCAAATCCAGCAAGAAAAGCACCAGTCAGTGGTCCAACTGCAAATCCAAGGTTCGCCATCAGCCTTATTGCAGTGAATCCTGCAAGCCTGTTTTCGACCCTGGTTACATCTGCAACGGTTGCCTGGACTGCGGGAAATTGAAGCGCGTTGAATATCACTACACCAAACCACGCTGAAATCAGGATTAATAAGAAAGCATGGACTGAAATAAAGTAAAATATCAAAAGATAGAGCAATATATTAGGAATCTGGGTGAAGACCAGTATTTTCCTTCGTCCTATCCTGTCTGTCCAGATTCCGGCGTAGTATTGAACTATAGCCATTAATAGCGTTCCGCTTCCAATGATAAGCCCGGTGGAGAGTAGCGATTGCCCGTAATCAAGTGTGAGAACCAGGGGAAGCAAGATAAAAGTCGATCCTCTTCCAAACGATCGAATAAACCTCGTTATTCCCAGTAACCAGACTCTTCTGTCCAAACCGCTGAGTCTGTAAGAATTCTCCATCTGTCAACTCTTCGATGTGCATATGCCGAAAATACTTAACTATTAACCGGAGCGATAAGGTATTTAGAGTTGCATAAATTGAAAGAAATAGCTGTTAAAGGCAAGTAGTTCGTGACGGACTGGCTTATTCGCTTTACCCGTATACTTTCATAAAACTGATCTAAAATTTTCGAACGTTTCCTTTGTCTTCGCATTTACTCCAATGTCTGTCAGCCAGGTGATAAGTTCCTATCTCAATCAGGAGCAGATAATCAGGGATACAGGACTGCAGTCAGATGCGACCTGCTGAATGCCTGGAATTATACCGCCCATAGCTATTTTCGCGAATATTTAAAACGGGCTGTGCTTCCTACCTACCTTTTTTTGGGTCTTACTGGTATTGAAGGAAATGACCCTGTTTCAGCTTTCCAGCAAGAGGTTAGGCACAAACGAAATGGTATCTTTTAATCCATAAGGCAGACCAGAACCTTATTAGCATCAGTAGATGGAGTTAAAGAGCTCTTCGCTACTCACGTCTTTTCTCGTGATTTCTTTCACTGTACCATCGCGAATTGCGTATTCGGATGGAAAATTGTGCAGCAGGAAGAATACCGGGCTCAAGGTAAGGCCATATGCACCAGCCTTGAATATGCCAATTATATCGCCCGAAGCTGTGTCCTCGGGTAAGTCTATGTCGATGCCGAAGCAGTCAAGCGGTGTGCATAGCGGGCCTGACACTATTCCCTTGACATTGCGGGAAGCTGATCTATCCGGAAATACGTGCTCGATTGGGTGATGTTCCTTCATAAAAGCGATTCTCATGAAATTGTTCATTCCACCATCGGTGACGATTACTCTCTTCCCCATAGAACCTTTAACGTCCATGACCCTTGTCAGGAAAATACCGGCTTCAGCCGCAATATACCTGCCACTCTCAAAATACAGGTTCTTCCTGGAAAGTGAAAATTCATCCATTAAAGACCTCAATCCAGCAGAAAATTTATCAAGATCGAGTTCACTCTGATTATCTGTATAGGGGATTGCAAAACCTCCTCCAACGTCAATGTGTCCAAACTGATCGGAAAACCTGGAAACAGATGAAAGCAACCGTCTGTGGAATTCAAGCATTACAGTATAGTCGGAGAGCTGGCTTCCCATATAGTAATGTATGCCTTTCAATTCCGCATCCAGTCCCTCTATTTTCCTAAACGCTACTGGAAGTTCTGAAATGTCTATACCAAACTTGGATTCACTGCCTACCATGCTTTCAGTAACCCCGGGTACGGTGTTTTCTATGTTGACCCTTATGAAAATAACTGTTACTCCATTATGATGGGCAGCCAGGAAGTCCAGTTCTCTCTGGGACTCAGCTACGATGCCAAAGACCCTGGAATTCAGTGCAAATTCCATCGTTTCGTTATCCTTGCCGGGCCCAAGCAACAGAATCCGATCAGCGGCCTGCCCCATCTTAAGTGCGTGTTTCAACTCCCCTTCAGACGATACCTCAGTCCTGTATCCAGCTTCTATTGTCCATTTCATCATGGTGCGTGAAGGATTTGCTTTTGTAGAGTAGAAGATTGAGGCTCCTGGCGATACTTTGGTCAAGGCGTTGCGGAGCAAATCTGATCTTCGTTTAAAATTCGCATAACTGTAAATGTAGGCTGGTGTCCTCAATTCAGATAATTGCTGAATAAGGTTGTTATCTTCATCCAGCCACTTTGAAATACTTCGCCTTATGGGAACCGTTTTATTCATGTAAGGATAATACTTTCATGCATTTTGTTTTGAGCTTTACTGCGCTTCAGCTATGCTTTAAATTTCAGTGAGTGATTGAACGCACATGCCGCAGGAAACTAACCATTCTCATGGAGAGCCGGTTTATGACAAACTAGTAGACAAATTAGAGGATCTGGAAGGTTACGCAAATGCCAGAATTAACGGATTGTGGAACATTAGACTGAAATACCAGCCTGCACCGGGTGAGCGACTCTTTGAGTATGAAGTGATTATTTGCCAGACAAATATTGGCCAGGGAGCATCCTACGCTTTCGAGCCAGTAGATAATGCCCGGATGTCGTCCCTGATAGGCAAGCTGGTATCGGAGATTGATTTTCACGATTATGATCAGTTCTCGCTTAAAGTCGCGATTCTTGATTCAATGTTCGCAAATAATTTTCCTAAGGAGCCAAGCCTTGAACTCATTGTTTCTGGAAGGTCTTCAGATAAGGCATCCACCCGTGCTGAGATTGTAGCTGGAGAAGCCCTGCGAATCATCAACAGGAAGCAGCAAAATGGAAAGATTAAAGGGAAGAAACCCTTAGTTCTAAACATAGGTTACGTAAGCAGGTTTAAGTCCGTACTTAACAGGGCGCTCGATTTACAGTTTTGTGCGACCGATCTTCATCCTGATCTGGTAGGCAGGATGGTGGATGGAATTATTATCGAAGATGGCTTCGATCACAATGATGATTACCTTGAAAAAGCGGATGTTGCCATTATCACTGGTATGACCATCACTACTCAAACGCTATCAAAACTCATTGGAATTGCCAAAAAGTATGATACCGAAATAGTAATTTTCGCAGAAACAGGATATAACATATCTGCACATTACGTCGACTTTGGAGTCACTTCAGTAATTAGCGAGGAATTTCCTTACTATATATTTGATGGCAGCTCTATTATTCGTGTTTTCAGGAAAGAATGAATAAGCCGGATTTGGGGTTCAAATGGCCAAACCTTGATGCTTCAATAGCAAGATCATTGTTAATTGAACCGGACAACTTTCATTCAAAGTCATTAAATGATTTCATGGACGCGATAGCGAAACGGATTATGGCCATTTTCCCTGAAGCTAACCTGGAAAAGCCACAATTAATCGATACCGGCTGGGATAACCTGGTCATTGCATTTGACAGAAAATACGTTTTCAAGATACCCAGGTCTAAAAGAAATGTTACTCATCTCATGCGGGAAATCAATCTCCTTGAAAAGATAGAGATGGGCAGATGGAATGTTCCACGCTATATTTTCCTTCACCGTAATGGGGGACTTGTGGTAGCTGGTTACGAATATATTGAAGGTATTCCAATATCTGGATTTTCAACTCTTTCCAGTGGCCTTAAGTCGGAACTGAGACGGGCTCTGGATCATATACATTCTGTCCCCATTGAATCATTAATAGGAGTGAAAGGGCGGGGTCTAAACTCAATTTCATGGCTATCGCTTTATGGGAAATTCTTCAAGAGTCTTGCAAGAAAGCACGCGTCAACTCTAGGGACTGAATTATATGATAAGCTAATATCGCATTACTCGATTCTAAAGACTAAATTCCCAGATCGGTTTAAACCTGTCCTGATACATGGTGATTTCTACAGAAACAATATTTTAGTAGATCCTCAAGGAGCTGAAATTAATGGCATTCTTGACTGGGGAGATGCCATTATCGGCGGTGATCCTGCACTCGATATGGCAGCGATTTGCATGGATTATGGAGACGCCACATTTTCATTTTTTACTGAACCATATCTAGAGGAGGACCCCTATTTTGCAGATAGGACTAAATTCTACATGAATGTTGAACCTCTCATCGTTCTGGATCACGCACGTTCACTGAATGACAGAGACAGAACTGAAAAATATCTTGCAATTCTAGAAAACAACCTAACCCAGTCACTCTGAAATACTCTTCCCGGCTGGAGCATAGGAGGTTCTGATGTCCTCGCCGTCCATGAAGTTGCTGCTTTAGGGATATCAGCCCACCATTCGCAACCAGCCTGTTCCCAAAATGCGTAGATTTCTTGCCCAAACTATTGTAATTTAACTAGAATTCATTTCTGATCCGGTTATCCCCGGATATTTCATCCAGTTCGAGTCCCTTGGGTTCTGGTAGCAAAAAGAAGGTAAATGCAAAACCTATAACAGCCATAACAGCAAGGAGTAAAAAGAGTTCAGATTGGCCAATTGCCGCGACCAGGAAAAGATTCATGAAAGTCCCGATGAAAGCTCCAGTCTTGCCGCCGGCTGCAGATGCGCCTGTGCCAAGGCCTCGAATGGAAGTTGGAAAGACTTCTGGTGGATAAATAAAAGTGGTAACGTTTGGACCGAACTCAATGAAGAAATAGCTCAATCCATAAATTATGAGGAATTCCCCCACAAACGCCGATGTTTCAAGGTAAGGAAAGATGCCCAAAATCGCATAAGTAATTGCCATGAATAAAAATCCAGTCATTTGGATTGGTTTCCTTCCTATTCTGTCTACGGTATAAATAGCAATCCAGTAACCAGGAAAAGCGGCGAAAACGAAAATTAATAGTGAATAGAAAGTGGAAGCCTCAAGCTTTGTTAATCCAGCGTAAGAAGAGGGCACAATAAGACCGGTGATATTATTTGACATTATTGTGTTCCCATAAAGAGCCCAATCCATCAAAAACCATGTCCCGGCAGTTCCGATCAATGTGAGGAGAAAAACGCGATCAGTGAACAACCGTGTCCACTTAACTTTGGAGGTCTTTATCTGGACATTCTGCTCAACCTTCAGTCCGGTGTATTTCTCCCAGGCTTTAGCAGCTTCCTCAGTCTTCCCCCTTACATTAATGGTATATCTGGGAGGCTCCGGCATGTTCCGTCTTCCATAAATGACCAGTAGTGCAGGTATTGCTCCGAAAGCCAGCAGCAGTTGCCAGATTAGGGTCAAAGAAAATCCGGAATATTTCAGCATAAGCAGGGCTATCCCGGGACCAGCGATGAGACCCAGCGACTGCATTGAGAAAACCATTCCGATCAGCTTTCCTCTATTTTTAGTATTGGAAAACTCTGCCATAATAGTGGAACTTGTTGAATAATCGCCCCCGATTCCAATTCCAAGAACAAACCTCCAGAATATCAGAACATAAGGGCTGTTTGTTGGGGTTAAGAACGCACTTCCAAGTGCGCCTGCAATCAATAAAATCAAATTGAGCCCGTAGATCGATTTTCTTCCGAGTTTATCAAGCAATCTGCCAAATAAAATAGCCCCGATTATTGCTGAGAGCAGGGATGTAGAGGAAATCAGTGAAATGTAGTAGGTTTTAGTACTGCCACCGTCCAGCAAAGTCCAGCCTGTTCCCGGAAGGGCCATAATCGATACGACCGCCCCTATAATAAACAAGTCATAAGCATCTGTAAAGAAACCCATGCCTGCAAGCCACCAGGTTTTGTAATGAAATCTGCTGACCGCAGTGTTATCCATGGATTCGATTAATCCTGAATGGTTGCCCTCTTGCTTGGCGGTCACTTTACCGAGAACCTTTTGAGACCCTTAATAGTTCTATAAATAGTGTAAATAGGAGTATATATCTATATATGTAAGATAAGTAACCAGCAAAACCCTTACAGACTTCTAAATCATTCGCCCTGGGAATTTATCGAATTGTATGCGACTCATATCTCTACAGTTCCTAAATCCACTGAAGCAGCTAATCGCCTTTTAATCTTAATATACAATCCAGGAGATTATAATTGACACATTGGGCCACTGAAGTTCTGGTAATTTATAGACTTATAACTTGCCAGGAAAAATACTAAAGGTACTTTCGCAATCTGAGCAGCTTGAATTCCATGTTGCCCATAATTCCCCTGACTCCTTTGCCCATCTTGAGAATGCTACCACGATTGTCGTTAACTTCAAGCGTGAGTCCTTGAGAAATCAGAAACTTCGAGACCCTGTGCGCATTAGAAAGTTTCTTATCCTTTCTTGGAACCATGGAAAATAACTTCTTCGCAAAGCCCTGATCCTCGATGGTTACAGAAACCTTTTCGTTTTCAAATGTGGTACTGGCGACTTCTGTACCATTCACTGAAACTTTAAGGTTACCTGTTAGAGCTGGAATTTGCATCCTGCCATCTTTTAAAAGATCAAACCTTCTGCCTTTCGTGTATCGGCCTAATGGTGCAGCTAATCTTTCCGCTCACCACGAAACCTGTCTTCAAGCCGGGCAATCTGAGCATGACATCGTCGAACTGCACTTCAGCACTGCTCTTGGTCCCTTCAACTGCTCTTATGAAATTTTCAAACACAGTTTCTTCGTCCATATCGAATGAATGCTAGACTGTATTTAACAATAACGTTTTCCAAGTTTTCAGGCGGCTTAAAACGCAGTCCGTCCATGGGAATTCTGGAAAAAGAGCCCTGACCCATTTCAATACCATTTCGGTCAAAACATAGCAAAATATCTGTTGAATTCGCCGATTATACTGCGGCGTGCCATTTCAGAATCGGACTGATAGAAGTTTATTATCTTTGATCATTATGCACCAGTCGATGAGCACAAAACGAGAAGGAATAGCCGTAACTGGTGGATTGGGATTCATTGGATCCAACCTGCTGCGCGCACTCCCTTCTGATGCAGTTATTGACGTTGTAGATAACCTAGACACTGGAAGCAGAACGAATTTTTCTGGACTTGAGGGAAAGTCAAATTTTAGGGTGTTTGAAGAAGATTCTAAGAGCCTGCAAAATCATTCTGATATCAAATACCATACAATTTACCATCTAGGCTTTTATTCAGCCTCACCGATGTATAGAAAGAATCCACATCATGTTGCAGATGTTATCGACGGGATGATCTCAGTTCTTGAAACTGCGAGACGGGATGATTCAGTAGTTGTATTTTCATCCACTTCATCCATGTACAGCGGAATCAAACCCCCGCATAGTGAATCTTCCGTGCCGCTTGTAACAGATTACTACACAGAGGCGAGGATTGCTTGCGAAAGGCTTGGAAAACTCTACAATGACCTTTATGGGATTACCGTTTGTGCGATGAGGTTTTTCTCGGTCTACGGCAAACATGAAGCTGCCAAAAACGGATATGCAAATCTTGCCACTCAATTTCTGTGGGCGATGAAAAAGAAGGAAGCACCGGTAATATATGGGGATGGAACACAACGCAGGGATTTCGTATACGCTGAAGACGTAGTTGATGCTCTGCTTAAGGCTTCTAAATTCAAGGGGTTCGACACTTTTAATGTTGGCACCGGCAAGAACTACAGCCTGAATGAACTTGTGGAAATGCTCAATTCACTTTTGGGAACCAAAATAAAGCCAAAGTACGTCGAAATGCCTGTAAAAAACTACGTCCATGAGACCCTTGCAGATACTTCAAAAGCAAAAAACAAAATCGGGTTTGAAGCAAGGGTAAAGTTCCAGGAAGGGCTCAAAATAATCAATGACTATTATTGATAAAATGACCAACTCAGAAAGAATGATAATGTCCAGAACACCACTTCGGATTTCATTTGCAGGAGGTGGAACAGATATCGGGGAGTATTATTCCAATTATGGAACCGGTGCGGTTGTTTCGGCTGCGATTAACAAGTATATCCATATTGTAGTCAATAAAAAGTTTGACAATAAGATAAGGGTCAGTTATGCTGTCACTGAAATTGTTGATAAGCCCGGAGAATTGAAACATCCTTCAGTTAGAGAAGCCCTTGAGTTGATGGGAATTACAGGAGGGATCGAGATAATCAGTATATCGGACATTCCCTCAAGCGGAACAGGATTAGGCAGTAGTAGCACCTTCCTCGTCGGTCTGCTTAATGCATTGCATGCTTATCTGGGAGAATACGCGTCTCCAAAAACTCTATCTGAAGAGGCAGTGAAAATAGAGAGAGAAATCCTGAAAGAAAACGGAGGAAAGCAGGATCAATATATTGCTGCCTATGGTGGAATCCAGCTAATGGAGTTTTACAAAAATGAGAGAGTGGACGTCACGCCAATAATTATGGACGAAGAATTTAGGAAGAAAGTGAACGCGAATCTATTGCTATTATACACGGGAAAGCAACGCTCGTCGAGCAATATACACGCTGAACAGAAAAATAATGTAACTAAGAAAATCGACCTCTACAGGAAAATGGCTGAGCTGGCCAGGCAGATCCAGTCCATTTGCTCATCGAGGGATGCAGATGAGCTGGGTGTGATTTTGCACAAAAACTGGCTGATGAAAAAGGAGTTATCGGGCGGCATTAGTGATTCTACTATTGACCGATGGTATGAAATTGCTTTGAAAAACGGTGCGATCGGCGGTAAGATAATAGGAGCCGGCGGCGGTGGATTCATGCTTTTCTATGTTCCCGAGAAAGACCGCGAGAAGGTAATAAAGGCCTTGCCTGAGCTTTCCGTAACTGATTTCCAGTTTGATTATCGTGGAAGCAGGATTGTTATGGTTGGAGATTAACTTACTTAATTTCTCCCTTTGAGGTCATTTTAATTCCCTCCTTCAAACCAATCCTTGGCTTCCAGCCAGTGTCGCGAACAATCTTGGAAATGTCTGCAAGAGTAAAATACTGATAATTCTTTAAAGGGTTCTCAACATGGACTATCTTTGAGTTAGTTCGTAATGTCTCTTTAACCATTGCAGCTATGCTGTTAAAATCCGTAGTTATGCCAGTGCCAACATTATAACACTCCCCATTCTTTCCCTTCTCGAATGCTGTAACTGTAGCATCCGCTATATCTGATACGTATACAAAATCCCTTGATTGCTTGCCATCACCAAATACAACCAGGTCTTCCCCACCGAGAGATGCTTTGACAAACTTCCAAATAACGCTGGAATACATGCTTTTGGTATTCTCCCCTGGACCATAGGCGTTAAAATACCTTAATGATACAAATTCAGTTTCTCCACGAATGGAGAAGAAATTACCCAGCATTTCTCCAACTACTTTTGTGATAGGGTAGAGATTGTCGTGCAGGTTAAGCTGCATATTCTCGGAAGCTTTGTTCGTAGTTTTGCCATAAGTTGCAGAAGATGACGCGAATACCACTCTCTTAACCTTCTCCCGTGCTGCGGCTAGCAATACATTCATTGTACCGCTGACATTGTTCTGGAAACCTGCGTTCAGGTCTGACTCGAATTGGGGTGGTGAAGTCGTTGCTGCAAGATGTATTACACCATGAGCCCCTTCGAATGCTTTTCTCACTTTTTCAGGATCAAGTACCGAAATGTGGTAGTCTGGATTTCCGTTTATATCGAGCGAGAATGTATCGTGCCCAAGTTCTTTCAGTTTACGAACGACATTTCTCCCGATGAATCCCTCTCCACCAGTCACAACTAATTTCATAGATTGGATTCAGGAAAGACTGTGCAAATTTAAAATATCGTATTCAGGAAAAATAACTGTAGTCCAATAAACAAATCTCCTGAATTGAAAATAGAAAGATTATTAAGGAGTTTTTAGTAAAGTTTAGAGTATGGGAAAATCTCCTGTTAAAATTGCTGTCTCTACGACCAAGGGTGCATATTTGCTAAGTTCCGATGAGAACAGGAAAGATTGGAACAGTGTGGGACCGTTCCTGGCTGAGGAGAGTGTTAATAACGTTACTTCCGACCGGAGCGGTAAACTTTTTGCTTCCACCCTGACCGAGGGGGTTTTCTCTTCAAGTGACTCGGGAAAAACATGGGTGCCTTCAAGCCGGGGATTACTGGTAAAGAAAGTATGGACAGTTGAGGCGGATAAGCACGAAGATGGTGTTTTGTACGCAGGTACGCACTATGGACATCTATTCAGATCGCTGGATTCTGGCAGGACATGGAGTGAGGTTGCCGGTCTCCACAATGCTCCACTAAGGGATACATGGGGAGTTGACTGGGCAATGGGTACAATCGGACTGGCGTTGCATACAGTCAAGTCCGATCCAGCGAAGAAAGGGAGATTGTTCGTGGTTAGTTCTGGCGGTGGCCCTTATAGAAGCGACGATTCTGGGGAAACATGGAAGCTCCTGAAAGACGGAGTTGCTGAGTCCTGTCCTGTAGGCGCCAAGGATTTTTACGGGGTAAATGCTGAAAAATCTGACAGTGAGAGGTTAAAAGAGCATCTTGATAGTGTCCATAAGTGCACGCACAAATTGGCAATTTCAACTGCAAATCCTGGATTGGTATATCAGCAAAATCACTGTGGCGTCTTTTCTTCAACTGACTCAGGAGACAGCTGGAAGGACATCAGCCCCAGTCCTGATGTGCGACATGGATTCCCGATAGCGCTTACTGAGAAAGGAGGAAGTTCTCTCTTTGTCGTACCTGCCTACCAGGGCAAATGCAAGGAGCACAATTCGTGCATTCAGGGTCAACTTGAAGTTAACAGGACTGGGGATGGCGGTAAAACATGGACAAGGTTGAGCAATGGGCTGCCAAACGGTGTTCATACTGTCGCTCTCAGAGACTCGATGGCGACTGATGATCTGGACAACCCTGGTGTATATTTCGGAACTACAACCGGCGAAGTTTACTGCTCCACAGATAATGGTGATAACTGGAGAAGAGTAACCGGCAACCTGGGAAGAGTTCAGGGAGTTTCGGTTCTGGCGTCTTAGTTTTTTATTGTTTTCATGAAAATTTTGACAAGAATGGCTGAACCAGATTTACGAAGGCTTGCCCGGAATTAACTTCTTCAGGATGAACTTTAATTAAACCAATAATGCATGCACCAAACATGAAAGGGTTCGAGGAACTTGATTCCATGTGGTACCCGTCAAGATTTGGAAAGGACGATTTTCTCGGGGCCCTCAATTATATCCGCCCCTCCAAAGTGCTGGCCTCGCTGTCCAGGCCAAAGAAAGGAAAGGCATACCGTCTTTCTCACGTTTTAAGCGAAGACCTGGCCTTTAGACCAACGCATGGGGCATTCTTTTACACCACTTCGCTGAGATCCACTGATTACCACGCCCCATTCAGACCCGTTTCAAATAATGGCCTTGGGGCAAACATCGGAAGAATGGAATTATCAGACCATACAGGTACTCACATTGATGCGCTTAATCATATTTCAATAAACGGGAAACTCTACAATGGCCTGGATGCCTCTGGAATTATCGGGCCAAGAGGGTCATCATCGCTTGGGATTGAAACGACACCCCCAGTGATCACTCGCGGATTAATCGTGGATATGCCTTCGATAAGAGGCGTGGACCTGGTGGAAGAAGGCCCTCCTAGCCAAAAGGAAATTGATAAGTTCTTCAGCGAAAATCAAATTATTCCTGAAGAAGGGGATGCTGTATTCTTCTATACCGGGGCAAGCAAACTGTGGCCTGATCATGACCGTTACGCCAGGTTGTACGAGAAGTCTTCTGGAATAGGCATGGAAGCTGCCCGCTGGATGGTCCATAATAGAATATCGATTTCAGGATCAGATTCCCCTTCAAGTGAAATAACGCCGCCAGAAGTCGATGAGGCCATGCTTCCAGTACATCAATTCCTGATCACTATGAACGGCATCAGACTCATAGACAACATGAAGTTGGACGAAATTGCAATGGATAAGGTGTATTCATTTCTGGTAATTTGTGCGCCCCTTCCCATTCGAGGAGGCACCGGGTCTCCTGTTTCACCGATCGCGGTGGTTTGAGCTTTTTTGGCCTAATTAGCCGGATCTAGAATGTTTATTCTCCAGACAAGTTTCATGCTTATCAGGTAGTTTAAAGGAAAAGCAACTAAAGTACCTATGAAACTTCCGAGGTATGGTATAACTCCCAGGTAATAGTACAGCGAAAGCTGGATTGCTATGGAAACTAAATTTCCGAATGCGTATACGCCTTCAAACAGGAATAGCCTCACAGTCCATCGGGAGATTCCTTTGGCATGCTGTCCAGCTCCTTTTGTAGACCAGTGCTCATTTAGAGTAAAACCGAACATAACGCTCAGAAATGCCGATGCAATGTCTATCGAAAGAATGTATTTCGTCGTAAATAACTCAATTCCAGTATAAAGCACAACCAGGAAGAAAAGAAAGCCTCCCACACCTGCGATTAGGAATTTAATTCCCCGCTTCGCATTGCTCCTCACCATCAGGCGCAGGGAACGAAGACTCAATCTCTTTTCGTTTTCCATACCAGGTAGTCACTGCCGAGATAGTTAATGGCAAATCCTGCTAGAATTCCAATCAAATTTGCATAGAGGAAGTAAATAAACGGAGAAAGCACATTTCCAAATACATAGTTAACAACAGCTCCAAGAGCAGTTACAGAGTTGAATTTTAAAAACCTAATCGCAACCGGTTCAAATTTCCTGTCAGAGAAAGTCCAGGCATTGTTGAATGTAAAATTCCATATGATGGACAACTCGATGGAAATCAGCAGGGCAAAAGGAATTATCAAGCCGAATGGGGCATGAAAGATATATTCCGCCCCTTCATTAATACCAATTCCGGACAATCCCACAAGCCCGAATTTTATGGCCCTGTACTTTGACAGCCTGAGTAGACTGTATGTGTAAGAAATGAAACTGCCGGAGTATATCTTTCCTTTGGTGCCGGATTCCTGGTATATCTCTGAAATTTTAATGGTCCTGTTCTTGATTATAAGTTCAGGAAGAAGAGTTTCTGGCGATGTGCTCAGGTTTATCCCGGCAAGCAGGCTCTTTTTTGCGATAAAGAAGAGAGAAAGCGGATCTGAAATCCCATTCATTTCCCGTACGAGCAATTTGATAACTGTCGTCTTAAGATCAAATTTTCTCTTCTTCCCAGAAAATCGCGATGCGACTACAACATCAAAGCCTTTCTCTGCCTCTTTAAGCATCCTGGTAATCGTATCCATGGAGCACATTCTGCTTGACCTGACAATTGCAAAATAGTCACCCCTGGCGGCGGACAATGCGCTTTGTATGTCTTCAATAAAACTTCCAGAACTATGCCCGGAGATCCAGGGGCCTTCATTACTTTGGAATCCTTCTATGGTTTTCTCCTTTGGGTTGATTATAAAGAGGTCCAGGTCGAGGTTTTCTTCTTTCGCCAGCTCCACGATCGACTCTGGTTTAAAGTCATCGGTTTCTACAATGATTTGGAGTGATAAGCTAGGCATTATGTGTTCCTTTTACTCTGAGAGCAGGCTAGTTATCCAGTTGTATCAGATAAATATTACTTCATACATTTTGCATTTGCTATACCGTAGATGCCACAATTGCTGGCCATGATATATGAAAACTGAATACCTTCTGTCAGGCAGAATTCCTTTCAATTTCATTCACCCGGGCTGAAGTCCACTCAATCAAATCAACCAGGTTTCTGACGGATCTTGCGCTCAGGTTATCGCCTTGTTTCCTGACATAGCTTGTTTTTATGACGCCATAGTGCTTCAGAATTTCCTTTTTTACCGCAATTGTACGATCTGGAAGGTAATAGGACAATGGCAATGTCGCAAAGTATAATTCTCTGGCCAGAAGCTTATTTCCACGTTGAAAATTGTTCCAGATATCTATAAGGTAGGAAGGAACTGGGGCAGAAGTTAAAATCCCTTCGATTCCCAACTCCATTTCCCATAGGATATTCCTGCCATGACTGGCTCCAAATATTCCCAGTTCCTGCCCAAATTCTTTCCTCAACAACTCTATCTTCTCTGTGGAAGGTTGGTCTTCAACTTTTATGTATCTTATGTTTTCGCACCTTCCAGTGATCCTTCTTATTGTGTCTAAACCGATTATCGGATAACCAAGGGAGGGGTTGTCAAGTATTATTATTGGGACGGTTGAGACTCCTGATACTTTTTCAAAATATCCAGCTATGGCTTCCCTGCCTATTTGAGGATCATGTGGAGGTGATACAAGAATTGCACCCAGATCATGATCTGAAGCTCTCTCCGCAGCTTCAAGGCTCAGTGTTTCTGAATCTCTGCCAATTCCAGCGATTACAGGGACTTTACCTCTTACCTCCCTGACCACTGTGGTTAATATTTCCCTTCTTTCATCTTCTTCGAGTAGCCTAGTTTCAGATACCTCCCCCAGGCAAGCAAGACCGTCGACTCCACTATCAAGGTAAAATTTAATCATTTTGCGCAAATCTTCATAATCAACATGCCCGGCATCATCGAATGGTGTAAGGAGTATGGGTATTACCCCCTTCAAGGAAAGTTCCATGATGGAAATATTGGCGGGGTGATTAATTCTTTTCCGATAAACCGACAGGGAAGTTGACAGCCTTACTGGATCCTCATTAATGGCAACTGAATTCAGGGCTTTTACATCCATCAGTGCAGGCAGCTTTCAGGGTACCTGAACTATATTGACTGAACCACTTCTCGCGCAGACCAAGAACAATCTACTTATTGCCTTTGAATATCCCCATTAATCCCTTCAAAGAGACTTGCTCCACATCACATTTGGCGCAAAGTAGTGCTTTGAACTGGGTCTAAAAAAGCGATGTAAAAAGGATGGCAGGATGATATTGGGAAAAGTAGAAAAGGAAGTGGACGAAAGATGACCCAACTACCAGAAGCCGGGGAACCAAAACTTCACCAGAGAGTCAATAATGGCGAATTTAATGCCGATAATGATAATCCTCCAATCTTCTCAATTGTGATTCCGGTCCTGAATGAAATTGCCAATTTACCGTTGTTTATTGAAGAACTGAATAAGCTTCTGTCAGAGGCACATATAACAGCTATAAGAGAACTCGTTTTTGTTGACGATGGTAGTGTTGATGGAACGCTCGAATTTATTCATGACCTGTCCAGGGAACAAAAAAGCACTTATGCCGTGAAAATCATCGAAAGGAGACAAAAACTTGGATCTGCCAATGCGGAGCTTGTTGGGTGTAAAGCTGCTTCAAATGAATCCATAATCAAAATGGACTCAGATTTGCAGCATCCGGTTTCCTATATAGGGGATTTTATTAAAAACTGGAATCCTGCACTTGATCTTCTGGTTGCCTCCCGCTATTTGGCGGGAGGAGGAAATGACTGGTCTCCGCTGAGAGGAATAATCAGCAGATTTGCACAGGCGATCGCAAGATTATTCATACGAGACTCAAGCGAACTGACCGACCCGCTATCTGGATTCTTCGCTATCAGAAAGTCCGTAGTTGTTCAATTGCAACCAATTCCCAATACAAGGAAATTATTGCTCTACGTACTTGCTTCCAAGAAACATCTTAGAATCAAAGAAATTCCGTACGTTATGAAGGATAGATTTGGAGGAGAATCCAAAATTGTTGACAGCAGCTTTAGTTTCATCCAGCAATATCTTATCGAAGTACTTGCGTACTGGAAAATTTCCATGAATCAAAAGAAAAATCGGGTTCCGGAGAAAGTCCATTAAAAGCTGGTATCTTGAATATGCTGTTCAATCAAACTTCATTCTACCCTGGCCAAACTGCTAGCCGAGTTGCCAGATGGGTCAACCAGGTGAAAGCCGTAGAAAGTGGCAGAAAACTGTCCTATTAATCCATAGGTCATCAAGACGTAGGAAAAGACAGCTTGATTTGTTGGAAAGCTGGACATGTTAAGCATCGCAGACAGGTTAGAGAAAGATATTACAGTGCTATTACTGATGATAACAAGCGAACTGCTATTGACCTGGTAATAATGATCTTGAGTCAGAGAAGGGTCATAGCCAATTATAATGCTGTCTGCGCCTCCATAATAAGTTATCATTACCCCTGCAATCAACGAGGAATTGCTGGAGTAATATGAATAATATGCCGGGCCGCTCCGTATGTCAGTTATGCCATACTCCAGGCTATATCTGCCTGCAGCAAGTTCAGAGACATTAATCGTGGATGATACTGATGAGATACTCCATGTTTTTCCCTGCCGCTTTTCGTCAAGCGAGAGATTAAAGCCAACTGGCTGAAAAGTGTACCCGAACGATCCATTTCCAGTCGTTGAAGTTGTAGAGTAATTCCATCCTGGAAACACAGGATTTTTAGTTGAAGATGTACCGTTGGAAAGGTAAGATGGCATAGACATGTTAGGATTACTGATTGGGAAGCTAGAGGATACCTGTAGTTTTCCGGAGGCAAAGGCAGAAGCTATGTTCCCATAATAAGCTTCTACGCTGAAGCTGACATTATTGCGCAGTAAATCCGCGTAAGTATTGGGAAATATTTCGACGGAATTGTTCCCAGGAAACACCGGAGAGTTCGCATGCCACAATAAACCGTTTGGATCATTAGTCAATTGCATGGCTAGCCCTAATATCCTAAAGTTAAGATCGACAACGGACGGATCACCGTATAAGGGACTGTACGTGAGGTTCAATTTCATTTCAGAAATATAACCTGGAGCCCAAATTGGATCCTGTGCACTCCAAACGCTGTTGATTTGAATGGGTGAATGGGTGGTGGAGACATCGTAAACAACAAGCCCACCTGCCCCTATGATTAGTGCGATGAATAAAGCAGCGACCCTTTTTTGGCTCCCCACGCTTAACCGTATTGAGGAAAGTATGTGATGGCCGGGATGGAATCCTTCAATCTTTCTGCTCTTGAATTCCTTCAGGAAATCGGGAACAACCAGCAGAATCAAATAAGGCCAGTAAGCTATGTAATTCTCGAGAACCCTGAAGTTAAAAATGAATATAAACATTGGAAAAGCGAAGAACGTATACTTAAGTTGATCATAATACGTTAAATAAAGCACAAAGAATATCAGTAGTACCATCACAAGTATTGCCAGGAACACCGTAGATGAAATATTTACGTAACCTGCAAATGATAAAACTGACGGCCCCAGCCCGATACCGAGGATTGGCTGCGTCTCAACGGAGAGAACGTGCCTGAGCCACTGCGTGGGCTGCATCCAAATAAAAGGAGCATTTGTGATAAGAAAACTGGCCGCGCCACCTATTATAAATTCAATTTCCGATCTGGGCTTCCTTCCCGTCTCTCTGTAAAGGAAATACATGAAGAATGGCAATATTATCGCAGAAATTTGTTTAAGTGACAGCGATAGCCCAAAGAATATACCAGACCAAAGAGGTTTCTTCCTTGTGAGATATGCGAGCGCCAGGAAGAAAACCCAGATGATGTCGTCGTCTCCAGTCAGAGAGTAATACAAGTATTGACCTGTAAGAACCATTGCCAAAATCAAAAATGGGAGGGCGTCTTCCAGCCCTTTCTTCTTAAAATTGTAAATAAGCAAAAATAGAGAGGCGATTGCAAAGAAAACTATAACCTCGTAAGACCTTAAATTAAGCAGTACAGCAGGGATAAACATTAAAACGGAGAGACCTGGGTAGACAAAAAAATCGACTGGACCTCCTGTTGTCAGGGGCGTAATCGAATAAGGGGACATGTGGGAATACGCAAAAACTCCCGCCATATTGCTGTCGATGTAAGGATCCAGCCCATGAATGAACTGGTATGCCGCAAATGTATTACTTGCAAGTTCGTCGGTTGCATATACGGGAAGCAGGTTTGTAAGCAGCTCCCCAAATATTAGGACGGAAATTGCGAATCCCAAATACGGAAGGTAGCGCACAAATCCAGGTTCCTCGTCTAGAAAGACTGAGAAAATCACCAGCACTGAGCCTATTGCAAGCAGGAACCAGTCCATGACCAATACAGGCAAGACTAGATATCCAATGGCATACCACGCTAGAAATGCATAACTAACGAAAATTGATCCATATAGGATATAGAGTGCCCGCCTGATTTCAAGTTTGCGAAGAAATTCGCGAAATGCGTTTGGAGTGTGTTCGCCCAAATCGTCCAAAAGGCTAAACGCAATAAGTTATACTAATTTTTTCTAAGCTGTCCGGAGAGATATCAAATTTTATCCTCAATCGAGTTAGTTCGAATGAATGTACTTCTCCTGACAACCAATTCAGATAAACAACATTGTAACCAGTGTGAAAAATCACGTCCCAAAAACTGTGTAGAAATCGTTTTCGTAAATCAGGTGATAGAACGGTGGAACCGGAGTACCCACCATCGTATCCATTACAACATAAGTAACATTAAACTGACCTATTAGGTTAAGGGTGTTGGACGTGTTTAAATCCGGGGTAAATATCAACACGTATGCAGCTGCACTCTCCTTCCATTCTACTGGCTGCGTCAAATAGGCAAGAGGTTGGTATTCTGCAACTGGTATCCCGAATTCCCCCATAAGAACAAATCCAATTTGACCGGATGCGGCAACTACACCAGAAGAATAGGCAGAAGCGAGTGCCTGTGCAGCTATTAACCCGTATGAATTATTTTCAGCATTACTTCCGATCAGTCCAAAATAAGTGTGGGAAGTTCTTTCATAAGCGATGCCCCCCACAGAAGACAGTATGACTATTACTGCAAGAATCAATGGAGGGGCCACACTTCTTTTCCCATGAGGCACGAATAATATTTTCAACATTTTCTTACTGATTTTGAGAAAGAAAGGTGAAAGAAGGATGAACGAGTAAAGGTAGACAAAATAGGATAGCCTGACCAGTAAAACCGGGTTGAATATGTTATAAATCATAAGAAAAACTGGAACTAGAAGCAAAGGCAACATGATCAGTATATCTCTCCTGGCGAGGTAATAGAAAGCACAAGCGACTGAGACAATAAAGAGTATTATGATTAGGGCCCATCCAAGAGGAACTATTGCAAGGATAGCCGAAGGTTGTCGCAAACTCTGGATGGAGGAAAGCACCGAATGTGAAGACGTGTAAATTGGCAGCATAGAAACCAATGCGCTATAAACTGAATTCTTTGATGGGAAAACTGAATCTATTACCCACCATAGCCTCGGCAAATACCAAATGGCTACTCCGACAGCCATTGCGATCACTGAAATGACAGTTCTTAACAATACTCTCCTGTCCTTTAAGCCTGAAACCAGAGTGCCAGCTACAACTACAACCAGCGAGGCCAACAAAATTATAGAACTGAGATCGTGTATAAATGGAACAACGAAGCTAATGGAAGCAATCAGGGCTATTCTTCTTCTACCAAGCACAATGCTATCATGAGAAGTAATGAGGGACAATAAAACCAGAATCAGAAGCAAAGCGACGAGTTGAGGGAGCCCTCCCCAGGTTTCCTCATATATTGAAGGGAAGTAAAGTGAATAGGCCAACCCAGCCAACGCTCCTGACTCCTTTCCAAATAGGTTTCTTGTAAGGTAAAATATTGGGATGGAAGTCGCTGCAACTATAAAAATTGAAAATCCGGAAAGAATATAGATAGCATAGGCTGGTGATATGAGATAAAAAATTGCCGTGATTTCTGGCACCACCGGCGGATATACCCATGCACTTCCAGGGTAGTGTATTGAATTGGCTGAAGGGACAAGCATTCCATTTGCTGCTATTTCTCTTCCTAATGAAAGATAAGTCTGCAAATCACCCGAGAAGTAACCGAATGGCGAACTTGAAATTACTACAATAGAGGTAAAAACGCTAAGAGCGAACAGCAGTAGCAAAAACCCTTTCGTTCCTATGAAATCAGCAAAAAAATTCCGGAAATTAATCATCCGCTCAACTCAGTGACCTGAACTCCCGTGAATATCAGCGGCATTACCATGTGTAAATAGAATGCCCTGAACTCCACCAATGAGAGAAAATCACTGGTGGAAAATACAAAATGAGCACTCTGTGAACCGCTTCCAAAATACGTCGAGTTTAATATAAGTTGATAATCGATCGTAAGCCCGTCATATGAGGTGTTTGTCAATTGCAACCTGAGAGACTGATTTCCAGAATATTGAGGAGAATAGATTTCGAATGTTATATTGTAAGTGCCTGGGGACAAAAAAGTATATGGTCCGTAAAATCCAGCCCCTCCATCGTTTATTGGCGGGATATATTCCGATTGGGGCAACGAAAAGGAACCGGGTGCCAGGTCAAAACTACTCGGATTAAAAAATTCGTTCATTCCGACATAAGAAAATGTACCTGTGTAATTCCTTTCAAGGATAACTATTCCATCAAGTTCTGCAAAGATGCCGTATCCATAGTCATTGATTAGCCTGTTAGCCTGCCCGTATGCAGAATCTGAAAGATTGGACCCGAAGAATGACCCTCCGATGAAATTTTCGGCATATGGATCCAGGAGTGCGTAAGTCGGAAGATAACTGTAATTGATATTTTCTGGCAAGGTCCAGTTGTACAGGTAACTTAATTGAGGCATGTTGTCTTGAATCATTACTGAGCTACCCCTCGGAATCATTGATATTGCCTGTCTCAAGTACGAATCGTATTGTTGTGGTGTTATCTGATTACCTGTATCGTATGAATATGGTAAACCCGTAAACTCCTGCCCAATTTGTTGATCGTACTGCGCAGTGAAAAGATTTCCGATGGGAGTGAGGAACGAAAATAGAATTACATTGAAGACAAGCATGAATGTTGCAAGACTCTTGATAACTTTTCTGTTCCTTATTGCCTTTCCGAATCTTACAAGCCCTTTTGAAGCTGAAATAAACAGGACTGGAGCTATCAGGGCTGGATATTGGTAAAACATCAGGCTGAAATATGGTTCGTAATTGTTTGAATAAATGAAGAAGAAGAAAGGGAGGGACAGAATCATGTATTCAGGTGCCAGCAGTGCCAGGAACAGCACAGGGATCAGCAGATACAAAGGGTAGAAATAAAATAGCCCGGAAAAATTGACTGAGAAAATGACCCTGTTATTCGTATACTGGGAAACTTCTCCAAAACTGTACAAATAGATTACTGCGATATAAATAGCAATGGAAATAACAATTATCCCCATTGCAAATGAATTTTTCCAGCCTTTCTCCTTCCTTTCTGCAATAAGTATTATGATTGCTCCGAGGCCGATTATTGCCGGGACCAGAAAATCTGTGGCCATCGCCAGAATGGCAAATGCAAATGATGCTCTTTTGTGCCCATACAGATAGAAACAGTAGAAGAGGAAAAAGAAAGTTGGGAAAATTGCCATAAAATGGAAATCAAACCAGGCAACCCCTCCAAGCGGATAATAAAAAAGGAAGGAAAGCGACAGTGCGGTGGAAATCCAGGGGCCGTGTCCAAACTTCCTGGATATAAAATATAATGGAATTGATCCGAAAAATATCCACAGGCTCTGGAATACCAATAGAAAAGGTATTTCTCCGGTTAGCCCGAAAAAAGGAGCTAAAACCAGGTAAATTGGTTTTTGTATCTGGTAATCTCCCAAAGTGCCATGTCCAATAAGCCCGTGAAAGACAGAATAAATCAATTCATAAGAAACGCCGAGATCATATACACCGGCATGAAAGGTAAAAAATCTATAGAGAGAAAGAGCAGAATAGGTTCCCCCGATAACAAGCCATGCGGCTATGACTATGAATATCTCGGGCTCTTCTTTCAATTTCGCCAATATTGTCATTCTTTGTTTAGTATTTGATCGAGCCTCATGCAGATCATGTGTATTGCTGCAATATGGATCTCCTGGATTATTGGGGTCATGTCACTTTCAACTCTGAGCGTCCTGTCTGCGATTCCCAGCAATTTTCCACCCTTAGACCCGGTCATTGCGAGCGTGAAAGCACCTTTCGCCTTTGCAGCTTCAATGCCCTTAATCACATTGGCAGAGTTTCCAGAAGTGCTTATTCCCGTAACAAAGTCATTCTTTCCAACCAGAGAGCGAACCTGCCGGGAAAACACTTCATCATATGCATAATCATTTCCTATGGCGGTGAGAGCAGACGTGTTAGTCGTAAGAGCAATGGCTGGAAGCGGCTCTCTCTCTTGCAGAAATCTGCCCGTCAATTCTGCAACAAAATGCTGCGAATCTGCCGCGGAACCGCCATTTCCAAAAGCGACCAGTTTGCCTCCAGCTGAGATGGAGTCTGCCAGTTTCTGTGCCAAAAAGTCAATCTCCGCAGGAACGACTTTTAGCCTTGCTTCTGAACCCACTCTAAGGTATTCGTTAAGATTCAATAAAACCCCCGATGAGGATAATGAATTAGTCTATTGAACTTTATTTATTTCAATCCGACAGTCCCAGCCAGAATTTTTCCTCAAGGTCAAGGATGCCTTTCGCACCGGTCTGGAAACTGCTTCTGGCAACTGGATCGTTTTCGTGCTCTCCAAGAACGTCTGCCATTGCCTCTTCGTGGTGAATTTCCAATTCCCTGTGGAAAGTGAAGTATTCTATATCCATGTTCCTGTATTTCATGTTTTTCTTCTTATAACTCTCAAGCCCCGGAATAATCTTGTCCCACATCGGAATCGCCATGTTTTCCAGTCCGAATTCAGCCCCAAGTGCTTCAAAATAGTTTCCTTCAAAATAAGTCCGCATTCCATTCAGCCAGGCCTTTGTAGTTGGTAATTGCTTTCGTTTGACCATATCTGCGGGCTCTATTCCAATGCTCCTCAGATACTTCCTGTAGAGAAGTTCATGCCTTTTCTTAGGGTCCATGTCACCCAGCTCGGAAACCAGTATTGTCGTCAGGTTTTCCGCGTCATTTTCATCTGGTGTGTTAACCAGAAGCGTGGAAAGGATAGAGGGCCATTCTCTCGTAAAATGAAAGAATTCTACAGAGAATCTGGTAAACTCACTCTCGGATATATCGCCTTTAGCAAACCTATCTATGAAAGCGTTCTTTGTTGCCGGATGCGCTTTTACCGAATTGTATACCTTGGCATAGAAATTCTCAGGTTCCTGACTCTGCATTTAGATCACCTTTGCATGCCAATACGTATATTAAGTTTTACTGGTTATTATAATGAATTAATTACTACCTGAAACTATTTTCCTGAGACAACTGTATTCATATCTATCATAGATCCAAATTCTTTACTGATGTAGTCATTAAAAAGTTCCCTGTTGAAATGTTCCGGGCATTTGATGTGACTCTTATCAACCTTAAAGAAGTTGTGATCTCTGAGATAGGACAGGACATAGGAAGCAAACTGCCTGTTTGGTTTGGCAACGGCTGAGAGAAAACTCCCAACATAAAAATCGCCAACTTTGGGCAACTTGAGCAATTCCCCGCTTAGCATGTAAAAACGCGTGTTTCTTCTCTCCAGAATTGAGATGTTTTCCAGATCTGGCAGGAAGATCTCCCGACTGGCAAAATCAAGGATTTTTGCTTTCAATTCTGACCCTTCTCCATTTTGTGTTATGAAGATCTTTCTTTTTCCCTTGTACGCCTGTAATTTCTTCAGTATTCTCTCTTTACCGTGCAGGTCGCTTATTTCAATTTCGCAAACAAATACCTGGGAATTGTCAGAAACAATCTGGTCCGGTTTGCTTCCGTTTATAACTGCTATCGGTAATGATTTGAGGCCAAGGTTTTGGGAAAAAATGATGAATCTTTCAAGCAGCACTGAATGAGTATCAATCCCTTTTGTTACAAAAATTGAAGGCTGACTTTCCTCCTTTCCGTGTCTTTTCACTGATTCGGCTATTCTCTGGGAAGCTACCTGCTGGTTTCCGGGATCCATTTTCATCGTTTTAAACGACTGAGGTTTTACAATAACTGAATTTCGGTCTATCATTACAAACGAATAATATTGCTGGGAAAGTAATGTGCTGGACACAATTGGACGCAACTTAACTGTAAACATTTCACTGAAATAGTTGAGGCTTTTAAGCGACTGCTGGAAACAGAAAAAGTTGTTCACGTTGGAAAGAATCGCAGGCTTGAGTTTTTCATCCAGCGACGTAAATTCCTGAGTGGCCAAAATAAGGCTCACGCCGAATTTTCTTCCCTCGTTTAGCAGTGTGTATAAAAGGTTGTATGAAAGCTCCTGTGCTTCATCAATTATCACATATAATCGCTCGGTTGGTTTCTGCAAAAGAGAAGCCCAAATTTTACCAAGCAGTAGGGAACTTCCAATTTTTAAACTTGAGCGTGAGATTTTACCCTTTGAAAATTCTCCGGTCATTAACCCGCCTTTGCCACCCAAAAAGTCAGAAATTCTAAACGTATCATCATCGGATACGTAACCGGAGATTGTTTTGTCAGATAGTAAGCCAACTAACTTATTCAACGCACTGGATGTGTACTCAAGCCAGTCCCGTTGATTGCTGGAGATTTTTTCTATGAAAGTTCCCAGCGTTCGGTTGGAAAGCATTTCCATTGTTTCAAGTAACCTCTTTCGATCCATTAATAAATTAGTGAATTCAGATAAATTTTGAACTTTCCCTTCCTCTGCCAAACCTGTCAACAGGTTGCCGATGAGAATCTCAAGCCTCGGTCCCCAGGTACCATGAGAAAAATCCTCATTCAACGCGAATAAATCCCTTAAGATTCCTGTTATCACGGGAACTGCTCCACCTTCCGTTGAGGATAAAGGATTCATCCTGATTGAGCGTTTGGAACCGTCTATAACAACCGGGCTGGATGAGAAATAATACAAATCATCAGGAGCCAGATTCGGGAGAACACTACCAGTCAGCGATCCATGAGGGTCAATAAGTAAGATGTTTGATTTGGTTTCGATTAAACCCCTTACTATGGAGTAAAGTAGACTGGTCTTTCCAGACCCTGATTTTCCGGTTATAAGAGAGTGCGAGCTAAAAGTAGATTCGGGGACTTTAATAAAAGTATCATCTAAAGCTGTCCCCAATACGATTCCGCTTACGTTATTATGGCGTCTTCTGTGTAAAGACGGTTCGTACTTATACAAGCGGTTCGACTAATTCCTTTTACCTATCGGTATGTATTCCTTGGGGCCCCTTTCACCGATGTAGGAACTTCTTGGCCTGAAGAGTTTATTGTCTGAAACATATTCGAGGCTCCTTGCTACCCATCCTGAAGCCCTTGAGGCAGCGAATATAGCAGTGAAAATATCGGGGTGGAATCCAAGTGAATCATACACCATACCCGAATAGAAATCAACGTTTGGGAAGATACCTTTAGATCCGAGCTTCATGATCATTGTGTCTTCAACCTTTTGAGCAGTCTGAAACAGAAGTTCCTTTCCATTCTTCTGGGTAACTTCTCTTGCAAATCCCTTCAATATTTTTGCCCGAGGATCGTAGACTTTGTATACTCTATGCCCAAAACCCATTATTTTTTCCTTCTTCTGCAACATATCTCCTATTACCTTTTCCACGTTTTCCGGTTTTCCTATTTTCATAATCAACTTGAGTGCCATTTCATTGGCACCTCCGTGGAGGGGGCCCTTAAGGGTACCAATTGCTGAAGTTAGTGCAGAGTAAATATCTGACAGGGTGGAAATAGTAACCAATGACGAGAATGTAGAGGCATTGCTACCATGGTCAGCATGAAGCATCAGGCACACATCCATTATTCTTTCTGAAGTTTTGTCTGGTTTCTTTCCAGTGGACTGATAGAGCATGTTTCCCGCCATGGAGAGTTCCGGAGAAGGACTAACGTACTTGCCACCATCTTTTGCCCTGCGTATCGAAGAAACAATTGCAGGTATCTTGCCTACGAGTTCCATACCCATGTCCTTCTGATCCTTGTCCAAAGCATGGTCTGCTCTCCTGTCGTTGGCTCCCAGAAGTGAAACAGCGGTTCTGAGCAAAGAGGTGGGATGACTCTCCGAGTGTGTCCATATAAGATCTACTACTTCTTTGGAAAGTTCAGATGACTTCCTGAGAACCTGAGTAAAGTCCTGGTATTCCTTGGCATTGGGAAGATGCCCATTAATCAAGAGGTAAGCGACTTCCTCGTACGAAGAGTGCTCAGTGAGGTCCTCAATATTGTAGCCCCTATAAACGAGCCTCCCTGCCTCGCCGTCAACGAACCCTACTTTGGTTTCAGATACCGTCACGCCTTCAAGACCCTTATAAATAGTATTGGCTTCCATAATATTGATCCTTTTGGGATTTTCATGCATTTAATACGCTTTTCCATTAACATGTAAGCTACAAAGATAATCCCAAGTACTAAGTTACATTAGGAACATTGTTTCTATGGTTCAATCTTTGTCAGGGAAAAAATTTGTAATTGCTGGTTACGGAGAGCCACTGGGAGAAGCACTCGCGAGAATTCTGGTTACAGAAGGGGGGATTCCCATCCTTGTTGCAAGGAGCTCGGACAGACTGAAGAAAGCAGTGGAGAAAATTAAGGGAAGTATATACTTTGTGTGCGACTTGTCGACTGATAATGGTCGCCTTTCATTGAAGGAACACATCAAGGACTCAATCGGAAAGGTTGATGGACTGGTCATCACCCTAGGAGGATTCTTCATCGACAGGTATGATGACCTTGGCAATACTTTATCACTTATGGACACAAACATGCTTTTGCCACTCAGTATTATAAACGCGCTACACGCAGTAATTAACGAGTTTGGTTCCATTGTATTCACCACAAGTACCCAGACCCTTGTATTCACGGATAAAACACCCCTATCATACGCTGCTTCTAAATATGCATTGAACGGATTGACATCAATTCTTGCAGCGCAACTTGTAAGCCAGAATATAAGAGTCAATGGAGTAGCAATCTCCTCAATCTCCGAAAAATATGAACCAGGAAGGGATTGGAAAAAACTGAGAAAAATGGGGCAGGATGAGACACCGCCAGAAGATATTGCAAACGTTATCTACTTTCTTCTGTCAGATTTATCAGAGATGGTTGACGGAATTATTATCCCTGCAGACGGCGGGCATCGTTTCAGGTCATGATCCGAATGCATTTACCATTGCAGGTAGAGACCTTTCCAGCCGGTAGTTTAAGCCAAAGTGGCCGTCTTCATATTCCTCATATGTAAATTTTATTCCAGCCTCTTTCAGTTTCTTCTCAATGGTTCTGTGACCCCATACCAGTTGAAATTCGTCCATTATCCCTACGTCAAAATACGAGAAATGCAAAGATTCCAGTTGTCTTGCATATTCCAGGCAGTTTCTGGCCGGGTCCTTCTCTTCCCATAGTTTCCACACCTGACTCTTGAATTCTCCTGACTCCCAGTCAAAAGGAAGGTCGGAACCAGCCTCGGTCGATGAGGGATTGGGACTGAAGAACGCTGCAGATTCTATTGTTCTGAGCACTTTTAACCTGGACGAGGATAGCCTGTTCTTCGAAGCCCAGAATTTTGCTAACCACTTTTCAACTCCATTCATTTGCCTGAGTGAAGCCATCACTTCGGGGAAATCTGGGACAAAGAAGTACTCGAATCCCATGTCTGCGGAGTGACTTGCAAATCCATTGATAGTACCTGCATTCCTCGCTGCCAGCATATATGCTCCAAATGCTCCTTCATCCTTGCCAAAGAGTCCAACCAATCCTGTATCGTAATCACCTTTTAGCTTCGGGATCAGTTCTTCTATGAGGAAAGTCTCATACATTCCCACTGATTCGCTGTTGAGAAAATGGTTTCCCCCAAGTTTGGTGATCGTATCAGGGATTGCCACCACTGAATCTTTCAGCTTGCCATTCTGTGCCATTTCAGTCAGTACAGATACCATGCTGGAGGAAAAAGGACCTTCATTACGAAGCGACGCCAGAGAATTTCCGAATCCGGGAAGTCCTATGAGCAAAGGCGAGTTGGGTTTTAGTGTATCCGGGGTTATTACCAGGACCTCACGATCGTATGGATCCTGGAGCGGGTTACCCTGAAGTATCTGACTGTGAAATCTAACTGTCGAAACCTTAACCATGAAACTAAATAGCTCATATAAGTAAAAATATATTGTATACCAATTGTCATTGGAAGCTTTCCGGCTCGATCATACTTTGTATTTTCACTGAGTCCCTGATCTTTATCCAGGCAACAAGCAGCACTATTCCCGAAATGATCCCTCCAAACAATAGCTGAAAGACTCCCACGATGAGACAAACCACCTCTGACTCCCGGATTTTCCCTGATTGAAGCCTCTTGTAAATAAATCTGTATACTACTAAGAGCCAAAACAGCTCAACCGCTGCAAGAAAAACAACATAGCTGCCAGTGAGTGTTGTGTTAAAAGGCGCCGCCGACGAAATAACGGTGCTGGTTGCCAGGAGGTAAACGGCCGTTAAAAGGAAAACTGTGAACAGGAAAGCGATGATTATCATAGCAACCTTCACGTAGGAAATTGCTTTTCTAGCATCATCATCCATAATTTACCTGTAACATAAGTCATATTATTAATATTGAACTTCTTGTCCTTCAATGGGTGAGATTTCAGACGACTTCTCTGACGCCGTAACCTACTTGAGCAAACTGTTCGCACTGAAGAAACTTACTTATTATGATTTCAACGGTTACCCAATGTGGTATCTCGGAAAAAAGTCATTCGCTAATGGAGTGGAAACGACTTCAGATCAACTTCCCGAGGAATCTGAAATAGATACTATTTCAGCCATTATGATATCAGTGAAATTTGGGAAAAATGAAGAAACTGTAAACTTGGAGTTCAGGGGAGACAGAATCCTTTATTCAGATAATTCGACGGAACAAAAGGTCAAGGACTTCGTCTTTGTCCTGGATCGCTCAATGTTTCGCTATTTTTAATTGCGTGAACATTGGAACTAATTCCCCCTGAATTCATCACATTATAGGGAAATTACCCTTTTTTCCAGGTTCCGCGGACAAATTATTCAGGAGTTTTCATTGGGGTGTTCAAAAAGCAGCTTTTAATTTTCCTGAAAAAATAAACAAAATATTTCTTTAGTGCAACTATATGTGTGAAAGCTAAGCGATTGGTATAGATGTTGAAATTATATGCGTCGGCTAACCTGCCGACTAGATTCGGTACTTTTAAGATTTTCACCTTCACAGATGGTAACGAGAACGAAAACGCTGTTCTCGTTAAGGGTAACGTGGAAGGTCAATCCGCCGTACCCGTCCGGATACACTCCGAATGTCTTACTGGAGATGCATTCGGTTCAAAGCGATGCGATTGCCGTGAACAGCTTGAGAAATCCCTCGAATACATTGCCAAGCAGGAATTTGGCATGCTGATATACCTGAGACAGGAAGGCAGAGGAATTGGACTGCTGAAGAAGATAAGGGCTTATAGCCTTCAGGACCAGGGGTATGATACTGTTGATGCCAATCTGCTCCAGGGCCTTCCCATAGATCAAAGAGATTACAGTTTTGCTAAACAAGTCCTGGATTACTTCAAGATCAAATCCGTGATTCTAATGTCTAACAATCCCACAAAATTTGAATTCCTTGAAAAGAGCGGGATAGAGATTGTGGGAAGATTTCCTGTGCTGGCTGAGCCGAATAAATATGACAAATTTTATCTGGAAACCAAGAAAGAAAAACTGGGGCATCAACTTTGATTACTGAATGCCCGTTTTGATATTCCCATACAACCAGACTGAGAACGAAAGAACAATTGTCATGAGCAGAGCGATTAATCCAAGCTCTTCCAGTGTGTAATAGGTAATCCCGTATACCATGGCATCTCTGACAATGTTGACAATATAACTCAGTGGATTCCCTGCAGATATTATCCTCAGGGCAAGTGGCGTGGAAGATGTTATCGGGTAAAATGCAGTACTTGCGAAATCAAGAAGGAAGAACAACAGAAACGTGATAGTGCTGTATGCGTTCATGGACCTGGCTTTTATAGACAATATCAGGAAAAGGGAGGTAAAGAATATTGTGCCCAGAATCAAAGCGCCCACTAAATAAACATATGAAAGAATTGACAGATTGAATGTGGCACTCTTGATAACGCTGGCCAGAATTATCATGATGAAACTCCCGCCGATTGCAAAGATCACGCTGAGAAAAATTATTCCAAATAGATATTCTGTTCTTCTAAATGGCCCGACAAGCAATTGCTCAAACATCCCCCATCGTCTATCTGCCCAAAGCATTCCTCCGCCAATGTTTCCTGCAGTGAATGCCTGCATTCCAACTATGCCTGGAGCCAGGAAAGCCGTGTAGGAAACGGAATAGGAACCTTGGGAGACTGTAGATATCAGTCCCTGATACATTATCCCAACAATAAACAGGTAAAACACAGGAATCCCAAACATAAAGAACAGAGTCCCTGGATCTGTATTCACATGCACATTTCTTATAGTCAGGCGAACGAAGGCTGGAAGCTTCATTTGTTAACAACCTCCAGAAAAACGTCATCCAGACTTGGAACGTCTAAACTAATATGATCAATAGCCAGGTTCATTGAACTTATGATTTCGATTATGGATTTCACATTCCTTCCTAGATTTGAGCCAAGTATGCTTATTTCTCTTCCGGTGACAGTTACGTGAGAAATCCCGGCAATTTCCCTCACAGAATTGAATACGGATTCTGAAAGTTTATCATTTGGCGGGTCGATAATTCCTATGACGAGCTTTCTCATTGTACCAAATTTCTCTTTTAATTCCCTGGAAGTACCTTCCGCGACCATCTTCCCTTTATCCATGATTCCGATTCTATCGCAGACAAAATCAGCTTCTTCCAGGATTTGAGTGGTGAATATTATGCTCAGCCCATCCTTCAATTTCTCCCTTATAAAATTCAGCACATCCCTTCTCATAACCGGATCCATTCCAACTGTCGGCTCGTCAAGGAAAAGAATATCGGTATCATGAATGAATTCCCTTGCGACCTGAAGGCGTTTTTTCTGCCCACCCGATAGTTCGAAAGCCCGTTTCTTCCGAGCTTCCCCCAGATTAAAGAATTCTATCAGCTCTTCCTTTCTCTTCTCAATGAGGTGTTTTGGTACCTCCCACAACATCCCGTAAATGTCAAAGTTCTTTTCAACGGAAGCATAGTCAAACGACTCTTCCTGTTGAACCACGCCAATCCTCTTACGGATCCGGATTGCGTCTTTCTTGATATCCAGATCCTTTATTCTCGCGGAGCCGGAAGTTGCAGGAATCAGGGTCGTAAGGACTTTAATAAGGGTGCTCTTACCCGCACCATTCTTGCCCAGGAGTCCATAAATTTCACCTTCCTTCACATGGAACGAAACGCCATCTACTGCGTTTTTAACGCCATCATAACTCTTTACAAGATCGGTTACCTCGATGGCATAACCTTTATCATCTAACACCCGGCCTCATAATATATTGAAATATAACGGTATTGTGGAAGTCGGGAATACGAAACTACTCAAAATTTTCTACGGGCATTTCAATCTCCGTTGTTAGCATATTATCGCGTTTCAGGAATTTACCATCAACAATGACAAAACCCACATTATTTGGGTTGGCTGAGAAAACAATGTTGTTGACGGCATTATCGGGAGTTGTAGGATACATGTTAGGTGACCTGGTGTCGATCAAAATTATGTCCGCAAGCTTACCTTTTTCAATGGAGCCAATTCCTTCATTGCCTATTGCCAGGGCACCGTTGATAGTAGCCATATCGAGTATAGTTTGTGCAGGCAACACTGTCGCATCCCATCTTGAATTCTTCATTGAAATTGACGAAAACTTCATCAATTGGAACAAATCCAGCGAATTGTTAGTGGCAGAACTATCAGTCCCCATTGAGATAGATACTCCGTTTGAGATCATCTCAGGTATTGGTGGCAGGCCACCGGTGGCAAGCTTTGCATTGCTTATTGAGTTCCATGAAACGTTCACCCCGGCCTTCCCAAGCAACCTGATTTCTCTCAGGGTCAGCCATACTCCATGAGCCGCAAGGAGGTTGTTCCTCAAAAATCCTTTTTCAGCCAAATATTCCACTGGCCTCTTATTATTCTTCTTTACAAAATCATAAACTTCCTTCCTTGTTTCGGAAAGGTGCATATGAGTTATTGTCTTCAAGGAATCAGCAATTTTCAATGCACCTGATATAGTCTCCTCGGAAGCTGCATAGACTCCCTGAATACCAATGGACGGCGTCACCAGCCTATCTTTCTTAAAATGACTGATAAAGTGTTCTGCGTTGGATAGGGGGTTGCCCTTCTGGGTAGTTATTTCCGGGTCAAGCGTATTCCAGGCCAGGTTCGCTCGTATCCCCATATCATTGCATGCTTTTGCCGTCAGATCCTCGGAATAAAATAGATCTGCAAAGCTTGTTATCCCTGAGTTAATCATCTCCATTATTCCGAGGACAGATGAGTTGTAAATACCATCAGGAGTTCTTAAAGAATCCAGTTTTCCAGTTTTCTCAAGTAATTCCATTAAGTCGATGTCATCCAATCTGCCTTTAAGGTGGGACATGGCTACGTGCGAATGCGTGTTGATTAAACCCGGCATTATCATGAACCGATTAGCATCCATGGTCTCATCTCCCTCCTGTGGTTCCTTTCCCACATATTCGATTTTATTTCCTTCAATGAGGATGCTTCCCTTGAATACTTCCCTTTGAGCATTCTGCGAAACGATTAAGCCGTTGTTAAATGCAATGGAGGACACAGGTTCCAGAGACAAAGTCACTATATATTGGTTATTTCATTCCTGGATGCTTTTTTCACTACACTGGCTGCAACAATCCAGAAACTGGCTATTATTAAAGATAACATGAAAAATTGATAATTACTGTATTGGAAAATTCTCATAACGATCATTGAGATAATAGCGATCAAAATCCCAAAAATTCCGGCAAATGCCGCTCCTGATAGTCTATATTTGATGATTTTTTCCCCATTGAAGGAGAAATGCATGTAAATTGCGGTAAAGGATACCACCAGGCTGGCTAAAATAACATAGTCATATGGCATGAAAATTACCGAAAGAGGTAGCGGGATGCCCTCGGCACCCAGGAATAACAGGGTGTAAATTGCATAATATTGCATCAGGAAATTTATTTCATATGCAAATTGAAAGCCGCTTGCTGGAACAACGGGAAGGCTGCTAAGGTAAGGCACTAAGGCTGAATAGTAAACTGGGAACATCGGGGACTGGTAAAGGTAGACTGCAGATAGTTGCTCTACCATCAGGAAGAATGAAGCGAGCATGTATGTGATGGCTTTTCCAGGCTTGTCAGTGAATGCCCCTTCCATCATTATTATGAAAGCCAGAGAAATTTCGATAGAAAGGATAAAGGTGAAAGTAATAAGATGTCCAAATAGAGAAGGATCCGCGAAATTTCCCAACAGACCCGCGACTGACAATTCTGCATAAAGAAATATAAACAGGAAAAAACTGATTGCAGCTCTGTAAACGAATGGCTTGAACGCCTTGGGCAAAACTGCTTTTATGAAAGGAAGTGAAAAGAGTGGAATCCAAATTGCTGCATCCATATTCTGCAGCAGGAAAACGATTACATATTCGAAGATCGCGAATGTAGGGACCATAATCAGGAAACTGGTGAACCTCGATCGAAATCTAATTTCCACTTTTCACCTCACTATCCTGCCGTACCCATACTCCAGCATCAATCTGGGAAAGAGATGTGATTCCTGAACTACATGGCATTGCACCCCAAGAACGCGTATCATGGCTGCCTGTGCCTTCAGTTCAGCCTCCCTTTGCACTAGCCCGGAAAAAAGGATTTTTCTATAAGACGGATCCAATCCATCGACATCCATAAACTCGGATGGGCTTACCAAGAAAATGGTGATCTGTTTCCCTTTCTGTATCAGTGAAACTTTAGGTAAGCTGAACTTCTTCTCTCCAGAAAGTGGCGTGATCAGGATGACAAGGGAACTCTTCTTAACCATGGTACGGATAGTTTCGAGAGCCTTCGGCAAATCAAACTCGCCGGATGGCCTCAATTCTGAAACCTCCTTCTCCAGCATATTTATTGAGACTTGCGATCTTGTTGGTTTTATATTAACGTTGATGTCCGAAGATAGGAGGATGTATCCTACACCGTCATGATTCCTCAGTATTGAGTACCCCGCGTTTATTGAGTTTACTATAAACCTGTCATACATTCTTTTTGCGTTATGCCCAAAATTAGTCGAAAGGCTGTAATCAATCACGAAATAAACGTCAATCTGGCGCTCTTCTTCCATCTGTTTTATATAAATATCTTCCCCGTTTACAAGGCCATATCTTGACCACGAAACATATCTCATGTCGTCCATGTCAGCATAAGGGCGGATTCCATAGAAATTGTAACCCTGTCCAACTGTCCTAGAGCGGTGAATACCTTCAGTGAACCTGATATTACTTAACCTGTCGGCCCTGGCCCCGTAGATTTCGCCAATAGAAGGAGAAACGTGCATTTCTGTTGCCCTTTCAGCAATGTAGTTAAGAACGCAGAGTCTGAACGGGTCTTCAGCATACATGTTTACCGGCCCGACGAAGTACTTTCCAACTGCCTGCGGGGAGATTTCGTAGCTGATTTTCCTAGTTTCTCCTGGCTTCAGGACTACATATCCCTTGAAACTTCCCCTGGCATTGAATACATCCGAAAGACTGTCGAAATAGTTGAATGCAACACTACTCCGGCCATTGTTAAGCATTGTTAGGTTGATTTCCACCCACTGGTTCTTTCTACAGTAGGCGTCTTTCATTGTTCTGGTAATTGTTACCGCTCGCATCTTCTTCCCCTGACCGGAATGGAAAGCAACAATGTCTGACCATAAAGTCATTAAAAGGGCAAGAGAAAAAATAATTAGATAGGTAAATCCAACAAAAATTCCTTCGTAGACACCTGCTAAGAAAGCGGCTATTATGCCGTATGTAAATTTTTTTATCATTCAGGGACCTTAACGGATGCGACAAATCTGTCGATCAGTTTACCCACAAAGTTCTGCATATCGGAACCTGCCTCCATTACAGCCTCGGAGTTCAGTATAAGCCTGTGATTCAGGAGTTCGTGCGCAATTAATTTTATGTCTTCAGGAATTACATATCTCCTGCCATTAAGCAGCGCATTCGCCTTGGCAGCCCTCTGAAATTTTCCAGTCGTCCTTGGGCTGGCCCCGAGATAGATTTTTTCATTTTTTCTTGTAGCCCGGCAAATATCGACTATGTATTCTTTGATCTTGTCTGAAACGTAAATCTGGTCTCTTAGCGCGCGCAATCTCATAATTTGTTCTGCGTCCATTTTAAGGGTGCCTTTTAACTGGGAAAGCATTTTCTTCTCTTCGAGAATCATTAACTCATCATTCCTGTCCGGATAAGTCAGGAAATATCTGAAGAGAAACCTATCCATCAGGGCTTCTGCAAGTGGGAATGTTCCTTCCTGTTCTATCGGGTTTTGGGTTGCTATGACCAGGAATGGCTGTGGAAGTTTTTCTGTGATGCCTCCCTGAGATACCTGCTTTTCTTCCATACTTTCCAGCAAAGCGGATTGCACCTTTGGCGGTGTCCTGTTAAGTTCATCCGCCAGGACAATATTTGCAAATATTGGTCCCTTTCTAAATTCCATCTTGCGGGATTCAAGGTTAAAAGCCATGCTACCCGTTATGTCCGACGGCAGCATATCCGGAGTGAACTGGATCCTCTTGAATGGGAGGTTCAGGAAAGATGCAAATTCGGAAGCCAGCATTGTCTTTGCGAGGCCTGGCACCCCTTCGAGCAGAATATGGTTTTCAGAAATAAGTGAGATCAGCATGAATCTTATAATGCGTTCAGACCCAATTACGCTGTTTCCAATGGCCTTTTCAATGGCAACTATTGTATTCCTGATCTGGAGGAGATCCTCTTTTTCTATTTCCAGCGCTTCCTCACTCATTCCTGGTTTCAACCTCCACCACTCTCATCTTTGTCTTTCTGATTTCTTCATAGATCGCAAGTATTTCTGAAAATAATTTCTTCTTTTCGGTATCCCCCTTTCTTGTCCTATATCTCTGCGACCCTCTGATTTTCCTCAATACACTGAAATATTTTTTCTTGGTTACTTCATAAGCTCTTTGCAGATCTTTCAATTTTTGGATCTCCACATCTACTTCGTTCAAAAAATACTGATCATCCATCGCGTTCACTCTCGATATATACATATTAAAACTGTTGACGGGAACAAGGAATTTTTCCCTTTTCTGCTCGAAACTCGGTGGTGAGGTAAGCGTTGATTTCTTCGAGTAATGTTTCATAGCCATTGAAATTATAACAAGTACGGCAACTGGAAACAGGAACTTTGCATCATTTAGCGGGTTATCCAGTACAACTGAAAATAGCTGGTTGTACGTTGGTATTCCCGACTCCTGTATCATGCCTCTTCCTCAAAATATAACTTCACGATGTTCATAAAACTGTAGAATTCTGAGACTCTCTCCATAATTTTATCGGGATTCTCTATGGGAATTACTGAGAATGTAGAGGGTTCAAAATAATCCAGGTAAAAATAAGTCAGCTTTCTCAAAGCGTTATACTGATTGATCTTTCCTTCATTGATCGGTGGGGGCGCAGCAACTGCATCCACCAGGTAATAATTGTCAGTATATGCAGATTCATCGAGAACAATTCCAAAATCTTTGTATCCTTCAATGATAAACTGCCTGTTCGTGACTCCAGCTGGTATTTTAGTCCTGAAAAACCTCGCGTAATCATTTCTCATTGCTTTAAACATTACTGTTATTGCCCGCCTGTAATTCTGAGTCAGAAGTATCCTGCTTGCCTCGATTATCGGCGGTATATCCTCAACTCTTTTCACCTCAACTACTGTATCAGTTCCTCGTTTAGTCCCCCCATAAAGCAGTTTGGAAAGAAAACCTGGCATTTCAGATCACCACCTTAACGTTACTGACGACATAAAATGTAGTTATATTAAGCGCTTGCACATCTGATATTCCAAGACCGTTGCGGATGAGGAGCGACAACGATTCACTACTGGAAATCTGCATAGGTTTACTGAGATTGATTATTGTAGCCGAGTATCCGTTTAAGGTTGTTGGACCAAAGGACCCAACTGCAATATGTATACCATTAATGTAGAGGTCAAAACTGGAGATATCAGCATTAAATATCAGGCTATAGAAAAATCCAGTTCCAAAATTGACTGTATAGGTTGCGTTTGCTGTCTTGTTGGTATTATCGAAAACTAGTGTTTTGAGTCCGAAGAGCAACGAGGAACTGGATATATTCAGGTAGACAGACCTATTCAAGGAGTTAGAGGAAAGAGAGAACGTGGTCGTGTTAACGACGACCTTTGAACCGTTATAGTAAATCCAGTCTGTTAATGTATAGGCGCCTGTGCTGCCATTTTCCGTCCAGTAATGAATTCCCGGCGAAACAAGATCACTTCCCTGCAACGATCCAGTGCTTGAAATATTGAACCCCCATTCGAAGGTGGAATTGCCAAAAACCAGAATTTGTTTTGGTACAATAGCTACGTAAACCTGTTTCCCGTTTCCATTAATTGTGAAGGTGAAATTACTCATTTCGTACCCTGGATTGGAATAGCTGAAATTATAGATGCCGTTTGGAAGGGAGTAGGAATAATTTGTCGAATTAGACATAAATGAAATGGTGAAGTTGATTGGAACTGCAGAATTAGTAAGATTAAGGGTCTGTACTGGAACAGGGGAATTTGACACGCTGTTTCTCAGGAACAAGCTTACGGAAAATACCTGTCTCTCAGCAAGGTTAATGGTCAGGGTGGAGTTTGAAGTAACGGACAGATTCCTGACTCCAACACCCTGATATCTCTGACTCTCCGCCAGGATGGAAAATTTGCCAGAGAACCCCAGGTGTAGATAATAAAGACCACTGGAATCTGTTTGAACTGCCTTGAAATAATACAGACCATCCGTCCCGATGTAGAGGCCAAACCATTGGCTGGCTAGCGATGCACTATTGTACTGGAACTGAATTGAAAGATTCAGAGTATCGTAATTATAAGTCATGGAATCAGAACTGATGTTCCCCGCAAGTTGAGCGGGGGTAAGCCCCTGAATGCCTTCTGTATTAGAACTACTTATCTTGGAAAACCCGGTAGATGGGATCAACACAGGTACGATGTGAAAAGTGATAAAGTTATTAAGTTTCAATTCCGAAGCGCTAATGTAAGTATAGTTGCGCTCATATCCTGGACCAGAAGCCACCAGGGTGTAATTCCCTATGATCAAATATAGTGAAATGGTACCATTAGATGAGTAATAAGTACCTGAAACAGTCTCAGTTCCGTTAGATGGACCCCTGAAGTCTATAGTTGAATTCTGTACATTCCTGTTCAGGAGTGAATTCTGAATGCTTCCATTCAACTGGATAATCGAACCGGATCGAGCGAATAGGTCCACGTTGTATACTGTTACTGGACTGTTTATGGTTATATTCGCTGTCTTCAGCGGATAAGTTAGATATGTGCTGATCAGGAATTTATACACTCCCTGGTACCCCAGTCCGAGGGCGTACCATCCGGTTGAATTTGTTTTAACGGTTTTACCAAAGAACGAGCCGTTAACGGACAGGTAGAAGGATATGTTGACCTCGCTGAGGTATACAACCCTGTTACCAGTTGCAGTTGTACTGACCCTTCCTTCGAGCAAATAATTCCCACTCCTGGAATAATTGACAGTAGAAGAGTTGTTTCCCAGCCAGTTTTGCAAAGAAGTACCATTTACAGTATAGTTGGTTCCATTGAGGGAATTGTTGTTCCCGCCAAATGGATTTGCAATATGCAGGGTAACATTAAAGTTAGTAATGTTTCCGATTATATTTAGAAATGTGTAATTTGTTGCATAGCCGGGATGGTAAAAGGAGAGTACATTGACTCCTCGAGTCACGGTAATGTTGTAAGCACCGGTGTTCGTTGAATAGGTTGATTTGGTGTTTGCACTGTCAAATACATGAGTGTTTGATATTGGCACCTTTGACGTATCAAATACATGACCGGAAACAGAGAAGTTGTTGACTAATGGTGATACTACAAACACCAGACCCGTTAGATCGTTCCCTTTGACAACCAAGAATCTTGGAGCCGGGGTCGGATTATATCCTGGGTAACCTATCGTTATGGCATAGGTATCATTGTACATTATCAGTGAGAAGGCACCTCCCGTAGAAGTCACTGTTTCTGCATCGTAAAAGAAGCCAACTGCATGAAAAATGGCACCAGACAATGCTTGCCCACTGGAAGAATCAATAACTCCATGAACTTTGTAATTCGTAGCAACAGAGAAAGACAGGTTTGCCCAAACAACCAGTGGTGTCAGGGTAAGGGTCTTGTACACTGTCTTGTAATTGGGAATCTTGAAGGCGAAAGTTCCTGTTCCCGCGTAAAGGGCGTCAAACGCAAAAAACCCGGTTTTATTCGTGATCGTCTTGGCAGTTGCAGGGTATATTGTAATGGCAATCATCTGCCCTTCGATTAGATTCCCTGTGACAGAAGAGGACGCATATCCTTCAATTGTGACGTTTGCTTTTTCTGTGGGCGCAAAATTAGAAAGATTAGTGGTATTAGCCCCAAAATATCCAAGCGGAGGTATTTGGGGTGTAGTTCCTCCAAAGAAATCCTGATTAATTACCTGTACTGTAGCATTAGGGTCGTAAGGGTAGACTACGGGAAATTGGGTAAGCAGGATTACCAGTAAAACGATAGCTACAGCAATAGCCACGACGGGCTTTTTCTCCATTAGTTAAATAAGACTCAGCTTTATTTAACAGTTGTGAGATTATTTGCACAGTTGAATGAATATTAAAGCTGGACGCAAATCTTCTCTTTACCTCACTCCGGGATGATATCCTGCATCATGTAGCTTCCCTTGTCTAATAACAGGATAAAAGTCATTCAACAAATTAGAAGTCATCTTCCCGTAACGTTGAATATTGTGCATGGTGAAAGCGAATAAATTCACTGCTGGTGGACGGGATTATTACTCATAGTAATACTGAAACACTTAATCTTTATCTGGAATAATAAATGAAGATTTAATGTCAATTAAAACCACTATGACTGGCAGCTTCTTTAGAAGCGAGAAAATTTTGTCCTTGCTAAGAGATTCACCGACTGGCGAAATCGATTCTGAATTCCATGAAGACGTTTTAAAGGCTGAAAGAGAAGCTATCAGGGATCAGATGCACCCGATGGGTCAGAGCCCTGGACTGAATTGGGTAAGCAATGGTGAACAGAGAAAAAGCGGTTATACTACGTTTCTCCCCAATAGATTCACTGGTTTTTCTAAAACTGAAAGAGCTCTCCCTGAGCTGTCCGAAGAATTCTTCAGGGAACTCGCTGAGGCGAATCCAATTATAGTCGCTGCATTAAGGGAGAACTCACCACTGTCCTCTGCAAAGATAACGGACCGGCTCACGTATACTGGTTCCGAACTTGCAAAGAGCGAGGCGCTGGATGCAAGGGGCCTGGCAAAAAAAGAGGGAGCGGAGCGGATATTTGTGCCTTCACCTTCACCCGGAGTTATTACGATTTTTTATCCAAATCCCGGTATTTATAAAGATCACACAGATTTTCTATTTTCTCTCTCAAAAGAACTTAGGAAAGAATATACTTCAATACTTTCAGTTGATGGAGTGGACCTCCAGATTGACGCACCGGATCTTGCAATGTCCAAAAGCATAGGAGTAAAATGGGACAAAGATTTTTATGAAGCTGTTTCGGAACACGTGGATGCCATAAACGAGGCAATTGCGGGTTTGCCTACAGAACGGATCAGGGTCCACTATTGTTACGGAAATTACTCTTCGTCTCACCTTTTGGATCCGCCATTTGAAAAGATTTTACCAGAATTGCTCAGGCTAAAGGTTGGAACCATCGTCGGCGAGTTTTCCAATGCCAGGCATGAAGGCGATTCTGTAATACTAAGAAGATATGTTAAAGAAAATGGTTGGCCTTCCCGTCTGAAATACGCTGCAGGAGTGATAGATGTCAAGAGTCCATTTGTTGAGACTCCTGAGACCGTTGCCGTAAGGCTGGAAAGGATTTCCGGGATAGATGATATTGGCCCAGGGCGAACCATTGGTGGGACGGATTGCGGTTTCGAAACCTTTGTCGGAATGGGAAATGTGCCAAAGAGCATTGGGCTAAACAAGTTGTCCTCGTTGGCGAAAGGGGCGAAACTTGTCGGTGAATAAATTCAATTTCTTACTTTGACTGCAACTCCCTTTGAAAGTGACAGCATTGCGTCTCGGGGCATCTTTGCAACGCCAACCCCCCTCACTTCTCCAGAATGATGGATCACAACTTCGTCCTCCTGCCTTATTCCATCCGAGGTTCCTGTGATTCCCACTGCATAAATATTGGATGTGGGTTTAAAATCATCAATTTCAATGAGATTCTTTCCAGCTTCTGAAAAATAATGTGCTGCGTTCTTTGTTATTGTTAATTTTCCGCGATCAGGGACCACCACGAAATTGACTTTGTTATCTAGCAGTACTTGCTCCAGATTGTAACTCCTTATCACTTTTATGTCTTTAGAGATATCAGGGAACCAGCTGCCAAATTGCAGCCTGAGTTTACTGACAATATTCCAGTGCGAAGACGGTACTGCTTTTTCCTTCAAATTACTGACTTCCATTCTCAACCTTTCCCTAAGAGTCGAAAGATCAGAATCATTACTGTGATTTCCCCAAATTATTTCGCTCTGTTCCAGCGTCTCAGAAATGAAATCATATTCTCTCGGAAGGAATGCTATGATACCGGAGTATTTTCCTTTCTTGATGTAAGAATCCAGCATGCTGTTGATCATTAGCTTCTCATCGGTGCTCCAGTCTCCGGTGACTGGAACATCATAAAAAGAGGCGGGGTACATGTCTTCCAGTTCTCTTGGAACAATACCTAGAGGCGATGTAACAATAACTTCGTGTATATATTTCCTGAATGGATAAATCGCCTCGATAATTCTCCTGTGTGATTTTGAGAAGGAGTATGGCTTTCTGGCAGAGCATGGGATCAGCAGCATCAGCTTATTGTTTTCTGGCTGTGAATACTCGCTTGATATGAAATTCCTGTATCTTACAATGTCCGGTCTGTTCAATGCCTGGCCATTATATGCGAAAATCTTGCCAGAGTAGGAAGGATACACGTCATTGCCCTGGGTATTCATTAATCGATCTGACATCCTCAGCAAAGCGATGGCTGTTGCAGAAAGCTGGCAGTTCTCTACAATGTTTCTTATCCCTAATGATTTTATGGATTCCCTCAGGACCCTTAAAGAGTTTTCAACAAAAACGCCGTTCTCCGTTTCCGTGTTTTCCTGCGACCTGGTAATTCCAAAAGGGCCGTAAACGATTCCATCTCTGGATTCCAGGCGAAGCTGGAAGTCGTCGAAAATAGATATTCCCAGATATACAAGTACAGGAATGAGGAACGGGTCGGATATTCCAGGAAGATACAGGATTTTCCTATACTTATTAGAAGAATGAACTTTCATGAGGTAATTGAAGAATGCTCTTGGTCTCCTGATTAATTGAGTTCCGTCCGTCAATACTAAAATATTATCAGATTCCTCATATAGAGGCGTGGGGTTGTCTGCATGAAACTCTGTCCTTGGAAGTGTAGGGAATACTTCGCCAAGAATATTGAGTTTACCAGACTCTTTTTTAATTTGCCCTTCCCTTGATCTCAACATGAGGGGATACTGATAACTGTCGTTGAGCGTTCCAGTTCTGGCCCAACCAAAGAAACCAATATCAAGTAACACGGATGGAAATTAGTGCCGGTTAAATAATGATACTGTCCTAGTAGATACTTAAGATTTAATACACGTTTATTCATCGTGACAGGAATAACGGTGGTTCATTGTTAAGCAAACAGCCTGGAAAGACACCAGACACATATGTTTTGCCCGGGGATGAAGTTGGGATATCTGAAGAATACGTACCTGGTAGAAACGTGGCTGATGAGGAAGGAAAACTCTATTCACTTGCATTTGGAAGAATCCAGAAAGACGACAAGAGACTGATTCTCTCTGTCAAGACAGGAAAGGAGAAGCTCAGGCCAAGAACCGGAGATATTGTCTTTGGGCAGGTAATCCGGGATTCTAAAGGAGTACAGACAGTCAGGGTTGGAGGATATGCCGATAAACAGGGAGACCTGCATGAGATTGATTTTACCGGCTTGATAAGAGAACCAAGAGGAAGAAGAGATGACAGGATTTTGCCAATTCTGGTGGGAGATTACGTTCGGGCTAAGATTATAAGGGAGGGAGATGTCCCGGAACTTGGAATTTTATCTCCAAATCTTGGCGTGGTAATGGCACTCTGCTCCAACTGCAGGACTCCATTGATAAGGGACCCGCCAGGACTTAAGTGTCCTAATTGCGATTACAAGGAACAGAGAAAGATTGCAAGTGATTATGGTATCGTTTTATTGCCCCGCGAGGGAGGTGTAGAAGCTGGCAGCAGGTAGGTTAAACGACTACGAAAAAATGAATACAGAATTAACCCACATGCGGAAAGAGATAGATGACATGAAGGAAGTCATCAAAGGGCTAATACGAATCATAATGAGCAGGGAAGGAGATACGGAAGAAGAAGATTACAACTGAGGTTTAAAGATGCTACCTAACAAGATGCTCGAAGAAAATCTAAACAAGAAAGTTTCAATACTGCTTAAGGACAATACACTGCTCGAAGGCACTCTCTCTGGGTTTGACGACTATATGAACATGGTTCTGGCCGATGTCGAGGAAAACGGCGAGAACACCACAAGAAAGGTGGGCACAATTGTGGTCCGCGGCAGCAATGTAGTACGGGTCGTCCAGAAATAAAAACTCGAAAGATAACCAGGCTATTTGTGAAAGAACTTTTTTAATACTTTCAGCTTAAGGCATTGCTAATGGGCTAGATTTATACCTTCTTTGAATTTATTGCAGGAACCTTTTATCGATTTTTCCATATGATTCCAGAAGTTGCTTGACGGTGTTTTCAAGCGAATAATCTCCTGCAAATTTCACGAGGCTTTCGGGTGAATGCCTTACCTTCATGGCCTTGTTCACCGCGTCGATCAAACTTTCCTCTTCGTTAAAATAAAAGGAATTATCCTTCAAAAACTCCCTGAATACGGGAATGTCGTTTACAAGTGTGTTGGTTCCACAGGCCATTGCTTCCACCGGAGGCATCCCTATACCTTCGTCAATAGAGTGAAAGATGAAAAGATCTGAAGCAGAAACATAATCTCTTAGTAGGTTAAATTCAAGGTACCCAAGAATATGTATATTTTTGTTATTTTTGGTAAATTGCTCAGCATAAGACACCTGTTTTGGCCAAATGTCTGTCCTCCCAATTATATAGAGATCCATTTCGCTTGAAGCTGCAAGTTCCGGCAGGATTTTGTTAAGCCTCTTCCTCGGATTGAAGTCTGTCAATAACACAAGGTGAATCTTATCATCTGCAGGATACGGGTTGTTTTGTGAACGATAGTATAACCTGGAATCGATGTTGAAGTATACCACATCCACTCTTTCGGGATCGATGCCGAAGATATCAACAATATCAGATTTTACATGATTAGACACCGCAATGACTCTTTGCGTTTTAAGAGCCCTTCTTATGACCCTTTCTCCGTATAAACTATCAAATGGCAGGGTAGGGTACAACCTGGGGAATTTATGCCTGATTAGATCGTGGATAGTCACAACGTTCGTCCTTCGGGCCATCACATGAGGTGAAGTAGCGTGAACTATGCTGCCGATAACCTTTTTTCTGTAAGCTGAAAATTGCTGTGTTACCCATCCTCCTACCGGCTTTCCAAAGATTACTGGCTGGAAGAATTTTACTGGGAACTCGTGTACGGTTATCCCAACAGATTGAAGCCCATTGACAAGACTCCTGGAATACCTGTATACACCTGTCTTTTGAACAGGAGATTCGAAAACTATTGATACTTCGGGCAAGTCTTTCAATTGCCCCTCATGTTTCACTAGATATTTTTAATTTAGCGGTTGCCGAATCGTAAACACTCATCTTGATTTTAGGAAATTCAGTTCAGGAAACCAGACTCAATGATTGTTTTATTAACAATATTCCAAGGTTATCCAGTTTATCCTATTAATCCGGAGGGCTAATTATATTAGCTTAATGTGTTAAATAGTGATCGACGATTCACTATAGACCCATTTCGGGTTATAATATGGTGGTAAAATGCCAAACAACGTTATAGAAGATTTGGACCCTTTTGATATAGCAGTAAAGCAACTTGAGAAAGCCGCAAAAGTGATTAATCTTGATAAGCAGGCACTGGAAATCCTGAGGGAACCTATGCAAATACTAACAGTTAGGCTTCCAATAAAGATGGATTCCGGGAAAACACAAGTTTTCACTGGCTTTAGAGTCCATTATAACAGTGCAAGGGGACCTGTTAAGGGAGGAATAAGATTTCACCCGCAGGAGACAATCTCAACTGTGAAAGCTCTTGCAGCCTGGATGACGTGGAAAACTGCAATTGCGGATATCCCACTTGGCGGAGCGAAAGGCGGAATTATTTGCGATCCAAAGAAATTGAGCGTTGGAGAATTGGAAAGACTCAGCAGAGGATATGTCAGATCCCTTGGCGAATATATAGGCCCGGAAGTGGACATACCTGCACCTGACGTTTATACTACTCCCCAGATCATGGCCTGGATGATGGATGAATACGAGACAATAGTTAGAAGATCATCACCTGGAGTCATCACGGGTAAGCCTCTAGAAATTGGAGGTTCCCTCGGAAGAGGAGATGCAACAGCAAGAGGCGGAATGTTCGTTCTTAGGGAAGCAGCAAAGAGAAAGAATGTGGACCTTTCAAAGGCTCGCGTAGCCATTCAGGGATTCGGAAACGCTGGACAGTTCGCAATTAAACTGGTGAAGGAGTTATTCAATTCCAAGGTAGTAGCCATTTCCGACACAAAGGGTGGAATCTTTCTGGAAAGTGGAATCGATTATGAGAAACTCCTTGCACATAAGAAAAAGACAGGATCCGTCATAGGCTTCCCTGGTAGCAAACAGATAACAAACGAGGAGCTTCTCGAGTTGCCCGTAGATGTTCTTATCCCTGCAGCAATCGAAAACCAGCTCACGGAAAAGAATGCGAGCAAAATAAAAGCCAAGATAATCCTTGAACTTGCAAATGGACCGACTACCCCTGGAGCGGATGAGGTTTTCTACAAGAATGGAGTTGTACTTCTGCCAGACTTCCTTGCAAATTCCGGAGGAGTCATAGTTTCCTACTTCGAGTGGACTCAGAATGTTTCCGGATACTACTGGGACATTGACGAAGTTTACAGCAGGCTGGACAAGAAATTGACTCTAGCTGCCAAGGAAGTCCTGGATGCATCGGAAAAGCTCAAAATAGACACTAGAACCGCAGCTTATACGATTTCTATAAAGAGAGTCGCTGACGCAATGAAGGCAAGGGGTTGGTATTAACCCCCTTTTTTTAATTTTTAAAATTTAACGGTATTTTATAAGTGGAAAGCCAGCCAAGATCGTTTCTATAAATTTCCCTAATGTCTTTTAAATTATAGTACAGCATCGCAAATCTCTCCAGACCCATCCCCCAGGCCATAACTCTATCATTAATGCCCAGGGGCAAGGTGACCTCTTGCCTGAAAATGCCACTGCCCCCCAGTTCAACTTCTCTTCCGTTGATTTCTGCCACTATGTCCATGCTTGGTTCAGTGTATGGATAATATGATGGAATAAACCGGATGTTCTTGAGCCCCAGTCTAGAATAGAATTCTTTGATAATCCACTTAAGTGAACCCAAGCTGACGTCTTTTGAGAGTACTGCTCCTTCAATCTGGTGGAGTTCAGCCAGATGTTTCCAATCCATACTTTCATGCCTGAAAGCCTTGTCCACGGAGAATATTGCCTGTGGCGAAGTCGGATGTTCTGCGAGGTACTTGATTGTACTTGCCGTTGTGTGTGTCCTCAAAAGGGGCCTTTCGGACTCTTCCTTGCTCCATCTGCCCCCCCAGCCTGTGTAACCTTTGATACCTTTTTCGTGCACATTTGAAAACAGCTTTTGATATTTTTTGTCAACTTCTGTGAACTGTAGCGCTTGATCAGTCTTCACATAGAAAGTGTCCTGCATATCTCTGGCGGGATGATTCTGCGGAATGAATAGTGCATCCATGTTCCATAGTGCACTTTCCAGGTAAGTTCCACTCATTTCAGTGAATCCCATCTGAAGAAAAATTTTGCGAACTCGTTCAATCATAAATGACAGAGGGTGCAGATTGGGGAAAGCATATTCGAGCAATTTCGCTGGATTAAGGTCATACTCTCTGAAGCCTTTTGTTTTCCACTCTCCAGACAAAAGAATTTCAGAATTTAGGGTCTCTATCCTCTCTTCGGTTTTTGAAGAAGCATTAAGTCCTTCAGGTAAAATCCTGACCCGCCTGATCTTCCTGGTTTTCCTTATCAAAACATTCTTTCGCGCTAATAGCTGGTTAAGAACTTCACCTTCTTCTGGACTTTGCCCGGCTTTTACGGATTCGAGAACTTTTCTTCGTGCGTGAATTTCTTGCGCAATCTTTTCGAGGTTTGTGTTATGCACATTTACAAAACCTTTTTCAGGCTTGACGCCAAATTTTGCAAGTTGCGTTAATGCAACTCTCAATTCATTTTCTTTGAAGGATGAAGCGAATGAAGCCAGGCTGGCATTTCCTTTCTGTTTCAATATATTTAACGCAGCTTCCTCCGGCAACTGGCCATTTAGGTAGGCAGCACCTTCTTCTCCAAGGGAATACTCGTTCAGTTCAATCGTAACACTTTCTACCAATCCTTTTTTTACTAAATATGAAATTGCACTGGAAACTGCCCTTTCATCCAGATTCTCGATTTCTACATCCGAATCTGCGATAAATTGATCTGATCTCCTGGAAAGATATTTCAGGACAAGAACCTCGTTTCTGCTAAGCTCCATTGGTTTCTTAATAGCTAGCCATATAAAATCAATTCCGTAATGAATCAGGCCTTTGGTGATATTCTATATTCTACAGGGCGAATGTGCTTTATGGCTCCGCGCGAACCTGCAACAAATTCTTAAATCATGCATTAGCTCTTATTCCAGACCCTAAAAAACTGGACAAATGGTAAATTTGTCAGAGGAATAAATTGTTAATCTTTATATAATAACAATCATTTGATTAACTAAGAGCGTACACAATGTCCTCCGAAGCGTTCAATAAATATCTAAAAGTAATTCTGAATTCGTCAAGTGCCGAGTTCGGTGATCTTCTTAACCAGATTTTTAATGACAATTCTTTAAATTCTACGGAGCAGGAGGAACTTCAGAACCTTATTAACAGGAATCTGGCATCTTATTACGCAAGCTTTTCTCCCAGGGTAGTAAACAAAAATACAGGTCTCGAAGAATATCCTCCTCAGACAGATGCAGACGATTTTGGTGGTAGCTGCACTTTCACTGGCACGGAAATGCTATATGGAATCAAATGGAATGTGTATGAACCCAGCAAACAATATGTATCCCCTGTTCCAAGAAAATGGTATTATAACGTCCACATTGCAAACTTGCTTTCCGAATTATTCCTTGACGTTATCCCCGGCAGATTCCAGAATTACTTTCACGTACCACCATGGGTGCTCGGCACTTTCCAGGCTCCAGGGACGAGATATATTTCGCTCACCGAAATAGTCAATACGGCCATTTTTGGAAGGGTCATTTCAGGATGGGAATACCTCGTCGAGAGAGGAATCCCGAAAGAATTTGTTAAAGCTCTCGAGGAAGCTAGCCCAGATTATCCGCAATAAGCTCGCTGTGAAAACTATAAATAAGTTCTTTGCTTGACGGACTGCTCAAAAGTGAGGGAGCTAACATGGAAAATCAATCGTATGTAAAGTTTCAGACTCCTGATTCAATGGAGAAAGATGTGCTTGATCTGGTGGAGAATTCTTTCAGAAATGGCAAGATTAAGAAAGGAACCAATGAAGTTATAAAGTCTATAGAGAGAGGGGAAAGCAAGATTGTAGTGATTTCTGAAGACGTTTCGCCGCCTGAAGTTGTTTTTTACCTGCCAACACTATGTGATGAGAGAAAGATTCCGTTCGTCTACGTGAAGAAGAAAGTGGACCTTGGAAGTAGGGTTGGAATTAGTTCTTCCGCCTCGATTTCAGTTATAGATTATGGAAAGAGTTCAGATCTATACAACAAGATCATAGCTGATCTTGCGAACATAAAGAAATAGGTGAATGAATGGCAGATGAAGCAACTCCTGCTGAAGTTCTCGAGCTGATGGGAAGAACAGGTATGGCCGGCGAAGCCACTACTGTCAAGGTCCGGGTGCTCTCAGGAAGAGATCAGGGGAGGATCATTGCCAGAAATGTCATAGGACCTATTAGAGTCGGAGACATTCTCATGCTGAGAGAAACGGCAAGGGAAGCAAGAAGGCTCTCGATCAGGTGAGATAATGGTAGTCAGAAACTGTACATTTTGCGGTTCTATCATAGAACCAGGGGCCGGCACCATTTACATAAAGAAAGATGGCACATCGTACAATTTCTGCAGCAGGAAGTGCAGGATTAACATGCTTGCACTGAAGAGAGTATCCAGAAGAGTAAGATGGACAGCCGAGTCTCATAACATCAAAAGATCTCACAAGTCTACCAAATCTCAGTGAAATTATATGGGAAATAACAGGACACTTGTACTTATAAAGCCAGATGCTTTAAAACGAAGGTTATCCGGCGAAATAATATCGAGATTTGAAAGAAAGGGATTAAAAGTAATTGGCCTGAAGATGCTTAAATTGACCAAGCCACAGGCAGAAAAACATTATTCCGTGCATAAAAGTAAACCCTTCTTCGGTGATCTTGTTTCCTACATTACGTCTTCTCCAATACTAGCAATGGTCCTTGAAGGCAGAGAGTGTATCCAGGTGGTCAGAAACCTGCTTGGCGCCACGGACGGTTCCAAAGCATCCCCAGGTACTATCCGTGGGGACTTTTCCAACAGTATCCAATATACCCTCGTTCATGCATCCGATTCTGAGGAAAGTTATAAACACGAAGTGTCAATATATTTCAACAACGAAGAGATATTAGACTATCAGATTGAAGGCGAAAACCTAATCTGATTGGTCATTATGGAATCAAAAACGGTACGACAGCCCATCGTGTGTGTTCTTGGCCATGTTGATCACGGCAAAACAACCCTGCTTGATCAGATTAGAGGAACAACTTTTGCAAAAAACGAAGCAGGTGGAATAACTCAGCGTATAGGTGCCACAGATATCGATGCCGCAAATATCGAAAAAATAGCAAAGGATATTCTCAAGGGGGGTAAGTTGAAGATCCCGGGACTTTTGTTTATAGACACTCCTGGGCATGTTGCATTTTCCAATATGAGATCAAGAGGAGGAGCGTTGGCGGATATTGCCGTCCTTGTCATTGACATCAACGATGGTCTGATGCCCCAGACTATTGAATCCATAAACATATTGAAGAAATTCAAGACTCCATTTATTGTCGCTGCAAACAAAATTGACTTGGTGGACTTTTTTATAGATAATAAGTGCAAAACCTTTGGAGAATTCATCAAAGGGCAGAGACAGGAATACATAGACGCCCTTGACAAGAAAATGTACGACGTTGTGAACCAGCTTTTCCAGCAGGGATTTTCAGCCGATAAGTACGACAGGATAACCGATTTCACCAAGATCGTTTCTCTTGTTCCCATCAGCGCGAAGCATGGTATCGGGATCCCGGACCTTCTGATGGTCATTTCCGGATTGGCGCAGAGATATTTGGAGAGTAATATTTCTGTCAAATCCGATAATGGTCTTGGTACTGTCATCGAAGTTAAGAGGGAAACGTCAATAGGTACAGTGCTGGATACCATTTTGTATCAGGGTAAGTTGAAAGTTGGCGATGCAGTTGCCGTCAACACCGCTGATGGCCCTAGACTGACAAAGGTAAAATCAATGCATGTAAACAGGGGTAGGAAGGTCACATCCCTTGCTGAAAGAGAGAGAGTTTCGGCCGCTACTGGCGTGAGAGTGGTAATTTCGGATAGGATTGACGTAATCTCCGGCTCTCCATTAATCGTCGTGAAAAAGGATCCGAGACATGCATTCGGGGAAATACGAAAACAATCCACCGTTAACATTAACTTGAATGCCAATGGAGTACTGGTAAAAGCCGATGCTCTGGGTTCTCTTGAAGCGTTATGCTTCGAACTTAACCAAAATGGCATAAACGTGAGACAGGCGCTTATTGGAAGTATTTCAAAGAGGGATGTTCTGGACGTTTCCACGATTCCCAAGGGTGAAGACAGATTAATTCTAGGATTTAATATTGATATCCTTCCAGATGCCAAGGAAGCGTCAATGACCGCAGATATTGGCATCGTTACAGGAAACATAATTTATTCGATTGTCAAGCAAACTCAAGACTGGATTAAGCAAAAGAAATACGAATATGAAGAGTTGAAGAAGTCATCCTATCCTATGCCCTGCAGGATAGTAATCATGGAAGACCATATATTCCGAACTACTAAACCAGTGATAGCTGGGGTAAAAGTCATGTCAGGAAGAATAAAAGTTGGAGATACCCTGATCAAGCCAGACGGAAGATATGGCGGCACGATCAAAAGCCTCAGAGATGAGGAATTAAGCAAGAAATACGCCGAAAGTGGATCAGAGGTTTCTGCAGCAATTGAGGGAGTTACAATTAACAGACAGATACATCCAGGGGAGACGCTTTATGTTGATATGAATGAAGAGGCGGTTAAGCAGATTAGAGATCTGGAACTCGATCAGGAATCCCTTAAAACCCTTGAAGAATTGATAAAAATAAAAAGAAAGGAAAATATGTTTTGGGGGACCAGGGCTTAGTGAAAAACTAGATGCTCGGGTCTCACAACCTTCACTTCTTCCGTTATCAGGTTTCCCCTGCTTAATTTCTTGTACTCAACGGACTTTGGCGTAAGAACCGAAACGATGTAATTGAAAGCTGCATCGGCGTTTTCCGGGTCACCACAGGTATAGATGTCAAGGGTCATGAGTCCATGCTCAGGCCAAGTGTGAAATGACAAATGAGATTCCGCCAAAAGAACCACACCGCTAACTCCCCTAGGCTGGAATTGATAATAATCTGACGATATCTTGGTTAATTTACCTATTTTTACAGCCATCTCTATAATATCGTACAGTTTTCCAGACTCTGATATGAGTTCCTCATCTATGCCGTAAAGATCCGCTATTATCTGGACCCCTACGGTCACTGTCTTCATCCTCCAATTTATTGTCCTCTGTAATTTACGCTAATAAATATCTTGTATTTAAATATTTTACAGTAGGGGGGTATATGTACAATATCTATGTGCCACTATATAAGCGGGCTGGCTTAGGTCCTTCTTTCATTCCTATATGTATATATTTGTATATATATAGTTATAATACAACTTATAATTCTTCAATGTTTATCTTGACCCCTGGATGCACTAAAATGAGGTTTTCCAGCCTCGCCGATTCATAAGTGAAACGTCTTCTCGAAACAATTATAGTGGAATTTACCCCTCTTTGAGCTGCATCAAATGCGCTTTCCATTGACCCAAATTCATTGATGCATTCCTTCTTGATTTGAGCAATTACAAAGTGGGAGAGTTCTCCTATGGTGCAGGTATAAGCCTCGTTTCCCTCAATTCTCTTCCTTACTTCGAAAATCAATTCGTCCGTGTCGCTGGATTCGTCGATGTCAGCAATTACGATAATCTTGACTGAAGCTGGTTTAAGAGGGATTATTCCTTGAATTAGAGACACTCCAGTCACCCCTTTGTTTTTGGATTTGACTGTACAAACCGCAATAGAACCGGACCTTTCCGTTAATGAGGCATGAAGGAAACCATTCTTCATCTGAAGGAATACTTTGTCCCCTTTCTTCAAATCGGAATCGGCAAATGCTTCCCATATCTGGGTGTTGTCCAGAGCGGATAGTGTCTTTGATATCTGGTCCCTCATGGATTTTAACCCATTATAAAGGAATTCAACACCCGTTTGCGTAATCCTGTTTTCTTCGTTGACGTATCCTGATTTCCTTAAGTTTTTCAGGTGATAAGAAACTGCCTGCCGGGTTATTCCAATATCTTTTGATATGTTTGAAGGCACAATCTGCCCTTCCAGCGATCTTGACAGGATTATCAATTGGGTAATTCCCGGTTCGTCCACGGGTTGTTATTCCAATGAAACCTATTAACTTTTTAATCGCCTATAATCAAACGATTTATAGCCTGATACAATTCGATTGAATGCCTATTGGTAGTCTCGTGACAGATTACTTTTCTCTTGATTACAATCTTTTCCTGCGATTACAGGATCGGCTGATCCACATGAGGCAGGAGTCTGAAATTCATGATTCTGTGTTAGCCGTTTTTCATAATCACGTTTTTACGGCCGGCATCAGGTTTAAAGAAACGGACATTGAAGATCGCCAGACCCAGATTGTGAGATTGGACAGGGGCGGCTCTGTAACCTACCATGGCCCGGGCCAGATCAATGTATACCCGATAGTCAACATAGAGGATAAGAGATTTACACTTAGATCTTACATGCTGTTGCTCCAGAATTCTGTTGAACTGACTTTGAGAAATTACGGTATTGAAGCTGAGAGTCAGATCGGCGATCATTTGGGGACCTGGGTCAACGACAAGAAGATTTGTTCTTACGGGGTTTCAGTACAGAAAGGGGTCACGGGCCATGGCCTTTCCCTGAATGTCAGGACTGACATGAACTATTTCGGAAAAATAAAACCATGCGGGTTCCCCTTTGGGATTATGTGCAAAATGGAGGATTTCAATCATGATATCCCAAATAACCGTGAAATTGCACAAAATTTGATGGCAAACATAACGAAGAACCTAAATATTGAAAATTATAATATTATAAAAAATGTGGACTCGTTGAAGTCCATACTTGATGTCTAATGCACTATTGTCTGGGATTGCTCTCTCAGGAACTGCTGAAGATAGTAGAAAGATCCGGTTCCTTTGCCGGATACCCCGCTCATTTTCCATCCTACGAACGGTTGTGACCCCACCATTGCGCCCGTAGAGCCTCCGACTGACCGGTTGGCGTATATTACTCCTACATCCACATTCTTAAAGTAATAATCTATCTCCTCTTCGCTCTCCGAGAATATGCCGCCGGTCAGGCCGTAATCCGATCTGTTTATCTCCTCTATTGCGGCCTTTACGCTGTCAATCTTCTTCACTGCCAGTATTGGAAGGAAAAGCTCGTCCTTGATGACAAACGAATCATTCTTGAGATCAGATATTATGGTTGGGTAACAGTAGTATCCTTCTCCATCTTTCACTCTACCTCCTGCCTGAACCTTTCCTTCTGCCGGAAGTTTGCCCATTAATTCCTTAAATTTTGTAAAGGCTTCCTTATTGACCACTGGGGTTATAAATGCGGATCTTCCTCTTGGGTCCGAAGGTTCCTCACTCTTTGTACGCTTCAGGAGACCTTCCATAAATACATTATACACATCTTTGTGTACATAAGCGACTGAGCAGGCGCTGCATTTCTGCCCAGAGTAACCAAATGCGGATCTGAAAACTCCTTCAATTGCCTTAACAATATTCGCCTTGTCGGAAACGATAATCGCGTCCTTGCCGCCCATTTCAGTTATGACAACTTTTGGGGATTCCATGTTGGCTTTGTGGAATATCCTGAGACCTGTTTCCCTTGAACCCGTGAACAATATTCCACTTACTCTCTTATCGGTCACGAGGGGGTCTCCGATACTACTGCCGCTTCCGGAAAGAAAGGCAAGATTCTCTTTTGGAACACCGGCCTCATGCATGAGTCTTACAAACAGGTAAGAAGTGAGCGGGATATCGCTGGATGGTTTTAGGATTACAGAATTGCCGACTAATAAGGGGGCAGATGTCATTCCTACTGTAATTGAGAAGAAGTTAAACGGGGCAATTACCGCAAAAACACCATATGGTTTCATTATGCTGAGGCTCTCCTCGTTCTTGTATGCCTTTCCAATGAATTTCACAAAACCTTCATTTTCTAATAGATTAAGGGCATAATATCGCAGGAAATCTATCGCTTCGTCAACATCTCCCATGGCCTCGTATCTGTTCTTACCGTTTTCCCAGGCAAGCAACGCGGAAAACTCGTATTTCCTTTTTGAGAGTAACTCCGCTGCGTTAAGGAAAATCTGCGCTCTGGCCAGGTGCCCGAGTTCGAACCACTTTCTATATGACTTACTTAGAATTCCAAGCGCCTTGTCAAGTGTTTCCATGCTGGCATTTTGCATCTTTAGTATTTCTTTCCCGTTTATCGGTGAGGTATCAATAATTTTCCTTTCTTCAACAACATCGTCAACAACAATGTTAGGATATTCTTTTCCAAAGTATTTTTCGCACTCCTTCAGAGCTTTTTCGTACTTTGCGTGAAACTCTTCTTCTTTGCTGGATTCCCTGTACTTCAATACCGTGTTCTCATTTAGGAATGGCATATTCAAGTATCAATGGAATCCTTATTAATTCTCCCGCGGATCAATTTTTCTTGGTTAGATATCCAGCTTTTGAGAGAATTTCCAGGACTTTACTTTGGTCAATTTCACCCTTGGAGTCTTTGATTCTTGCAATCCTGCCTGTGTACTGTAAAGTGAATGTTCCAGAAATCGATTTACCGTCAAAATAATAATTGCTTCTTCCATGCATTCCATCCTTTGGAATAAGTTCCTTAAGATAATAATAGAGGAATTCCCTGTTGAATAATATATTCTCCCTGATGTCCAGTTTTCTCTTAAAAGTATCAGGCCTGTAATAGATTACCTTCAGGTTGTAAGTTACTCCCAGCCTAACCCCTTTCTCTGCCTTCAATCGTTCGGTAATGTGCGGAATGTCGTTAAGCCCGGATACTTCCGATACTAGCTCCGGGGTGGTGAATCCAAAATTGTCCAGCAGATGAGGTATAAGGATTCCAAGCGCGTCTTCTTTCTTTATGGATTCCAAAACGTAGTTAAGCTTCCTGTCTTCGCTTCTGCTGATTATGCAGTTCTTGAAAAGAGAATCAGTAAGTTTCCTGATCTTTGCCGGCTCAAATTGAAGATTGTACCTCAAATCTCTTTCGTATATTCCATCAGATTCCATTATGACCCTGAGAACTCTTTCTTCATCAGCGGTGGGTTTGTACCCCTTAAGTGATCTGTAAAATGAAACCACTTCGGAGGTACCGTAAGCCGCTACCTTGAAGGGCCCATAAAACTGATACAGAAGGTTTGAATCTACGTAGTTGTTAAAGTCTTCCATTCTTATTCCAAACCTCAGAGCATCTCCCCCGTTCCTGAGCCCAATAAGCCTCTGGCTGATCTTGGTGTAAACGTGGTCTTGTTTATTGCTGTGCTCCGGCAGGAATAACGCCCTGGAAATTATCTGGTTTGGGTCGTCAATAAGATCGATGTCGCCGTGAGTCGCAGTCCCGATGTTTCTTGATACGTTCCATCCTTTCCCTTCTTCAGGCAGGACTTCCCCTTTGAGCACTATTCCGGATGTTCCTATGGAATCAGAAAAATCCACAATGGTTGATGTAAAATCGTCAAAATTCTCGGTCTGTATCTCGACAGAATCTACCCACAGTATCCCCCCTGAATTATAGAAATGCAGATCGCCAGATGCTTTACCATTCTTTACGTAGACTGCGTTAAGTGAACCGGAAGAATAAATCCTGGAGAAATAGATTCCGAATGGGTCCCTTACTGGGAGAATCCCGTCTATTTTCTCTTTATCCGATATTTTTCCTGCAAATAGGTATCTTTCGCTATCGTTATACACGGACTGGCAGGAAGAAGCCATTCCTTCATTTACTTCAAACCAGAAATACGACGAAATCTCTCTCTGCGTGACTGGACCATATCTTTGGATGAAATTTTGAAACGCTTCTTTCCTGTCTTTCGGTTCCATGTTACCGAAAAGCCTGAAATATCGTCCTGCGGGTGTTCTGTATACTGAAAGCCTGTATTCGAGTTCTCGCAGGAACTGCCTTACAAGCTTTCGGTCATATCCCAGAGTTTTCTCGGCTTCACCCTCTGTTATCCCTTCAGACTGAATCCTGGCAAGGAATTCGGAAACAGCAGGATTAAACGGAAACCACCTTAATTCGTAAAGATCTGAGAGAAAATCCATGGAAGCGTATGTCCACTGGTGTTTTACGAACCTCCCGAAAATCACCGAGCCATCCTCCGGCATTTTGATAGCTGAAGGATCGGTGCGAACATCCATCCTGATTGATATGCTCAACGGGTCGTAACAGAAACCATATTGCCTGAAATACTCGTCTACTGTACTTACCCTTTTCAGGAGGGAGGCCATCCTGGCCGCCGCTGGATCAAACTCGGAGAAATGAATTAGTTTCTGCAAATCTTCAGAAAGTATGTACTGTTTCGCAAAAACCGGAGTAATATAATCAAGGACTAAAATCCCCCCGTCCGTCAACTTCCGTAATGTGGAGGAAAGCATGCCCTGATCAATTGGTAGCCTGATTGATATCTCGTCCAGTGTAAGTGGACCCAGGGAACCCAGCAATAAAATTACGGCCCTTTCACTGGCAACGCCAGGATCAATCTGTTCTGCTTTAAGATTATTGAATACATAGGTAACAAGGCCGTTCCTGTTCTTCCTTCTTATTGAGTATGAAGATTCCAGCCTGATTATGGAATCCTTGATTGCATTCTCATCTCCTCCAGGTTCCCTTTTCAACTCACCAAATGACGACTCCGATTCCTTAAGCCTGGAAATTATTGCTTCTTCCATATCTGTATTCTGGAGATCGCGCCTGAAAAGCCTCTCAATAATATGATAGTGTTCAGGATGTGTATACTCTGTCCCCCTGACAAAAACTGAAATCATCCTGTCTTCAGTTATGAACTTTTCAACGAGGTCCGAGACTCCTTCTCCCGCATATGGATACGGGGAATTTATCTTGTTCTTGAATGGATCAACGTACAGGAAATGCTTCAGGAATTGATCGAAACTCTCCTCATTCTCGATCTTGGGCACCTTGGATTTAAAATAATTCTCGCACGTTCGTTTGTCATTTACCAGGAATCCAATGCTGGAAGAGCCGTAGACCTTCTCCAGTATCTTGCTTTGAAGTTCTCTCAAAAGCCTTGATCTGTCCTCCATCAGTACAATATCCGAAACCCCGGCGAGGATAATTCCGTGAGAAAAAGGAGAAGGATCGGTGCTGTAATCCCTTATCTTGTAGTGTCCTTTTTCCATCACTTCTTCCACAAATTTCTGTGCTCTGGGCACATCCATCATGTCTTCCATGATCTCCCTGTAAGCTTCAGTGACAACCGGAAAGTTACCCATTTCTTCCAGGGTCTTGAGCACCTTATCGCTTCGAAGCTGTTGCCTGGCCACCGAAATATCGAAACCTTTGTACTTTCTCAATATCATTAGCGACCTTGAAGCGCAATGCCTGAATCTCTGCTTCAAAACTTCTGAGTTCGTCACTGATCTTCTGGCTGTATCCCTGAAGTTTTCACCAGTAAGAAGGGTCGCTATGCTCTTCAAATCCAGTTTCTTTTGGTAGGAAAGCATGAAACCGTCATCAGTGATCGTTACCCGTGCGTTCATACCAAACTGGTTTGCCAGTGCAAGCGCATATGCTCTTGATAGTGCATCGTTAACTCTTCTGCCAAGCGGAACATGAAAAATCACGTTGTAATTCTTCTCGTCGTCTATATATCCTTCCAGCAGGGCGCTTGTGCCCGTCGGAATAGAGTAATCAATTTGTGCCTTGATGTAGGAGATTATGCTGAACGCTCCCGACTCATCCACCTTGTATTTATCCATTAACAGAGCTTTGGTAGCCACCGGGTCAACAAGCTTTTCGCTTATCTCTTTTCTGAACTTCCCGATTAACATCCCGAGGTCGTAACTTCTGGGCAGTAGTTCGCCTGTCCACGAGGGAACAGTGGGTTTTACCCCGACTGCTTCTTTCACAAGTACTTTGTTTCTTGCAGTATGAAGGAATACGTGTGTTCTCGCGCCAAGAACAAAAACGTCACCTGGTTTAAGCCTCTCTACGAATTTATCGCTTAACTGGCCGAGATGTTTTCCCCTTTCGTTGATGACCTGGTAGTCAGATTCATCCGGAATTGTACCAACGTTCATGAAAAAGATCATCCTTGCACTCTTTTTCTTTCCAAATATGTTTTCTTCGCGATCAAACCATATTTTTGGGAATATTGTGCTGTCCTTGATCTCCCCTGCAAGATAGTTAACGGTATTGAGGAAATCTTCCCTGCTGAGCTCTGAGTAAGGATATGATCTTCTTACAAGATCGAAAGCCTCGTCAAATTTCCACACCTTCTCGATTGCCATGCCGACAAGGCATTGCGCCAGAACGTCCAGTGAATTCTTAGGGATGGTAACCCGGTCAATCTCCCTGTCGTACGCAGCCTTTGTCAATACGGAACATTCAACGAGATCGTCAAGATCGAATACCACGAACCTGCCCATTGACATATCATTTACGTTATGGCCAGATCTCCCAATCCTCTGCAATCCCTTGGATACGGACTTTGGACTGCCTATCTGGATTACCAGGTCTATGTAGCCAATATCTATGCCTAGTTCCAGGGAAGTTGAAGTGATAACGCATTTAAGTTCGCCGTTCTTAAGCTTGTTTTCAACATCAATCCTGGTCTCCTTTCCCAGAGAAGAGTGATGCGCTTCGATGCTTTCGATACCCCTTGCCTTCAACCTGACTGCTACATGTTCAGTCGAGCTTCGTGTGTTTGTAAAAACAAGCGTCGTTTTATGGGAATTGATGAGATCAGTAAGTATATCGTACATACGCTCGTTGGCAACATCCTGGGAAACAGCGGTTAAGTCCGGGACAGGGGTCAGGGTGCTAAGATCAAGGAATTTTTTGGCATCAACTTCAACTATCTCCACATCCCTCATCTTTCCTTCGTTGAAGCCAACCAGGAATTTTGCAATTTCCTGAATAGGAGCCTGTGTTGCGGAAAGTCCTATTCTTATCAGTCCGTTTGCCACCTTTCCATGCAGCCTTTCCAGGTTCAAAGACAGGAACGACCCTCTTTTTGTGGATGATATCTCGTGAATTTCATCCAATATGACATACTTTGTCGAGATAAGGTTCTCAGAAAATTTGGGGCTGCTAAGGAGAAGTGCAAAAGACTCGGGTGTCGTAATGAGAATGTGTGGTGGTCTTTTCAGCATTTTCTGCCTGTCCTTCTGAGGTGTGTCTCCCGACCTCAGGCCTACTCTGATCTCTGGTATCCTGAGCCCTTCCTGCTCAGCAAGCCCGTATATTTCAGTAAGCGGTTTCCTCAGGTTCTTGTCAATGTCATTGGCAAGTGCCTTGAGCGGGCTTATGTAAACAGCATAAATTTGATCTTTAATCTCCCCCTTTTCAGCCAGAAAAAATAATTCGTTGATGATTGAAAGAAATCCAGTCAGGGTCTTGCCAGTCCCGGTTGGGCTCGAAACCAGCACGTTTTTCCCTGCATGAATCAAAGGAATAGCTTTTTTCTGGGGGTCCGTAAGACCTATATAGTTGGAGTTGAACCATCTGCTGATAAGGGGATGGAGAAAAGGTAAATGATCTTCAACTCTAAACTTTGTCTCAATTTCAGTCTGCATTGGGGCAATCCCATACTAAAGCATACTTGTGATATAACCATTTTGAATAACGGGTTCCGAAGTCTATCTGATAATCAATCCCGATCTGGACAAATTGCGTATGATCGCATCTATTGTGCCGTCAAACCCTGGTTTTCCCAGAACTTCTCTGAAAAATGCAATGCTGGTGTCATAATCCTTGTAATTCACTGGCTTTGGTATGCCATCTTTCCCTCCAAGGGCAAACGAGAATTTTATGGGATCTTTAAAAGACGGTTCAGAGCCATATACAATCTCTGAAAGATAGGAGAGCGCCCTCAAGGTGCTCTTGCCAATCCCCTTCATCCTGTATAACTCATTAAACCCGGAGGGAGCATCCTCGTATATGGATTGAAGTTTTTTCCAGTCTACTCTGACGTCCATGTCTAAAATCTTCCCTTCGGCGTCCCTCATGTCCAGTGTGCGTTGCCTACCATTACCTATAATCCCCCGGTATCTTTCCGGCCTGTCCTTAATTATGTCAATCATCCCGTCTCTGTTCTTTGAACTTGTCGAGGTAGAGAGGTCAAGTACCGTATCCATTCTTTTCGTACCTGACAATCCGTACCTTGCGTCATCGTAAAGTCTCCTGTCTACGCCGGAATGCCAGTGGTACCTCCTAGCCATCCTGATATTCGAGTTCATTCCTTGCTGGACAATTGACCACCCCCTACCGTCAGTAATAAGATATTGCAGGTATAGATCAAAGGTGTCCTGCAGTAAGTTGTTATCGACTCTGGCAACATCCTTCGCAGTCAGGAATGCCTCTTCCAAAAATTTTCCTCCAATTTTCGTTTCTGCTTTCGAATATTGTTCCTTTACTGTGGAAAGCCTTTTGCCTTTTGCACCCAGTATAACTATCTCCCCATTCCTGGAATCGAAGTACTCCTTCAATGCAGATAGCATTACCGTGGTAGTTCCACTTGAGTTCCAGTCAAACCCTGTTGCCAGTGCGATGGAATGAAACCAGTAAGGATCAGAAAATCTTAGAAGCAGATCGCGTGAACCATATTTCTCCAGAATAAGCTCACAGAGAGTCCCTCCAAGCTGGATCATCCGCTTGAACAGCCTTTCCGGGGGATGACCATAATGAAGTGGGAGAATGGCCGATCCTGTTTTTGGCATCGGCTAATATGTGTAAAAGACTAATTTAGTTTTTATCGGCTGCCGGTTTTTCTGTTTTCTTCTTCTTTATCTCTGTATACCCGCATTTTCCGCAGGTGAGCCTGTCCTCGTGATCTGCCATGAATACTCCAGGACCGCACTTTGGGCAGAATTTTCTTGATCTGGTAAGCTTTCCGTCTTCAACCTTATAATGTTCGCGCTTCAACAACTGCTTTCACTCCTTTTTTTCTTTCGATTTGAGCCCATTCCTGAATAACTCGTAGTCAGGTTCATAAAGCATCGCATTGTCCTTGTTATCGTATATCTTGGCATATCCAATTGCCTCGGATTTACCTGTTTCCTGAAGCGTGCGGTCAATAATTATGAGTTCTTTCTCTGCGCTAAAATTCTTTGCAATAATTTCCCTTACTGAATCTCTTTTGGGTGTGGACTCTCCGTCATACAGCAGCTTGTATTTGATCTCCTTCCTTTTCAGCATGGCGTTGTCCCTGACGTTAGTAACTTCAATCTTGACCATAGATTACCATCCTTTCGAATATGCCTTTTACCCGAATGCGTGACTCTTTATTAACTGTAATGTAGGCCAATCCCCGGTCGGGGACGCCATAAGTCACAACTGATCCATCTTCTGCAAACAAAATAACCGGTATAACTGCGAGATCCTCTTCCCCAAAAACCTCAATTCTGCCTTTTCGATTCGAATTGAGAATTTCCTTAATGGCGTCTATAAGTTCCTGAGAGATACACCCTGCGGGATTTTCCAGTTGAATTGATCCATCCCTGTGAGCGAATTGACCTTCAGATCTCTTTGTCTTCAGGTCTACAATTTGCAATTTTATGTTTGCTCCAATGTCCTCCATTACTTTAGTAGTAAAGTCACCGACTGTCACCAACTGACGTGAAGAAAATTCTTTCTTTATAAAGTTGGGATCACAGAGCCTGTGATTCGCAGACTCAACTTGCTTACGAGTTTCTTCGTTCAGGCAGTATTTACTGCCTGACCTTGATTGCATATTTTCCTTCTTTGGTTATGCCCGTCTCTCTCGCTATCACGGACTCCTTCACGTCCTGGACAAAGATGAAACCGTACCATTCCCTGGTAAGCTTTTCGTCGGGGTGATTCGGGCAATTTTTCTCCGCAGTAAGCAGTTTACATTTTTTACAGGCATGGAGTTCAAGCTTCATTTGCTGCCTTTACCTCCTTCCTCTTCTTAAGCCATTCAAGTTTGCCTAAGCCAAGTTGTTTCATTGTCAATCCAATCTTCGAGTCCCCAATGAAAGAACTGGGCAGGTTAAGCGCTACAATCTTTACCCTTACCCTGTCTCCAACTTTCAGATCTCGTTTGGTATCTTTTCCTATAAATCTCTGGTTGCTCAGGTCAATGTCTATTCTGTCATCCATAATTTGGCTGATGTGAAGCAATCCCTCGAAAGGTCCTATCCTGACAAAAGCACCGAATTTCTGAACGCTTGTAACATACCCTTCGACAATTTCCTGCATTTCTGGCATGTATCCTATGGCCTTGAATTTCAGGGTCTGGTAAACTGCTCCGTCGCCATGCACTATGCTGCCTTCACCGACTTTCTCAATTGAACTTACCGAAATCACCAAACACCGTTTAGATACGCCATAGCTTGCCAGTTCTGCATCTCTCAGTATCCCTTCCAGCGAACTCCTCGCAACTCCGAGAAGCGAATCGTCGTAATCCGTTCCAAGTTTGTCTGGTGGGACCCTGGCTATAAATTCATCTTCAATCTGAACATACATACGTTTGCACTCTTCCAAACAAGAGATTCGATTAAGGTTAATCTCTTCAGCCTGCGATATGATTGTATGCTAAATAGTTTTATCTGATGATTGCGAGAATTCATTGCGTGAATATTTATAATACGCCGGATTTCCAATTGCAATGCAGTCACTTTATAGCGATACGCATATCGAACTCAGGGACTCAATTAAAGAGTATGCTAAAAGAAACCTTTCTCCCATCGCCGCAAAAATTGATTCCGATGATTATTTTCCAGAAAATGTTTTCAGGAACATGGGAAAACAGGGATTCCTGGGCGTAACAATTCCAGAAGAATATGGCGGTTCCGGGCTGGATTATACCTCTCAGGCGATTATTGAAGAGGAACTCGGGTACATATCAGCGCCATTTGCCCTGTCTTATGGCGCGCACTCTAATCTTTGCCTTGACAACCTTTTCCGTAACGGGAGCAAATCGCAGAAGGAGGAATTTGTTCCTAAACTGTGCAGCGGAGAATGGATTGGATCACTCGCCATGACTGAGCCTTCATCTGGTAGTGACGCCCTGGCAATGAAAACTGCTGCGCTACCCGATAAGGATGGTTTTACAATAAATGGAAGTAAAACGCTTATTACGAATGCACCATATGCTGAGTTTTTCTTTGTATATTCGCGCACAGGGGAAGCCCATACCTCGTTTGCAGTCCTGTCCTCTGATAAGGGTTTTTCCAGGGGAACAAAGTTTTCGAAGATGGGTATGCGTGGATCTCCAACAGGTGAAGTTTTCTTCGATAACCTTCACGTTCCAAAGGGCAGGATAATTGGAGCAGAAAACCATGGGAAAGAGATTTTGATGAATGGCCTTAATTCCGAGCGCGTGATTTTATCCTTTATTTTCCTTGGCTTGGCCAGGAGAGCTCTTGAACTTTCAGTACGATATGCTGGAGAAAGAGAGCAAGGCGGTCAATTAATAGACAGTTATGAACTGATTCAGGAAAAACTGGCTTACATGTATTCAAGATACAGGGCTAGCAGATTTCTCTGCGAAGACGCTCTCAGGAAACTTATCGATAGCCCCCGGGACGGCTTAAGTGCAGCAACAGGTATCCTATATACTGCAGAATCTGCTGAGTACATAGCCAGGGAAGCATTACAGATCCACGGCGGGTATGGATACATAAAGGACTTTGAGGTGGAAAGACTTCTAAGAGATGCAATATTAGGCCAGATAGGTGCAGGCACCACAGAGATAAGAAAGCATATAGTCGCAAGGGAACTATCCAAGAGCTTCCAGTCCAATGGAAACATACCGGAATAACATGATTTGCATAAGTTGCGGCAAGGAAACCGGCGATGAGAACCCAGTCTGCAGCGAATGCAGGATTAAGGCATTAGGGATTAAACGGGAAGGAATACTCAACCTTGTTTACTGTCCCAAATGCAAAGCGCTGAAGACAAACAAAAGATGGATTTATTATGACAAAGGGGCAGAGATCGACAAAGCTGCAGCCAAGCTGTATTCTGGCAAAAATTCAAGCACAAGGGTAGAAGCAACTTTGGCTGAAATAGATCCGGAAGTACGCGACGGCCTGGTCGAGGCGGAAGTGCTCGTTGTTACGGATGCAGCGAGATCTAAATTCCATGATTCGATCCCCTATGGGATAAGAAAAGAAAGCTGTCAGAGGTGTAACAGGGAAACTGGTTCATACTTTGAGGCAATCATTCAGATTCGGGGAATTACCGGCAAATATTCTAACGGAATCGACAAGGTGGTCAATGAAATTATAAATATGCCCCGTTACAAAGATTTAGGGATTACCAAGATTTCAAGGAAGCCTGAAGGGGTAGATATTTTCATGATGTCTTTCAAGCGTGCAGAGAGTTTTTCCAAGAAACTTTCAAGCTCCCACATGTCCGAGTTCTCGGTGAGCAAGAAATTAGCCGGCAGGGACAATGGAGTGGATCTGTTCAGATACACCTATCTCGTAAGGTTGTTTGATCTTGGCAGAGGGTCGGTGCTTAGAATTGACTCAGGAACTTACATTGTCCTTTCATACAATAACAGGTCCCTGGAACTCCTGGAACTCGGCAAAGGCAGGAGGCTTAGGCTTGATACAAAGGCGTTTTACGGCCTGAGAAACGTGGATGTGTTGAGCGAACAACCGATGGAGGAATACAGCATAATCTACAGGAAGCCTGGAGAGGTGCAAATTCTCAGCCCGAACGGGATGAGTACGCTTACGGTCAAAGGCAAGTACGATTCCAACACCGTAGACGTGGTTTCTTACCAGGATACGTACTATGCACTTCCGCCATAAGCCAAATGAAATGTTATTTGAATTAAAAGCATACTGAATTGTATGGTGAACAAATCGGAGTGGGGCAAATTAACCAAAGTTCTCATTCATAGACCGGGGCTGGAAATTGAGTACGCGATGCTCTCCCCTCGCTCATTCCTTTTCGAAAGACCTTTCAATACTGCAAAAGCGAGAGAGGAACATGATAAACTTGAAGATGCATTGAAATCTGAAGGCGTTGAAGTCTTGCAGCTCCGCCGCTTATTCATCGATCTTGCAAAGAAACATCAGGATTTCAGGCGCGCCCTTGAAAAGCGTGTTACGGATAATGTGATGTTCTTTGGCGAAGTGGAAGACGTTTCTCGAGCCAGAAGGGATTTTGAACGTATCGTTAACGAACTTGATTCCTCAACTCTGTTCGAGATTCTTACTCTTGAACCTTCTCTTGACCTGAGAAAGCTGTCAGAAGGGATCACCTATCCTACTGTTTATTCCAATATCCCCCTGGCAAACCTGTATTTTATGAGGGACCAACAGGCAGTCCTGCCAAAAGGGATACTTGTTGGGAACATGAAGAATCCTCAAAGAAAAAAAGAGGTAGAAATTACAAGTTTTCTGTTTGATAAAGGCCTAAAGCAAGAGAACAGCTTCGCGATCACCGGGACCGGTATTTTGGAAGGGGGAGATTACATTCCAATGGGAAAGTTTGCTCTCTTTGGCACTGGAAGCAGATCAAATATTGAAGGTGTCAAACAAGCGCTGAGTTCCGGCCTTTTAGAATATGACACGGTTTATGCGGTGGAGAACCCGGTTTACGACTTCATGGAAAATGCTTCCGACCCCATGGTTAACATGCATCTCGACACTTACTTCAATGTTGCTTCTTCCGGGTCAGTCGTCACTTCTAAAACGCTGTGCGAAAGAGCTAATGTTCGCGTGTTTCACAAGAACGGTGGAGAGTACCAGGAAGACGGGAAAACCACACTTCTGCAGGTGGTAAGGGATAACGGGTTTGAAATTATTGCATTATCCGTGGCTGAGCAGTTGAGTTACGCATCAAACTTCCTTACAATTGGAGACGGGAAGATACTGGCAATCGAGACCGGGAAGGTTTTAGAGAGACTCTTGAAGATTAATGCGTACCATGGTTCCACGCTAGATGCGGTTAAGATCGACTTCGCCAAATCTGGAGGGAAGAATACGTTCCCTGACAGAAAAGACATGAAGGAACATGGGATCGACTTTATTCCACTTGATTTACAGGAATTGACGGGTGGTTACGGCGGTGCACACTGCATGACAGCCTCACTTGCGCGAAATTAAAAGGAAAGGTTTAATTTTAGACCGCCATTCCCACCATACTTCCAATACACATTTGGCGTTAGAGGGATGTAATGGCTTCGGATAAATCACAGAAGAAAGGAAAGGAAAAGTGGAAAGAAAAAACATGGTTTACTATTGTTAGACCCAATTATATGGGCGGAAAAGAAATTGTAAAGTGCCCTGGTGCTTCTCCGGAAGCTATGATTGGAAGAAGAGTTGAAGTTCCGGTTTCCGATATAACCGGGAACATAAAGAAAGGTAACACAAAAGCGGTTTTCAAGATAGTTTCGTGCAACGGAACTGAATGCGAGACTACATTTGATGGCCATTTTGTCGGCGACGATTACATCCGAAGACTTGTCAGGCGAAGAAAAGATCGGATTGACATAATTAACAAGGACATTACAAAAGATGGATTTAAATTCGTAATAAAGGCTGTTGTAGTAATAGACGGCAAACTGAACGCTTCGAAGATAGCCAGCATACGAAAGAATTCCTACGATCTGCTGGGAGAGAAGATAAGAAATCTGTCGCTTGGCGAACTTTCAAATTATGTTATAGGCGACGAAATCACTAGCGAATTGATTTCAGTGAACAGACATATTTTCCCTCTAAGAAAAGTCGAGATTAGGAGAACGGAAAACCTCGGACCTGTTGCCAGGAATAAAATACCAGAAGAGATGCTGGAAGAGCCTCAAGCACCGGTATAGGTTATTTGATTTGAGCCGGGATGGCTCAGTTGGTAGAGCGTCGGACTCATATGCCGAATAAGCTGGGAGATCCGAAGGCCTCGGGTTCGACCCCCGATCCCGGCACTCACAATTTTGTATAATCTCCTAGCCTCTCAGTGCCCATGGTTTATTCCGAAAAAACAGCCTCTTTGTTGGATAGATTACCTCTTGCCATCACCACTGGCAATCCCTGGTGACCCATGATATCTCTTATTCTTTTCACCCATCTTTTGAACCTACAACAATGGAATATTTCCGAGCGAGGCTTTCATGTCTACGTTGACAGCCAAAGAAATAAGGTAATTTCAGGAGTAAGTGAGAAGGTAGGGCAGTTAGTATATATCTTACAGTTTTTATGGCTGCTAAACCCTGCTTTGATCAAAATTTGGCAATAAGCCCCTAAATTTAGCCTTGCAATCATGGATCCTAAATTGCATTACCGGGTTAGGGAAGAACCCTCTTCCACATTTACAATTGCTTTGGTATCAATAATGACGTGATTACTGAAATTAACGAGACCACGACTACGACCTGCCAGACTATTATCCCGTTAACCAGAAAAATGATGGAAAGCGGGAATATTATCAGTGCGGAAAATGAACCGATTGTGACTCTCTGAATCGCACCAAACATTCCTCTGTTTTCTTTTCCTATTGCCCTGACATCGTACGATAGCATTCCTGCAGAGAATATTGGATTAGTAGAAGAAGATAGCACCGATAACAAAATCAGTATCTCACTCCTAAAATAGACTGCAGCTAAAAGTATCCCATAAGTGAGTACATCATTTAACGCCATGTAAAAATAATTGTACCTACCAAGATTCATGCCTCCAGTCATCAATATTTCCCCCACTTTGGAAAAAACTGCACCAAGAACGAAGGCACCTGCAAGTATCAGGAGCAGGTAACTCAGAGGGACACCTATCTGTGAACCGGTCAGCAGATAGAAGTAAGTAAAAGACAGAGTCCCGATTGTCATCAATGCTTTTGTAACCACGATTGCCGAAACCGTTCTCTTCTTTGTTCCTAGTTCCCTGAGGCTTTCCACAAATCCGGGCCTTCTAGTCTGCTTAAGTTCATCTATCAGGTTATTTCGCTCTTTACGATGGAGCGCTGAAAATACCCACAAGGTAACAAATGCCAGCAAGAAACCTGCAGATAAATAGATCAATCCCAAATTGTTTAATAACGCGCTGACAAGTAATACAAGGAATGATGCAGCAGAACCTACGAGCTCCATCGCATTAATCCTTGAAAAGCAAGGGCCAAGCATTTCCTTTGAAACAGCCTTGGAAACGAACACATTAAGCGAGGAACGGAAAAATCCTTCAAATATAATCAACACTGCTATTATAACTGGAATCAGGTACAAAATCAGAAAATGCTCATCGACAATGGCATAAATTGTGATCATACCCGATGCATAAATGAGTGAGCCCGTGAACATCATAGAAAAAGCGTGCCCTTTATCGTTCATTCTACCAACAAATATCGCACTCAGTATGGACAGTGCCTGCCCAACAGACAAGCCAAGGCCTGCATAATATATCGGCACTGAATTCTCTTCCATAAACAGAAAAATCGTGTATGAAAACACGCTGACCGAAAATGAAATCAGCAGGTTTAACGCAGAAAGATCGGTGACATACCGGTTGACTTTCTGCGGCCTATTCACTTTAGGATTAAAGTGAGTCCATTAAAAAACCTATTCACTGCATTTGGTTTCAGAGAGTATTGTCATGAAGAACCGGGACGATTGCCCATATAACTGATTAATTTGCCTTAGTCCTAAGAAAAGTTTATAATGATTATAACCTAACAGGTTTAATGGCAAAAAGTGAAAAGCTCCTTATTTCACGCATCTTTGTTGCTCTCGCAATGCTCCTGCTTCTGGTAGCCCTGATAATTGAGATATTAGCATTGTTTTCAATAGGTGGAGCTCCATTTAGCAGTGTAGGAGCGTTTGGATTGTTCGTGATAAACGAGACTATTAAATTCATAGCAGTTTTGTTCGTACTGGCACTCCTGCTGGTCACATACGGCATGGTTTTTGTTCGTCTTAGGAGGTTGAGCATAAAACCCAGGGACCTGACTCTGATTCTCGCAATAGTTGAGATCATACTTTGGCTTATATTCCTGCCCCAGTGGGTATTATTTGCCGGTATCCTTATGCTGATTGCCTGGATTGTACTGATAGTCTAGGCGTAGCAAGTTTATCCAATTTTTTAAAAATCGACAATGTCAAATTTTAGTTGATTTTATCCCCAAATCGTGTTCTGAACCGAAATCATGAAATATGATGGAAGCATTCCATCACATGCGACTGAGGAAGGCGCCATACACTGAGTTCAAGAGAATTTCAACATCACTTGACGATTATGCCTCAGTGGATTCTTCTCCAATATTCATGTTGAACAATATACCCATGATGGACATGGAGCTGAAGGAGAACGATCTCATCAGCTTCATGAACCCGATGTGCCCTCAGTGCCGATCGAAGAATGTGGTGAGGAACGGAACATGTATCAGGAGAATGGAGAACAGCACAGTGTTCTGGGTTCAGCGCTACATGTGCAGGGACTGCTCATATTCATTCCTTGCACGTCTGCCGAACTACGGGTAAGTGAAGCATTACCCCGATGATGTCAGGGAGAAGAGCGTAAAAACCAGGGTGAAGGCATCCCTGAGAAAGGCAGCAAACCTCTTCCGGATCATAGGTAACGTGATCATACCCCATGAAACCATAAGGAAATCCCTCCACCCAGTGCCTGGCATTATGATGGACGCATCAGGTTATTTCGTCTATGACGAGCAGTACGCACACATCGATGGAATAGAGAAATACAGTGCACTCCTCAGGGATGCAGGGACAGGAAACTTTGTCGAGGAGATCCTGGACGATCTGAGGGAAGATACGCTCGCAGGATTCATGGTGAGGGCACTCTCCAGGTTCACAATACCAGAGGAGATATTCATCACCACAGACGGATACCACTACGAATCTGTCATGGAAATCGTATCGTCACACCTTGGAATACGAATAAGGAGGCAGAGGTGTCTCTTCCACATTGAGAAAGACCTCGCGCACAGGATAAAAGACGCAGGGATGGAAGAGCATCTGGACATGGCAAAGAGGCTGGTCAGGTACATGTTCTTCCCCGGCGAGACAAACCTTTACAAACTTGGAAAGAACAGTGATCCCGTCAGGAAACTCACTGAAGGCAGGAGTGAGAAGGAGATTGTTGAGATAATGCTTGACAGGATCCACAGCCTGTATGGGGAAGACAGGATCATGGCAGGCTTCCTTTCATTTGTGAAGAGGTGCAGGAAGGAGGTGTTCCTGTATCTCAGCAACCCTGAGGTGGAGAAGACTTCAGACAAGGCGGAACAGCATTTCTCCATACAGTCATGGCTGTTGAAGCACAGGTTCAAGACAAAGGAGGGACTGTTGAGAACATCCTACTGGTATCACAGGTACTTATCAACCGGATCTTGACAATGTCTAAAAATCAGGCTTATTTGTTTCTTTACTGTTAAGGAGACAAAGGGAATAAAAAGTAATTTTTTTCAATTTTTAAATGGAATCACTGAAGCAAATGGATCAGTGTACATTAAGCCAAAAATAGATATCTCAGCTTTCTAAGACAACCCTATGCTATTAATCACTCCGCCGGAACTTCCATCTATCACCAGGACCATCTTATTTCCCTTATGCTCAAAATTCGCAAACCACACTGGAACGTGTAAAAGCTCTGGATCTCCCGTATCTGAATTTGAGTTAATGCTTCTTATCATGTGGTGTTGTTCGTGAGCCTTTTCTGTCTGTACCTGTTCAACATTGGTCTTTGCCATATGTTTAGCTGAATCTTCGCTCAAATCTCCGTTGAGAATCTTGATTCCCTTGGAAATCTTGTTCGACTCGAAGGGCACCCTCTTCGCAAGGTCAAAAGCGTAGTCCTTTGGCTGGTACTGTGTCATAGATTTTACCGCGACCACAGGGTAGTTGTAGTTTTCGTTGAGCGTGTAGGCTCTGATTGATCCGCCTCCACCACCGAAACCTCCTCCCATCATTCCACCTATCATGGTGCCCTCTACGAGACCCATGCCCATTCCGCCTCTTCCTCTACCGCCTCCACCAAAAGCGCCACCAGCCAGGCCGATCATGGCTGCTGTTGCTGCAAACTTCCCTACTTCTGCAGCTGCATCTACTGCTGTATAATTCGTCCTGGCAGATACGGGAACAACCCAATATGGGATGTATCCAATATTTATGGATCCCATCGTGGATTCCTCTTCAAGGTGTTTGCGCAGAAGCCCTTGGTCCATCTTGTGCTTAATAGCCGAAATTGCCTGGTCCTGCGTCTGTAAACTTAATGGCAACATTGAATGTTTCTGGATGTTCTTCCATCCATCGCTAACCAGAGAAATCGAAGTTCCACAATATTCGCAGGAAATGACCATCTCACCAAACTGGGGTTTTATTGGAGCTCCGCAGCCTGGACACTTCAATTCCTGCACAGAAGCACCTGCAATTATTGAAGCACCTGCTTGAGCGGATGCATTCTTCGTACCTTGCTGGGCATTCACGTTTCCCTGTTTCGCACCGCACTTGGGGCAGAAAACCGCGTCATCTGGAATCTGCGTACCACATTTTTCACAGAATGCCATTTATCACACCCCTTTTCCACAGTTCGGGCAAAACTTCACTTTAGCATCGATTTCACTGCCACAGTTTGGGCACTTCTTCTTTTGCTCTGAAGTGGCCATTGAATTTCCACAATTTGGACAGAATTTTGTTCCAGCTGGTACCTGCGTTCCGCACTTGGAACATGCATACGTTTGACTCTGTTGCATGTTAAATCCACAATTTGGGCAAAAACTCGTGTTCGCTGGTACCACAGAACCACACTTAGGACAATTCTTGCCCGCAGACTGCTGCTGCATCATATTAGACATCTGGCCGGAAAAGGCGTATCCCATTCCTGCACCAGCCCCGATTCCAACTCCAAGACCTGCTCCAATTCCAGCCACTCCTGACGTATTCTTCGCAGCGTCCACCATTGCCTGCCCTGCCTGGTATTGCATATAATTCACGCCGAGAACAGACATCTCAGACCGGGTATCAACTGCTTTCTGTACTTCATCCGGCAGGCTTATGTTCAATTGCTGAATCTTGTTAATCTCGATTCCATATTGCTGGAAATTATCCGGCGCCATTGCAAGTACGGCCTGTTCTATAGTGGTCAGATTTGAAGGCAGATCTGTGACTTTTAGACCCTGCTCTTTCATTTTCCCAAGTGCAGAATACAGAAGGATGACGACCTGTTCCTTAAGCCTGTCTTCGACCTCACCCGAAGTTTCAAGGTTTAGTGTCCCAACAAACTGGCTTATGAAGACCTCTGGACTCGAAATCTTCCACCTGTATTCCCCAAACACCCTTAGATTGACCACACCAAACGTAGGATCGGTAAACTGAAATGGTTCGGCGCTTCCAAATTTGCCGTCGATGAACCTCCTTTGAATATAATAGACTTCAGCCTGTTGCTGCACCCCTGAGAGCTCTTTTATGAGCGGCCCTACAATGGGCGCGTTTATGTCTGTAAGCGCATACCTGTTGGGTTGATCGAAGGTCGCAAGTATTTTTCCATCCCGCAAGAATATTGCAGTCTCGTCTTCCCTGACCACTATATTATCATTTAAGCGGATTAGCCTGGGGACTTTCCACATTGCATTACCCTCTTTAAACTGAGTTTCCCACGCGACAGTTGTTGAGCCAAACAAGCTTCCTCCCTTTGAGGGTATTACATTTGATTTCTTTCCTATCATTGCTTATCACCATCCGGTACCAAGAAAATTTTTTCCACAGCCAGCAATCTTGCTTCCCATGCCGACTTGGCATTATTAACTTCATCAGAAAGTTTTGTTATTCTATCAGATATATCCTGAACGGATGTGAAATCTGCCATCTGATCGATCCGAGAAGATATATCCAGAAATTTAAGGTCGTAGTCATACAGCGTACCAAGCTTACTTTCATCGACTCTAATGCTTGAGGATATCCCGGAATACCCTTGTTGCGAATGAAGTAATTCACCCTGGAATTGCTGCACCTTAGAGATTCCTGAACCAATCAAAGTGAGTTTTGAGAATTCATTCTGGTTTACCAGATTTGACCTCTCGCTTTGCAGAGAATTAAGGGCTCTCTGCAAAACAACTGATATCTGTTTTCTCAAAAGTTCATCAGCTACTCTCAGATCTTCTAGTTTCCTGTATCCGCTATATCCTGGGATCACCAGCTGAATTTTTTTCAATAACCCTCTGCTGGTAACCACAGCTGATTTTATGTCGGGATTTCCCACTGCCATAATAGAGCTTTATACAATCTAATATTATAGAATTTAGTGTGCGGGTCTCTCAGAAAAAAGGAAACCGCTTTGTTCAGGTTTGCACTTATTAAGTATGACTTCTGGGGAGGACTTTTCACAGAGGATAAAAAACTGGTTAGATGGGCTTGCTACGGACTTAAAAGTGGATGAGCATGATTTCGAGGATCTGGAGAGATATCTTTTGGAGGAATTTGACTACGCAGATTCAATGTCTGACACAAGCCCGGGTGAGGCCTATGGAAAAATATTGGAGATTGCGAATTTAACCAGCAAAGCTGCCGTGAAAGAACCATTGCTCGTGGGTTTGCTTATGAAATACTTACAGCGCTTTGTCAATGTAATGAATAAAGTGCAAAAGGCAATGGGAGCAGCTTCATTCAGCATAGCAGTTTCGTTTCCGTTTGACATAGATTTAATTCTGAACTTTTAGATCGGTCTGGGCGAATCCTTAATTTTTTCTGGCTTTCCATGATATCTTTAATACCTGAATCATAGCTTTGCTAAGACTCAAGAGAATGGTTCTCCAGGCAATATTATTCGAGGAATCTTTAGTATGAAGTTTTGTTATATGGTTATCTCATCGTATTTCCCGCTTAAATGGTGCTCCATACATTTAGGATCCTTAACGGGAGTACAGCATTCCCCTATATACCCGTAGTTGCTGGGGACACGGAACGGGCCACCTTTTGCATTAACCCTCAATCAATTTGGCTGACAACGTGAAGCATCCTGCGTTACTGTCTCAGGCCCCAGGGGCCCGCAATATGCACACCGGGTAAAGGATTGAAAACAAAAACCATGTCTAGTTTCAACAACCTGGCAGATAACGTATTCAAATATCTGCTGCAATTAGAGTGTTCTCCAAATTTGCTGATTGCATGAGCTTGAAGTTAAGAGGCAAAAAAAAGTAATTTACACATAATAACCCAAATACCGGATTATGCACAACAAAATTTATTAACGCCGAATTACATTGGTTTTGACTAATTAAAGAATGGAACCAGATTCATATTTTCATAATAATAGAATTATATAAAATATATTGTATACAATTGCATCAATTAATACCACAGGCGTAAATTGCCCTCTATGGAAATAGAAATCGTAAACAAAGATGAGGAGGTGTTTAAGCACATGTCTGGACCAATAGGCGGCGGAAGTCCCATTTTTTAAAACTCAGGTACATCCCATAAATATTTCTGTATTTGAATCAAACTCTTTTATACTGTCCGGGCTGCGGAGATATTCGATTACTTTCCGCCTTGCCCTTTCCATGGTTATATGGCTGGATTTGAGAATTTTCATTGCTTTGAAGATCTCCGTCAAATGCGCTATCATCTCATTTCTCTGTTGCAGAGGGGTTTCGTCATTTACTGACAGAAGATTGTTTAAGGCCAAATCAAAACCCGCTTCGTCTTTCTTTGCGAGGTTGTATTCACAGAAAGCGGCGTAGACGGCAGCATTATGATTGACGTCATTAAATTGCGAAAAATACTCCTTTGCATTATCCAGTGACTGAATGTCGTATTTACCTGTTTTTCTCAATATGCTGGTTGATACGATCCCGATTTTAGAGAGATGATAAACAACGCTGTTACCAGTGGAAGGGGATAATTCCAGCGCCGTCTGGAAGTCTTCACTGGCTTCTTCGAATTTGTCAACAGCTTTCATGATGAGTGCTTTATAAAGAAAAGCATACTGAAGTAAAAAGTCATTTTTGAGATTGCTCAACAGGTGTATTGCATCCTCAATGCTATTGGTAGCTTCACTTATGCGGCCAGTCTTCATAAATGCCAGCCCTATGTTCAACTTTACCTTTGCTTCTCCTCGTTTATCGTCTATTTCCCCATATTCCGATAAGGCCATTCCATAATTCTCAATTGCCACACCCAGTTCTCCTACCCAAGCGTGGAAGTTCGCCAAGCCAGTGTAAGAATTTGCAAGGCACAGATGATCATCCAGTGCAATTGCTTCCTGAATCGCTTTCCTGAAGTAACGTGGCAGCAATTGGGTCTGCCCGGAATAAAAAGCTTCCAGACCTTTTAACCTGTAGTACCTGGCTAAGTTCATTTTAAGCGACAGGTCGTTCTTCAGTTTATCCAGGATCTTTATCGTTAAGAGGGATTCCTCTATCTGGCCAGAATCATAATACTTCTCTGCAAGATCAAGTTCATAATCAGAAAATAATCCGCCATTGCTGATCAGTGAAGTGAGTGCAGTCCTTGATTCTGTTATAATCGCATCATCGAATGACGCACCTTCATTCAGAACAATAATTGGGAGCTCTGGACTTTGAAAGTAACTTAAATTTCCGTATTCGTCGATGATGAGCTTCGCGTAACCCAATTGACGTAAAACTTCAAGGATTGGCAGATTTGAATCAACGTTGTTAAAAGTTTCATGAATATCCGATTGTAGTGAGCCAGTCGCAATATGCGCGCAGATTGCAAGTACCTCTTCTGAAGTTTGGATATTCAATGTCTGCATATATTAATCGGTTAATTAAACGTTGCAGTAAATAACGTCCTGGCCATGCTTTCGCAGTAAGTCTCCGGCTTCCTAGGCCGCATGCAGAGTCCCCTCTTGCCAGAACTTCTTTAAAAGCGACCATGCAGGAACGCAATCAGGTACTTTATTGAATTTCGCCCTGGTTAAACGTACAGAAACTCGAAAGGTTTCAAAGAGATAAAAGGCAGGTTTTGACCAACATTCCAGGGAACAGTATGTGCACCATGCAGGATATTTCGATTTTCAAGCCCAATCTCTGGGAGTACATGTAACCAAGCGTGAAATGATGCGAGGACCTTGAGGATCATTGGACGGCACATCTGCTACAGAGAATCATAAGCGTCATTCCGTGTACAGTGAGCTCTCCCACAAATGAGATCAAGTTAATGGAGGAGCTTGCTGCTACGCCATGCAGCTTACATAATTCACAGATCGATCTTTAGCTTACATGGGCCCATGGGCTACAGGGACACGAAACACAATTCTTAACACGACTATCAGGAAACTCCATACCATTTACGAGTTGGGATGAGGGAGAGCCAGTATTATTACCCTGCAACTGAATATAATATGGTTATTCCAAACATACACTCCCGGAGTTACACATGTGCTGGTTTATGCCCTACCGGTAGTGGCAACCGGCCCACGGAAGGGGAAAGCTCAAAACTTTGATCGCCGGAGGAAATCCTGTAAGTTGAATCATGGCGGACCAGTTAATATCATATTCGCTTATATTCGATGTTACCCAGATCTTCACTTCTATGCAAGAACTTCCTAACATTGGGCTTTAAGGAGCTTTTCTGAGTATCTCTTCAAGGGATAACCCGCTGACTGCAGAAAAATCGTAATCTTTAGCATCGTACCCTTCCTTACAGTATTCATCTCGATGTTTGATCATGAGCCAGGAATCCTTTCCGTACAGGCCTTTTGTCTTGACCAGTGCAAAGGATCCTTGCAGCTTCTTCCCGTATAGTCGGAATTTCAGATTCCCTTCCTTTAGGGATTTTACTGCGACCGCTTCCGCTTCTGAGATATCCGTTACCTCATGCCTCACCCCCTTTTCCACTTCGATTTCTGGCCAATACGTACCCTCGTCCCATATCATTACAATTCCCGCTCCATACTTACCTCCGGGAGTTATCCCCTCGAAGTGCCTGTACTCCAGTTCGTGATCACCGGTTACCATTGCCAGACGCTTCGTTCTGCTATCAAGAGAGGGACCCTTGGGAATAGACCATGAGGGTAGGACTCCTCCTATTTCAAGCCTGAAATCATAGTGCAAAGCAGTGGCTCTGTGCTTCTGGACTACGAATGCAAGTCGATGCATGTTGTTCATGTATTTTGACAAGGTCTGTGACCTTTATCTATTTGTTCACTTCTTAATCTTCTCTTGCAGATTTCCGATAATGTCAAACCCGTGCGATGACAGGAGCGATAATGCTCCAGTCTTTTTGACCAGTTTCCTGAATGCATTCCTGGATTGATCCCTGAATTCCTTGTGCGTGGTATCTTCAGTGGGGTTTGGAGGGTCAAGCGGTAGGAATCCTGGCGATTCCAGAACGCTTCCGTTTTCGTCCCCAACAGCGTTGTCTCCGATGAAGAGTTCTTTTTTATCCGTCAGGATGGCATAATCGTACATGAATTCGAAAGCTTCAAACCCAAGCACTTTCCCTGCTCGATAAGTTTCAAAATCCTCGATCGCTTTCACTGCAGCAAGTTCCCACGATTCTACTGCCTCTTGTTTCTGCTCAGGGAAATAAACAGGAATACCTGCCTTTTCCTTTATGTACTTCGACGCTCTTGTGTGATTTTGTGATGTAAGCAGAACATCTTCTGGTTTACCAGATCTTGTTACTGCATTGAGGAGTCCGGGTACGAATGGGGAGTCGATGAATATGCATCCCGAATCCCTGATAAGGATATGCCCGACCATGGTCCCACACCTGAGACTTGTACCTGCAGGATCTGTTGTGCCCCAGTTAAATACTCCTTTTCTTACTGGCAAGAATATCCGCCTTGAGAATGGGTGTTACTTTCGAACAAGTTTATAAATAGAGAGAATTCTAGAACGACATGGCGAAATCTGAGACCATGCATTACCTTGATGTAGAAGGTGGCAGAATTGCATACGACATTTCTGGGCCGGAAAACTGGCAAGCAGTTATTCTGATACATGAAGCCATTGCTGACCGCAGAATGTGGAACAGGGAATTCTCAAACCTTGCAAAACTTTACCGTGTCGTGCGATACGACATGAGAGGCTTCGGCAACTCCACTCCTGCCAATAGCGAATTTTCATCAATAGACGATCTAAAAGCAGTGATTGACCACTTGAAGCTAAAACATCCAATCATTGTTGGGGCAAGCATGGGCGGTAGAATTGCAATCGACTTTGCTATTGCACACCCTAATGTAGTTCTCGGTTTGTTGCTAATCTCGCCAGGTTTCTCCGGAATGGATTTTCCCATGTTCCCGGACGGGGTCTTTGATGCTGATGAAAAAGCCTCCAGAGCGGCGTTTGAAGCCTTTACTGCCGGAAAGGTTGAAGAGGCGTTTGAGCACCTCCGGGGGCTCTGGGGATCGGCCTTAAAAGGCAGTAATCTCGAATTCTTTCGAACAATGGTAATGGAGAACGCTAGTGAGGTCTTCCAGGAGCGGTCAGGTCAACATGAGCGCCAGGTTGAACCCAAAGCCGCGTCCCAACTTTCATACATACATTTACCACTTCTGGTCTTGGTTGGAGATCGGGACAATCCCGCAATGCCGCACGTAGCACGCTACATAGTGGATCATGTGCCTGATGCTAAAATGAAGATCATTCCCGGGGCAGATCACCTGCTGAACCTTACAGCTCCAAGAGCTTTCGATGAGTCTTTTGCAGGGTTAATGGAGACAATAAAGAGTTCGAGGATACACTAGATTCTCGTTCAGATGAAAGCCAGGCAGTAGCTGGGCCACGGGTACTGATTCTCGCACAATAACAGTCTGAACCTTTGGTAAAAACTGCCCAAAATCGGCTAACGAAAAACGGTGATCCTGATGCACTCATGAGGAAGCATCTTGTCGTCGTTATCACCGCCGATGCGAAGGGGAAGAAGCTGATCGGCATATCCGTGCGGATAGTAGGACCAGGCAGATCGAAGGGAATGACGCGATCGATCACCCCAGAACCGCAAAGATGAAGGGCATCTCAATATCGAAATTCTATGGGGACGGTGCATTCGATTCCAATGAAATGTTCACATCCCTTGATAGATTGCACATAGATCCAATAATAAAGATCAGGAAGAATGCTTCCACGGATCATGTGCGGGGATCAATGCACCGCAGGAAAGCAATCCGCACCTATCAGGATCTCGGTTACAAAGAGTGGACAGAGCAGAACCATTACGGCATGAGATGGCCTGCCACAGAAGGAATCTTTTCAGCGGTGAAGAGAAAGTTCGGCTAGAACACTGTGTCAAGAAAGATTGAATTCCTGCTGGCAGAAGGTTATCAGCGCTTCTGGATACACGGTGAGATGCGTGAATAAGAAGAAAGGAGGGTGAAAATGGAGGTTGCAGGTAAGAAATAGGATCATGAAAGCAAAGATTTAGTGAAAAGATGCCGAATATCTTGATTTATCAAACAGAGCATATACATCAGAATAATTAAATAAGTATTATTCGTCCCTCAAAAATGAAAGGGGCTACTAAGAAGGTTATAGTGTTTGTAGTAACAATTGCATTTCTTTGGACTTCATACAGCATAATAGCACTGCATTCAAATTCCTCTATGTCAACGTTGAATGACGAATCTGGTAATCTCTCTCCAATTGCTTTCAGCAGCAGCAGTTATTCCGTTCATCTTTATGTTAATGGTAACGGGTGGGTAAAATTCAGTGCAAACTATAGTTTTTTTAGTTTTGACAATGATAAGTCCCAGAATTTCACCTCTAACGGCATTCCATCAGGAACAGTATTCCACCTTGTATCTTCGCCTAATGCCGGCTATAGTTTTGTCAATTGGACTGGAACTGTGGATAGTACAAACAATTCTATCTACGTTACAGTCAACCAAAACATTCAAGAAGAGGCAATATACTTGAAACCCAGCAATTACTCTGTCTCTTTTGCAGAATCAGGACCGCCCTCAGGAACAGAGTGGTATCTGAACCTTAGCAACGGTCAGTCGTTCTCATCCATAACCTCAACAATATCATTCAACGAACCGAATGGAACTTATCCATACACAATAGCAACAACTAACAAAGAATACTCAGCACCCGGAAGTTCATTCACGGTTAACGGTGCACCTGTTTCAGAATCTATTACATTCTTAAAAGTCACTTATTCAGTCAAATTCACGGAATCAGGATTACCTTCCGGAACAATTTGGTATGCCAATTTTACTGGTCAGCCATCCTCAGGACCAATAACGGGAACATCATATTCGCTCTCTCTGACAAATGGATCATACACATACACAATAGCAACAACTAACAAAATATTCTCAGCACCTGGAGGCACATTTATAGTTAACGGTGCGTCTGTATCCGAACCGGTAAAATTCTCAGAAGTCACTTATTCAGCCACATTCACCGAAACAGGTCTTCCGCCAAGTACAGCATGGTACGTCAATATTACTGGTCAGCAATCTTCAGGACCAATAACAGGAAGTTTTTACTCTTTCGACTTAACAAATGGAACATATACATACTCTATACAGACTGCAAACAAGATCTATGAACCTTCTGCGCCATCAGGATCATTGACAGTTGATGGTGCATCAGTGTCTCACTCCGTTACATTCTCTAAGGTAGCATACACGGTTACTTTCACAGAAACAGGATTACCTCCCGAAATAACCTGGTACGTTAATCTGACCAAAGGAATACAATCAGGTGCAATAACAGGAACATCCTACTCATTCGGACTTGCCAATGGATCATACTCATACACAGTGGCCACAGCAGACAAGATCTATTCACTTTCACAATCCTCTGGATCCTTCACTATTGATGGTGCTCCTGTTACAGAAACAATAACATACTCTAAGGTAACATACACGGTTACTTTCACAGAAACAGGTCTCCCCTCCGGAATAAACTGGTATGTTAATCTGACAAGTTTCAACGGAACCAGCATAAAATCAGGACCAATAACAGGAAGTTCATACTCTTTCAGCTTAACAAATGGATCATATTCATACATAATCGGAACGACCAACAAAATATTCTCAGCACCTGGAGGCACATTTATAGTTAACGGTGCGTCTGTATCCGAACCGGTAAAATTCTCAGAGGTCACTTATTCAGCCACATTCACAGAATCCGGTCTTCCATCCGGAACAACATGGTATGTCAACCTGACAGGTTCCAACGGAACCAGCTTAAGATCTGGATCAATAACATGGTCAACATATTCCGTAAACCTTCCAAATAGCACCTATACGTTCACAATAGCATCCTCTGACAAGGAATATTCTCCTTCACCATCTTCCAGTTCAATTACAGTAAACGGTGCATCGGTATCCCAATCTGTTACATTCTCAAAAGTCACATACAAAGCAACCTTCACGGAAACAGGTCTTCTCTCGGGAACAACATGGTACGTGAACCTGACCAATGGTATGACATCCGGATCAATAACAGGAAGTTCATACTCTTTCATCTTAACAAATGGATCATATTCATACACCATACAGACTGCAAACAAGATCTATGAACCTTCCGTGTCATCAGGGTCGTTCACGGTTAACGGTGCTCCTATGACAGAAACAGTAACATTCTCAAAGGTCACTTATTCAGTTACATTCACAGAATCCCGTCTTCCACCAGGAACAACATGGTACGTCAACGGAACCGGACTGTCTAGTTATGAGAATTCACCATCAAACATTACCCTCATGCTCACCAATGGAACATACACCTTCGATATAACCAATCTAAGCAGTTATTACACAACAACTTCACATTTCACTGTAACCATTAATGGAAAAAACGTAACAGAGACTGTTCATTACTACCACTGGGCATACATCGCCGGAACACTATCTCCAATCAACGCGACACTCACAATCAACGGAAATGCTGTATCGATCTCATCATCAGGCCTCTTCAATGTATCAGTTGCAAACGGAACCTATCACATCGTTGCTTCTGAAAATGGATACACGACATATTACAGCAACTTCACAATCAATAATGGCAATGTAAAGAACCTTGCAATAAGCCTTAAACCTAACTTTGCCCCATTGTAGTACTACAGCTTTCTGATCACCAGTTATTTGACCGGTTCTGGTAATAGAAAGATCTTTATACTATGTAGTGATATTATCATTACATTGACCTACACCAGAAAGATCATCAGGGGCAAGAA
>JACWAH010000003.1 GCA_014874365.1 Thermoplasmatales archaeon
ATATTTCCCTGAGTGTTTCGCCATAAAGTGTGCTCATACATTAACATGGCAGGTTCATGAATAAATCTTACTGTTACCGGTAAGGTGATCAGAGGGAGGTTTTTCGGAATTCTCTTTAAAGTATAATAGAGGGAGCAAAATAGTCATGGTCGCTGATGACGAGAATGTTTTAAGGGATATTGCAATAAAACATGAGAAATCAAAAAATTACCCTCAAGCATTGGAAGAGTACAAAAAACTGACGACTTTGAATGACTCCAATTTTTTTTATCCATATAGGGTCGGATATTGCCTGTATAAAATGGAAAAATTCAGCGAAGCAATCCAATTTTATGAACGTTCATTACAGACTATTATTAAAGCAGATAATCCCAATAAACATGATATTGCCTCAATTCACCTTCTCATAGGAGACTGTTACAAAGAGTTGAAAGACACTGAAAAAGCAAAGAAGGAATATGACACATATCTATCGATTGAATCCGGTCCGAAGGCTAAATACTTTTATAATGATAGAATGAAACTGTTAAAGAAAAATAGGGGGAAGGGAACGGTTAATAACTCTTCACCATACTTAAAACCTTTAGTTTCCATTATTCTTGAAGTAGTTGCCTTTGTTATAATTGCTATTGCATCCTTTGTACCTTTAGTTGGTTTCACAGTTACCCTTGTTTCAGTTTCCGCTAGCGTTAATGCATCAATCTTTACAGTCACAACCATTGACTCTTCCGGAACTTCCAGCACCGGTGGTTATAACGGTGCAAACGCCTTATGGCCTAGCTCTTCAATTATTATATCTCAAATTATAGTTTTACTTATACTATTGTCAACTATAATTTTGCTGGTCTTGGATGCCATGGTCATCCTATATATGAAAAAACCCGTTATTCCTAATTTTATCCGCCACTACAAAGGTTCTGGATTGAGACCTTCTGCACTTGTTACAGCAACATTTGTTTGTCTAGTATCCGCGCTATATGGGATCCTAGTGGGTGGTCTACTGAGTAATTTTATTGTAACGAGTTCCGAACATATAGAGTCTGGGCTTTATCTGTTCATAGCAGGCATTATTATCTACATAATTCGTGGTTTCTTTAAAACTAATCCTAATTATGTAAAACGTAGGACCATAAAGAAGTCCACAATCAAAAGCAGTTAAGTTACATTTTCCATAAGTTCTATAATTTTCGTCCTTCCACAGAATTCATTGTAAACTTAAGTATACCTCTGCATAACTTGTCTTTGGTAAGTTTCTTGCCTGCATATTGTAATATTATGTGAGGCCATTTCTTTGATCAAACTTGAGTTCCGCACCACATTGTTTGAGAGACCGTTCACTGAGCCTGCAGTTTAGCCTCTCACCTCAGTCTTTCAGGATATTTTTTCCCCGTACACCATCTAAGTGTAGTTTTTTAAAGAAGTATTTGAGGTGCCGTATTAACACCTCTCTAGATCCCAAGATCCAGCGCATGCTGCCCGGTAAGCATCAATGTCAATAATAATGGGTAATCCTTGCATTCACTGAAAATGTTCTTGCACCGGTCTTCTCAAATGTATCAGGTTTAACTCTGAAGTTATTGTCTAAATCATTACTCCTCTGAGCATTTTCATTGTCGATATAGCTTTCATTTAAACTGGGGGAAGGAGATCCACATTTTGCAATAATACTCCCTGATACATAGCCATTTACAATCACTAACACTTTCGGGTCAAGTAAGCTGGCTGCTTCTGCGAAAACAGATAAGTTTTCTTTAACCAAGGATTTATACTTCCTTTCAGGTTGAACAGTTTTACCTTGTCTAACCCAAGATCACGAATGAGATCGGGTTGATTTTTTTCTCTTATGGGTAGAATGTCCAGATTTCTCTATATTTGCGATTTATGTCCTCTAAGGCCATGAAACCGCAGCTTCTTGGTAAGCTTACTCTCCTTTACTTTATTAATTTCCCACAGTTGATGGCAATGGTAAACTGGTTTCCCTTATGATTTTCCTCATGCTTTCAGGATCTGAATTAAGCATGTTCATGGTTAATTCGACCCCCTCATACAGTTCATCGTATCCTTTAGGGCAGAAATTGGATAATTTCTGGTATTTTAGTGCATTCCATACAAGTTCATCAGGATTGAGATCGGGTGAGTATGGCGGTATGCGCCTTGTAATCAGCCTGTCATTGTGGTTTCCAAGGAATTCTTTCACCTTCCTGCTCCTGTGAATCATGATATTATCCCAGAAAATGTACAGGAAACCCTCTATTTCTGTGAGCAACTGCTCCAGGAATGAGATGATGTCATTTCCATTCATGCTCTCCTTCCTGATCATGAAATACAGATAACCGTCTTCCATAACAGCAGATGTCAGGGATATTCGATCCCTTCTTACCCCGGATTCCCCTCGCCTCGATCTGCCTCTGCAGTTCCGGCCGGATGATCCTGTCCCTGCCAGTCTTTGATAACTGCTCCCGGCACATCCAGCTCATTTAGATCCTGACAACCTCCTTAGTTGTTGGTGAGAGTTTAAAGTCAGAGATAACTCGACATTCTTCCATTCGCCCATGTTCCAGGATATTATGTCGAGACAAAGGGCAACCTACCTACAGGGCAACCTCGCGGGTAATAGCACACGTCGGCTGCATATCCGGCTCCCGCGTTAACACCGTCATGCAGGCGTGGACAAAAGAACTTTTTCCATTGACATCTGGAAAATCATGAATCGCATTGAGCCTGTATTTCTACTTCAAAGCCTCGTCAAATAAGCTCCTCACACAGTAGCATGGCTATTCCATGAATAAGTGTGCCTGTTACCAATACATTACCAGGTCGGGTAAAGCGCGGGGTTATCCAGAATCCTCAATGGTTTACTTTTGGGATTGCAGAGAAGAAGAGGATCGTTAACTTGGTAAACCTCCAGGCCTTATTTTTGGGGCCCCCGGTTCTTCTTGAGATTTTTCGCCATCGTTTGAGTGAGACCCTCAGCCGTTTAGTAATTTTTCAAGTTTCTTCAACTTGCTTTCTTCAATCCCTTCCTTCTGAAGAATCTCCATTGTCTTTCCGTAAACTTTCGGGGTAAATTCGGTTGTCATGAGTTCGCTTCTCCTGAAATAAGCCAATTTGACCCGTTCTGGGAAATGTTTTGCCAGAGAGTCGGTTACACCTTCCTGCCATCTGGATTCACTGTTCACGAACTTATCGCAGAACTTTATTCCGTTCACTGCAACGATTTCGTCATCCGCAGTAAGATCTGCATTCCAGGCACTTGATCCCTCAACTATCGATGCTACCTTGTAGCCGGTGTTATCCTTTTTGAGGATTAACCCCGAGAATCCATCTTCAGGTTCTTTTATCTTCAGGTCAAGCCCGATATCTCCAAGGAGTTCACCCAAAGGTATCTCCTCATTTCCCTTTATGTATGAGTCAAAGAAACCTGACATGTCCTGCCCGAAAACTTCCTTCAGCCCGGATAAAAGTTCCTTGTCCGTGTAACCTTTTCCGTCTTTCCTGTATTTCTCAAATAATAACCGCATCAGGTCGTCAAGGCTCTTCTGTCCGTTGCTGAGATCACATACCTTGATGTCAAGCCCAAGTCCCGTTACCATTCCCCCCAAGTAATAACTCTGTGTGCTGTTTATGGCATCTGGAGTGGGCTGGTAAAACTTTATCCAGGTGTCGTAAGATGCCTCGTACAAGGATTGTTTCTTTCTCCCTGGCCTTTCGGAATAGCTTCCTATGAACTTGGCAAGTTCCTTAAGGAGGTCCTGTTTTTCGATCAGTCCAGCCCTTAAAAGTAATTTCATTGCATAATAATCGGTGATTCCCTCAGCAAACCAGAGCATATGGGTATAATTTTCGATCTTGTAGTTGAAAGGCCCGAGTTCAATTGGCCTGACCCGTTTAACGTTCCACAGATGAAAATACTCATGCGCTACGACTGCGAGCGCATGTATGTACTTTACAGGGTCCAGGAACATCAGACGGTCAAGCACGATTACCGTAGAATTCATGTGCTCGAGTCCTCCTCCCGCTTTTGAATCTGTAAGATCAATTATGAAGCAATATTTCTTGGGGGGTATCCCCTTCATCAGGGTAGAAGCTGCAGTTACGATTTTTTCAATATCTCCGACGAATTTCCTGGAATCCACCGGAAGAGTACCGAAGATCGCCACTTCATGCTCCTTTCCATCCACCTTGAATTGAAAAACGGCATGTGTTCCCACTTCGATGGGGGAGTCTGCCATGATGTCATAATTCGTTGACCTGAACTTATTATCGGAAATTTTCTCCAGGCCGGTGCTTATTTTCCAGTTTTCCGGAACGATTAAGGTGAGTTCTGAGGTCTGCTCCTTGTATCCTTCCACATAGAAAAGGAGCCCGGAAGGGTTGATAAGCGCATGCGTTGAATCCAGGTGGTTGGTTCTGGGTGTAAGCTCGTTCGCGTAGACTTCGTAGCTTACCTTTACGCCAGGAGAGTCATTCTTTGTCATCTTCCACGATGACTTATCCACCTTCCATGCTTTAACAGGTTCCCCGTCAAACCCCGTGAATACGATGCTTCTTATTTTACCGGAATAATCCCTTATTTTGTAAGAACCGGGGGTCCAGTTGGGAAGGGATATCTGAATCTGCTGATCTGCGATTTCCTCTATTTCCATCCTTATTGAGAAAATCTGCTGCGCTCGTTTTTCGAAAGAGACAAAATAGCTTATTCTCATTTGTTAAAGATGTGATTACGTTTTACTGTTTTAAACTTGTTTAAGACAGGTACCTCTGGAGTGAAATCTTGTCAATTTAAATGATACATTGCACTATGCTTGGTGTGGCAGAAACCGTCATCGAATACGTTGGAGGTTCCATTGTAATCCGATCCGGTGTCGACAAAGCACCCCCTTACCTTGTGAAAGATGACAGGGTGGGTGTATTCAGGGCTGAAGGTTTTCGCTATCGGGAGTTGAAAAAAAGATATCCTGGCGCGAAAGACAACGTGTTTACTGGCGACGTTACTGTAAAACTGGAATCTAGCATCGACCTCAGGGATTACCAGAAACTTTCGTTGAAGAGGTGGAAGGATAACGGTTCAAACGGCATAGTCGTGTTGCCGACTGCGGCTGGAAAGACGCATGTAGGTCTTGCAGCGATGGAGTTGCTCAAGACTTCTGCCATCGTGATAGCACCCACTATTGACCTGATAGAACAGTGGAGAAAGAGGATATCGGATGCCTTCGGCATTGAAGTCGGGCAGATTGGTGGTGGAGAGGATGATCTCCGCCCGATTACGGTATGCACTTACGATTCTGCATATCTCAGGGCTGAATCACTGGGTAACAAGTTCAGGTTCCTCCTTGTCGACGAGGTGCATCACCTGTCGTCCGGGAAGTTTATCGAGATAGCTAGGATGTATGCTGCTCCATTCAGGCTGGGCCTGACTGCAACGCTTGAGAGAACTGATGGACTCCACGAACAGCTTGCGCAATACATGGGCGAGAAGGTGTTCGAACTCGGATACGAAGAGCTGTCGGATTACCTTTCATCCTACAAGATTGTGAGGGTGCCGATCAGGCTCTCAGAAGAGGAGGAGCGGGAATACGCAAAAAACCGGTCCGTGTTTCTAAATTATGTGAGAAGGCACCGGATGACAATGAACGGCAGTTGGAATTTCGAGAAATTTATACTGAGTTCCTGGAACCCGGAAGGGAGGGAAGCACTCATTGCCTGGAGACGCGCGAGGGAAATTGCATTCAGTGCCGGTAAGAAAATCGAGGCGACAAAAGCCATCCTGGAGCGGCATACGTCGGAGAAAACCATAATCTTCAGCGAAGACACTGAAACGGCATACCTTCTTTCAAGGTCCTTCCTGATTCCCGCATTCACCTATCTTACGCCTGCAAAGGAAAGAAGAGAATACCTTCAGTGGTTCCGTGAAAATAAGATTAGGGTAATAGCGACGTCAAAGGTCCTGGATGAGGGCGTGGACGTACCGGACGCTTCTGTGGCTATAATCCTGAGCGGTTCTGGAAGCACCAGGCAATTCAGGCAGAGGCTAGGCAGGATATTGAGGCCCGCTCACGGCAAACAGGCATTTCTATACGAGGTAGTCGCAAGAGGAACCTCGGAGTTTGGCACTTCAGCGAGGAGGAGAAAGGGTGTTCCAGTGGGATCTGGCCCAGATTCGCAGGATTAAGGGAAAGATTATTCCCGCGTTCCTTCCCGATGACAGCAACGGATATGCGTCGAGCGTCATTGAACTGGTGAGTTCTTCAGTAAACAAGACCCGGAGGGAAGTGGACAAGTCATCAAGAGAGTTGGAGTTGAAGGTACAGTACCACAAAACGCTCAGAGCCATTTATACGGTATTCATGAGGGAATGCGACTTTGTTGCGCCTTCTGTCCTGAACTCCCAGGAGGTGAGGGAGGAAGTATTCATCAAGGCGGCAGGGGCAGTTATTGACACAGAAGCCAGAAATCTGTTGCTTCGTGAAGTTGCCGGCAAGTTTGGAAGCGATCCCGGAGAGGTCGAGGCGGCCCTGCTTGGCGATCTTGAATCGGAGCAGATCCTGGAAAAGGTTCCAGAGATTTCCCCAAATGCTCTTATTAAGAGATACAATTTCGAACTTTTTGAGACCATTTTGCTGAGATGCAAATCCCTCAAATTTTTTGCTGATAAAGGGTTGAGGAGTTTGATAACCTCGGTCAAGGTACTTGGGCTGATATACAAACCAATTGCCGAGGGATCTTCATTGAAAGGGATAGAGATATCCGGCCCCGTATCCATTCTTGAAGGGACCAGGCGTTATGGATCGCGATTCGCAAAGCTTGTAAAAATAATGATATCGCTTCCAGACTGGTCTGTTGAGGCACAGATCGCGGACGAGGAGAGAAGGGGCGGGAACACATATTCCCTGACCGTGGAATCTTCTGTTGCAGGCTATTTCCCGGAGTTTACGCTGGATTTTCAGGTTTCGGGCTTCATCCCGGGCTGGGCATCCGACAGGGAACCAAAGCCTGTTGTGATCGGGTCAAAAGTGTATTTTCCAGACTTCGCTTTCAGGGCCGGAGATCAGGAAGTCCTGGTGGACGTCAGTTCCCCTATTTATGAAAAGTTCAACAGGGAGAGGGACCAGCTGATCAGGAGCGCTGGAATCCGGTGGCAGACCATCTATTTATTGTTTGAAGATTCAAAAATGGTTAAAGGTGAACTTTGCTTTTATGATCCGATAAACTGGGACAACATCCGTAAGGTTCTGACCGAGAGGAATGCAGGCATGAAGAAAGTGGAAATATCGCCCAGTGTCGACCTGTCTCCTGAGGAAGCAGAGAGACTGAGGGCCTTTGTGGAAAAGGAGATCAGTAACCCTGAGATGATAGTTGAGTACATTCAGGGCGAGGGTTACAACCCGTCAAGAGTGCTTCCTGCCCTCGGTTATCGCATAAAGTGGAAGGGCCTGAACCTGGAAATATCCCCCAGGTAAACATTTGGCAAGCCTGGAATTTAGCTGCCTGCCTCTTGTTGACCTGCCCAACCAGTTATGATCCGTGCAGTCACCTTGCTTCAAATCATGGGTATTCTACAGTCACCCTGTCGCTCGATATACTGCTTTTCCCGGTCTCATCCTCGATCACAAGTGTGAAAGGGAATTTCCCTTCCCCCGCGCTTTCAAGCGTTGCTTTCACTTTTTCAAACTCCCCCTCATCGTCATACGGCATAAGGTGTATGTATTCCTGTAGCCTGCGTATTATGCCTTCCACAGTTGTTATATAACCCGTAGATTTTTCTCCAGGGGAAATTTCTGCCCCTATCTCCGGGATATAGACAAATGCCGAGGGGGAACGGTACATCATAGTGTTTAGCGATGCTTTGTCGTTTACCTTGAAAGTAAGTTTGGTGCGTTTGCCGGGATCGCTTGGAAAAATATTGGATTTCTTGTAAAGGCAACTGTGGCACGTAAAGGTCTGGATCATTATGTGCCCCTCCGACGGGATTTCAGTCTCGTACAGTATAGCGAAAAGATTGGCTCCACACGACGGGCATTCTACCGTGGTAGGTTGTTCATCCGGTTCGCTATATTCCTTTCCCTCCTCACTCATACAGGTCTATCCATGACTTTAGTGGTTCCAGTATGACTTTCCTGACTTTAACCAGATCCGAAACGGTCCTGCTTCTTGTCAGGAACATTGCAATCTTCAGATCACGGATTATCAGGGAAATTGTTTTTAGCACAGATTCTTCCGAGGCGTCAGCGCTGTTCAGAAGCGTCCTCGCGAATCCGCCTGCTGTTGCCCCCATAGAAATCGATTTTGCAAGATCGAGGCCATTCCTGAGTCCCCCGCTTCCTATTACCGGTAATCCAACCTGGGAGTATGTTATGGATGCTGGCGAAGGAATTCCCCAGTTCCAGAAGGTATTGCCTGAATTCATTTTTTCCTCGTCGTTCACACCCTTTGCCCGGTAATATTCAATGGCAGCAAACGAAGTGCCCCCAAGGCCTCCTACGTCTATTCCTTTGACGCCTGCATCCCTGAGTTCAAGGGCCGCTTCCCGGGATATTCCGTTACCTGTTTCCTTTACGATTACTGGAAAACTGGACGAAATCTCCGAAATTCGTTTCAGTATTCCCTTCGCTCTCCGGTCCCCTTCGGGCTGAACCATCTCCTGGAGAAAGTTAAGGTGGATGTAGATCGCATTTGCTTCGATGAGCGTGATTGCCTTTTCGATCTGGTTATGCGTAAACGCTTTCCTGGACTGGTCTATGAGCTGGGGAGCGCCTATGTTAGCTATCCGCAGCGGTATCTTGAACTCTGATATGACAGAAAAAGTATCTGCGAGTTCCGGTTTCTCTATCGCTGCCCTCATGCTTCCGACTCCCATTGCTAACTTCAGTTTCTCCGCTGCGGCAGCGAGATTTCTATTGATTTTCTTTGCAAGCTGTGTGCCCCCGGTCATGGATGAGATCACTATCGGGTAGCCCAGTTTCGCTGAAAGCAGGCTTATTGAACAATCTATCAGATCAAAATCAATTTCCGGAATCGCCTGGTGAACAAGCCTGATGTCATCCCAGAAATTGTGTTCTGATACCACCTTTTCGTTCTCTGCTATTCTTATGTGTTCTTCCTTTCTCTGTTCGATCATTCAATCACTGTTCCCTTAAATTCCTGGCTCTCCGTTTTTCTCATTCTTTCCGGGAATTTCCCGTTGATCAGGTAAACCTTGTTTGAATATCTTTTCACTTCAAGCAGGGTATCCAGCTTCAATTTCATCCCGCCGGTTGCATCTTTTCCCTTTGCTTTTATCCCTTCTGAGTGCTTCACTCTTGGTAATAGCTTTGCATCAGGATTTTCTTTAGGATCATCGGTGAATATCCCGTCCACATCGCTAAGGAAAACAACAATCGATGGCCTTAGCAATTTAGAAAGGTCCAGCATGATCTTGTCGCCGGAATATATCAGCACCTTGTTCCCACTAATGTAGGTATCACCAAACAACAAAGGAACCAGGCCTTTTTTCATATAGGCGACAGGATCTTTGCAATCCAGGGTGCCTTCTTTCATGAGGGAGGACGTCGAAAATATGTATGGTTTGGCATCCATTGAAAGGAGCAATCCTGCCACGCGGTTCGAGAGATCAATCATGTCGTTGTGAACGAGGGAGGCCCCGTAAAGCCGGTCAGGTGTAATTTCTCCCGGTATACCGTATTCGAGCGCTTTTACATGACCGAAAGAACCGCCTCCATGGACGATAATCTTCTCTCCTTCAAATTTCAAGATTTCATTGACTATCCTGGAAGCTACCTTTTCACGGAAGTATCTGTAGCTGTTCTTCCTGGTAATGATGCTTCCTCCTATCTTGAAGAGGCTTACTGGTTTCTCCATTACCGGGGTATGCCCCCAAAAGAGGTAAGGCTGCTTAACCCTATTGCCAGCCCAACCAGCGCAAAGACTACGGAGATCACTATTATGAAAATAATGGCGATGATTGCCATTACGAATGCGTTGATCCAGTCAATATCGTACATGACCCTGAGCACAGCGAGGATTCCGATAAACCCGATGATAAGCCCAAGAATTCCAAGGATCAGACCAAATAGACCCGACAGAACCAGGAACGCAACAATTGCAAGAAAAGTGGTTACGATTGCCCGTCCTAACGATGCTTTCCTCCTGGATACCATAATTCTCGAGGCCACATAGATAGGGATCGAGATTATGATCCACAAAACAAAAAATAACAGTATGAACCAACCAAGGGTTGCCAGTGTAGGTAAGGTGTACACAGTGGATAAGTATGTACTTATAAATAATACATGTGAACGGATATGTTATCTAAGGCGTGCAGCCATCGTTTTCGATCAACCTTCCGCCTGATATCTATTTGCCCTGGGAGTGCTCCAGCTTTCCGCCTTCTTCAAGTTTCCATTTGCAGTATTCGTAAAGTGCATCGTATAGGGGGAACTGAAGTTTCATGTTTTCATGGTCGTCCTTTGCGATTCTCCTGAAGCCCAACGCCGCCGCTTCCAGTCCTGCTCCTTCCGGCTTTGCATCTGGCGGTTCTGCATCCGCAGATCTGACTATTTTCGCCAGTTCAAGGAGAGCCTTATCTTTCAGGGCATATTTCCTGATGACTGCATCGAAGCTGACGTACTCATATCCGTTTTCCTCAAAGTGCATAAGTTCTGCGCCTGGCGTGTCGAATGGGGTCGCATTGTTTTCGCTCGCAAATTTCATTACCTGATCAGATGGGACGAAATGGAATTCCGCTTTCTTGTCGACGAACCTGCTGATTACCCAGGGACAGGCGATCCTGTCCACTTTAGCTTTTTCTCTTGTTACCCACTTCATGGCAAACTGATGCCGGACGGGAATAAATTATTTTCTGATCAGACAGGATTTCCTGTTTCATACCTCAATCAGGAAATCAGAAGGCTTGTGCGTTATGCGTTCGTGCCCGTCCTTCTTTACCAGGACGTCATCTTCTATCCTGACCCCTCCAAAACCGGGAATATATATTCCAGGCTCGTCGGTAATGACCATGTTTTCCCTGAGTACCATGTCTTTGGTGCTGAGAGCGTTGTGATCGTGGACCTCGAGACCGATTCCATGGCCCAGTCCATGCATCATTTTGCCTTTGTATTTTGTTGCATCGATGATGTCCAGAGCTTTTTGATTGACGGCTTTTCCATTAACACCTGCTCTGATCATTTCCATGGCCCTGGATTGTGCTTCATGGACTGTATTGTAAATTTCCTTCTGTTCCTCTGTAGCCTTTCCAAAAACAACGGTTCTGGTAGTATCTGCGCAGTACCTCTTGTATTGTGCTCCATAGTCAGTGAGAACAAAGTCTCCTTTTTTCAGTTTCCTGTTTCCCGGAGAGTAATGGGGAATTGCAGAATTTTCTCCAAATCCAACTATTGAGCCGAAAGCCGGTCCTGAAGCTCCGTTGGACATCATTTTCCATACCAGAAGAGCAGCAACCTCTGTTTCTTTCATTCCCTCCTTGAGTTCGTTCAGGACCGATTCATAAATCTCTCCGCTGATATTGGCTGCTTCTTTCAACCTGCTTATCTCATCCGCAGATTTCTGCATCCTGGCGTTCTGGATGCTTTCGGAAACATCCCTGAATTTTAATTTCCCATTCTCTTCTTTAATTTTGTCAAACATGTTCACTGTCAGCGAAGACAGATTCACACCAACTTCCTTCTCCGATGCAAGCTCTCTGGAGATGTTGTCTTTCATCTGCGCGAGGCTGGTGGCGCTGACTATCTCGTGCCCTGACTGTTTGGCGATCTCTTCTTCGAGCGGGAAGACAAACATTTTCAGAGAGTCTCTTGTAGCGACAATGGAGGACCCCTCGAATAACCCCGCCTCCACTCCGGAGAGGTAGAAAAAAGTCTTGTCAATTGCATTCTCGCCGCCGTTGCTTATAAGAATCTTATTTATGCCTTCATGTCCCTTAAAAATGTCCTTCAAAGCCATAGAAGAAGAGTTTAAGCGGCTATATATGATCTGTGGGTTGGAAGGCGTTTTTTAAGATAAGATTCAGGAGACCCAACTTTTATCAACACTGAAAGTAACTATTACGGGACAGGGAAAAGGAACGATGTTTAGAGTTGTTAGGTCTGTGAGGTGTATTTTCTTCGGCCTGTAACCCAGGGTCGTGTTACTGGGGAAAGTTCGTGGAAAAATTGTTGATCGTTATTCCTCTTCCAGTCTACCCCATGGTTTTTGGTTCTTTTCATGAATCGTATATTTCAACCGCCGACTGTAACCCCTCCTCCCCCCTGCTAATTGCGTAAAAGACAAACTTTTCTTTCTGTTTTTTCCATATACCTTTATTTAATTCCGAGCAAAGGTAGGAGCGGAGCAGCAGTTTTGAATTGTTACCATGAGAGTATCGTTGCGGTTATATAGTATAAAAAAATTATAGCTAAGTGACAGAGGAATGCAAAGATTACCACTAATTAAGTGTTATAAGGTGAGCCTTCGCTCCTCAAGCCCAAAGTTCCGGGAAGGGGTGAATTGAACTTGGATCGAATCTCGTTGCTTTACGGTCTTACAGCGGTTGTTTTGCTTGTCCAGTTACTACTTGGAGGGCTTGTGACATTCAATTTTATCGGTGTCCTGTCTCACATTATTGTTGGCTTTATCCTTTTCGCACTCGTTATAATAACGTTGATTTTCACGTTCATCTCCAAACCAGCGTTCAGACCGATCCAGAGGATGACAATTGTACTGTTTGCCCTGGTGGTAATCCAGATCTTATTGGGGTTCTATACGCTGGACTCTGGAAGCCAGGCAGTCGCCTGGGTACACTTTGTTAACGCGCTGGCCATTTACGGGCTGGTTATCTCGGGAACATTCATGACGCGGATGATGGGGAAGATGAAAGGCCCCCATCAGGAAGCTACTTGAGCAAACGGCGTAGGGTGACCGGGTTTAAGGACTGGTCCCGTTACCCATCCTTTACCGTGGCTATTATGAAGACTATTTTTTTGGTTTGCTAGAATGGTTATGATTTCGGGTACAGTGAAAGTGGATGGCGGGGAGATATACTATGAATCCAGAGGATCTGGCATTCCGGTTGTGTTTATTCATGCCGGATATCTTGACAGCAGGATGTGGGATGAGCAATTTGATCTTTTTTCCAGGAATTACAATGTTATCAGATATGACGTAAGGGGGTTTGGACGGTCAACCAACCCTGCAGGGCCATACTCTGATGCCGCCGACCTGAAATCACTTCTCGGTTATCTTAAGATCGAAAAGGGTATGTTAATCGGTGTCTCAAACGGTGGGAGAATATCGTTTGATTTCGCGATCGAAAACCCGGGAAGAGTACTTGCGATGGTGCCAATTGATTATGGCATAAGCGGTTTTAAAACGGAAAGTGCAGAAGAGGAGCATATTTGGGACATGGTGTCTGCCCAGGAAGGGGATTATCAGAATTTTTTAAAGTAAGGAAATTTCAGGGAAGCTGCGTCTATCGATGTTGACCTGTGGACTCATGCAATTTCCGGGAAAACCCGGGAAAGAATCCTTGAGATAGCAACTGAAAACGCACGCAAATCCAATGAATACTCGCCTAATCTTCAAAAATCTCCAGGTCCCCCTTTCCGGAAAGGGAATAACGTGCCCACGCCCCGGCTCTGTAAGACATGCTGGAATCAAATTATTTAATAGGGGTTTTAATATCGCGCATCGGGTGATGACGTCCATCCACAACCGCTCACAAGCAGCTGATGACGTCTGCTGAACTTGGTGATCGAATGTCGTGGTTGTGGGTAGAAACGGTGATCCAGCTGGTTGGAGTGCTGATCCTTGCTCCCCTTGTTACGGGGATAATAAACAGGGTGGAGGCTATTTTTGAGTCACGCCGGGGACCAAGTATATTTCAGCCCTATTACGATCTCGCAAAGTACCTGAGAAAGGAAATCCTTATTCCGCCCGATTCTACGAGAATCTTCTATCTTGCACCATTCTTCGTATTCGGAACGTACCTCCTGATTTCGCTGGTGATTCCCGTGATACTTCCGTTTCCTGTGTATGTCTCTCCGACTGTGGACTTCCTAGGCGGCGGACTTCTCTTTGCATTGACTTCCATACTTCTCATACTGGGTGCCCTCAATTCCGGCAACAACATTTCCGCCATGGGTGCTAGCAGGTCAGCCACATTCTCTGCGTTCGCAGAACCGACCCTCATCATGGTATTCTTTGCGGTAGCGCTGATCTCAGGTACGAACAATCCGTACGTAACGAATTCTGTCCTTGCAACTTCCTTCAGCAGTTATCTGGGAATCTACCACCTGCTCTCAATGGCCGCATTCTTCATGCTTCTCCTGTTTGAGACTGGCCAGCTTCCGCTGGAGAGCCAGTCCAACATGGAACTAGGGATGATCGACGAAGCACGAGTATACGAGTATTCCGGCCCTCACCTGTTCCTGACGAAATACTCCTCCATGATCAAGCTTTATCTCCTGGGTTCTGTCTTTCTCAACGTATTCGCATTTCCCTGGTTCCTCAGGACGGGCCTGCCCGGTTCCCTGGAGGATATACCAATAATGCTTGCCAAGTGGGGTATACTCATAGTAGCCCTAGTTATAGTGAACGAATCACTGGGCAAAGTCCGTCTCTTCAAGATCCAGGACTATCTGTCTGTCTCCTTCGCTCTCTCCATATTCTCCATTCTTACCTTCACGCTTGGGGGGATACAGTGATATTCAGCGAACTGGAAGGCATCATCGGGGTTCTGATGCTCGCATCCACACTTGTTGTCCAGATACGGTCATATATAAGACCAATGACAAACACCGTTGTTACGCAGTCCATTCTTCTGGCATCCATAGCGATTATAATCGGGATTAAGGAAAGTTCCATCGACCTGATAATTTTGGCAATACTCATAATAGTCCTGAGGGGCGTGCTGGTGCGTTATGTTCTAAACAGGAGACTTCCGAAAGCCAGGATGTTTGTGAGAGAATATTCACACGGGGTAACATCTGTAACGCTTGCAAGCGTTATCGTTCTCATAGCTTCATTCCTGGTCTTCAGGTATGCATTTTACCCCAGTGTTCATGACCCGCTGGGAGCAATAGGTCTCTCCATACTCTTCCAGGGGCTCCTCCTGATCTCTACAAGGAGGAACAGTTTTGCCCAGTTCATAGGATATGTCGAGGAGGAAAACGGGATAATATTCCTGAGCCTCGCAATAATCCCGCTTCCCCTGCTCATAGAGATAAGCGTCCTGCTGGACGTTCTGGCGCTGGTAATAGCAGGGACGGTCCTGGTCACGGATAATGTGGAGCACACCAGGGTGGAGGAGTTGATGGGATGAACTACACACTAATGATCATAATACTGGTGCCTGCCGTTCTTTCCCTTGGCTATTTTTCGCGCCACTTCAGGGAGATTACGGTGGTCTCAGGAGCTATCACAGTGTTTCTTTCACTGTATATCCTCCTGACCGACATGCGGGATTCCGGGACATTTTTTGTTGATTATCTCTCCAGATACCTCATTGCGACAATATCCTCGATATACCTTCTTTCAGTCCTGTTCGGACTCGGATATCACCACAAGATCGGGGAGTCCGTAAACATGAAGCTGCACCTTTCCCTCACAGACCTGTTTGTCTCCACAATGCTCTTCTCCGTCACGATAAACAATTTCGGACTCCTGTGGTTTGGAATCGAGGCAACGACAGTTTCCAGTGCGCTCCTTCTTGTAATTGAGAAAGAACCGCTGAAGATCGAGGCGGCGTGGAGATATGTGATCATCGTCTCTGCAGGCCTGACCATAAGCCTTGTCTCAGTGGTAACAATGTACTATGCCTTCGGGACCCTCACCATAAGCAGGATCATTTCATCCGGAGGTGCTCTTTCGGAACTCACAGAAATAGCTGCAGGTGCCGCTCTGGTGGGATATGGCACCAAGGTCGGGCTGTTCCCGATGCATGCATGGCTTCCCGATGCTCACAGCGAAGCCCCATCCGAGGTTAGTGCCATGTTTTCCGGGGTATTGCTGCCCGTCGCTTTATATGCCCTCTACAGGGTTTATGAGGCAACCGCAGATCCAAGGATAACAACTCTCTACATGGTCGTCGCACTTATCACCATGGTATTCGCGGCACTGATCCTTCCGTCACAGAGGTTCTACAAGAGGATGTTTGCCTACTCCACCATGGAGAACATGGCAATGATACTTATCGGCCTCCTTGCCGGAGGAATAGGGGTTACCGGTGCAATCATCCTCATGGTGTCGCATGCCTTTGGAAAAGGAGGTGCCTTCTATTCTTCAGGCAACGTGCTTGAAACGTACGGCACAAAGGCCATCTCCGGGATCAGCGGCATGAGGGAGAGGATGCCGTTCACATCGGTATCTCTTATACTGTCGTCCCTTGCAGTGACCGGCGCACCACCATTCGGGACATTCCTGGGGGAATTCCTGATACTTGCGGCACTGTACGCATCGGGATACGCTATCCCCTTTGTCCTGGCACTGGTGTCGCTTTTCATAGCCTTCGCAAGCATTAACTTCCACGTATCAAGAATGGTATTCTTCGGGAGATCCGAAAAGAGGAGTGAACCCTCGATCCTGCAGCGTTCTGTGGCAATTTTCTCGGCCGTTGTTCCTCTGATCATACCGGTGATATTCGTAATGGGGGGTGTAATCTGAATGAACCCTGGAGACCAGATAACTGGCCGAATGAGATCGGGAGAGAAGCAGTTTGTATTGAGAGGCTACGGGAACCCGTTATGGAGTGAACTCAGGAGCGGGGAGGAAAAACGCGAAGATTTTATGATATGCGACGGCAGATATGGGGAGATATCTCAGGGATCGGATGTCTTCAACCTTGCTTATGGTCCTTCCACAGGAGGGTTGGAGGAGTCAGTCAGGTTCAACATCTACACTTACGGTGAGAGAATCCTCTCCATAGTTGCGGAGCCACACTACAAGGATCGCAGGATCGTAATGACCGGTACAGACCCGGTAACTGCACTGCTCAGGATCGAGAGGATAAACGGGTCTTATTCTCCATTCTACTCAACACTGTTTCTCACAGCCCTTGAATCCCTCGGTGACGCTGGAAACGATCCGGATCTGGGCTACGCCAGGATCCTGATGAACGAGACTGCTAGGATGGTCGATCACCTTCATGTCATCGGAAGACTTGCTGAAGGTGCAGCCCAGAGAGTGGCATCCCACCAGATCTTCGCACTGCGGGAAGACCTGTTGAGGATAGTGTCAGCGAGGTTCGGGCACCGGTACTTCTTCGGAGTGAACGGATACGCAGGCCTCACCAGGAAGGTTGATTTTAAGGGGATCTCCGTGGAAATTGAGAGGGTGGCCAGCCAGTTCAGGGAAATATGGCTAAAACTGGAGGAATCCAGGATTTTTGTGGACAGGATCCAGATGACGGCCACAGTCAGGAAGCCATGGCTGCTTGGTCCTGCAGCCCGTGGAGCCGGTTACAGAACAGATTCAAGGATAAGCAGTAACGGGCTTCCATATGGGGATCTGGATATGCAGATTCCTATCCACGAATCAGGAGATTCCCTGTCCCGGGCCCTGGTCAGGAAGGACGAAATAGCTGAGTCCGCATCCATTATAAGGGCCGTTGAAGGGCTGATCAGGCAGGTACCGGATGCCAGGGAAATTACTGAAAAGTCATTCGAGGGCGAGTATACCACCAGGACGGAGGCACCCGGCGGTGATGCGGTAATGTGGATAGCGGTGGCAAAGTCACGAATGGAGGCCTTTTACCTGAGGCCTCCCTCTATCCAGAATCTTGCGGCATTCTGCAGCGGAATCAGCGGAAACGTACTCACGGACTTCACGTTCGGGTTTGAAAGCCTTGGAATCCATGTTTCGGAGTTGGGAGGATACCTGTGAGTTCATGGATGTTCCGCGGACTGAGGAAAGGGAGGGTTACCACAGCATTTCCCTGGAAACCGCCTGAATCGGTACCGGTGTGGACCACCCGGCCCGTATGGAAGGGGGAGGGAGAAGTCTCGTGCCCTGCGGATGCCATTAAGGAGCACAGGGTCGACATAGGCAGGTGCATATCGTGCGGATACTGTTCCAGCGCATATGAGCCGAACGGATCTGTTGATCTTTCCATCGTGAACGGGAAGGAAAGGATCTTTGCAAGATCATATCACGTCTATCTTTTCGATGCAGGAACATGCGGATCATGCAACCTGGAAATAAAGTCCCTGACCAACCCGGTGTACGATATGAACAGGCTTGGCATTTTTTTTGCGAGCACACCGAAGCATGCTGATGCAATCCTCGTGTCTGGGATAATGGCTGAGGGTATGAGGGAACCGCTCAAGCGTGCAGTGGAAGCCCTGCCTGAACCAAGACTGGTGTTTGCCATTGGAGCCTGTGCAATATCCGGTGGAATACTTGGAAAAGCAATCACGGAAGTGGTAGATGCAGACGTTATAGTTCCCGGGTGCCCTCCAAACCCGTTCACGATCCTGAACGCACTTCTGAAGTCTAGGGGGGACTCATGATAATCATACCGTTTCTGCTCTTCCTTTCTCTTGCCCCGGTTATAGCCAACGTGTTTGGTGTAAAGCATTCCTACAGAACCGGGACAATTACCTTCTCGGTGGTTGCTGTCATGTCCCTTTACCTGATGCTGGACGGCTACATGTCATATCATGCTGTTGGCCAGTACGTCGCCGTAGGCATTGATCCGCTCACTTCCGGGTTCCTCATGATCCTCTCCACAGTGTGGGCACTGGCCTCCCTCTATTCCACAGAATATGACCAGAACTCAACATCAAACAGCCTGACTTACAACACGGCAATGTTTGCTATGGTGATCCTCCTGTTTTCAAGGTCATTTCCCGTTTTCCTTTCGGCGTGGGAAACAATGACCATTTCAGGATACTTCCTCATAGGCATGAGGAAGATAGTCGGTCCGATCCCTCCCTACGTATTCCTCGTCTATGGAGAACTCAGCACACTGTTCATAATTGCCATGGGATCTGCCATATTCTTCCAGACCGGTTCAATGATCTTTGTTCACGGGCCGTATAACGAAATACTTCTTTTCCTTGGAATAATGGGCTTCTTCATCAAGATGGGGGTGATGCCATTCCATATCACGGAATGGCTGCCAATTGCACATGGCAACGCTACGACGAACGGCTCCATCCTATTCAGTGCTACCATGACGACTGCAGCGGTTTATTCCATACTCCGCTTCGTCCTTCTCGCTGAGCCGGGGATATTTCTCGGATCTCTGCTCATGGGCATAGGAGCATTTTCCCTCCTTTTCGCATCGATCTATTCCGCCTCTTCCGAGCATGTGAAGATGCTTCCCGCATACAGCACCATTGAGAACGGGGGAGCTATGCTGATCCTCCTTGGAGCTTTTATTATTGCATCTGACTCCGGATTCCCAGATATCGCAGCGTTTGCGCTCGCAGGTCTCATGGTTTTCGTCCTCGCACACTCTCTGGCCAAGTGCGGTCTTTTCATGTTCTCAGGCATAATGGAAAAAGCCTCGGGGAGCCCGGAAATCAAGGATTATCATGGGGGAAGCAATTCCACGTTTTACGGAGCAGGTGGAGTCCTGAATTCATTATCCCTGTCGGGAATGCTTCCACTGGGTGGTGGAATCGGTGAGTGGATGCTTCTTGAAACGCTATTCATCCTGTCAATTATCGGAAACTCCCCCCTGTCTCTTCTCTCAACGGTGGTAGGGGCGGCTGCTGCGCTTGGAGGAGGAATATCAATAATATCCATGACTAAGATATTTGGTTACGGTTCACGGGGTGCCCACGAGGGAAAACGCAGGGAAGGAACAATGCGTACTGCACTGTTCCTGGCAGGCATCATGGTGTTTCTGACCGGTATTCTCTCTACGTTCTACATAATGGCTATCAACCCTCTCGTGCAGGAGTTCACCGGGGTCGGAACCCTCGGCGTGATTTCAGGGCTTCTCATAATTCCAGATGGATTCCTCGTAACTTCCCACAGTCCGGCGGGTCTGTTTGGCGTGGTATCTCCTTTCTTTGTTGCACTGTTCATTGCACTGTTCTCCGGCTTTATGATCCTTATCGGAAGAAAATTCAGGAAGAGAGAAGTCAGTACATGGAATGGCGGAATACTGGAGGAGACCACCCTTAATTCGTTTGCCTATGCAAACTCGCTCAGGCTGACAATGAAGCGCCTTTATCTGACAAGAGAAGAGAGGGAAGGAAATCTGTACTCTGAGAAGACCTTTGATGCGTTCTGGCTGGCCGTGGTATTCCTGTCAAGGAAGACTGTGGAATTTTCCAGGGCTATGGGAAGAGCGGTGATGAACAGCAGCCTTGCCGCATATGTGTTCTACATAATGATCGCATTCTTCCTGGTGATGATCTATGTGGTTTCCTGATCTCCGCGGTCATGCACCCGGAAGTTTCAGGAGCATGTTGCCTTTCTTATAACGACTTTCTCAAGTGGGCGATCGTTACGGTCCCTCTTCATGTTGCTGATCGCGTCTACAACCTCTATCCCCTCGGTTACTTTTCCGAACACTGGGTGCTTTGGATCTAGATGCTGGTTATCGACCACGTTTAAGAAGAACTGGCTTCCTCCGGTATTGGGACTGGTATCTGCCATGGAGAAAGTTCCCCTGAGGTTCTTATTATTCCTGGTAAACTCGTCTTTTATTACATAACCCGGTCCGTCAGTGCCGGTTCCCTTTGGGTCTCCACCCTGTATCTTGAATCCAGGAATCACTCTGTGGAAGATCAATCCATCGTAGAACCCTTTCTCTACGAGCTTCCTGAAATTTCCACCTGTTACTGGCATCTCTTTCTCAAAAAGATCTATGGTCACTGAACCCCTGGAAGTTTCCAACTTTACTCTGGACATTTGGTATTGGGCGGGAATAGATTTGACTGTCTAAAGAATTTCTACATCTGGCTAATGGTGCTAACCCAGTTAATGCTTCAGTTCAGAGCAAACGTTATTTCTCTGTGGAGGAGAATACGTCGTGCACAGTCATAGTGCTGGGGCCGTCAAAAATCCCCGGATCCCCCGGCGTACGGTCGTCTTGGTACACTTAAAATGCCAATAATGATGGTACTTGGGGAGAAGGATACGCCTGGTCGCTCCTCGTTGTCAACAGGGTCCATGGTCTCATGCCCGATTCCGAACTGATTATAGTTAAAGGTGCAGACCACATTGCCAGTTTATCCAAACCTGAAGAGTTCAATAGAATTTTAGGAAATTTCCTTTCTAAATTGAGTGGAAAATAAAAAAGAAAAATAAATTTTTCTTGTTAGTGTTTAAGCGATTACTTCTTGTGGTGCTTCTGGCCGTGTGCCTGCATCTCTTCCTTGGATGCAAAACTCATGTTGCACGCCTTACACTCAAATTTCTGCATGGGCATTTTGTCACCGTAAAATCATTGACTCAGAGTATATATAGCTTGACGGACAACCGTTGACAGCAATGAATTAATAAAGGCCAGGGAATGAGATCACATGGTGAAATTTGACGATGATTTCAGGAAAAGGATGAAGGAGAGAATGACCAGGTTCTCCAAGTTTGACGCCCTTGGCAATGTCTCTTCTAAGATCAGAGTTAAGGTTGTAAAGGGAGACAACCTTGTATCCGAGGCAAAACCAGACAACCAGGATTTTTCATGGAAATCTGATGAAAGCGGCCCCAGCCCTCTTTCCTATTTCATTTCCAGTCTTGCAATGTGCCAGATGATACATTACGGGGAGCATGCAGGATCATTAGGGCTGGAGATAGAGTACATGGAGATCGATGTTGAAGGGGAATTCAGCATAAGTAGACCCAGATCCTTTTCAAAAATATCTTATTCCGTTAAAATCGATTCCCGTGAAAATGCTGAAAAAATAATGAAATTGGCTAAAAATGCGAGCTCGGATTGCTACATTACCAACACGCTTGCAAGGGCATGCGAAGTTTCAGGCACACTGGTTCTCAACGGAGACCAACCCGTGAGAATTGGCTCCTGATCCATCTTCTTCAGAGCGTTCTCTGCTGCTGCACGAAGATATCCTTGGCTAACATAACAAACCGTAATGTGTCAATTAAATGGCCCGAGCGTTAGTTACAGAGATAAGTGTTTATCTTCACAGTGTCTATAAATATCCTAATCACTGTAAGTAAATGTATGAAAAATGAAAAGGACATGAGAAAAACTGTAAAGCAAACTGCCGAAAAAGGGCTCAAGGGATTCACTGATGAGGAACGGGACGCGATGAAGGAGCGTGCTAAAGAGATGCGGAAGATCGAAGGCAAATCCGATGGGGAAAGCGACGCGCTTGCCAAGATTGCCGAAATGTGGGGAAAGGATCATACTATGGCCGAGCGAATCCACGCCCTCGTCAAAGCCAGTGCTCCCGAACTGTCGGCGAAGACCTGGTATGGTATGCCTGCATATGCCAAGGACGGCAATGTCATCTGCTTCTTCAAACCTGCACAGAAGTTCAAGACCAGGTATGCAACGCTTGAATTCAGCGACAAAGCGAATCTTGACGATGGCGCAATTTGGCCTACGGCGTTCGCGCTGAAGGAGTTAACATCTGCCGAAGAGGAGAAGATTGCGACGCTCGTGAAGAAGGCTGTAGGTTAAGGATGAGGGAAAGTGCCGGGTCTACGCCTGAAGGTGAACCTCCCTCCGAACAGATTGAAGCGATAATCAAGGCGACTGGCGGGTGGCGGGAAAGAAAATTAGCTCAGTTGCGTGCAATTATTAAGAACGCTGATCCAGCAATAGTTGAAGAAGTGAAGTGGAAGAAACCCAGGCAACCCAATGGGGGTCCCGGTGTGGTCGCACGATGGAATGGTCTGCATAGGAGAAGCTCTCAAGAACGCAGTGAGGTTGACTTTCCCCAAAGGTGCTCTGATCCGGGATCCGGTTAAACTCTTCAACAGGCGTCTAGACAGCAAAACAATCCGGGCAGTGGACTTCCTCGAAAATGACACTGTAGATGAAACTGCTTTAAAGGCGCTTATTCTCGAGGCTATTGAACTGAACGCATTTAAAGTGCGTTCCTGAAGGAAATAGAGAATTGAACCCCAAGCTCTCTGATTAACTTAAATGAAAATATATACCATGTTTTCGGAACCTTCTATGTTTTGGAGGAATATTATGAAAACATTCAGAACAATTCAAATGTGCCTCATGCCAAGATTCCTCAACCCTTTAGAAATAATTTTGACTAAGTAACGGGCATATTTTCCATCCGGGTCGAGATCCGGATCAAAGATGGTCACATCGGCACCAATGGCACCCGGTGCCAGAAGGCTCATCAGTTCAGCAAGATGATCACCCTCAAAGCCTCCTTCAGCAGGACTATCAACAGCGGGCATTACTCCTGGATCAAGTACATCCAGATCGATATGAAGCCAGTAGGGCAGTGCTCCAGATTCTTTTAACGCAGTCATGATGCGTCTGCCGCTTTTAATCATTCCATCCTCAATGGCGTCGCTCGCCGGGATCACCAGTCGAAGTTTCTCTGATACTTCGAAAAGGTGATCATCATCGTTTCTGCATCCACAGTGCACAGTCTTTCCGGGTTCAAAATATGGTCCTGAGCTATCTATATTGGATATTCGCGGGTAATGAAGTCCTACAACAGCTGCTAAATCCTCGCCAGCCAGGCTCGCACACTTGCTAGAATTACCGGGATGGCGAAAATCAGTATGGCCATCGATGTGGACTAGACCATAACTGCCCCGTTTCTTGATCGCTAGGCCTACCCCGAGAAGAAGGCTACAGTCTCCACCAATGATAAGAGGAGTATTTCCACTCTCTAATAATCCTGTGATCCGCTCTTGAACTTTCCTGCAATATTTTAGGATTTCGGCCTCGTTTCGTATCCTTCCGGCCGAAATTTTATCTGTGTATCGGCCTGGGATCGTCGCTCCAGCATCCATCGCCCCAATTTCAATGAAGAATCTGTGGAGTCCTGCTTCCCTGAGCGCTTCAGGTGCTTTCGAGCATCCGGGTACACTGGAAACTTCTGGTGGACGCAACCCAAGGTTGGTCGGTGCAGACAACAGAGCTATTTTCCCCATGTGCAGAAAATCCCTTTATCTTAGATGATAAATATCCACCCTCATTAAAATATTTAATTACCCGGACCAAATTTAAAATGGACCGGCAAGGATTTGCTTAAAGTTTTAAGCGGATACTTTCAAACCTCTTTTATAACCCTTTAGCCGTTCAATTTAGTGCTTCATCAAATTAGAGGCAACAACCTTTTGATTAGTGTTTTGCCTTCCTCATGAGAAATACGGTCAAAGGTTGAATTGTCAGCTACAATTTCCTGCTCCAGGAAGTCCCGCAAGAAATCATACCTGGATATGATTGAAGACAACCAATCAAATCTGGCGAACTGAAATTCATCACTCTGAAGTAAAGCAATGATGTCACCACAATCCTTGGTGAATTTCTCATTCAAGTAATTCTTGTCCAGAGTGGTTTCAAACGATAAGTCATAATGTCTGTCCCATGCCGCTTTTAACTTTAGCAGGAGGAGCATTGAGATCTCTGGGACTATGGCCTGAAACTCAGGCTCATAGAAATAGGAAATATTTTTGGAACAGTCTCGTATTCTATTTCCATCAAATTGAGTAATTTGCCCGTTCCGTGGAAACGATCTTTTTTGGGTAGAAAGTCAAGATAAATCTTTCCAGAGTCCAAACTCTTTAAATACAGCGTGTTTCCTGCAGAATCCTTTTCTTTAATGTAATTCCGGGTTGTGTATAGGTGTCTCCTTAATTGGTCTTTGAAACGACCAGTTGCAATCAAATCGATATCGAGTGAATATTTCCAGGAATTAAATGAGTGGACTGCCCATCCCCCTATGAGAATGATATCGCCCGGCCTATAATTTCTATTGGCGATACTCCAGTCGAAAATGTACCTGAGCTCTTCGAATGAATCCCGGGCCAGGGTGGTCTCTTCACCTTCTTTACTTACCACTCTTATTCACCAGATCCTTTGCTGCAATCCGCCCATCCATGCCCAATCCGGCAAGGTCCAGTATGTTCTGGCACATGTCAACAATTCGAATGCCATTAAACATGATGGAAGATTTCATGATATCTCTTTCAGGTACATACACCTTCAAGCGGCATCCGCCAGCTTCCCTCTCAGAAAAGGACTTAATGACTTCTCTGTCGGATGGATTTGGAAGGTAGATATATGCGGTATCTTCCCTCATTATGGATGAACCATATGAAACGGCAGATGAGTGGGCCGTGAAAGCATAATCAATTCCAAGTTTGTTGAGATTGAGCGCAACCTCATTTATACACTGGGTTGCTGTATTGAAATTAGTGTTTATTGTTTCCAATTGCAGGCCCTCAAGGGCTCTTTCCCACGAGACCACATTGAAAAGCTTGTCCACGTCTTTGATTCTTAAACCGTAATCTGCAGTTATTATTCCAGAGTCTTCAAGTTTATGAATTATGTAGTTTGTCCATCCATATGAAACACCGGTTTTCTTAGAAACAGAAAGGATATTGGATGGCTTGCCAGTCAGTATGGAACAGACAACTTTCCATGCCTTTTCTGAAGTGAGTCTTGACGGGCCTGCTTTTAAGTGTTCGAAAGGGGCATTCACCTTGGATGCAGTTGCCCTAGATGACAAGTACTGATACAATTTTGGAGGGATAAGTAAGGTCTCTACACCAAGCTTAGTGGCAAGTTCTTGAGTGCTGTACTTCAGTAACTTTCCAGCACAAACCAATCTTATCTCTTTCGTACCCACCACTTGTTTGTTTATCAAGTGTGAAAGGGCATATATTCTGTATATTGTATCTTCATTGATTCTAGACGTGATTTCAACAAGCGTCATAGTGTCTCTGTACTCAATTGCTAAATCTATCAGTAAATCCCTTTCTCCAACAGATATTGGGTACGACCATTCTATTTTTGCATCGGGTGAAATCCGGAGTTTCTCAAGTAAAAACCGATAGACTTGTTCTAGATCTTCATTCATCCTTGTATCTGTATTCAGTGATACTCCATTAATGTATCACTGATAACTATCAGTTAACAGAGATATTTTAAATACTTATCAGTGATAAAAAATCCATAGATAAAAACCTGTGGACCGGCCGGGATTTGATTAAAGTTTTAAGGGAATACTATGGAAAAGGTTGTATTCACCTTTTAACAAACCTTGTTCTAATGCCGGTCTTACAGAGACTTGTCGAGGACATAATCTGAAATGTTAGTGGAATCATGATAAGTGATTCGGGAATTGTAGCCGGAGGAGTTCCAAAAAAGGAAATTTTGATATGGGATTTATAACTATTTTAGATTATACCATACATACTTATATATGAAATATGTACTGTTGTCTAAATAATGGATAGAAACATATTAAACAAACTCAGAGTGAGAATGTTGGACCGAGGCCCAGTACGGAATTTGCCAGAAAAGACGCTTCAAGAATCGTTTATATTGAATACCTGGGGAACCAATGCAATAGAGGGCAACACTCTTACTCTGGATGAAGTGACCAAAGTAATTGAAAGTGGCATGACTGTACCTAATCGACCTGTCAGAGACCTGCAGGAAACTGTTCAGCATCTATCAGCTCTAGCTGAAGTGGTAAGTGGAAAAATACATGGAGTCAACATGGAGAGTGCACTGGATTTGCATGACATGATATTTCATGGGATCCTTACTGATGCGGGACAGTGGAGAAAAGTAAATGTCAGAATCTCTGGATCAAGGTATTCTCCTCCAAGAGTGGAGAAGCTCATTTCTCTCCTGCAGGAATGGGGGAAATATTACATGTCATTGGAAATGAATCGCGAGGATGTTTTTTCTCAAGCCGCTGCAATGCACTTTGGCTTTGAATCCATCCATCCATTTTCAGACGGAAATGGAAGAGTCGGCAGGCTACTGCTGAATATGCACTTCCTTAATCACAACTGGCCACTCATTCACATTCTACCTCATGACAGGGACTCCTACCTGTATGCTCTTGAGTCTGCCCATCTTAATGGCCTGGACAAATTGACAGATTTTCTGGAAACATGTATGGCAAGATCGCTCATTTTTGTGCTTGACAAGGTAGGATCCGAGGAGGATATGCTGTTAACCCTGGGCGAGGCAAAGAAAACCTCCGGTACGGATTACTCGACAAAATACCTGGCACTCAGAATCCAGCAGGGGGAACTTCCTGGAATTAGATTAAACAACAGGTGGAAAACCAGTCAGGCAGCCATAGGCCTTTATAGCGAAATTAAAGGAAGAGAATAATATTCAATCTTGTCTCACTTACTTACTGGAATTTCCAAGATTGAGTGGTAATACGATAATCAGACGTCAACAAATTTCTTCAACGTACTGTGAGAGTGCCTCCTTATACTCAGACAATAGGCCTTGCTTTACTGACACGATGATACTAAGGGCGGTCTTGAGCGACTTCTTAAGTTGTTCATACCTGAACAGAACTATGCACAGAAATGCAAGAGCGGCAGGATCTCCGGTTTCCATATTCACTCTGCTCAGTATCTCGATGGCACTTTCATTTTCGCCGGTAATACTGAGTGAACTTCCAAGCTGAATTTCAGCTTGAGTTTTCATTTTTCCTGAAAGCCCTAATTTAATAGCCATTTGATACAGGGGGATCTCCTCATCCTCCTTCTCCATAAAATCCGAAGCATTGGCATATTCAAACAAGAACACAGCATTACCGCGGTAATCTTCAAAAACTTCCTGGAATTTCCTCAGCAACACTTCCGGGTTGTCCCGGCACTTCCAGGCTTCCTCTATAATCTTATTCAGATCTCCCATCCAACTCAAGTGAGATCAGGAAAGAGATGTTTTAAGGTTTTTCAACCCAATCGTGACATTACAACAACAAATAATTGGAATATGGCTATATTGAATTATGAACCGGTCGGGACTTAGTTGAAGTCTTGAACGAATACCATACTGCAATTTTATAGAATTTCATATTTGTATAATGCTTTCTTCATCTAGGATTGATGTCAGAGATAACCAGATCCCACTCGCTTAACCCCAAGTTTCTCATATATATGATCTGAGCTTATTATCTCGCCTTCACACAGTGACGCGTGGAACGCATCAAACACACCCACACCTTCGTGATCGATAAGGTGTGCAGCTGCCAGCGCATTTTGTTTACTAGCCCCTCTCAGTTCAGCTATGGACAGGACGCTGGCAATCATGCCTTCGACGGGTATCCCTTTCCTGACGCTTACCAGCGCAAGTTCTACCAGAGTAAGTATAGACGTGTAGATTGCACCTTTATATTTTTCCAGTGCGTTGATAGCCCAATTGTTCAGCCTATCATTCGAATTCGAAATTGCGATGAAGAAATCTGTATCAGCGTATGGCAATTATCGCATCTCTTTTTGTCTTCTTTTGACCCTTTCTTCAACCTCTTTGTTTGCCTCGTCCACGGCCAACATTCTCGTATCTTTTGTCATTTGCTTGTTGAGACCGAGTTTTTTGCCCCACTTACGTAACTCAGTCACAGGATCTTTGGGCTTAGGAATTAGCAGAATCTCTCCGGACAGTTTGACAACATAAAATCTGTCCCCATATAATGTTCTCGACTCTTGACCTATGTTAATTCGTCCCTTTTCATCCAATTTTGCTTCTTCAATCATTGCCATTTGATGATACAAAACAGGGTTATTAAAATTGTGGGAATTACTGTACATTTGTGGGAACAGTTTTTACAATATTCCACCACAATACAAAAAGCAAGTGTAAACCTGTGGAGTTGAACCGGATATTAAGACGCAATGCTGATCTGTCATATGTTGCGTGAATCACACAATGGGCCGGTCGGGATTTGCTTAAAGTCGTGATCGAATACTAAAGATAGGGTGTGACAAAACAATTTTACCAATGGGAGTACCAAGGTTAAAATAACGTTTAAACATAAACATATGTTATGCCAAAAACCATCACCATTAAGAAGTCTGTATACGATGAATTAATAGGATTCAAAAAGGAAAACGAAAGCTTCAGTGACCTTCTTGACAGGCTGGTCAAATCTCAGAGCAAGAATGAACTCCTTTTGTCCTTGAGAGGGAGCGTCGTATTCGAGAATAAGGAGAAACTTCTCAGAGATAATGAAAAGAAACGGTGGGAGAAGAGGAATTGATTCTTCTCGACACAGACGTCATCATAGAGGTGCTGGACAAGAAGTCAGATAAAGGACAGGCACTTATGCTAAAAATCATCGAAAGTGGAGAGGGATACTGTACTAGCTCAGTGAACATGCACGAGGTGCTTTACGGCATAGATAAGTATTCCAAAGATTCTCACTTGGTACTGCAGATTCCTACACTGGGGTACAATAAGAATGACAGTGAACTTTCTGCTGCTCTTGAATTAAATGCCGAAAGAAAAGGAAAATCTGTTCCGAGAATGGATGCGATTGTGGCGTCGATCGCAATTAACAATGGATGTTCACTTTACACTTTGGATGAACATTTTGAGGTTTTCATGGATAATGGTCTAAGACTGTTCAGATAGGATAGAGTGGCCCGGTCGGGATTTGCTTAATGTTTTAAGGGAATACCATAATAGCGCCTCAATTAAATCCAATAAACTGGTTTCATTGGATTACCCATCGAATCTTTCCTATTTGTAGTGGGGCAGTGGACGCAAAATCTTAAGGTATACAAAGCCCTTTCGATGGGCTGTGTACACCTCCTCAGTGCGAAAACGTGATTGTCGTTATTTTCTATAATTTTCAATAAAATCCTCTGAAGTCAAAACCTCAACGTCGTCATGGTCTTTTAATTCGTTCTTCATCGAAATCAGATCCTTATCATAGGTAATGATGAAATCAGCGTTGATGCTTCTACCTATCGCTATAAGGTACCAGTCATTTCCAATCCTGTTAAGCATTTTCTGATCATGTTCCAAGTTTTTCATAGGGACGTAGCTAAGCCAACCGTCAATATCATCCATGAATTGCCGAAAGTAAACAGGATCAATTTTACTTAGCTTCGGGTCACTCTTGACTATCCTTCCAATTTCTCCCATCAGGGCATCGCAGGTGTACGATGCAACCCTGCCATCTCTGATCAGGTTTATCACCATTTTGCTTGCAGTTCCGGCTTTTCTGCCAAGGATCGCACGGAAAAATACGTTAGAATCAGTTACGACTTTCATTTGTTGGATGCCTAATTCTGTTGAATGCACTATCCAAATCATCAATTGTAATCTCATTTTCGAGTGCAAAAGCGTCAAAGTAGCCGTAAAGATTTTCGAGTATTACAGCAGACTTTACAGTATATTTCTTATATTTCCCATACACATAGTCTAAGAGTTCCTCCGAAGTCAACCTGTTATACCTTTCTTTGATTCTTGAAAGTGCCATCTTGTGAGGCTGATCCTGACTGTTCCAGAGTGCTTGAGCCTCTTTGAAGCCGTCTGGGGTAAGGGTATAACCATCCGCATCATTTACACTACCGTATGCCACCAGCTCAATAAGATCGCTGTCCAATTCGCGGGAAAACGGCCCATAATAGTGAGGTACGAATTTGTATCCATCCACCTTTGAGAAAATGGTCTCCTTCAGGAGAAGAAACATTTCTTTCTGTATGTGAGTTTTAGATGGTATGCCCTCATTATCCCGCATGGTGGACCCTCTGGCGTAAATAAGTAATTTGAGCAAACCCAAGTTCTGCATAAGTGTCATTATCACCAACGTTTATAATTACTTCTTTATTCTTCCGCTCCTCTGAAGAGGAGATAGGTTAGGTTCTTCCTCAAAGCGGTAAATATATTCTAACACTATTAAAAAAAATATGGTTCACAAATCTAATTTGGCAGAATGGACCGGCCGGGATTTGATTAATGTTTTAAGGGAATACAAAAATTCAAATCTATAAGAGACGTAAAATATTTAGGTTGTCGCCACTTTATGCCAGTTAACCGTTAAATGTTTATGCGGCAATATAATCATTCTTTCATGGTCAAAACCACAATTAACCTGGATAAAGATATATATGCTGAAATAGTCAAAGAATCCATAGAGAAGTATGGCAGCACCAAGAATATGTCAAAGATCATTAATCAGCGCCTTAGCAAAAGGAAACCGGGAGCAAAGAAAAGGGGCAATCGAGTCGTGTTCAAGGTCAGGGGGGACCTCGCACTGTTGGATGTAGACAAAGAGATAAGAAAAGGTTGGGAAGGGAGAAGCAAATGACTACACTGGTCGATACAAACGTTCTGGTTTATGATGCTATCGAGAACTCCCCACATCATGTCCGTGCAAGCGATATTATCGATGGGTCTGAAGACCCGCTAATAAATTCACTTTCAATTGTTGAACTTGGCTTTGTTCTTCCAAGGTATGGTATTGAAAATGACGGGGTTAGCGCAAAACTTGACGAATTATTGCATAGTGATTATTTCACAGTTTCATGGATATCTGAAAGGATGCTTGAGGATGTATCTGCATTCATAGTTGAAAACGGCCTCAGTTTCAGGGATTTCAATGACTGGATAATCGCTTTCGATGCACATTCAAGAAATGTGCCTCTGGTTACCTTTGATAAAACCTTATCCAAAAAATGCAAACTAGTAGGTATAGATGTAATTGAGGGATAGTAAACAATGTTCACCTGCTTTTTTCGGCATTTAAGTTAGTTGCAGTTTCTCCCATTTTAAAGAAAATGGATCTCCTTGTGAAGGGAAATCCGAAAAGAATGGCCCGGCCCAGATTCGTTTAATGTTTCAAGGGAATTCCTGAATTCCTGAATTCCTGTCTTTCCATGCAAAGTTGTTAAATATTTTAATGTGCGCAAGAAATTGACAAAGGTGGTTGGAAACATGTAAAAAGATATTAAATGCAGGAAATGTGGGGAAATATTCAAAAGGCCCAGATGGGGCCTGAAACCTCTAGAATATAAGGCTGGGATGAAGATGCCCGGAGGATTGGTTAGCCTTGGGGCAATTATAGCCTGCCCAAAATGTGGCTTTGAAGGATCCGTTAAGGATTACGATCAAGTTTGGATGATACTATCTCAAGCTGGAAATATACCAGACTCCTCTGCTCATCTGATGCTCCATCAAGATTGGACGAGATTCTTCAAAATGGACCGGTCGGGATTTGATTAATGTTTTAAGGGAATACAATCATTAAGGATAATTCTTAATATTTTAAGTAATCCATCTTAGTGGTACTATGGCACTCGTCAGTAGTATAAGTATTGAAAATTTCAGGTCCGTCAAAAGCTTGGATATGAAATTTCATCGTCTTAATGCTTTAATTGGCCCGAATAATGCTGGAAAATCAAATGTTATGCGAGCCTTGGAAATAGTTCTAGGAGAGTCTTGGCCATCAAATCGTATTATAAATGATAACGATTATCTCGATAGAGACAGAGCAAATAGAATAAAAATTCAGGTGAGGTTTGTAACCCCATTTTCTGGGCCTAGGAACTCTGGACAAATCTTTGGATTTAGATTTGAATGTCAGGACGATGACTCCTCTTTTGTTGCGTTGGATTCCGCAGGAAACCCATTGAAATACCCTGGAAGCAGCACAATTGTCAAAGTTTCTCAGGAGATGAGAGATGAAGTTCCATTGATTTTTGTTGACATAGATAGGCAATCCTCACAACAAGTCAGAGCGACCCAATGGACTTTGTATGGTAAAATTCTCAAGTTTCTTGGGAGTAGGATACCAGAAGACAAGAAGGAACAGTTCTTGAAGACTGTGATAAATGCGTTCAATTCCGAAATATTCAACACATCACCAGGTTCTGATCTCAAATACCTCGAAGAACAGCTAGAGAACTCCATAAAGGACTACACTGGATTTGACCTAACATTGGAACTGTCTACTTTAGATCCTGTTGAAGCAATAAAGAATGTCAGGCCATACTTCAGAGAAGGGATCAACCCCAGGAGGTACGATCCGGAAGAGATGGGAGCAGGGACACAGAGTGCATTATCTGTGTCAATAGCCAAGGCGTATAGTGAGATTGTTCGAAAAAGCGTTATATTGGCCATAGAAGAGCCTGAATTACATTTTCATCCTCAAGCATGTAAGAACTTTTATAACAATTTGATGCAGCTTTCTGAAAATGGTCTCCAAATCATATATACCACGCATTCGCCATATTTCGTTGATATCTCAAAGTTCGAGAGTCTTCATTTGATTAGGAAAAGAAATTCTTCAACAACAATTGAGTCTGCACTGACTCTGTTGAATTCGGGCATTCAACAAAATCGAATTGTCGCCAAATTTAACGAGGGTGTGAACCAGTCTCTTTTCGCTGATCGTGTTGTACTGGTCGAGGGGCCAGATGATGAAATCGCATGCAGAGCGATGCTTGAGAGAGTAAGTTTTGATATTTACAAGAACAATGTTTCCGTGGTGTCTTGCGGGGGGTTGCAAAATATACCTTCTATAGCCAGGATACTACAGGTTTTGAAAATAGACACATATGCATTTGTCGATGAAGACCCAGGAAATTCCAAGACGGCGACTATTGTGGCAGGTATTAAGAGCATATTGGGTAGTGATTCGGTGTTTATTCAAGCTCCCGATCTGGAAGGCCTCTTTCAAAAACAAGGCAAATTTAACCAAGCCTCCGCTTTAGCTTTCTTTAACAGTTTTCAGGGTAATCCACCTAAAATATATTCTGACCTAAAATCGAAATTGACCACCTGAGAATAGAATGCGTTTAGCCTACCTTTTCCAAAAGCTATAGTCGCAGTGCCGTGCAGTTTTTCTCCCTTGATTGAGAAGTGACACCGTACGCGAACCCCTCATATTATCCCGCACCTAGCGCAACGAGATTGTGCGGTCAAATATTCCCCTCCCCCTGTTCCCCTCAGATTGCGCTCCGCAGGAGTGAATAATGTGCCCGAAGCGAGCCGGAAGTCTTGCGCAGCAAGACCGAGTGGTGTAAGCGTTAGCGGTGGGTGGTGTGGAACACCAAGCGAAGCGTAGGTGTGTAGCACCACACATACACCACGAGCGGCGAGCACAGGACACCACCCTGAATGAGCATGTCGAATGAAGGGCTCTTCGAAGAAGAGTGCGAGACGTAAATCAAAAGAGGGGTTAGGGGTGAATTTTGATTGGAGGCGAAGCATGGCGTCCTGTGCTCGGCGTGCAGGCGAGCGAAGGGCACATAGTAACTGGCGAAGGCTCAAAGAGGGGTGGCCTTCAGGTCGGGGTGAATTTGAGCCGAAGCCTACCAAAAGGTATTAAAATCTAAAAGTATATGAGTATGCATAATGACTACAGCTAAATCCAGACTTGTAAGCATACCCAAATCCGATCTTGATAGCCTTGAGGCTACCATCGAAACTCTTGAAAATGAGTATGTCATGGATCAGCTGGAAAGAAGTGAGCAGGACATACTAAAGGGTAAAGTAAGGAATGTAAGAGAGTTTCTCAAGGAACTCTAATAGTATTTTTGGGCATCATCCTTGTGTAGGATCGCTCGGAGCGTTACCTTCTTCTCGTCTTCATTAATTTCATACCATACTCTGAATGGGCCAAATC
>JACWAH010000004.1 GCA_014874365.1 Thermoplasmatales archaeon
GCGTGTGAGCATGCTGAAGATAGGTGACGATTGGAGAATATCTGAAATACCGAAGAAGACCAGGGACATAATCGAGTCTCTCGAGATACCTATTATGCAAAAGAGCGGGAGTTAGAGTTTAAATCCATTCCCATATGCTTTCGTCAACGGGTTCATATTGTTCCAGCAGAGGTCTTGATCCAAGTAACCTTTCGTCCAGCGTAAAAAGAACCGACACGTACTCGTCGGCTTCCGCCGTTGGAAGAAAAGTTGTGTCAACAAGTCTCCCCTCCTCAACTGTAAGGAAAAATGCTATTCTTGGTATCCCAAGCTGATTCGTTTTCTTCCTTGCTTCAACCTGGGTTTTCTCGTATACTGACAGTTCATATATGTTCTCATTACTGGAAATTGTCTTGATCCCATCGATCCTGGGTTTTTCATTCGAGTAAAGAAGCACCCTAATCCCCTCATTGAACACATCCCGCTCCCTCATCTCCATGACCACATTTTTTCCACTGTTGGAAGCCGCTCCGAGTGCAGTCAGTGAACCTGGCAAATCGAGGGAGTATTTCACAAGGGAAACAGGCGTCTCAGAATCGATGTGCATAATCCTGTCTTTCAGGCTCTCGGAACCTTTGAGATATATGATCCTGAAACTGTCCTCTCCGGATATATAATCAGAAAGTATGTTGTTTATTTCTTTGCTAACGCTGCTATGGAACCTGAACGTGAGATGCAATGTCCCATCCAGATAGAAAGAATCATCCATTGTTACAGAATCCGTTTTCTGAATTCTAAATACTCCCTCCATTACACCCTCATTGGACATTTTCTCAGAAATAGCGTAATACCCAGTCTTCTCTACAAGATCTTCCCTGGCAAGGATTGGTGAAAGGTTTCCTTTCGGAGGCTGAGCCTTGCTGAAAAATAATTGTACGTACATGCCACCATCCTCGTGAAACAGATATACAGGAATCCTGCCGGCGAGCCTTGAAATAATCTTGAATATTCCAGTATCTTTCTGTGAAATAGCAACTGCAAGTCTCCTGTCCAGCTTTTCATAGGCTTCAGATATCTTCAAGGCAAAATCACCATGTCAACCCTTGCAACTCCTGAATTCTTCTTTGCTTCAGGGGGCTGCACATCTGTCGAGGAAAATATACGAAGTACTGAACATAAACTTTCCTTGAACAAATTTTCTTGTGGTTTCCTAGTCCTGGACGTTATAACCATTCCCATACCTCATCGTCGAGCTGGGCGTAGTGTTCCACGACTGGCTTTAACTCGGAATTTTTACTCTTAAGCGACATTATTAGAGAGACGTACTCCCCTGCCCCGGTGGACTGGACAAAAGTAGTGTCTACCAGTTTCCCATGCTCCTTTGTCAGGAAAAAAGCCAATCTCGGGATTCTCAAAAGATTTCCTATTTCCTCACTGCCTAATATGCCGCTCTGGTCCACGTACGTTTCAAAAATGTTTTCCTCAATTGAAATCGGACTGATGCCTTTAAAATCCAGCGGCTTGGCCGAGTAAAGAATTATTCTAGCTTTACCCTTCAAAAGATGCCTGTTTTCAACTTCAGCTATTACTTCTCCCGAATTCTCTTCCAGGTATTTCATAATATCTATGTTTAACGGTAATCCCACTGAATACCTAACAAGGGTTAGCGGCGTTTCCTGGTGAATGTGCATCATTCGATCCTTGAGGCTCTCAGATTCCTTCATGCTTTCGAGCCTTAGACCTTCCACCTTGCCGTCATATTCCGCCAGAATCTCGTTAATTTCTTCAGCTTTTGTACGGTGGAACCTGAAATCCACAAAGAGTTCATCCTTCAGCAGGTAGGAGTCATTCATTGTAACGGAACTTGTGTTCATAATCTTTTGAATCGTTTTCATGCCGCTGCTGTTAGTCAGCTTTTCTGCCAGAGTGTAATAAGTGGATTTATCGGTCATATCATTTCTTGCAAGAATTGCAGCTAAACTACCATGAGGGATCCGGTTCTTGTCGAAGAACATCTGAATGTAATGATCACCCTTGTCTTCGAATATATGAGTCGGGGTTCTACCTTCAAGTGTCGAGGCTATTTCAAATACCCCCTCATTCTGCTTCAAGGCTATAATCAACCTCTTGTCAAGCTTCCTGTACCCATCCGAAATCTTCATTCCCACTCCTCCTTGCCCGGAGGAATCCAATAAACACTGCCAGAAATCAAAGGTCTTCCAGCTAATTATTGCGCTGGCTTAATTAAGTTTTCTACAGAATGACTCTGCCAAATCGTTGCTGTCTATAACTGAGCGTTTCAATTATTTTCATATATTCAAGGACTGTGCATATGTTTAAGGCTGTGAAGCGGGTTATCCGTCATCCCCTCGAACCAATCTAATGCACAATTTCCCAGGCTCAACAGGAGGGCATCCTGAATCAGTACCCAATACATCCCTGAAAGTCAAATTGGATGGTTACTAACTCATTCGATCACTCGCTTTAATTCCTGATATCCGTTTAAAATCTTTTACATTTTCCAAGTCTATTTGGTATAGGTACAATTTACGTGCTGCAAACATCTGCATGCTTATCTTTCATGCGTAGGCAGTGTGAGCGGAGATTAACCGTCAAGCAGACGGAACCCAAATCAGCAATGTTAAAATACCAACTGAAGAATAGTTATTTTGACCGAAGGGGTATGTTTGCCGGATTTCAGGATTGGTTGTGTAGGCTGGAGTTATTCACCGTGGGTTGGCCCTTTTTATCCTCCTAAATCTAAGCAGGTGGATTTTTTGAAATTGTATTCCAGGGTATTTGATGCAGTAGAGGTAGATTCCACATTCTACTCTATCCCGAATAGAACTGTAGTTGAATCGTGGAAAAATTCCGTGCCTGACAGCTTCCTGTTCTGCCCGAAGGTTCCAAAAGAGATTACTCATGACTTACGACTCAAGAATCCAGAGAAAACCATGAATATTTTCCTGGAATCCATGAGCACTCTGGAAAATAAACTTGGACCAACATTAATACAGCTTCCCCCTTCCTTTGCCTTCCCTGAAAGTTTTGCTGATCTTGAATCGTTTATTGGGTTTTTACCTGCGGATTTTCAATTTGCAATTGAGTTTCGAAACAATACCTGGATCAGGAACGATGTTCATGAACTGCTAAAAAGAAGGAAGATAACGCTTGTTTGGACAGAGTTCCCTGAAGTAAAGCATTCCGGGACTACGACAACTTCAACCCTATATTTGAGGCTTATAGGAGACAGATCAATTTCTGAAAGGCAGCTCGGGACAATTAGAAGGGATATGAGTCAGGAAATAGGGCTCTGGAGCAGGAGAGTCATGGAGGAGAAATACAAGCTGGATCATGTCTTCGCTTTCGCCAATAACCATTTCCAGGGTTTCGGGCCAGGAACCTGTAACAGGTTTCGACAGGCAATTGGGCTCGAACCGCTTGACTGGGAGACCTTAATGCGGGGGAAAGTTGCTGATCTGCGAGATTTTTAAATCCCGGTTGATTATCACAGTACGTTTCAGTTATCTTCGTATATTCGTGCATTGTGCAGGCGTATGCGTACCATAAGACTGGTTCAAACGTTGAGAGGAAGATAATCGATGCCTGAAATCGTGAGGCTTCTTTTCAGGCGGTCTGCTTTGATTATAATGTCCCCTCTCTGTTTTAGAATTTCTTTGGCCTTGCTTTTGGGAACCATAATCTTTACAGGAGTTTCTGATATTGCAACGTATTCATCTTCCGGGTCTGCCGATTCCAGCAATTCCATTTTCAAAAGAGGAGAACAGATGTCATCGTTGCAGGGACCCGGCACATACCGCAGATGAAGAAAGTAGATCTTCCCCTCTTTTCCACCCAGGAATTTCAATACGCTCTTATCAAACCTAATCATTGATATATTCCACCTTATGAAGCAAGAGAGCGTTTCTCAGTCCCCGCAAACGGCTTCAGGAGCATGTGGATTTTTCGCCTGAGCATCAGGGAGTTTAATACGACCGAGGAGGAGCTCATTCCCATTGCGAAGGCGGCCAGGATTGGCAAAAACGAATATATTGAGAGACCAAACAGAGGAACGAGCGCACCTCCGGCGACAGGTATCAGGGCGACATTGTAGCCTATGGCCCAGCCAATATTCTGCTTTATCTTTCCTATGGTTTTCTCTCCGATGATCTTTGCATACACAACGTGGTTCAGATCGTTCTTGAGAAGTATGATATCTCCGCTATCCCGGGCAATATCTGTGCCTGATGCCATTGCGATCCCGACGTCTGCGGTCTCCAGTGCGACCGAGTCATTTATGCCGTCGCCGGTAAATATAACGTAGTCTCCTGCTTCCTGGTATTTTTTGATGATATTCGCTTTATCTCCAGGAAGCACTTCTGCGTGAACGTCATCTATGCCAAGTTCCCTGGCTACCCGCTTTGCCTCCTCCAGTGAGTCTCCGGTGATCATGGTGGACTTGATTCCCATGCTCCTGAGTCCGGTTATCGCGGTGAGGGAACTGTCACGGATCTTGTAGGAAAGCGATATTGTTCCGGCTTCTTTGCCATCCACGGTCACAGCCACAATGGAACCCCCTTCCCTCTTGGCTCTAGATATCTTAATTTCCCGGTTATTGACCTTCCCGGTTATTCCTATCCCTGGTATTTCTGCCAGTTCTAGGGTGGCGAGCAGAGAAATATCCTGCTCTTTTGCACGATGGACAATTGCCTTTGCAATGGGATGGTTAGAGGATGCTTCTACTGATGCTGCTAACTGTAAAACTTCCCCGCTCGTTATGCCGGAAATAGGGGACACTTCGACTACTTCAGGATCAGATTCTGTCAGGGTGCCGGTCTTGTCAAAGACCGCCCTGGTCACCTTGGAGAGGCGGTCCAGTGCGCTGGTGTTCTTGATTATTATACCGTTCTCCGACGCCACGTTAGATGAGATCAGGAGGGTGATTGGCCCTGCAAGGCCGATTGCGCAGGGGCAGGCGATTACCACGACAGAGACAAATGCAAGCACCGCTATCTCCAATGATAGTCCATAACCCGTGCTGTTCAGGTAGAATCCCCAGAATAGGGAGGCAGCCAGCGCTGCAGCAATGACCAGCGGTACAAATATGGATGAGAAAACGTCCGCGATCCTCTGCACTTTTGCGCGGCCAGAGATCGCCTTCTGGATCAGCTCATAGATCTGGTTGACAGTGCTATCCTTGCCTGTCCTGGTAACCGTGACCCTGAGGATACCGTTGAGGTTCCTGGTACCGGAAGAGATTTCCTGTCCAGCAAACTTGAGAACGGGTTCCTGCTCGCCAGTCAGCATGGATTCATCCACCTCGCTCCTGCCATCAAAGATTGTCCCGTCAACGGACGCAATCTCGCCAGGTTTTATGAGAATCTTATCTCCTTGCCGGATCTCGTCGGTTTTCCTGTCAATAACCTCTCCATCCTGAGACTGGAAGTGGGTTATGTTTGGAATCATACCGATCAGCTTGCTTGCTGCACTGTTTGCACGGGCCTTTGTCAGGCTTTCGATGAAGCTTCCGGTAAGGATAAGGGTGATTATGAACGCAGATGCATCAAAGAATACTTCGGAACCGGGGATTGTACTTGGAAAGAAAGTGATAAAGGTGGAAAAAACAAAAGCAGTCAACGTACCCATGGATACAAGGAGATCCATGTTCGCTGACCTGCTCCTTATCGCGTGATATGCGCCTTCATAGAAACCAAATCCTGAGTAAAACTGAATGGGCAGAGTCAGGACTAGAAGCAAGTAGTCCCGGTATGGAAAGACCGATGGTGATAAAAGATAAGTGATGAGGATTACCGGAATTGATAAGGACCAGCCTACAGTGAGTCGTCTTCTGAGTATTTTTAACTCCTCTTTAGGCGATCCGTATTTTTGCATGCAGGACTTCGAGCAGAAGTAAAACCTCTGCCCGTCCACGTCCAGATGGAGATCCGAAGTGTCAGGAACGAACATCCCGCAAACTGGATCTGTTGGCATCTACTCTGTCCTTATCTGCTGTGTTTTAGAGGGTTCTTGTCAAACTCAGTTTTGCAACCGCTGGAGCAGAAGTAGAAAGGCTTTCCCTGAAACTCGCTCTTGTACTTCGTTTCTTCTTTCACTTTCATTCCACATATTGGGTCTATTGCCATAACGCAGTTATTTCCAGACGCGTAATAACCATTGCTTATACATAATGCATTAATATTGATATACCATTTATCATTATGAAAAGGAACCTCTCTGAAATTGAGCAAAGAATGCTTGTTATTCTTAAGAAAAACTCAAGGAAGACAATACTTGAGATCGCAGGTGAGCTTGGTATCAGCAGGATAACAGCCAAGAAGACACTCGACAGGCTCACCAGCGAAGGACAGATCAAGAACTTTACAATCACGCTTAATGAGGAAGAGAGGGACCTGGTCCTGGTCTTCATAAAGGACATAAAGATCATTCCTCCGGATTTGATAAATGAGTCTTTCTCACTGATTGACGGAACGCATATTGTGGTGATGTACTATGACAACCTCCTGAAAATAAAGGACACCCCGGTTCTGGACGTAAAGATTGCCACCGGGAGAACGGCCTATGAAGGTGTGGGAAGGCTTGCCCACATCCATTGCGACTACTGTGGCAGGGAAATTACCGGGCCGCCCATCGTACTAGAAATCCATGGGAAGACCAGTTATGCATGCTGTACTAACTGCGAGAGGGACCTGAAGAAGAGGAAGGAAATTTTGTCCAGAAACGAGGGCTGAGGAAGATCAAGAAGGAATGAGAATCGATACAGAAACCTTGAAGTACGCCGCGAGGGAGATTCGAACTCCCGATCCACGAGGGAACCAGATCTCAAGTCTGGCGCCGTACCACTGGGCCACCGCGGCCGATCCATTTCTGCCGGTGCAGACCTGGAACAAAAGCGTAATTCTATTCTCCTAATCTATTTTCCTCAGGTGAAAATGCAAATTCAAACATGGTCGAATTGAATTGTTCAAAGAGCACCTCATCCACATGTCTATGTCCAGGCACGAATGCGTGTTTCCCGTATCTTCTTATTTCATGAAAAAAATCCTTTAGAAGTACTTTAACGGACGCATATTATGCCATTAAGCTCAGAAACTTACCTTCTGAGTCTACCATTAGCTCTGATAGAAGGCCTGCTCTTGGCGCTGCCCTTTCTTCCGGTGCGCAATCCTCTTCCCTTGAAACCAGCCGACGTAAGCCCTCTGTAAACTCTAGAAGTGTTTCCCGGTTCTGTAATCCAGTCAAGATGTTTGTCAGCCTTAATTTCCTCAGCACTTTTGTCCAGGAAAATAACCTCATAATATTTGTAAAGTCCATCCTCTCCAACATAATACGAGTTCAATACCTCGAGGTTGGGGTATTTGCGCGCGGCTCGCTCTTCAGCTATTCTCTGAATGCTTTTTTTCGGGGTGATCTTGTTATAAGCCATCCTTCTTGGTCTTCTTCCACCCATAATTTTAGGTCTGTTGCTGCCGCCTCTTCTTACTCTGGTCCTGACAACCACAAATCCTCTTTTTGCCCTGTAACCAAGGCTCCTTGCCCTGTCAATACGGGTGGGCCTTTCAACTCTCTCAACCGCACCCTCGTGTCTCCACACAGCCATCCGGGCTTTGTGGAGTGTATAGATCTCGGACTCTTTGAGGCTTTTCCAGGCGTCTCTGGTAACTGAGTATGTTGAGAGTGTTGGCATTTTAATCAACTGCAAATTCTAAAGCGACAGCTAAGTGAGAGCGCGTATAAATATGTTGTTTGATAAATGTCAAAGGTGGAACACAAAATTTCTATTCCATGAAATTGAACCTGGTCCATGATCAATTGTTTATCTGCAGTCTTGTCCATATTCATCAACTTATGCTGGAAATGCTTCTTTCCCTGCAGTAATTCAAGATTTAATATAAGTGCAGGAATATCCACACCGCAGGAAACGCTGGAACTTCAAAGAGTCATACCGGTGGGTCCCGATGAAACTGACATTTCACACACTGTTTATAGGAGAAATCATGGAAACAGGTCATTAAGAAAGCTTCCGGATCTTATAAAAAACATGAGTTGAACAGGGAAACCATGGAGTTTTACAGTGATTTGAACTGATGATATATGGTTCTCTGGCGAAACGACTGAACCAGACTAATTATTCAGGAATTCCCGGGTGCGTAAGGGATATATTCGAAGTGCTGATTGGCATCAGTGGTGGAGCGAACCTCGCAGAGCAAGGTCTATTTCGACGACAGTTGCGAGTTCTGCAACTTATGGAAAGATGTCGTAGAAGCAGGAGATTCCAGCTCTTCTTTTCTTTTTCTTCCAATGAGTTCCCAGAATAACCCGGAGTTCAGGGAAGCTGACCAGATTATCATGGTTGGCGTTGATGGAAAAACCAGCGCTGGAATGAAAACAGTCGGAATGATCGCAAAGAGCGTACCTGCTCTACTGCCGATTCTTCCAGTCACTACCATGCTGCGCTTGCTTCATCTGGACGAAATCACCTACAGATTCATTGCGCACAGGAGATATGCGATCTCGAAACTCATTAAATTCTTAAATGGCCAGGGCAAAAAGGGGACAGGGAGTTGAAAGGCAATCCTCTGCGTAAACGGTATATCCTCATCTATTCCAGCGAGTCCGAAATTTCCGACAGCATGGTCAGGAAGATCGCTTCAGTGACCGGATCATCCAGAAAATTTGCTGAGGGCAAGTACGCAGTTGTTCTTACGGATCAAATTCGAAAGGAAGCAGTGTGCTCCATGATTGAGTCTGGATTCCCCGTGATCACAGTCGTGACCGTCAGCGGCACGATTAATAAATGCAGAAAAGTCATGCTGAAGCATAAGCATAAATTACAGGATATAGAAAGCCTATCCGATAACGTCGGTCTCTCCGGATGAGAAGGAAAGCCTTATTGCGAGATTCTCGAATTCTTTCCTTCTTTTCTGTTTTAGCATCTTCAAAAGCCAGATGTCCTTGGAAGCAGTGACAGAACTGGAATGAGTTATCCTGCCGTACTTGAGGGAAAGGCTCCTTCGATCTGCAGCGACCCTTTTTGCCCTGCTCAGACCTATGATGAATGATGGAAACTCATACTTGGTATAATGAGGATTTGGGTTACTGATAACTGTGCAGATGTGAGTCCCCGCTTCCGAAGCATAAGCCATGAATCCGTAATGCTGTTTTCTTCTTATCCTGCCGATAAAACCATCTGCAGTGGATATGAGATCGTAGGATGAATTCAGGTCATCCGGTTCAATGGCAACCATGGAGGCATTCTTGTCAAGCCAGAGCAGGTAATCTTCCGGATCGAGATCAGTATCCATGAGCCTGTTGTAGGTCTCTGCAGGATCCTCTCCCCTGAGGGACATGTCGATTACCGTATACGCAGATGCCTCAACGTCCCTGGTCTTCTCCATTTCGTAACCCTTCTTCACCGAAACGTTTCTCATCCTTTCAAGATCGTTAAGCATTGCCCTGATGTCCGTTCCGTTGTTTTCGACAATCCTGTCTATAGTTAAATCGGAAATCTCCATTCCTTCCGAATCTGCGATGAACTTCATCCTGCTCCTGAGTGAGGAAAAAAATTCCTTGTAATCAGTATCCCGCTTTCTTGAATAAGGCTTGAATTCAATAGTAAGGCTTTGTTCAATTATGCTCTGGGCACCCTGTTTCCTCCTGAAGTCGTAAAATTCGTTCATGGTTATTATGATCGGATTTCTTGACTTCGAGATTGCTTTCCCCAGGGCAGTAATTCCTCCAGTGTCTCCCTGCCCCTCGAAAATGTTATCAGCCTCGTCGACCAGAATTATCTTCTGCGGTTTCTTACTGTCTAATGCATCAATGTTTGTCAGGTCTCCATAAGCTCCGCCAAGGGCGACAACCATGTCTATCGCCTCCCTGTTCCTCTTTTCAGATGAATTGATCTCAACTAAGGGAAAACCCATTTCTCTTGCAAGCACCAGTGATAAAGTTGTTTTTCCAACTCCAGGGGGGCCGAACAGCAGGAGGGCCTTTTTTGTTGCCTCTCCTGCCTTCCACTGATTAATCCATGAAATAATCTGCCTCTTTGCGTCCTTCTTAAGGATCAGTTCTGACAGCTCTTTTGGCCGATAATCCTCTGTTATCAACAATACTGAAAACAGAATCTGCGTATAAACTTGGCTAAACAAAGTTGGATCTCCTGGATTCTTTGGGAGTGAATGATAAAACCCCAATCATTTTCTCCCGGGAATTGGTGGCCGGGATGCCTGAGAAATTTAGTATTGAACAGAAGGAACAGATTGTCATTGAATCATTCACTGCAACAAACATGGCAGAACTGTGCAGAAGGCATGGTGTATCTGTTGCACAGTTCCACAGGTGGAAAGAAAATGTCTCGCTGGAAGACGAAAAAACTGTCCAAAATTAAGGGGGGTTCAGTGAAAATGTTCAGGGTCCAGGACGAGTGCAGGATAAAGACAAAGAGCAGGGACATACGCGTTTGGCACTTCCTGTTCGCGTATGAGCAACCAGTTGAATCCATACGGTATCTTTTCTACAATGAGGAGGTGAGTTTCAAAAGGTATTTGATAGAGTTGAGTGAATCATGCACAGCAATTGTAAACAACGAAGAGAGAAAGGAGAGAACCCGCAAACAGCCCTGATTGGAGTCTGTGGGCGGACGGCCATTCTTTCCCCTTTCTCTCAGTACGGACAGACAATGCTGTCTTAGATTTTAGCTCAGTTCGGGGATACTGAACATGTTGAGAAATTCAACCGGAATTTGACATTCTCCATCCAGCGTAAGTATTAAGTTTAAAGGCTGGCTATCATCAAAAGTCTAATTGTACCGCCTGTATCAGCGGTTCAGGAGATTTGGTCTTCAATGATTGACGATATTAATTCAAGGGGATTTGAGGAAGATGGATTCAGGGTCAGTTGCCCTAAATGCGGACATAAATTTCCACTTAACGAAGCGGTGGCTGGTAAAATTAAAGTAGAACTGGAAAGCGAACGTGCTAAGGTCCGAACAGAGGAGGAAAACAGAATCAGGAAAGAAGCAGGAACCGCTTTTGAGGAAAAGATTATCGAAAAAGAGCAGCAAATCAAGATGCTTTCCGAAAGAGTGGATCAGGCAAGGGAAAAAGAATTGCAGCTCATCAAATTGAAGCAGGACCTGGAACTGCAACAAAAGGACCTGCCGTTGAAAATACAGGAAGGGATCGAAAATGGCAGGAAGGAGTGGGAGAAAAACATCGAAGAATCAGCCAGGAAGAATTATGAAGGGCTGATAACGAAGCTGAACCAGACAATAGTGGAACTGAACATGACCATAGGCCAGCAGAAAAATGAGGTCGAGGAAATGAAAAGAAAGCTCGAACAGGGTTCCCAGGAACGACAGGGAGAAGTACAGGAACAGATGCTTGAAGAAACACTCAGGTCCACTTTTCCACATGACGAAATTAAAACAGTTCCGCGGGGTTCACCTGGCGCGGACATAATCCAGGTTGTGCGGAATAACTTCGGCGCACAGCTGGGAATTATCGTGTGGGAATCCAAGAATACCAAAGCATGGTCTGATAAATGGATTGATAAACTGCGCGGAGACAAGGAAGAAGCCAAAGGCGACTACGGAGTAATAATTTCAAATGTTTTGCCGAAGGAAGTTAATGACTTTGGCGTAAAGAAGGATATGCTGATAGCCGACTATCGCCTGGTACACCCCATAGCATATATGCTGAGAAACGCCATATTACAGAGAGACGACCTGTTGAAGGCGAACCAGGACAGGTCCGGGAAGGAAGCAACCTTATACAATTTCGTCCTGAGTCCACAATTCAGGGATCTTGTCGTCAATTCCGCATCTCCCATAATGGAGCTTATGCACAATCTTGACAAGGAGAGGGCCAGCATGCAGAAGATATGGGCTCAAAGGGAAAGAGAACTAAAGACTACCCTGATGAACATTGCAAGGCTTTACGGAAATATCTCAGGAATAGTGAAACTCCCCGACATCCCGGTGTTTTCCATTGAGCCTTCGCAGCAGAAACAACTTGAGTGAAAATGAAGTTAACCGATCTGGCCCAATCCTAATCTGATACATTTATTGTATAGGCAATTTAAAATCCTAAAATATTAGATTCTCTTAACCATGTTCAATGGAAACCGATTCGGTTGCGGCTTTTTACTGGGAACAGGTTGCGCTGGAAATAATTTCATTCGGGAAAAAAACAATTAAGAAAGGGTTCTTAAACCAGGCGATACCGGAAATATCAAAGTCCGGGTTATTTTACAGGTCTATCGCGCTCAATAAGGGGCAGATCCTTGACTGGCGCGCCAAGGTGGAAAGCACTGGAAGGAGTGTCCATATTCTCGAATACACCGACAAATTTGTCGGGCACATTGATACCTTTGATCCGGCAGACAGGCCAGCGGAACACCTGATATTTGACGGCGGCAAAGATATGCTGAAGTCAGCAGCCGAATTATACCTGAAAAGAAAAATTAAGAAAAAATTCTAGAGATTCCCAGCCTCCTCTCCGTAGTAGCTCTTTGCCAGCAGCCGCAAAGAATGAACTCTTTCCCCGAAGAGCGAGTTCAGCGCGAGGGAATCCCTGTAGAATTTCTCTATTCCGAAGTCTTCTATGTATCCATAACCGCCATGCGTCTGGAGCGACTGTTTTGAAGCGACAATTGCGAATTCAGTGGCCAGCTCTTTAATTCCCAGCTTATCGGTGTCCGTTCTTTCAGCGGGTGACATAAGGAATTCCGAAAGTGACTTCAACTGTGTGCTCAAAATGGCAAGGGGGAATGCCAGTGGCTGGAAAGACGACAGGGATGTGCCGAACGCCTTCCTTACCTTCGAGTATTCTCTTGCCTTATCGATCGATGCTTCTGCCATCCCTATTGCGATTGATGCTATCTCCGGAGAGATCTCCGGAATAAGTTCGTCCATGAATTTTCGCGTATCACTAACGCCTGCTATTTTCTCAATCGTAGTGAATTCCGGATTGCCGAACGGTATCCCCCTGAACCCAAGCTGCCGGTAACTGCCTGCCTTGCCAACCTTAACGGAAGCAAGAACCAGCTCGTTATTGTTCATTAACAACGAAACAGGGGCTCCAGGATCAATGAAAAATTTCTCAGAACCTGCTGCAGCAAAACTTGAGAACATTGACGTATCTATCGATATAGCCAATTTTCCGGACAGGACATCACCAAGCATTGATTCCTTGCCCATTTTCTTGAGAATCCTGTAAACCAGGCTGTTCAGCAGCAACACTCTAAGCGCAACAGATCCAGAATACCTTGCAAGTTCCATGAGTATGGCGCGGTACGAAGTATTGTCCAATCCGGAACCGCCCAGTTCAGCAGGGACAATCGCAGCAAGAAATCCCTGCTGTGAAAGCTTGCCAAGGAATTCACTGCTTATGCCTGTTCTTTCAATCTCTGTTTCATTTCCGTAAAGCTCCCGGGATAGAAAATCATCCAGTGAAGATCTAATCAGTTCTGTTTCCTCGTTCGACATTTAACTCACCTTTCCTTCTTTGAGCAGGTTCCTTGCAACTACAAGTTTTTCAATTTCGCTTGTGCCCTCCCAGATTTCAAGTATCTTCGCATCCCTGAGGAATCTCTCCAGCTGGCTGTTAAGTCCTTCCAGACCGGTAATCTCAAGCGCTTTTTCAGTGCAGAAAACCGCGGTTTCAGCTGCGTAATACTTTGCCATGCTTGTAAGAGTTGGGTTTGGGTTGAAATTGAACAGAAAAGTTGCGGCTTTGTATGTCAGCAACCTTGCCGCCTCAAGCCGGGTAGCCATCTCGGAAATAGCGAACTGGATACTTTCCTGGGAAGCGTATCCCGGACCCTTGGCCTTCACGATCTCCATTGCCTTGTTAATCGCACCTTTCGCAACTCCAAGACCCTGTGCTGCGACATAAATCCTGCTGATGTTGAAAAACGTCATTATGTAATTGAACCCTTTCCCCTCTTCGCCAATCAGGTTCTCTTTCGGAACTTTCACGTTAGACAGTATCAGTTCCGCGGTATCAGTTGCCCGTACTCCCATCTTCCCTTTCAGCTTGTTTGCAGTAAAGCCTTCCCAGGAAGATTCAACAAGGAAGCAACTGAGTCCATGATGCCTTTTCTCCTCGTTCGAGGTTCTCGCCAGCAACACGAAGTAATCAGCTATTGTACCGTTGGTGATGAACATCTTGCCCCCATTCATGAGGTAGTGCGTTCCATCAGGCGTGGCAGTTGTTGTAAGGCCGGCTACGTCGCTTCCTCCTCCAGGCTCGGTGACGGCGAGCCCCATAATCGCTTTCCCCTTGCTGACTTCTGCAAGGTATTTTTCCTTGATGTAGTCCGACCCGAAGAGCATAAGCACTTCGACTCCAAAATAAGGCGTGGTAGCAGCTACGCCAAGACTCTCGTCAACGCTGCACAATTCCTCTATCCCTATGAGGACTTTCCAGGGATCGGTGAAATCCATAATTCCTTCATTGTAGGTTTTCACCCTCAACTCCTCTGGATAGTGTTCATCGTTGTCGCATTTTTCTATAAGCGCCCTGGTGAATTCCTTCTGCGCGAAATCCCTGACCTTCTTTCCATATTCTACATATTTTTCTTCAAGATTGAATTCCATTTCAGACCCTCTCTATAATCATTGAAAAGCCCTGGCCCCCGCCAACGCAGAGTGTAGCCAGACCGAAGGTCTTTTGCCTTTCCTGGAGAGACCTTGCCAGCGTTCCAGCAAGCCTTGCGCCGCTGGCGCCCAGCGGATGCCCAATGGCAACTGCACCGCCATTGACGTTTACCTTTTCTACAGGTATGTTGAATTCTTTCATTGCGTTCAGGGGAACCACGGCAAAAGCTTCGTTGATTTCCCAGAGATCTATTTCATCCGGGCTGAGTCCCGCCATCTTGAGTGCCTTTTTCGAAGCTGGAATTGGGCCTTCTCCCATTATGGAAGGATCGACACCAGCCCATCCCATTGATTTTATTCTCGCCAGCGGTTTGGTCCCGGTTTCGTTTACCATTTTTCCAGACATTACCGCAACCATGGAAGCACCCGCATTCAGCGGCGATGAATTGCCTGCCGTGATCTTGCCACCCGGCTTGAATGCAGGCTGGAGCTTTGTCATCTGTTCTATGCTCGCATCGTGCCTGATGCTCTGGTCCTTGTCTACCGTAATGAACTCATTCCCTTTCTCCACTTTTAACGGGAGAATTTCTCCTGAAAGAAAGCCTTCCCTCTCCGCCCTCGTAGCTTCAACATGGCTCCTCAATGCGAATTCATCCATTTCCTTCCTGTCTATCTTTTTGAGGTCTGCCAGCTTTTCAGCCGTAAGGCCCATGTTGTACCCGGTATTCATGTCGATATGGGCATATTCCGGACGGACAAGCAGCTTGATATTAGGCTTGATATGCGGATTCCCGTTCAGCGGAACATGAGTCATGTGCTCCATTCCTCCGGCAAGCACAAAATCCGAATTCCCGGTTGCAATTTCCATTGATCCCACTCCAATGGCATTAAGCGAGGAAGAACAGGCGCGATCCATTGCCATGGAGGGTATGCTTACCGAAAGATTCGCAAGCAGGATCGGGTGCCTGCCTCCATACATCCAGTTTTCATCTGCCTGGAGTGCGCAGCCAAGAATAACGTCGTCTATGGCATCCGGCTTCACTGTGGTGGTCTTGACAGCATCTTTAATTAACATCGACAATGCTTCGTCCATCCTTATCCCGTTGAACTGATCTCTCTCCGGTTCAGAAGGCCTTGACCTCGAGAAAGCGGTCCTCTTGTAGTACACAATAAAAGAATCCCTGTCCTCTGACATATAATATCAATTATGAAGATACACTTCCAATAATTAAGTGATACGCACCAGTTTAAAGTCAAACAAATCTAATTTTGAGAATGGTTTAAATTGCCAACTGATATCTTAACTCATGATTCAGGTCGATAACGTAAACATCGGAGGAAAGGAACTGCAATACATTAAGATGGATATGTGGGCCGCACCACTAGTAATGCTGAAAGGAAAGAATGGTTACGTAATGTGCGGTTACCTTAACATCGGAACCGCCGATAAACTTGGGGATCTAGCGGTGAGGGTTACGGGAGTCAAAGATCTCAATTCAGTGCTTAATTCAAAGGTAGTGGAGTGCTCCCAGGAAGCCGGTAAAAAAGGAATTAAGCCTGGAGACCCGGTTTCGGACTTGATCGCCTATTTATGATCACCCGATTTATTTTACGACCAGTACCGGTATTTTTGACTCCTGTACTAATCTCGTAGACACGCTGCCAAGGAAGATCCTCTTTGCAGCAGACAACCCCCTGCTGCCACTGATAATCAGTCCAGCCCCAATCTTAACGGAATAATCCATTATCGATCGGGATGCTTCTCCTTCAAGTACTTCCGCAATCGTGCTGACCCCGGCTTTTTCTGCCTGTTCCTTGGCTTTGCCAAGCATTTCCTGCGACTTGCCGTAAGCACTGTCAAGCGACTCCTGGGGTACCACGACCCCTTCCCCGTAGAGGTGAGAAATATCCACGGCGGTAACGATTGCAAGTATATCCTTCAATTCGGCAGCAAGCTTTATTCCAACGTCCAGAGCTTTCATTGAATTCTCGGAACCGTCAAAGGCTAACAGTATTTTTACGAACACGGATTAAATCGTGAACGCAGTAAAAAAAGCTTTCGGTCAAACCGGAACGATTCAAAGCCCTCATTCAAGACAGAACGGGAAATGCAGCTAGTAACAACTTTTAAGGCAACACTGCACATATGTTATGATGGATGACAGGTTTTCCGAACTTTTCCTCAGCAAGGGGGTAAACTACTTTACCGATGATGTGCCGTTGCAGTCCGCTCTTAGCTATTTTGGATTTCACGGCGACGGAGATATGGAAGAACTAGGAAAGTACATTTCGGAAGAATTCATTGAATCTCTGGATTACATCGATCACTTCGGTAAACCGCAACTGAAGACCTGGAGCATTCTCGGTGAGAGAATAGATTACGTCAGGCTGTCTCCTGAACACAGGAGAATTTTACAGAAACTACAGGGTTACGGACTCATAAGGAAGCTGGTAAACGATTCAGAATCCATCTTTTACCATTTTGTTTCTGGATATGTTGTTTCCGACTCCGGCGTTTTCTGCACTTTCACGCTCACCGCCCAGACGGCATACGCTTTAAAGAAGTATGCAGGTGAAGAAGTAAAGGCAAGATTTCTTCCAAAATTTGCAGATGTCGCAAACCAGTGGTATGGCGCTACCTACTACACCGAAATTCAGGGAGGAAGCGATCTGGGCGCTAACATTACAATTGCAGAGCAGAAAGGTGAGAAATTTGTACTTAACGGTAGTGACAAGTATTTTGCGAGCAATGCTGGCATAGCAGATGCTGCGGTCGTGACTGCAAGGATAGAAGGTTCGGCTCCCGGTGCGAAGGGAATTTCTGTCTTTTTCGTTCCAGCATTAAGGGAAAACGGGGTGCTTAACTATAATATCAGGAGGCTGAAGGACAAAATGGGAACTATTGCAGTGCCAACCGGCGAAATTGAGTTCCACAATTCAGAAGCATATCCTCTTGGCAGCCGGGAATACGGAATATACATAGCAATGGAAATCCTGACAATATCAAGAATCGACGACGCAATTGCTGCAGTTGGAATCGCCAGGAAGGCTCTTTGGGAAGCGTGCCTGTACTCCCATAAGAGGAAGGCGTTTGGGGAGGTTATTGCTGACCATGAACTGATGGTAAAAGATCTTGTTGAAATGGAGAGCGATCTCGAGGCTGCAGTTGTTCTTTCGTTGTTATCCGCGAAGAAATTTGAAGCTGCGTCAGGTGCGACACCCCCATACAACGGTGAATATGACCTTGCAAGAATGCTGGGTAGCATGGCAAAGAATGTCGCGGCAGAGACAAGTGCTCACATTACCAGATATTCCATGGAAATAATGGGAGGAAATGGATTCATGGAAGAGTTCCCAATTGCCAAATTCCACAGGGATTCCATAGTAACTTCAATATGGGAAGGAACCAGCAATATCCAGGCTCTGGAATTCCTCGAAGTGATAATTAAGAAGAAGGGGGACAAATTGCTCAGGTCAGACCTGGAATCAAGGATTAAGGAATTATCTGACAGGCAGACTGCAGAATCCCTGTCGAAAGACATTGAATCTGTCTTTGAAAAACTCCGGAATGCCCTGGAGTCTGGTGAAGGCGAATTCCATTCCAAGGATCTTCTAACGGAACTGGGGAATTTAACTGCATCTGTCTACATGTTCATTGTAGGACAGCAACAGGCTCCAGATAGCTCAATAACTGCAACTGCTGCCAGGGTATTCTATCAGCGGCATTTTCATCCGGAACAGGCGGGAAGGGAGTTCATTCTTGGGTCAGTTGCAATAACAGAGTGGATGCTTGAAAAAAACAAAAAGTAGAGATCAGCAATCATAAATGAAGCTGACTCCTGTACACCATGGACAGTTCAACAGGCGCTGCGATGAGGCCTGCCTGCTCAGGGAACCAACATAAACCTGCGAAATAATTAATTTCGCCGTGAATAATTCAAATAATGGCCCCCGTTAAACCGGGAAAAAAGGAATTCTTGAGACATATGCAACTCTGAGCCCGCGCCAGGCATTTAGCCGAACGCGTGCGGGAATAGAACATTTTTTAAGGTAAGTTAAATCCGGGTTTGATGTATGGCACGTTATTTGGCTGGGAACTTTTCGTTCTAATCGTTGCAGTCATAGGATTGATTTACGCTGTATTCCAAAGTTACCTATTACTGAAGATACCAGTTGACGATCCTAAAGCTCAGGAAATATCAGACCACATAAAAACGGGTTCAAATGCGTTCATGAGGCGTCAGTATACATGGGTATTCATATTTGCCATCATACTTGCTGTTGTAATATTTGCCGCATTTGATGCGATCGGCCAGGGCTCAGATGGAGTAAAACTTGCTATTGGATTTATCGTTGGAGCCATTGGTTCAGCGGTCGCTGGACTCGCAGGGATGAATGTATCAATCAGATCTAACGTCCGATGTGCGGTGAAGGCAAAGAAGGGACTTAATGAAGCCCTCAAAGTTGCATTCAGGGGCGGGAGCGTTACAGGTTTGACAGTAGTTTCACTGGCTTTGCTCGGCCTGGTCGCTTTCTACATGATCTACCAGGATCCTTCCCTGATGGTGGGTTACATCTTCGGCGCTTCCCTTGTCAGTTTGTTCGCAAGGGTCGGGGGAGGAATATTTACTAAAGGTGCAGACGTTGGTGCTGATCTTGTTGGAAAAATCGAAGCCGGAATTCCAGAGGACGATCCCAGGAACCCTGCAGTAATTGCTGACAACGTTGGCGACAATGTTGGAGACTGTGCCGGAATGGGTGCAGATCTTTTTGAGACATATGTGGTAACCGCTCTGGCATCAATGCTTCTTGGATTCCTTGTATTTTCCAAGGGAGAGACTTACCTTGGTAATTTCGGGATCATATTCCCGCTGGTCCTCGGTGCTATAGGGGTTCTATCATCGATCTTTGCCACCTTCTTTGTCAGGAAGGGACCAACACAGAGAATAATGACCGCTCTTTACAAGGGATTGATTGTAACTGTGATCACCTCAGAAATAGGGTTTTACATTGTTGATTACCTGATGCTTAACGGAAACCTTGCAATCTTCGGCGACACGCTGATCGGGTCAATTATAATGCTGGTAGTAGTTTACGTAACAGAATACTACACCTCAGAAAGGTACAGGCCAGTTGCAAGGATCGCAAGCGCATCCACTACAGGGTCCGGCACGAACATCATAACCGGTATAGGATATGGGCTGCAGGCCGTTTTTGTTCCGTCTCTGGTAATAGTCGCAGGAATAATCGCCGCTTACGGAATTACTTCCTATTCACTGGGATCGGAGCTTACCCCGGTTTATGCTGGCCTTTATGGAATAGGCATCGCAGCTGCCTCGCTGCTTTCTGCCACAGGCATGATAATCTCTATTGACTCTTACGGGCCAATCACCGATAATGCCGGTGGAATTGCAGAAATGGCAGGCTTTGACGAGAAAACAAGGAAAGAAGTCACCGATCCGCTGGACGCAGTGGGAAACACAACCAAGGCCGTCACCAAGGGATACGCAATTGGAAGCGCTCTTCTTGCAGCACTAACACTGTTTGCAGCATTCAAGATTGACATTGAAACCTCGTTCACATCACTTGAAATAGACAATCCCCTGGTGCTTGTCGGATTATTAATCGGTGCGATATTGCCATTCTTCTTCACCTCTTACTTGATGAACTCAGTGGGAAAGGCGGCTCATGCAATTGTAGAGGAAGTTAGAAGACAATTCTCTGCAGACAAAGGTATACTGGAAGGAACATCAAAACCTGATTATGGAAAAGCTGTGGACATAGTGACGAAAGAGGCACTGAGACAGCTTGCAATGCCAGCAATTATAGGGGTCGGAACTCCAATAATCGTAGGCTTTACACTTGGCCCTCTTGCACTGGGCGGAGTCCTTCTGGGAGTCATACTTGGCGGGTACCCGCTTGCCATAATGATGACAGTGGGCGGTGGCGCTTGGGATAACGCAAAGAAATACATCGAGCAGGGCAACTACGGAGGCAAGGGATCGGATGCACACAAATCTGCAGTAGTCGGAGATACAGTGGGAGACGCTACAAAAGACACGGCCGGTCCGGCAATCAACCCCCTCATAAAGGTGGTCAATACCGTTTCCATTTTGTTTATCAGCATCATGCTGAGCCACTACGCTTTCATGGGAATAATCAGTTACTTTTTGTAAACTCTATTCCCAATTTTCTAATTTTTTCTTGATTTTATAGGGGATGGTCCTTAACGTTCCGCGAGTAATAACTTAATACATATTGTCATAATTGTCCCGGAACGAACCGGCTGGAAAATCATGGATAGATATCTGGTACTTGAAGACGGGACTACTTTTAAGGGGAAAGGATTCGGATCAGATATTGAAACATCGGGAGAAGTGGTTTTTACTACTTCAATGACTGGATATGCGGAAACGCTATCTGATCCGTCATTCCGTGGTCAAATCCTGGTATTTGCAAGCCCAACAATTGGCAATTACGACTGGAATGAAGATATGCTGGAATCTGAGAAAATCCAGGTTTCAGGAATAATTACAAGGGATGGCCATGCAATTTACAGATCTTCTGAAAAGGAGGAGCAACTCGACCTGCTCCTCAAGAAATACGAGATTCCGGGAATTGACGGACTGGATACAAGAACTTTGATTATGAAAATAAGGGAAAAAGGCGCAATGAAAGGCATCATCTGCAATGATCCCGGATCAGTAACGGTGATTCCGGACTCAATGTCATCTGATCTGTTGAAGGAACTCAACGTGCAGAGGCGAAAGGTGAAAGGCAGCGGCGACCTGAAAGTACTGCTCATCGATACAGGTGCAAAGAAGTCCATGATTTCGCTGCTTTCTAAGGTGGGTGATCTGGATATCATTCCATATAACGAGGATTTCACAAATCTAAAGGAAAACTACAACCTGATCTTTGTTTCGAACGGACCGGGCGATCCTTCCCACGCAAATAATACTCCATTAATCTCATTTCTAAAATCACAGATTGGAAAGGTGCCGGTGGCGGGTATCTGTCTTGGACATCAGTTGATTGCACTGGCATGCGGAGCTTCCACTATAAAGATGAAGTACGGCCATCGTGGGGTGAACCACAGCGTTACTGACGGTCAAAGGGTTCTGATTACTACGCAAAATCATGGATATGCAGTTGATAGGAAAAGCCTGGTAAACACCGGCCTGGAAATCACCCTTTGGGACAGCAACGACGGAACGATAGAAGGACTCCAGGACAGGAAAAGGGGTATAATGAGCGTACAATATCACCCAGAAGCATCTCCCGGCCCTCTAGATACACTTGACTTCTTCAGCAAGGTAGATGAAATGGCGAGTAACTTCATTGCCAATAAATAAAGAAATTGACAGAATTCTTGTCATTGGATCGGGACCGGTGAAAATCGGGCAGGCGGCCGAATTCGACTATTCGGGGACGCAGGCATGCCTTTCCTTCAGGGAAGAAGGACTGTTCGTTGTGCTGCTGAATCCGAATCCCGCCTCCATCCAGACGGATGATGATATTGCAAACAAGATTTATATTGAGCAAGTAACCACAGATAATTTGGTTTCAATAATCAAAAAAGAAGGACTGCGTTATATTTACCCCTCCGTCGGGGGACAGACAGCCCTCAACGCTGTTTTTAAGCTGAAAAAACTCGGGTTCCTTGACCAGTTGAATGTTGGAATTATCGGGACTCCTGTGGAATTCATCGAGATCGCGGAAGACAGGAAAGCATTCTCCGATCTAATCCTGAAGATCGGTGAACCTCTTGCACCCTCCAAGTCAATAGCAAGTGCCGAGGAAATCGCATTACTTGAAGACGACCTGATTCCATGCATTGGCCGGACTTCCTTTTCGCTTGGCGGCTTGGGAGGACGCATATTTCGTTCAAAAGATGAATTGAAATCCTTCTTCCTGGAACGGGTGCAAACTGCCAGTGGGGAAACGTTGGAAATCCAGAAATCACTGGAAGGTTTGAAGGAGTTCGAATATGAACTGATCAGGGACGGTTTCGGCAACAAAATAGTCGTCTGCAACATGGAAAACCTCGATCCAATGGGAGTCCACACCGGCGAAAGCGTGGTAGTCACTCCCGCACAGACTCTCAACGATTCCATTCACCAGCGGATGAGATCCTCCGCGTTCAGGATTATAGAAGCGTTGAAAATAATCGGTGCATGCAACATTCAGTTTGCCGTTGGAGACAAGGGAGACTTTTACGTTGTTGAAGTCAATCCTAGAACATCCCGATCGTCAGCACTCGCTTCCAAAGCTTCCGGTTATCCTATTTCCAGGATTGCCTCAAAACTCGTCATTGGATATAACCTGGCCGAAGTCAGGAATCCGGTAACCGGCACCACTTTTGCCTCTTTCGAGCCATCGCTCGACTATGTTACGGTCAAGATTCCAAGATGGCCCTTCGAGAAATTTGCAGTTTCCAGAAAGATAGGGATACAGATGAAGTCGATTGGGGAAGTAATGGGCATTGGCAGGACATTTGAAGAAGCTTTGATGAAAGCCATAGCCTCACTGGAGACCTATGAATCCATTAAGATAAGAAATTTCTTCGCGGGGGAGAAACTGGAACACAGCCTGGCAGAGGCGTCTGACGTAAGGCTATATTCAATATTCGAGGCGCAGTTCCAAAATTTGCCGGTAAGGTGGATATCGGAAAAAACCGGTTACGATCCGTACTTTGTGCAAAAAATAGGAAATGTCGTGGAGAAGCTGAAGCTTGTCGAGATTGGAAAAATTCCAGACTGCCTTATGGAATTCAAGCAGATGGGGATATCCGATGCGCAGATTTCAGCTTTTTCCGGCCTTCCTGAAGAAGAGATTATCCGTTTCAGGATCAAGAACAATATACTTCCATCATACAGGCGCATTGACACCTGCTCCGGTGAATTCAAGAGCGTCACACCATATTACTATTCCACTTACTCAGAGGATGACGAACTGGAAGTTCCGGAAATGGATACTATCCTCATTGTTGGGGCGGGGCCCAACAGAATAGGGCAGGGTGTAGAGTTTGATTACTCTGCCGTAAAAGGCGTGAAGGCTCTCAGATCATTGGGAAAGAAGGCTGCAATTATCAACTCGAATCCTGAGACCGTCTCGACCGATTTTGATATTTCCGACGCGTTATTTTTTGAACCAGTTACCCTGGAACACACTGCAAACCTGGTGAAGAAACTCAAGCCCGAGGGGGTGATAGTCCAGTTCTCCGGGCAAACAGGGCAGAACATGGCAGCAGGTCTTGGAAGGCTCTTTGGGGAGGAGATTCTCACGGGAACAAAACCGTCAGAAATATACAGGATAGAAGAAAGGAATTCCTTTGCAGGGATTCTCAGAAGCAATGGTATTGAACAGCCGGATTTCGTGACAATATCAAACGAGGAAGACCTGACCAGGACAATCTCTGGTATGGAACCACCATATATTTTGCGATCAAGCTTCATAATTGGTGGCCGGGCAATGGACATCATTTTTGACAAGCGTGAAGCAATTGAACGGGCAAGGATTATATTGATTGAAAGGCCAGAATTCCCTGTTCTGGTAAGCAGGTACATAGAAAATGCTGAGGAGATAGACATAGACTTTACCGCGACCGGAAAAGAATTTGCCATATGTGGAGTAATGCCTCACATAGAGGAAGCCGGAACACATTCCGGTGATGCAACAATGCTTCTTTCCCCCGATCTGGAACCAGAAATTCTGGAAGACCTGAAGGTCTTGATCTCAAAGCTCACCAATGCCTTCTCTTTGGAAGGGCTGTGTAACCTGCAAGTGGCAAGAAAAGGTTCAAAAATCTATGTCATTGAACTCAACGCAAGAGCAAGCAGGTCAATCCCTTTTATCTGCAAGGCAACCGGCATTGACTGGGTAAAAGTGGCAATTGAAGGCATGCTCTCCATCAGAAGAGAATTCCCTTCGCCTCAAGTTATTTCCTACTTTCTCAAGATACCAGTTTTTCCGTTCGATCGATATGAGGACCTTGAACCCCTGCTTGGGCCTGAGATGAAGTCAACCGGAGAGGCGATGTTTTCAGGAAAGTCCTTTCAGGAGGCAGCGTCTAAAGCGTCTTCTTTTCTTGGGGTTGAAAGACTTGAAAATGGAATTATTCTTTCAATAAGGAATACAGACAAGCCACTGATAGTGGACCTTGCAGCAAAACTGAAATCCAGAGGCGTGCCGCTTTATGCCACACCCGGAACCCATGAATTTCTTGCGGGGAAGGGAATAGCAACTGAACAGATATTCAAGCTTGAGGATTTGAGGGAACCAAAGATTGATAGCATAATACTTGAAAAGAAGCCATCATTGGTGATAAACACCCCGTCAATGTCTTCTGGGGCGGTAAGAGACGGGTTCAGGATGAGAAGAGTATGCCTTATTTCCGGTACCCCATTAATTACGAACATCAGATTGGCCAGTATGATAGTTGATTCCATCATTTCTGGAGAAAAAACTGAATGCAGGCCAATTTCAGATTATAGAAAGTGACATACCACCGTATACAGCGAAGAATGCAAATGCCGAGATGGTGGGGGGGGGGGAGGAAACCTTACAACGGCAGGAGGAACTGGAAGCAATACAGCGAGGAGCTGGTGATAAGGGGTGCATTCTTCCTCGATCTTGATTTCGCCAAGCAGTGGGATCACGTGCTGGGGAAGATTGAATGGGCGTTGACGCAAGGTGCTATCCTGGATATTTCAGGCCTGGAATATGCAGATCTCGGGACCGGCTGCACTGGATCGAAGACAGACGATGCGGGTACATACCCGATAACGAAATACGGCGATCCCTATGCACACAGGAGGCATCGGAGTCATTTGCTCAACGGAGCAATTTTAATGAAAAGATTTATAGATTCCTATTGATTAAACTAAAAGTATGCCAAGAGACACACTCAGGTACGGTAGCCTTGTAATCGGGATCGTCGCTGGGATAATTTCAATTCCATTTTTCCTGTCAATTCCATTTTTTGGAGTTTATTTTGTTCTGGTAGCGGGAATCATTTCCGGAATGATTGCGCGGGGAGTTATTCGGGGTGTTGCCACTTCAGCAACAGCTGGACTGGTACTCGCTGCGCTGGCGATAGGATTTTCCGCGGTCAATACCGGTAGCTTTATCAGCACAATATATTCTGACGTTTCGTTCTCTTCTGTGCTGCAGACATTGGTTAATGATTACCTGTCAGTAATGGGCCTTCATATCGATATTCTGGTGGAAAAGACCATGATCTACGTTGTTGCTTTTCCAATTATAGGCGGTTTCATTGGCGGGGCACTGAGGCCAGGTTACTAAAACTGCAGCTTCATTCACCTTATTTAGCTGAGGACAGTAACCCAGTCATGTTAATTTATCAGATTACGTTACAATAATTGAATGGAAGTAGAAATCAGGATAGTTGCTGCATCATACCGAAGGGACGATGTCGCAGTCGAACTTTTTGGCAGGACAAAGGACAATAAGTCCGTTACGGTGCTATATAAAGGCTTCAAGCCGCATTTTGACGCGATCGATCCTGACCCTAAATACATCCAGCATCTCCAGGAAATGGGCGAATTTGTGTCCCAGGAGGAAAAGAAAATCTGGTACGACGGAGATTTTCGAAATGCGGCGAGAATTTCAGTCAAATCCCCCTGGCAGGTCCCAACTTTGAGGACGCTTACTAAAGGGACTGTAATAGCAGCGGATATACCGTTTCATCACAGATTTATTTATGACTTCGACATCGGCGCCTGCACCAGGGTAACAGGCGAGGAACTTGAATCGGAAAAAAAGAACTTCACCACCGACCTCGTAATCGAGGCCAGGGAATTCAAGAATGTGGACGCGTTTAATCCTCCACTAAAGACGCTGTCCTTCGACATTGAAAATTCGATAAAAACCCAGGAAATATATGTTATAGGTTACGCTATTTTTGACGGCTTCTCTTATAGGAAAGGGGAGATCTCCGGCGAGGAAAAGAGCATACTGGAAAGGTTTGTGGAACTTATAAGGCAGGAAGATCCCGACATTCTGACCGGGTACAACATCGACGGATATGATCTTCCGTTAATCCAAACCCGGATGAAGAAACACCACGTATGGTTCGGCATTGGCAGGGATTCTTCACTGCCCAGGAGGATCCAGGACCAGTACTGGCGCGTCCACGGAAGAGTCATCAGCGATACCTGGTGGAACGTCAAGAGAATACTTCGTCCAAAAAACGAATCGCTGAATGCGGTTTCCAAGGAGATGCTGGGAGAAGGAAAGGACAATATAAACAGGCTGAACATCGAGGCGGAGTGGGCTGCCAGAAAGGATGAAGTGATTGCCTACTGCATCAAGGACGCCTATCTTACCCTGCAGATTTTCCTGAAACTAAGGGCATTGGAAAGAAGCATGTTCATGGCGTACGTTTCCAAGCTTCCGCTGGAGGACGTAATGAATGGCGGGACCAGTAACTACGTTGACTCGATCCTGATCAGGGAAGCCGACAGGAACGACATAGGGGTACCGCTAACCTCTTACAGGGATAAAGGAGAAGCCATAGAGGGTGGATACGTGAAGAGCATAGGCGTTGGCATTTTCAAGAACGTTATTGTGCTGGATTTCAAGAGCATGTATCCTTCAATGATTATCAAGAACAACATCTGTTTTACCACGCTCAGTCCCAAAGGAACCATAGTAGCACCAAACGGAATCAAGTTCCTTGCACCGGACCAGAGGCAGGGGCTCATTCCGAAGATACTGAAGGATCTGATGGCTGAACGGGACCAGGTGAAAAAGAGAATGAAAGCTTCCGCCAGGGAGGACAAGGAATTTTACGATGGAATCCAGAACGCCATCAAGGTGTTAATGAATACATTTTACGGTGTGCTGGCCTCATCATTTTACAGGTTCACAAACCCTGAGATTGGAGCTGCGGTGACAGCTTTTGCAAGGAATACTATAACCACTCTGATTGAGAGGCTGGAAAAAGAAGGGGTAAAGGTTCTTTATGGTGATACTGACAGCATTTTCCTCGAGTCAGGCATCCCGGATCTTGAAGGAACAGTCGCATTCGGGGAAACGCTGAGTCAAAAGCTTTCAAAGGAAGAGAGCCTCTCACTCGAATTTGAGAAGGTGTTTGGAACCTTTTTCTCGCATGGCGCAAAGAAAAGATACGCCGGGAAAATCGCGTTTCCATACGAACAGTCAGGAGAGATTCTGATAAGGGGGTACGAGGTCCGAAGAACCGACTCATTCAACCTTCAGAGCGAAGCACTGTCAAAGGTGCTTGCCTTCGTTCTGGACGACAAGCCGCAGGAGGCCATAAAATATGCAATGGAAATAGTGGAAAAAGTGCAGAAGGGCGAGGACATACCCATTTCTCAGTTAGTTATTTCGAGATCCGTCAAGGGTTTAGACAAGAACGATTATAAGGATAGCCACAACCTTGCCAACGTGCGGGTCGCCAGGAAAATGCATGAACAGGGAGAGACTTTTGTTCCTGGCATGAAAGTCTCCTGGATAGTTACCAACGGAAAGAAAACTCCACAGGAAGTTGAGCCCTACATCGAGGGAAACAAGTTCGAATATACACCGGACTGGTCCTACTATGCAAAGAGGGTCTCAGATACACTAAAAAGGGTGACAGAAGGGCTGGATGGAGGACATAGCACGCAGCAGTTGCCTGCCGGTAACTCCAGAATCACGCTCGACAGTTTCTGATCCTGCGCAATTATTCCTCTATAAGGACTGCCCTGATGGGAGACGCGTCACTGTCAAGCTTTACCGGAAATCCACAAAAGAGGTAATTTCCAGGATGCACAGACGAAAGGTCCAGCCCTTCAATTATGGTCATATTATCAATAAGATCCAAATGGACGTCATTGTCTGCACCGAATTTCTTGACGCTCAGGTAATCTATTCCTAAGGTTTTTACCTTCTTTGCGATTAAAAGATCTGCTCCAGATCTTGATACATGAGCAAAATTTTCCCTGAAGCTGCCATATCCCATAATTGAGTTCTCGGTTTTGAGCAGGATTATTTCTCCGGCCTTAAGATTAAGTGGTTCAAGATCGACATCATCTATATTTTCGCCGGCTCCAGTAAGGTCAGCAACCCTGCACGGGCCATAGAAATTTCCCAAAGGTATATCATCAGTAACATATCCGCCGTTTTTGACATGGAGTCCCGCATCTACATGAGATCCAGTATGGGAGCCAATGCAAATCATGGATTCATTCGTGGCATTTTCAGGAATCATGGAATATTGCCTTAACGAAGGAACTGGGTTTCCTGGATAAACAATCATGGATTTTTCAACCTTCATGGAGATATCATGAATTTTTCTCAACTGAACAACATCCTCCAGTGTACACCGAATTAAGATCAAGGAATCCTGTATAAACATATCCAGTTATATAAACCGGTCAAGAGTCCCATTCAAAAGGAATCTTTATCAGTAATACTCAGCAGGGTCAATGACATTCTCAGGAGTACCGCTGATGAATTTCTTGACATTTTCGCAGGCTTTAAAAACTGCTCTGTCGAAGTCTCCCTGAACCTGGTCTGAAACATGTGGTGTTAGAATACAGTTTGGCGGAATTTCATCAGCTATATTCGGTTCGTTCCACCACACATCTGCAAGATAAAACTTCTCGGGGAATCTCTTGAGATACCATAGCATATCGGTCTTGTTCACGATATCCGCCCTGGCAACATTCACAATCATTTTCCCGTTGAACATTGACAAAGCATCGGCATTTATGATCCCACGTGTCTTGCTTGTAAGCGGCAGCAGGATCACCACAATATCGGAAATTCCCATGAGTTTTGCAATAGACGCCATGTACTGGCTCACATTTGGATCATCTTTCTGGGTCCTGGAATATGCAAGCACTTCCATGTCGAACGCCTTCGCATGAGCAGCCAGGCTTTTCCCGATTTCTCCATACCCGATTATACCGAGTTTTTTGTTTTTTAGGGTGTCTACAGCTTCTTTCCTGAATATGCGGTGGTGTGTCTTGGTGTTAAGTTCCATTATCCTCTTTGCAGTCATAAGAATAAGGGCAAGTATGTGCTCGGATGTCGCCTCTGAGAATGCACCCGCATTTTTGCAGACCGTTACTCCCTTGGGTATACCTTTTAGATTCAGGGCGTCCAGACTGGCGTAAATGCTCTGAATAAGCTTGGTGTTATCCGACACTTTATACTTATTTGCAACGATCTGAATTTCGCCGGGAGAGTCCGGATTGATCTTTACATCTGCACCGATTATTTCCTGACACTTTTTTAAAACTTCTTGGGTTACATTAAACGTAAAGGAAATATCCATGCCGATCCAACATAATTTAGTTGTTATATTTATTTTCTCTTGGTGTCATCGTCAACCTTCGTTGATTTCTCCGCATAATCTTCAACGATACATTTTAGCGGCTTTTATTAAATGCCCTTGGAGGAGCAAACCTGCCTTTCATTTTTCGCATCTCGTTCCTCAGTCTCGCGGGTAAGTTGCTTATCACAGGGACAAACAGTAATATAAATAAGACTACCTTTATCCCTATGATCTGGAAGCACAGAGAGAGCACCAGTGTGCCTTCAAACGGCATTATGGTATGCCCCAGATGCCTTAGTCAATACACCGAGGATTCTCTTTTCTGCGCCAGAGATGGATCAAGGCTCCTTCTTGAAAAAGACGTATTTAAGAAAGAGATCATGTGCAGGCAATGTGGCGCGTACATTACCGGCCTCGAGGAAGAATGCCCCGAATGCGGATATACCCAGAATCACTCAAACCCGGTTGTCAGGTTGACTCCGCTCCTTTCGTCTGCAATAGTGTTATGGAAACTGCCCTATGAATTTGGGAGAGGAGACCTCAGAAGAGTCAACGGGGCGGAATACGTGAATACAAAGCACCTGTTATTCTACCAGTCGGAGAACACAGTAATGGTGAAAGACCTGAAGTCTCTCAATGGTACCAAGATCAATGGGAAACCCATTGGTAAAGGAGGATCTGCCAAAGAAGCCCAGATTAAATCAGGAGATATCCTGGAACTTGCCCCAAACGCCCAGGGAGAAGGAATGGTAAAAGTTACTGTTGACTTGGTATTTGTCAGGGGAATCTGATTTTATGTGGGAGGCCTGGTGTTATGAGAAGTAATGTTTCAGGCACCGCAGCGATATTTTACGCTGTAATAGGGCTAACTTGTGTATCCGCATTCTCAATCCTTCCAATTACCGACCCACTGGAAAAACTTGAATTCTATAATATTCCCTACATTTTCATTGCCATCGCAGCCCTGATTGGCGTGCTTTTTGTCAGGGCTAAGCGGAGTGTCACCAAGCGAATTGGCACTTATGGATCAAACCAGAGCAACAGGTCTACACAGATTCAGTCAGTTCTGCTTTTAGCACTTTCACTTTCCCTTGCAGCCATAATGGTTTTCACTTTACTGGGTAAACAATATCTTTTCCTTATGATTATTACGCTGTCCCCGGTCGAGTTCCCCCTATTTTATATGGAAGAGAAACTTGCAGATTTCAACAGGATCAGGAAAGGATTTGCAGCCACATCATTCGTGATCGTAGTGGTATTGGCGATTTTTACACTTTCCACATTTTTCAATCCTTTGCTTGTTATTGGCGGGCTCTCATTATATTCGGTTGTCAGGACTTTCGGATTAAGCGAGCCAGTCGAAAGGATTCGGCAAAATGGTTACAACAGCTCGGTCGCCCTCCTGTCGCCGGGTTATCTTGGAAGTTTCATTCTGTTATTTAATCTGCTGGGGTCATCGGGAACTGCAGTCGTTATCGCGCTTATACTGTTCCTGCTGATATTTGTCTCTGTACTGCTCACCATTAGAAGAAAGAAATTCTCTTTCGGCATCCTGTATTCGCTTCTTGTCCTGGCAACTGTATATTCCATTTTGCACTCTGTACAAACTTTTGCACCGGTATATACAGTATCCCTTATCGCACTGTTTTCCGCATCAATTTACATGATGTTCTTCGACTCACTGGACTCGAAGTTCCATAACATATGGAAGTCGATGAAACTTCTTCCTAAAGGCGCTTTGTTTCCTGTGTTCCTGGTATTTAGCGCAATAGGGCTGATAGGTTTTGTCGGGTTCTCGGCCTGGAACCTGTCAATTTTTTATCCAGGGAATTCCTTCAACAACCTTGACCAGGTTGCCACTACGATTCTGGTCATTTCAATTTTGTTGCTGATAGCCGCAACAGGAAGCAAGCTATTGAATCCGGTAGGCTTTGCTCTACTGGCATTGCTATTTATCTACGGCGTTTTTGAAGTGGTCTCCCTGAACTTCAACGGTTTATGGACTCCTGGATTTCTGGAGGCAGTTGTTATCTCCGGCTCGATTTCACTGCTGGTTCTTTACGAACCTACATTCAGGTTTACCAGATCGTACTCATCCAATGTGCCGGTAACTTTGTCTATCTCTCACAGGCTGGGATTTACGCGATACCTTCATTCAAGATATGACGTTAATCTTGAGAAGAACAAGCGATCAAACAAGGACCTCCTGGGTTCTGGAGGTTTTGCATATGTGTTCAAGGGGAGGGACATGTCCACCGGAGAAACCGTGGTGGTCAAAACTCCAAGGGTATACGATGAAGAGGGAAAAAACGAGCGGGAGAAAAAAGAGTTCATGCAGGATTCAACCAGGCAGTTGAAGGCAGAAAAAGACGTCCTTTCAATACTTTACCATCCAACAATAGTACGATTCGTGGACTACTTCAAGGAAAACAACGAATATTACCTCGTGGAGGAATACGCGGAAGGCAGAACAACAGAATCCTTCCTTGCAGGCGGTTCCCGGCAGGGAGTAAAATTCGACGAGGAGAAAGTGCTCTCAATCGCAAAGCGTTTGATCTTCGCACTCAACTACATGCACATGCATGAAGTGTTTCACAGGGATTTGAACCCGAGCAACATACTGATAACCAAACAGGGTCCCAAAATAATCGACTTTGGCACCTCGAAGTCAATGATAGGGAAAGGAACCAGGAGTTTTTTCGCACACAGCGAAAGGATTGGCGTCCCCTGCTATAATCCTCCGGAACTCGAGATCGGGACGAGTATAGAGGCATCCCCGTCCTATGACACTTATTCACTGGGGGCTGTAATGTGTTCACTTTTCACCGGGACGTTCCTTGACGGCGACCAGATAATGGTGAAATACGGGAGCCGATTCATAACGGAAAGGTATCTCAAGGAAGAAATATCAGACAAGGTCAGTGCTGATTTATACAGAATTATGAGGAAGATGCTTGCCTTCAGGCCGGAGGACAGATACACTTCAGCTGTTTCGGTTATAGCCGAGCTTTTCAACCTTAACGGGGAAATGGTCATCACGCACATGGGGGATATTTATATGCTGGACAGGCAGACGACGTATTCTATAATCCTGTCAGGGGATGAATCTCTATATGTCCAGGAAGGGCGCATTATAAGGGATAACCAGATATTCATATACGAACATGGCAGGCAGGATGTCGAAAAATGGGGGGAGCTCCGTTACGACAATATGCAGAGGGGGTATTATTTCAAGGCAGAACCCAGGAAAGGTATATACGGCAAGGACGGGCAGAAGACCAGCGAAAGGAAGCAGGTGATGGAGATGAAGGCTCTGAACATCTACACATACCAGCAAGATGTAACCAGCGGAGGCTTCTGTTACAATGTCAGGAGGATCTGAGATGGACGTTGGTTACGGGAGCATAAGGGGAAAGGTCAGGCACAGGGACGAGGACTCTATCCTCCTGGAGCAGGACGTAACATTGTCACTGAACACTGTGATGGAAAGGGCCCTGTTCGCTCTCGCGGATGGAATGGGCGGAGGGGAAAAAGGAGAAGAAGCAAGCAGGATTGCCGTTCAGGGGGTAAGGGAATCAAAAGAATCTATAATGTCCCTGAACCCGCTGGATCACACAGCAATAATCAACGCGCTTCTTGATACCATGCATTACTCCAATGAAAAAATCATCCAGTACAAGAAAGAGAATGAACTTTACGGGATGGGGACCACCCTTACTCTGGCCTATTATGCCGAAGGGTGGCTTCACGTTGTGAACGCAGGAGATTCCAGAGGATATATCTTCAACTATGGCACCACAGTGCAGAAAACTGTTGATAATTCCTACGTAATGGAAATTGTCAAATCCGGAAAACTGGCAGAGAGTGATCTCAGGAAACATCCCAGAAGAAATGAACTGACTGTTGCATTGGGATTTGAGGACAACTTCAACCCTGAAGCTTACTTATGGAGATGCTTCAGCGGGGATTCAATCATGCTGTGCTGTGACGGCCTCTGGTCCGTAATCGATCCAACATTCCTTTCGAGAGCTTCCACGTCTAATGTTTCCTGCCAGGACGCCATCGATTCCCTGATTACCTATGCGAATGAAACTGACGGTACGGACAACATATCTGCAATACTGATCAGGCCAACGCTTGTATCAGATGAGGAGGAGAGTTTGAGGCGGCCCACTATCACTTCAGTATCCTATAAAAGTACGGTCTAATGCTTATTATTCGTTTTTGACTGTACCACAAATATTTTTATCATTCCGTCTACTCATCCATTACCATGGACTGCGATACTTTGATAAAGCAGATTGAAAACAAGTTTTCCACCGACGTCGGATCTGCTGAAGAATCGCAGAATTCTGATCCAGCGGATATGGCAAAGAGATCAGCCAGCTTCCTTGAATGGTTTGAAAACCTGATCAACAATGGCCTGGTGGATAGCGGAGAGACCGTGGAGTCAGCAAAGAAATGCATACTGAAGACACTTGAGGCTGATCCCGAGGGTCTGGATCATCCATTCCTTCAGGATGCCCTGTCCATTTTTTCCGATAAACGCCTGACGGAAATCTTTGGCGTCAAAATATTTGCCAATCTCGATGAATAGGCAATAGATTTAATCCTCAAACGAATTTACAACGGATAGAGTTGCCAGAAGAAATCAGCAAGAAACTTGATAAATTCATAAGCAGCTTGCCCTCAGAAGAGGTATACTTAGAAGCTATCAGGGATATACTTAAGGACATCATCAAGGAATACATCAAGAAGAAAATAAACTCCGACGATCATCTAAAACAGGAGATTGTTCAGGTTCTGAAGGAATTCACGGAAGCCAAGCTAAAGGAATACGATTCCATGGCAAGGATGACCAAAATTTCCGCCAAACTGGGATTCAGCCTTGCACCGGAGGCCTTGAAAACTGAAGCAATTAGTGATTTCCTGAACGTATTCCAGAAGGAGATTGAAGAAATAATAAAGAAGACGCTTTGACCCTCCCTGGTTCCAGCAGCCTTGCAGGCGCAGGGTTCCCTGTCAGCCCGGGGCCGCAGTCATCACGCCTTGGATGCGATCATTCTCCATCTGGGTCATTGACACGTATGCTTAAATTTCAGTTGAGGCCAGATCTCGCTTTATTCCGAAGGCTTAAAATCTTTCTTTACCACGTTTCTTGAATTCAGGTCAAACAGCGTAAGAATAGATGGGTTGGGGCTGAAATTCATCATCCTCTGGTAATCGGTCTGTGACTGCCAGGTGGACGAGTTCACGTACCTTACTGACTTGTATTCACCCAGAGCGTGAGAATGCACATGCCCTGTTATGAAAATGTCCGGAACCTCCTCGATCACATGGTAATCCGTAGCAGAAGGAATAAGCGGTGTTTTGCCACCGTATCTGGGAGCCAGGTGTCTCCTGATGAGCAATTCCTTCACAGCTTCCCCGATTGTGGAATAGTTCATTCCGGGAATAAGTTCAACTAGATCGTTAAGCGACATGCCGTGGTAGACAAGCACTCTCCTCTTTTCAAGCAAAAGGGTGCATGGATTTGGAATAAGGAACGCGTTCTCCGGGAGTTCTTTCTTCAGGGCTCCGGGCAAAACCGGCTGAGGTTCAGCAAGTCTTACGGCATCATGGTTACCAGGCATGATAAACACCTTGATGTCTTCCGGGATGCCTGAAATATACTCTGCAAGGATGGAATACTGCTCCAAAGGATTCAGTACCTCAAGATCATTTTCCTGTGAAGGGTAAACACCAATTCCGTCGACAACGTCACCGCTCAGGATGAGGTACTTTAACTGCTTCGATTCCTCGCTTCCGCTGTTCAGCCACTTAATCATGGACAGGAAATCATCTTTCCTGAAGGTTTTGCTTCCAACGTGAATATCGGAAAGCGATCCGACAAATGCTGCCGGAGCATTATCAAATTCAGCTACCCTGTTTGGAATGTCGGGCCGGATCAGCTCGTCGGCAAATATCACAGGGTCCCCTTTTCCAGTGGATACAGATCCTGCAACCCCTAGTACTTCATCGGGGAGGATAATCTCGGAAGCAACAGGGTTCTTCTTCATGATAATAACCTGGATGGAATCTTCCATATCCTCAATCAGGAGTTTCCTGTGCCCGTTTGATGTAACGGAAGTATCAGACACCATCCCAACCACCTTTACCTTCCCAGGGGTTTTCTTCGCTTTTGAAATAGGCAGGGTACCCCTCATGTGGCTTGACAGCAAAATTATCTTCTTCAGTTTCTCGAACCTGCTGGTGAAATATTTCCTGAATTCATCTGCAGAACTGTTTACCTTTAGGTTGGAGTAATCAACCTCGAAATACGGGTTCCTTGTCTTGTTGGAGTCAGTAAGAATCGTATAAACCTGTTTTTCTGTGAGATAACCTGTATCGATCACATCAGAAGTAAGCAATGACCTGATCATTTCGCCAAGGTTGTTCATCATTATTTTCTCAAGGGCTTCAGGCGTCACGAGTATCCCTTTGGAATAGAAAAACTCTAGAATTTTCTCTTTTTGCGGTGTACTCGACAAGCTATCATTACTCAAAGACGAAGGGCGCTTAAAACACTTTTTTATTTTTCAAGAGATATCCTCCAGTGAAAAGGATATCAGATCTTGTCAGCGATTACAACAAATACAGGAGAAAATGCCTGAATTTACAGGCATCGGAAAACATTATCCCTCTTAAAGCCTCTGAAGCTCTTTCTTCCGATCTTGCCGGACGATACTGGCATGAGAATGCAGAGGGAGAGAATGATTATGGCGGGACCGGCATATTTACGGAGATAATACACCAGAGCGAACTTGCAGCGAAAGAGCTTTACGGGGCAGGATTTGCAGATCTGAGTCCAATCGGTGGACACCTGGCAGCTCTTGGGGTAATTCGTGCAATAATGAAGCCTGGCCAGAAGCTTCTTCACATTTCTGCAGAAAATGGAGGCTATCCAGGCTACGACGCTCCTTTCATTCCTTCCCTGCTTGGAATCAAAGAGGGTACCATTCCATACAATGAGGAAAAACAGGAGATAGATTATGGCAGTTTCCGAACACAGGTGAGAAGGGAAAAACCTGAACTGGTTGTGCTTGGGCAATCTGCGTTCGTAAAGGAATACGACCTAAAACGGGTTAGCGAAATATGCAACGAATCCTCATCCAGGCTGGTTTACGACGGGTCCCACGTTATGGGGTTGATTGCAGGAAAAGTCTTCCAGAAAGACGCACTCAAATATTGTTCCGTCCTCTTCGGGTCAACGCACAAGACTTTTCCAGGCCCGCAGGGAGGAATCATATTAACTAATGATGAGGAACTTTACGAAAATATAGGGAAGGGATTCACCTGGGCAATCCAGGACAATATCCATCTCGCGAGGGTTGCTGCGCTTGGGATTGTGCTCCAGGACATGAGGGAAACAGCAGAAGTTTATGGAAAAAGAGTCACTGAAAATTCCCACAACCTTGGAAAATTACTGTTCGAGAAAGAAATTGGAATCAGGTTTTCTCCCTGGTTTTCCTACTCCCACCAGTTGCTGGTTGATTCCGGCTGGTTGAAAGAAACTGGCAGGACAAGGGCAGATTTCTCCAAAGCCTTGGAGCGAAACAATATCATAGTCGATAGGGATGGCAGAATAGGCACTTCGGAAATATCAAGACTCGGATATGAAAACATGGAAGAACTCTCGAATCTTATGGTTTCTGCTATTCGCGGAGAAAACGTCCGGGATTCTGTCATGAGAATTTCTTCGAGCCTTTATGGTGATCTTGCATGAAAGTTGAACAAATGATGACCAGGGAACTGATAACCATGGAGTCGACAGAGACGCTGTCGATGGCAATTACCAAGATGAGGGAAAACGGGGTACACTCGCTCCCGCTCACAAACGATGGAAAATACCTGGGTCTGGTGGTTTACAGGGATATCATGCGGAGAAGAAGCATACAGCCCAGAGCAAAGGTCTCAAACTTCATGATATCCACAGAAGAGTTATCACCCGGAGAAGAAGCTGACTCCGCTGTACAGAAGATGCATTCATCAGGACTGCCCACCCTTCCGGTGTTGGAGAAGAGAAAGCTGGTAGGCATACTATCGAGGTTCGACATTGCAAAAAACGTTCAGGTCATTATGGACGTATCTGAAATCCGGTGCCTTGAAGTAAAATCTCCTGATCCGATTTACGTTAAATCCGGAGATTCTATTGAAAGTGCAATCGAAGAGATACGTGGACTGGATGAATATGAGGTACCGGTTGGGGACGAGTCCGGCAAACTTGTTGGAATCCTGAGGTCGGAAAGGGTAATGGAACAGAGCCTGGGAAACAGGCAGAAGATACAGTATGGGCAGTATTCTTCCGAGAAGATCAAGACAAGAGTGATAGTTTCCTCAATGATGGACCCGCCCCTTTCTGTGAACGACAGGAATTCGCTTGCTCAGGCATGTGAAACAATGGTGAAGGGAAAGCTCAACATGATCCCTGTTGTTGACTCAGACCAGAAAATCACCGGCGTAATAGCAATGGACGATGTCATCGACATTCTTGCAAAGCCCACTGAAAAGGAGGGATTGCTGGTTAACATAAGCGGTCTTGGAGTGGGGGACGATAACCTCTACGATATTGCATACGGGTTATCAGAGAAATTCGCCCAGAAACTCGGGAAATTGTTTGGTGTCACCTCGGGAATCTTGAATATCCATGTCATCAGATACAATACCGAGGGAAGCACCAAGTATTCTGTCAGGACAAGGCTCACCGCAGGAAAAATATACATGTCAGTTAATTCGTACAACTGGAATTTCGGGGAGTGCATCTCGGATATTTACGAGGACTACGAAGCAAGACTGACAAAACATAAAAAACGTTAACGGAACGTTGTTCTTTTATAGAAATACTTATTTAATAAGTAATATTCCCAACTCATGGAAGAACTTTTGAGTACAGGATCGGTAGCCCCGGATTTTGAATCAGTCGATCAGGACGGAAAAAGCGTTAAGTTAAGCACCTTCAGAGGTTCCCCGGTTGTACTTTACTTTTACCCGAAAGACGATACTCCCGGTTGCACAATGGAAGCCTGCAATTTCAGGGACAACTTCAGCCAGTTCAAGGATCGCGGTATAACGGTGCTTGGAGTGAGCGTTGATGGGCAGAGATCCCACAAGAAGTTCCAGGAAAAGTACAAACTCAACTTTACGCTGGTGGCAGACGACTCCAGGAAGATCGTATCAAGCTATGGCGCAAAAGGAATGACCGGTTCCGCCAAGAGAGTCACATACATCATCGATAAGGAAGGCAAAATTGCTCACGTTTACGAAAAAGTTACCCCTAAAGAGCATGGCGTTGAGGTACTGAGCAAGATGAGAGAACTTGGATTGGTAAAATAAACTGTGGAAAGAGATCTGAAAAACCCGCCTTGAAAATAAAGGTTAAGCCAGACTTTGTTTAGGCGGTTTCAGTTTAAAAAAGGATGACCACATCCAGTTCTTTGCCACAATGATCGTTTCTTCCGAATCATTCTGGCAGGGTCTTCAGCCATATCCACAACAGGAAATTCACATGCTGTTGAAAGCTCAAGCCCTGATTTCAGTTATTTCCAGAAATCCTTTTTGCGATACCAAATACAAGGCCCAGGGGAATTGAGTTAATGCACCCACCCGGTTGTACAACTGCTTTCCTGGATTTCTCGAATGTCACAGTAACATTTTTCATAGAAGAAGAAATGTTTTAAGGAAATACTTTCATTTTAAAGTTAAAGCGAAACAAATGAAGGAAAAAATAGGCAAATATGTCATAAAAAGGAATTTTGCACGTTCTGTGAGTTCCAGGGGTTGCATTTCCCTGACTAAATGCTTGAGGAATGTTTAGAGTGCAATAATCATATAATAAAATATTAATATGACAATTTGATACTGGCAATTAGTGATCTTATGAAGAAAGTAGGAATAATGATAGATGACGGATTCCATGACCTTGAACTCTGGATACCCTATTACCGGTTTAAGGAGAAGGGCATCAATTTTGACATCCTTGCTTTCGAAGACAGGGATTATAAGGGGGTTTATGGGCTGGATTCCGTAAAGCCGACCCAATTACTCGGTAACACTGACAAAAGATACGATCTGGTATATATTCCCGGGGCAAACTCACCGGGTAATCTTTTGAAGCACCCTGAAACAGTATCAATTATAAAGAATATGTCGGCCGAAGGCTCATCATTTGCAACAATCTGCCATGGACCATTATTGCTCGCAGAAGCTGGACTCTTGCATGGAAAAGAAGTTACAGGTCATCCTTCGATCAAGGGAGAAATAGAATCAAAGGGGGCTAAGTATGTCGATTTGCCGTTCATCAGGAGTTCCGAAAGCATATTGTCGGGAAAAACACACTTTCAGATAGACCAAATAATGCCGGAGATACTTGCATTCATAGAAGAATGATTGAAATGAGTAGGATTGGCTTTAAGACGATTCTGTTTCCAGTATTTGTTGCGGGTGCTATTATTATCGGGTTGCTTCTGGGAATAAGCCAATCATCGCTATCAGGACCGCTATCAGACTACGGCATACCCATAGGAATTTTTTTCATGATTTATCCTGCCATGACGAAAATCCACTTCAGGGAACTGGGAAGCAGCATCAGGGATGTCAGGACCGTTGGTCTCATGGTGTTCCTGAACTACGCCATAGCACCATTCCTTGTGGCCGGTCTTGCATATCTTTTCTTCTTCATGATCTTTTCTCATTTCGGTCTGCTCAGTTCGGCAGTTATGACGCAGGTCTTCGTAGGTATCATCCTGCTCGGAGTAGCTCCCTGTATAGCGATGGTGATGGTCTGGACAAATCTTGCCCATGGAAACATGTCCAAGGCGGTATCATTTGTTGCGTGGAATTCTATTATACAGGTCGTGACGACCCCGATCCTTGTCTATGTGCTCGCCAGGACATCTGTTGTGATAAGCCCTTACTTGATACTGGAGAGCGTTTTGCTTTACCTGGCACTTCCTCTTCTTGCAGGCCTGGGAACAAGGTTGCTTTTGCAGAAGAAGGGATATTTTTCAAGGATCCTGAACGCCCTGGGCACGGTACAGACACTGGCTCTGCTATTTACCATCCTGGTTATATTCTGGAGCCAGGGAAAAGGGATACTCGCATACCCATCCCTTGTCTGGATGGTTGGGACCGTCATGCTGACATTCTACTTTGTGCTATTCCACGTTGGATACTTTTCAGCAAGGAAGGCGAGATACAGCTACGAAGATTCCACTGCAATAGGTTTCACAGTCTCGGCACGTGATTTTGAGGTCAGCATTGCCATTGCTGTTGCCGCTTTTTCGGCATATCCGTATGTCGCAGTTACCACCGCAATAGGGCCTCTGCTTGAGATACCGCTGATGCTGTTTCTAGTATGGATCCAGACAGGCAGGGAAACAAGGATCAATTCAGTCAAGAAGCTGGTTGAAGTGAGCGAAGTATGAAGGAGGATATTGTTGGGTGTGAAGTGGGACAGCTTGGTGTCATCGATGAAATGGAATTTCAGGAGCTTAGTGAACTCCTTGGGGCATTTTCAAACCGCACAAGGCTGGCAATACTGGCCATTGCATTGAAACACGGCGAGGTCTGTACCTGCAGGCTGCAGCAATCTCTCGGTCTGCCACAGCCCACAGTAACCGTGAATCTCCAGAAAATGTACAGCGCTGGTCTTCTTAACAAAAGGAAAGCATGGCGATACACATACTATTCAATTAAGAAAGAGCACGAATCGCTTGTGCGCGCAGTATTCGCCGAAAAACGCACTGCTGAAGGTATCACGGATCAAGGAAGGGTCTGAAGGGCATGGTGATCTAAATGAAAACAGGCAATGAAGCCGAATCTGGTGAAAAGGTGATACCGGGAGGAAAAATTTCAGTTATATCGGAACACGTAAAGAGATACCTTATTCTTTACACACTCCTCTCAGTGGCCATCGCTATACCTGTGGGCTACTATTCGAGAGAGTTCACTGCAGCAAACGAGGGGCTCCTCTCTGACCTGGTAATTTTCTTTGCGATTCTGACAATATATCCTTCCATGATACAGTTAAAAACAGAGGGTTTTGTCAAGGAACTTAGGTCCTGGAAGCCCATTGTAGCGTCCTTGATTTACATATTTGCGCTGTCTCCTCTTTTCGCATTCATCCTGGCGCCAAGTATCGGGAACAGCCAGGTTGATTCAGGGTTCATCATTGCCAATGTCGTCCCTGCTTCCAGTGCTTCACTCGGTTACGTTCTCATAGCAGGAGGAAGCATAGAACTTGCCACAGCACTGGCAATAGTAAGCATAGTGATTGCTATTCCCATGATTCCGGCTTTGTTAAGTATCTACGACAGCCGGATGTCTACGGCCATACCCCTCGACCCAATAATGTTCTCCGTTCTGTACATCCTGGTGGCACCATTGATTGTGGGACAGCTTACCAGATACGTTCTCCTGAAACGGAAGGGGCCGGATTTTGTAAACAGGAGTTCCAAGAAGTACCTATCTCTGGCTACAATGCTGTCAATGTTCGCCCTTATCTTCGTTCTTGTAGATAAGGAGTCATCAGTAATAATTGCGAGACCTGAGATCGTGGGCTACCTGATCGGTTATCAGTCTCTTATAATAGTGGGGGTCCTGCTTCTTTCAATCATTGTGAGCAGAATCATGCATCTTTCTTATGAGGATCACCAGGCAGTTGCTTTCATCTCAGTGACAAAGAACCAGAGTATTGCTGCGGCAATCGCTGTACTTGCCCTGACTCCGACTGCAGCACTTGCACCTGCTGTGATACCGATGATCCAGCCGATCCTTGCTATCACCTATATACATCTTGAGAAAAGCGTGAAAAGGGTGTTCGTGTATAAATCCAGCAGAGGCATTGAAAATGAACGTTAGCAAGCTTTCCATAGCAGGATTTGTGTTAATCCTGTAACTGGAGAATTCTCCCTGGTCTCCGGGCCATTCACGCCATTTCTGGTATTCCTGCCGGCCCGTGCGTGGATTTTTCTTCTTCACATTCTGCGGGTTTTTCATCTCAGTTCAGTTCTTCATTCAGATGCTGCCATTATAGAAATGATTGATCCAGCGGCAGGAAATTTTTATTCCCTTAGGCCCTCTAGCAATACTGCTCGTAATTCTTTCATTGCACCTGCTTCCTCCTTTTAGGGTCCTGGGGCTGCTGGTTTAAGGTGCAAACCTGGTCCTTGCTCCTGCTATCAACCTTCCAGACCAATTCCTATAGAACTTCAACACTGGATTTTCCCGGTCACATGGAAGGCGGTTCATCATGCCAGTTGTTGCCTTTCATGTTACGAATGCGGCGTTTCCACATCCTGTGCGCAAGTGACCATGGAAGTTGCATTCTTCATTTTCTGCATTGGCGCAATGCTATCCTTATGATCTCTAATTCGCTCCTTTTCCGTATTATAATCCACGGGCTGCCTCCAGCTGATATGCCCCTCAAAATTACATTGTTCCGTCTCCGGTCGGGATATTCATGGTTGATATCCTTCTGATCTCAAGATCCGCTGCTACACTATCCGGTTAAAGATGGTCCTTAGGAGGAACCTGGGCTTTCCGGGGCATTATTCGTATTACTCAAGAGTTCTGGCTTTCGAACATTATCGACAGCACCTTGCTTTTCACTTCCTTTATTGCATCTTCTATCTTCTTTAATTTCTCAGAGCTGAGGTATTTCTCGTTTTCTATTATTGCGTTTTCGATTTCTTCCATGTTTTTCATGAAGTCAAATTCGTCGATCCTTTCTGAAATTTCCATTTCTTTCTCCAGCCTCTCGCTTATCTCCCTGTTTTCATTCAGGAAAGCATTGCCTTCGCGGGTTATTGAATATACTTTCTTCCCATCCATCTCCTGCAATTCCAGAAGGCGCTCTTCCAGGAGCTCCTGGAGGGTTGGATATACTATTCCAGGGCTCACCGGATGGTGATAAAATTTACTGATTTCCTGAATCAGCGAATACCCATGTCTTGGACCTTCCTTAAGCGTTAACAGGACTAGGAACCTGAATTCTCCTCTTCTAATGCCAAAACCATGGGCGTGCCTTCCCTGGCCGAATCCTCCACCGTGTCTGCCATGCCATTCACCGTTATGCATATTTTATACTCCTTCAATACTATATCTATATATATGTTTATAAACTTATCTGTAATAACTAATTTGGAGGTGAAAAGATGTACGGACACAGAAATGGATCTGGATGCGGGCACAGAGGATCTGGCAACTATGGGCAACATTCCCACATGCATGACGGGCCATGCTGGCAGTATTACCATGAAGATATTGCACAGGAGGACCGAAAGGAATACCTGGTAGAGCAGAAGAAATACCTTGAAGCAGATCTGAAAGCGGTCGAAGAAGAAATATCCGGGATAGAACCAGCAAAACATTGAGTAGTTTCCGACTTGGAGAAAGGAGAAAGAAAGGGCGCGCATTTTGCTTTCTCCTGGCATTTATTTACTTCAGAATCATATTTTAATAGAAGGGTGGAAACAAGGCCTTATGAAGGGATTCAAGGGTTCATATAACAAATTCATGAAAGAAGAAGTTCAGTTCACTAAAATTGAAACAATAAACGGAAAGCATCACGCCATGACTATAGCCGGAACGATGGCCAGCCATGCAAATAGGTACATCAAATTAATTGGGAAGACCCTTATGTTTACCTTTTCACCCACTACTGTTATCAAAAGACCCAGGATTATAGTTAACAGTAGAGAGACCAGGCCAACCTGCAGAAGTTGCACTATGGACAAAGACTGGGCCAATTTCATTAGCGCCACTTTGGTTGTAACAAAAAATGATGCAAAACTGCACAATGGCACGGTTATTACTGCGAGGATGGGCGGTAATTTTCTAATCATGGCAAGAGGATGTTTAAAATCCACCTGAACTTTGAATATCCTGAAATAGAACAAAAAAAGAACTATTCCCAAAAACCAGAGACCTACATACCCTATTTACGGTATAAGATAGAAAATCAATTCATTCGGCACAAGCCCCACCTGCTCCTATCCCGAACTTATCAACAAGATTAATAAAGAACTTTCTAAAGAAAGACGCGGGAAATGAAGCACCGGTTTTTTTCTGATGTTACTGCTTTACTCTTCTATGACCTGGATGATGGCTTTTTCCCAGGCAATGTCTGAATCTTTCTTATGGAGTTTATTGTGGTGATTCCATCTCTCGCTGTCAGGTATGAAGTCGCAGGAAATTGCAGCGCAACAGGAGAATCTCTTGAACCAATGGGCTTGTCTACCGTTGCTTAAAACTTTAAGCGAATAATATTCCAGTAAAGACCATAGCATGAATCAACATAATTACTCCTTTTAGTGCGTAATGGTTGATCAACGAGGCAGGAAAGATCAAGATTCCAGCCTGAATAAACAGTTAAAACCTGCATGAGCAAAGTTCAGGAGGACCCAAAAATCAGTGTGGCGGAGGTATTTTGAGGTAGTTGCACATAATAAGATGATGATACAGAAAACTTCCAAAGAATTCTATACAGAGATGGGAGTAGACTGGCTTTCTGAACGAAAGAATGTAGATCAGACGAAGAAAGAGTTGTCGTATATTATTCAATTATTGAAGAAAGACTGGAAGATTTTGGACTTAGCATGTGGATATGGCAGATTTGCAATCCCCTTGGCATCCAATGGATTTAGAGTGGAGGGTATAGATATAACTCCAGTTTTCATAGAGAGAGCAAAGGAAGAGGCAAAGAAAAGGAATCTTAACATTGAATTTAAGGTTGGGAATATGACGGATTTGCCTTATGATGACGATTCGTTTGATGCTGTTATCTGCATGTGGAATGCCTTCAGCGAACTTGCACGGGAACAGGAGCAATTAAACGCAATTTTAGAGATCTATAGGGTACTCAAAAAAGACGGATTGGCCTTTGTTGAAGTGAGAAACCACAGGTCAAACGGACTGGTGGAAGCAAACGCAATAGATGGATATGAGGCAATGCCAAGTTATAATCATAACAGGGCCAGTATGAGAAGGTTGATGAAACTCTCACAATTGGAGAATTATGAGATATTCATTGACAACTTTGGCGGACGAAACCGGCTTATTTTGAAAATACATAAACCTTAGATGCCAGGGGCATGAATTCCTTTTTTGTCAGAAAGCCGGGGCATTGAGATAAGGGGTACTGTCAAAAGATAAATGTGATTTGCCAGAACATCGATTAGAATTGTGAGCCCAGATAAGAATGGACCGGTCGGGGATTGATTAAAGTTTTAAGTGAATACTACCATTAGATTTGTTCAATCAACGGGAGACACGATTTGACCAGTTTCATCATCTACCAAGTAAACGTGAAAATGACTTCCCAACCTTTGAGGAGTGTCACAAGTGTACACTAAAGTCCATATTCCTGCTGCAAGTAAGGTACCTTGCAAAATTCGGCACTTCCCAACTCCTTTCTTCTTCATGTCAGATACCGCTATATCGTTGATGTCTTGAAATCCCATATAACAGCATCTTGATAGATAATTTAATTCTTGTAATCTATATTTTTGAGGTTGATGCAATGATAAGAACTGGTTTTCCTACCTATTCCTACGATTCAGTTCGTCTCTCAGCCCCTTAAGCGTGTCTACTGTATTCTCGTGAGCCCATTCCCGATGTTTCTTGTAAACATGACTGTTACAACTTCCTTTAGAATAATTTGTGTTATGGCATACAGGGCATTCATAATCCAAAAGTTGCCCAAAACATCCAAGAATAGTTCTATTACCTAGTCGTTCAATACACTTAGACATCCCTATTCCTCAAGTAGTTCTCTGAGGAGCTTTACGCCTAAATAAGTCAATAATCCCGTGCCTGCCCCAGATCCAAGAGTTACCAATACAGACTCCAGGATTGGATGTTCTGTTGTGTATTTTATGTTCTCATAGTGTGCTTTTCCTGCACCATAACCAGACAAGATGGCTGCAGCAAGGCCAGCAGGTACTTCTGGTGAATCCTCTATCAAATGACCAATAGGATCATATTTAGGGTCAACTCTATCTCTATGCACCTTGTAATAGTCACTATATTCTTTCACATGCATGCATTCCGTTCCATTGATCCTCCTTCGGAAGTCTCTTTTCTGAAGGTCAGGTTCGCCTATGGATTCAACAAACCCATCATAATCATTGGGCGGCGGCACTTTCGTTTTGGAAACTACTACATCTTTGTGATAACCCAATTTATCTAATCTAGATTTTACCCCTCCCCATTCATAACTCATTTTTCATCATCCTCCTTATCACTGAGCCACGACAGAAGTGCTGTAAGACCCACGCCAATAACTGCCCCAAGTGCCAAAGTCCCACCGAACCCCAGCTTTATGCCATTTTGCGTGTATCCACAGTTGTGGCATTCCCAATGTTCAGCAGTCACAGAAATTCCCGACATTTTCTTACCACATTTCGGGCATGGTATCGGGAGTCCTTCAACACATCCTATTCCATTCCTTAGCAATCTTTCTTGGGTCTGTTTGAGCAACGTATCCTCACCATCATCTAACCGAACAGTTCTGGCCACGTATTCTTATCACTTTATTGTATATAAATACTTACAGTAAACTCATGTTTACACATGAAATGTGATTGTATCCTGTCAGTTGAAGGAAGTCATAAGTGAAGCGTCTACTGGTTAGTTCCTTTTCTTGGTTCAGGCGTAACGGGTCTCATATTTCTTCCCAGATGAACTCCATAGAAGATCACCAAAAGAAAATTAATGAGAGTGGCAGGGCCTGGATACAGGGGATTGAATCTGAGAATTTCAGGAAGGATCCATACGAAAAGTATAAGAGATGCAGCGGAGGCTAAACCGTTTGCCATAACTATACTATCTGCTATGTGCCCTTTTGGTACAAGATGGGGAAATTTGTAAAAATATATGAATGAGAAAAGAAGCATTATCAAGTAGCCAACCCACAAATACAAAAGTTCCATTTATTCCTCCTTATGAATTGTTGAATTTATCGACGCTATCTTTTTCAGCAGACGCACTAATTGTGCCTCCCAGCACAGCTCCTAGTATTCCTAAGATTGGGTCGAGTAAGAAGAGAAGCCCTCCAATAGCCGCACCGGCAAGTGACGCACTACCCATTTCAGCTTGCACTTCTTTGTTTGTATACCAGTTTATGCTTCCCCTAGGACACTTGAGATTGAAAGAATAAGTTATATCTGACCTCGTTTTGGGAGGTTGCCCCTGAAAGTTTATGTAAACTTTCTCTTGCGGATGTGACTTACACCATGCAAAAAATCTCATCTATTCCATCACACATCGTTCATGAACCTTCTCACGATTTCTATTGGTAATGAAAAGTAATAATATATCAATTTTCGCCTACCTTTTTCTAAAAGGTACAGTCGCAGTGCCGTGCAATTATCCCCTAAAACGATTGACATGTGGCACGCACGAGAACCCCTCATATAATCCCGCACCGAGTGGTGTAAGCGTTAGAGGTGGGTGGTGTGTGGAACACCACACATACACCACGAGCGGCGAGCACAGGACACCACCCTGAATGAGCATAGCGAAAGAAGGGCTTTTAGAAGAGAAGTGCGAGACGTAAATCAAAAGAGGGGTTAGATTTGAATTTGAGCCGGAGCATATCAGAACGAATATGTTATGGGGCAACTGAAAAGAAGAGAAGAGGACATACAAAGGGGGAATCGGGGACGCCAGGAAGTTCCTGGAAGAACTCTAAAGGGTAACAAATCGCCTACGTCTTGACTTGAAATGAAAAAACATAGTGGATACCGTTCCTTTTATGGTGTACCTCGATTTGGCTCATATTGCGACTCAATCGAAGTACCATATCTTTTAGTTCATCGCTAAAGAGATGCTCTGGTATAATCAGATTAAAAGTCTGTTCTGGTATTTCATAAGAGTTGCCATGTGGATTACCGTCGGTGTGAACCTCTGCCATAATCCTTAGTCTAGGCCTAACAGACGCCTTTTCAATCTCCTGCGAAGATGCGATTACCGTTTGATCAGTCATATATGAGAGTGCATTTTCAACTTCTTTCATGACCTCAGGAGAGAGGTGGATGTTCTTGTTGGAGAGATTTCCGTGTAAAGCATTAAGAAACATCTGGTAAAAGAGCTTCTCTTTGGGTATCGTTTCAAAGAATGAGCCGTGTATCAGAGATAGTTTGACCTTGTCACTTCCACGATGCGTCCTTACCATATAGAAACAATTTCGCTGAAATGTACGATAATCATCCATTGTGGATAATGCCAGGTCTTTACATGACGCTATCTTTGAGACCAAATCGGTTTGATTTATCACGTCGATTTCATAGAGGCTCTTTGTCTTAGTTGGAATGGTTGAATTAAAAGATGCAATACTTCCTCCTTTCGAATCTTTAAGTTCGAGGACGCTACCATTTGTAAGTTGACCATTAACCAATGCCGTTTTCATCAAAAAGTCTGGGAATTGCTGCGAAGAAGCGTATTTTAACCCATCTCTCAAAGAAGCACAGTCTTCTCTTTTCCAGAAATCAAAGTGAAAGTCGTCTCGTAATACTTTTCTATCATCAGCATAAGCTAGCGAACCTCCAGATGCCTTTGCGACCATCCCTAGCAAATCGGAATCCAGAGATAGCTTCCGTTTGGATAGAAGGTTCACTCCAGATGCGTACAATTCGAGGATGTCTCCGAAGGAAATCATGTGATCACTTGCTGTTTGTCAAATAAAAAATTGTCCAGTGGTCTAGCGTATGGCCATATCTCATCAAGCTTTTCAGTCGGACTGTAATAAGCGCGGAGCTTAACGATATCATCTGCTTTTCTTAACGAGGAAAGGCGATTCTTGATTAGCTCAAAGTAGTTAGGATCGATTTCTATAGATATGCTTTTCCTCTTGAGCTGCGACGCAACCATTGCCGTAACACCTGTACCCGCAGTCGGGTCTAACACCGTATCACCTGGAAGCGATGAGGAAAGTATTACTCTCAAAAGCAGTGCTAAAGGTGCTTGTTGTGTATGCATCCTATTGCCGTTTTTATCTCTAATGGCTTCATCGCCCGCGAAGTACCCCGACGTAAGTTCCCTAATATCATCCCATACGTCGGTCAATAATACACCATTTCTACGCTCGGTTTTATAATTCTTCGGAAGGGGCACGTTTGCTCTGAGTTTGTTGAAGATTCTTGGTTTATCGCCTTTAGTTGCATACACTATTATCTGGTACTGCTTTCCATATCTGATTTCTGAAGGTACTGCGGAAGTCATCTTTCTCCAAATTATCAAATTTTGAAATGTCCATCCCGTTTTCCTGAGAGCGTGTAAAACTTCTTCTGTATTCTTCTCTCTCTGCATAAAGTAAATGGCGGCGCCTTGAGAGGACTTCTTGTTGATGAGATCGAGAACCTCGTCGATCCATTTCCAGTATTCCTCAGTAGGCTGCTCGTCATCAAAATGTAAATAGTCCTTTCCTTGGTTGAAAGGAGGGTCAAAGAAAGTCAAATCTACAGTATCGCTATCGACGGAGCGCAGTGCCTCAATGCAATCCCCATTGATTACCTGGTTATCTCTTATTTTAATAGATTCGTTATTCTTCATTTCTAATCCCATAATCATAATCTCTTTCTTATCTCTGCAGTTACAATCGACGCATAAGATAATAATATTTTCGATTCCAAGGTGTAGTACTGCTAATCAGTACCATAATTAAACCTAATATAGTATGGACCGGTCGGGATTTGATTAATGTTTTAAGGGAATACTCAACTTTCATGTAAAATTTCCAGTAAGCTCTGCGTGAAAATCAATACGAAATATTAGTTCAGGGCAGGCGTTATAGTAACGATTAAATAACGTTGATGTGATGTAATTTTATGGAAGTCAAGGATATTGAAATGTCAAAAATAGTCATATCTCAGCAGAATGCAAGAAAAGACCTAACTGCGGGAAGTGAAGATGCTAACCTAGATGACCTGGCCAATAGCATCAAGGAAAAAGGTTTACTCAGTCCGATAACAGTGATTCAAAAAGGAGATTTGTACGAATTGATTGTAGGACAGAGAAGATATCTTGCATGCAAGAAACTAGAGTTTAAAAAAATCCCCGCCATAATAAGAGATAAGTCGGACGACACTGATTATCTCGCATTATCATTAATAGAAAACATACATCGGTCTGATATGTCCCCGGTTGATAAGGCAAGGGCATACAGTTCTCTGTTTGACAAGTACAAAGATTACAGCCAAGTATCCAAGGAAACAGGAGTATCTGTTGTAACAATTAGAAAATATGTTAAACTGCTTGATCTCGCTCCTCAGTTGCAAGACAGGCTCAACACCTCCGAAGGCGTTGTAGGGATTGATGCAATGTCTCGTTTATCTTCAACATTCAGTTCCACAGAAGATCAGGTCAAAGTCTTTGATAGTGTTAAAGGCTTCACTGGTAAGATGCAGTCCGAAATCATTAAGAGAAGCGAGGGTGACGCTTCCAAAGTGCCGGAATTAGTTGAACGGGCAATGCAGGGAGAGTTCAACGTTACTATGTGTCACTATGGTTTCTGTGACCTTATGTCTGGCAAACTTAAGGAAAGAATTAGTGAACTAATTGACCAGGGAAAAAGTCTTGATGAGTTGTTGAGCCCTTCTTAGATTGTATCCTTGGTGCAACGGTGATGTGTCAATGAGCTTAACGTCAATAATGAAAGGAGGGCTGTCAAAGTTAGTAGTAGAGAACATTCCGATTCCTAGGGGCCTGTTTAATGCCTCCAAAGACTGTATTGCTTGCCCAAAGACCAAGAACTATTCACTAGTAGGTACAGCATTCGATTATCTTGTCAGATCGGAATTGAAGCGACTCCATCCCGAAGCCATAGAAAATGGGTTTATTGCGGAAAATAGCATAGCTTTGGTCGATAGAGATGTTAAGCTGTCGGGAAATTTTCAGGCTCATGATGTGAGAATTGGAGAAAAAGAGTTACAAACGATGAAAAATGCGTCAGTGAAGTTCAAAGCTGAAAGGGCAGCCTTCATAGTAAACGGAATTCTGACCGATGATTTCATAGAGGCAACGATTAGATACGCGAGAATGGATGTGGTCTTCAGGGCAGGCATGTATGACGATGTTGAGAAAGAAGTTGATCAGTCAGACATAGAGGACATGAGGGTGTTATACGATTTGATTCCTTTAGAACTCAAGAGACCAGATAATGCCATATTGCTTGATCCTACATTTGGGGAAGCTTCAAAAAGGGTTGGAGGAGCCGATGTTGACTTGATAATAGGCGACACCATGATCGACATTAAGACCACTAAGGAAATGAAACTTGACGGATACCTTTGGTCTCAAATCGTCGGTTATTTGGTTCTCGCAGACGAGACAATTGGTGGGAAAGAAAACCTTCCTTATATTGAGAACCTTGGCCTTTACTTTTCTAGGTATGGTTATTTATGGAAAATCGAAGCAAACTATGTACGCAAGAATACCCATTACGGAGAAGTGAGGAAAAAGCTTCTAGAAAGTGGGAAGTAGCTCTTTGGAACTGATTGAACGCCACAAGTCAACAAGCTTGTATTTTGTTCAATTTACGCATTTTCGCCTACCTTTTTCTAAAAGGTATGGTCGCAGTGTTGTGCAATTTATTCCTCTTTGAATAAGCAAAAGGTGGCACGGCACGGGAATCCCCTCATATTATCCCGCACTGAGCGTAGCGATATTGTGCGGTCAAAAATTCCCCTACCCCTGTTCCCCTCATATTGCACTCCGCAGGAGAGAATAATGTGCCCGAAGCGAGCCGGAAGTCTTGCGAAGCAAGACCGAGTGGTGTAAGCGTTAGCGGTGGGTGGTGTGAACACCAAGCGTAGCGAAGGTGTGGAACACCACACATACACCACGAGCGGCGAGCACAGGACACCACCCTGAATGAGCATGTCGAATGAAGGGCTCTTCGAAGAAGAGTGCAAGACGTAAATCAAAAGAGGGGTTAGGGGTGAATTTTGATTGAAGGCGAAGCATGGGGTCCTGTGCTCGGCGTGCAGGCGAGCGAAGGGCACATAGTAATTAGCGAAGGCTGAAAGTCGGGGTGAATTTGAGCCGAAGCATACCAAAAGGTATTAAAATCTAAAAGTATATGAGTATGCATAATGACCACGGCTAAATCTAGACTTGTAAGCATACCTAAATCTGACTTGGATAGCCTTGAGGCTACCATTGAGACTCTTGAAAATGAGTATGTCATGGATCAACTGGAAAGAAGCGAACAGGACATACAGAAGGGCAAGGTCAGGAACGTAAGAGAGTTTCTCAAGGAACTCTAATAGAACTTCTTGGCTTCATCCTTGTGAAGAATGGCTCTGCGCGTCACTTTCTTCTCTAC
>JACWAH010000005.1 GCA_014874365.1 Thermoplasmatales archaeon
CCTGAGAGAGAGGATAGGTGCGATGGGTAAGTACGCCCTTTTCACCAACGTACTGGACAGGAAAGCACAGGACATCATATCCCTCTACAGGAAGCGCAACAGGATAGAGCACTGCTTCCGCATCATAAGCATGGAGGACCTTTCTAAACCGGAATACCACTGGACACCTCAGAAGATAAGGGTGCACATGTTCTTCTCCCATCTGGCATACCTGTTCCTCGCAGTCATATACAGCAAAATGAAGAAGATAGATGAAAATATCTCACTCGTATCCGTTCAGGACGTTCTGTCACAGGTGAGACTCCAGTACCTGGTATCGGGGAGGAGTGTAAGGAAGAAGCTGGATTCAAGGAACAGCAGAGCACTGAGAGTGGCTGAAAAAATGAATCTGATATCGCAGGCATAGGCACCACGGCACCTATGCATCACAGACGCCGCATAATCAAGCACTGCCAGGCAACTCACCAATCAAATCATGTAAAGTCACGTTCATAGCAAAATTATATTTGAAACGATTTCATGATATCTCGATACAGAGTTCAATTCGGGTCATAAGAAAATGAAAATTGTGTCTGAGCTGGAAAAAATATCACCAGGCAACGTTTTAACTTCTAAGGAGAATAAGATTCCGTATCTCAGGGATGCGTCCTACTACACAGGAGAATTTCCTGCCGCCGTGGTTATCCCGAGGAACACTAGTGAGCTTTCCCGTATAATGAAGTTTTGTTACGAAAACGATGTTCAGGTCGTATTAAGAGGAGGAGGCTCGTCTCTCACTGGTTCATCTATTCCCAATGAGGAGTGTATTTTACTGAGCCTATCAAGGTTCGACAAGATAATCGAAGTCAGAGTGGATGATAATTATGTTATAGCAGAAGCTGGAGTGAGGCTCGACTTCCTCAACGATGAACTATCAAAATTCAACTATTTTTATCCGCCCGATCCCGCAAGCTCGAGGGTCTCAACGGTCGGAGGTACTCTTGCAACAAATGCAGGCGGCCTCCATGGGGTCATGTACGGAGTAACTAAGAACTGGGTCTTGGGTATGGAAGTGGTTCTTCCTAATGGCGAAATAGTTCAACTTGGAGGCCCGACGCTTAAGCGAAGTATGGGTTACGATCTTGCCGCTCTTATGATTGGATCAGAAGGAACTCTCGGCATAATAACGAAAGCGATTCTAAGGATCTTGCCTAAACCGGAGTGCTCAGGAAGAATACTTGCGTATTACAGATTAATAGAAGACGCTGGGAAGGCTGTATCGGAACTAAAAAACAAAGGAATCATTCCTCTTATGGCAGAATTCCTTGACAGAATCTCCATGGATTCAATAAAGCAGGTTAAAGATATAGACTACCCTCAGGGCTCAGAATATATGCTACTGGTCGATATCGCATCAAGCGTAGAGTCGTTGTCAAGGCACCTAGAATTGGCCGCGGAAATCCTGAGGAAGTTTGATCCCGTCAACGTCAGGATAACAACAGATGCAAAGGAGATGCAGAAAATGTACGATGCACGTAAAGGACTCTACTCATCAATTCTGTCGCAAAGGAATAGTAAATCGGACTACGTCATCATAGGGGATGTGGTGGTGCCATCGTCTGAAACCGCGGGGACACTGAAGGACATACAGAAATCAATTGAAAAGCACAACCTGCAGGTTGCGCTTTTCGGTCATATAGGAGATGGAAACATACATACAAACATCTTCGCAGATGTTGAAAACAACGAAAAGATGGTTGTTGTAGAAGATTTTCAGAATGAAGTGGGGATGATTGCAGTGAAGCACCGTGGGAGCGTATCTGCTGAACACGGCATAGGGCTAGAGAAGAAGGGTCTCTTATTGAGGGAATTCCAGCAGCGCCATACAGAAGGAACTTTAGAGGTGATGAAGATAATTAAGAATTGCGTAGACCCGAAAAATATCTTGAACAGGGGTAAGATGTTTGACCTGTAGTAGCCAAGGTTTGTCGGCGTTGATGGAAGAGGTAGAAAAATGCGTGAATTGCGGGTTCTGTGAAAGTGTATGTCCAACGTTTCCTGCATCCGGTTATATTTCATCCTTCGGCGCACGGGGAAGGGTGGATCTGGGTAAGTACCTCATAAAAGAGAGTCTGAAAAAGAATCCGGTTGATCTCAATATTGCGGATTCCTTCTACAGCTGCCTCTCGTGCAATGCCTGTGTGGTAGTATGTCCTGCAGGTGTGAATGCTGGCAAAGTAAGCTTAATTGCAAGAAAGGTTATTACCGAAGGAAACTACGTCAGCAGATCTAACGAACAGCCGGTCGCCAAGATGATCGTCAACTCAATTATGAAGTATTACAACCCTCTGGGTCTTAGGAAAAAGTGCTCTAAGTGGGCAAAAGATCTCGAGTTTGATTCCCGATCAGAAACCATCCTGTATACGGGTAATATGTTTCAGTTGATGCCATATAGCAAATCGCTTGCTAGTATTAAGAAAAAGGTTGGGAAAAGAAATACAGACAGATTTGCACGTTTACTTGCCTCTTGGCCACTTCTGATTAAACTCGCTTCAAATCTATATGACAGGGACCTCGCGATTAGGATGGAGAAGTCGCTAAAAGGGATAGTGATGCTCCTGAAAAAGAGCGGAGTATCCTTCGGCTATCTGCGAGAAGACGAGCCGTATCCAGGTACCTTCCTCTTTGAGCTCGGATACGAGCAAGAATTCAGGGAGTATGCAAATAAGGTTTACGGAATGTTCAAATCTAGGGGAATAAAGCAGGTGATAACGGTTGATCCGCATACTTATGATATTATGAAAAACGAATATCCAAAGGTGATTAAAGAATTTAATATAAAAGTCCTGCATTACTTGGAACTTGTAAAAACCGACATATTTAGAAAAACCGAAGAAACAATTACGTATCACGAACCTTGTCATTTCTCAAGGTCCGAAACCCCATTCAATTCACCAGTAGAGCTACTTGCTAATTTATCAGACCTCAGGATGCCTGCTTTCAATGGAAGGGCAACCTACTGCTGTGGGGGACCTGATGACCTCATATATACAGACCTGGCAAACAGTGTGTCGGATGCAAGATCAGAACAGTTGCGGGCAACAGGTGCGAGCAAGGTAATAACCTCCTGCCCGATATGTTTTACAAATCTCAATAAATATTCAAGCGTTGCAGAACTTTCGGAATTCCTTGAGGGGCTTCTAATTTGAAGAGTTCAAGGTCGGTGTTTAGTTTCAGTCACTTTTTGTAAGTGTACCGACCGTCTTCTGGCTTGTTACGAGGAACCTGAGAGAATAAACGATGAAAATGATTGTAGCTATTATTGCTGTTATTGCGTAGTATCCCGTCTGAAAGGAGCCAGAAACATACCTGATATCCCCAAATAGGTACGGACCAACAAATCCCCCTAGATTTCCCACTGTATTAACAAGGGCGATGGAAACGGTGGAATACCCATTCGGAACGAATCTTGAAGGCAGAAGCCAGAAAATGCCCATCCCTCCTACCAGTCCTGTTGCAAGCAGCATAAATCCAATTACCATGAAACTGAAATAAGCGTTTAATGAGAATAAAACAACGGAGCCTATAAGCGCTATTACCAGCTGAATTTCAATGAACACCACCCTCTTGCCCGTCTTATCGGATTGGCGACTCACGAAATACATAGCTAAAGGCGACAATACCCATATCCCCGATATGATCGCCCCTAGCAGGAGCAGACTCCTCCCCGTAGAAGTCTCAAGTATGTAAGGAATCCAGTTTACTGCTGCAAATAGGGCTGTCAACCAAAAAAACCAAAGCGCTGATAACATCCAGACCGCGGGTAACTTCATTGTGCGTATCAGTATATACATAAATCTGGATTCCGAATTTTCTCGTGCTTCACTTTCCTTCTCGTCCCGTAACCCTTTATCATTTCTCGTTCCAGTGACTTTGGATAGAATCGCATACATCGCAGGCCCAAGCAGTAATCCTGGAATTCCCTCTATTGCGAACATATTCCTCCAGCCCAAGAGCGAGATGAGTGACATCGATATCGGAGACGAGACGACTATTGATATGGGCACTGCCATCATAAAAAGCGATGTTGCTGTGGCTCTCAGTCTTTCAGGAAAATGCTGTGAGATGTATATGATAGCTAGCGGGAAGAATCCGCCCTCAGACACTCCAACTAGAAACTGCATTAAGTAAAGTTCTGTACCATTTTTCACGAACCCATTTCCGATTGAAAATATGCTCCAGAATACAGGAAGTAGAGACATAATCAATGTTGATCCCTTTCTGTTGGAAATAAAGATTGATGGCAGCTGAAAACATATGTATCCAACGAAAAAGAGGCCTGATGCCATTCCTAGAGCCTTCGTAGTGAGGAAAAGTCGCGATTCGATCCCTGAAAATGCGAAGCTTATGTTTCCCCTGTTTATGTATCCAACAATATATAGAAGGAACAGGAATGGTAAAACTCTTGTCCACAGAAATTTTTGCTCATCTGACCGAATGACGGGTGCTCGCCTTGAGTTGGGATCATTTCTCATTAGTCATCTCTCTTGTCGAATCACGTGAGACCAGATAATTCCTTGCGTTACGGGTAACCGAAACCTTTAAGCCAAGTTCCCCGCTGGATTATATGGGATCAAATGGTCGGATACAGTTCATCCGGTCCATACCGGATAGTTGAGATGGAGGGGATGAAACCCTTCCCTGATGCAGTAGATCAAAACTCACCTCCCGAAGCTCTGTTTTCTAGGGAAAGGTTTGTTGAGAAGGGATTGGCTGTTGCGAGAAC
>JACWAH010000006.1 GCA_014874365.1 Thermoplasmatales archaeon
AAATGTACAGGTCACTTCCGTTCACATACTGGTAGTCTGCAAAGAGAGCGAGGCTTTCCAGATCATTTGAAAGCGGGATAAGTGCAGCCCATGAACTGGCAATTGTGTAGAATTCAGGCGTTAAGTTTCCATTGAACGAGGTTGTATTGCTTGCACCTTGAAAGAGCACATCCTCATACCCGTTAGCCATGACAGGTGCTGAAGACAGGTTGACCGAATGAGGCACCATGGCAGCAAATGGAACCTCAGAGACGATCGAAATATCTATACTCCCACCATGGGGAAGAGCGCTTGACGGGGTTGCGATTTGCCCACCGGCACCGGTGAAGTAGGCCTGTCCACTGAACTGCGGGCCTTCAATTTTCCGGGCATTGTTAGCTGGGGAATTCAGATAAACAAACAAACTTGCAGTTATCACTATGATCACAGTCACAGCCACGAATAACTGTTTTTTGTTCATATGGAATCAAATTCAAATTCATATAAATGCCTTTTGATACCAGTGGCTTTGCACCTAAAGTCGATCCTGCACCTAAATATGGTCAAAAAATGGCTTTTAGGTGCAAAACCTAAACGGATTGCTTTGCACTTAAAGTCAACTTTATAATTGAATGGTAGAAAAGACGACACCGACACTTTCACTCCTTTCGTAAGATTTCCCAATCCTTTTTTGATCATGCGCGCAGTGTCGACCATCACTATGTCAAATTTACCTCCAACTTTTGCATCCATCGTATTAACCCATGTTGCAAATCATGCGAGTTTAAACCATTTTGTCAATAGCTTAGAATCTGCCGATGCATTGTATGTTATCTCCTGAGGTGCGTTTAAATAACGTGGAAATCTAACTTCCTTGTTTACCAGGTTTGAAGTCTCTGTTTCTTTCTACAGCTAAGACGCAAGATCTTTATCTGGCAATTCTCCCGTTACAATTTGAGTTGTGTCCCGGCATTCCACAATCTTGTCGTCTTCAAACCTGAAGATAAGTATCTGTCTTAATCCAATCATCTTATCCAATAGAAGATTGATGTGGACCATAACCGGCTCTCCTCATGATAGTATGTGGATAGTTTCAATTATTGTTATTTCCATCCTGCAGGAGAAAAGTTAATTGCCAGCTGGTGGGACCGATTTCCAAGGCTTTCCTTCAATGCTTGGCTTCGTGATATGCAATATATCAGACACAAGTTCTGCATGGTATGAGGGTCTTGAAGACTCGTACAGGTCAGCAGTATAATCAAGCAAGTTTCTTTTTGCCTCTTCCAGGAGGGTATGGGACACGATGTGCAAAACCCTCTGAAGGTGAATATATTTCCCTTCTCACGGATAACCCATAACTAATTTAGCCTCAGTCCGGTCAAGCGAGGGATAGGCGATTGCCAAGTGTACTGCTTCCCTAGATACTGTGAAAATCGAAAATGCGTCCATCATTGTAGAATTTTATGTAGAAACGATATTCCTTGCCGTCGTATGTTGCGGTGCATTTTCGCCCGGAATTGTTGTTTCCTGTTATTTCAAGTGAATCTATTGTTGGCCAGGCATTCTCCGCCTTCACCTTCGTAACCAGGTTCTTGAACGCAGTCGCGCAGATGTCACAGCAGAAGAATCTGTTTTTTCCTTCGACCTCTTCCCAGTACTCCCCCCAGGTTGCATCACACAGTGCGCATCCTTCCTTGTAGTTAATTTCCATAGCTCTCACCTCTCTCCACTCTTGCCATAAGGTAATTGTCCAGCAGTTCCACAGATTTCAAAACCGTTGACTGAACGTTTCTCCTTTTGCCAGGATCGCAGTACTTTTCAACCAGGTCCAAGGCAACCATGGAGTGTCCACTATCCGCTTTGTAACCTTCACCAAGGAACTGTTTTACTTCGGCAGAATAGGAGGGATCATTCAATACAGCGGAATCAAAATAAGTGGATTTAGCTCCCATTTTCTTTATGTCCGGATTGGCAGTTAGCTCCAGAGTATGCATTGCCGCCATGGTCTCCACCCAGTCACACTCCTTTGAAATCCGGTCCCACCAGTTCAAGGAATCGATTGTTGCAGGGAGCGGGGCGGTATCATAAACTGTTGATCTGGGTACGCCAATGCTTTCTCCCATTCTTAAAAGGAGCTCATGATGGGACGGGGTGTCCGGCGGAATACCCCTGTATTCTGAAACTATGTTATCTATTTCGAAGAGCTGTACTTCTTCCACTCGTGTTTTGGAGATGATTGCAGAACAGGAACGGATCCATTGCCCCAGAAAATGATGATGCTCCATTACGTAACCGTAAATGGTTTTGTTGTCCGGATGCTGCATCCTGACGATGAAAGGATGAAGCGGCTCTCCGTAAATTCTCTCGACAAGCCTCCTGATTATCCATTCCTTGAGTCCAGCATCAAGGCTGTATAGCTTTTCTAATTTTTCCCTGACCTGATCCAGACCTGCCTTCTTGATGCCAATATACCTGTTCAACCACATTATGTGTTTTCCATCTGATCGCTGCTCCTCCTGGACTAAATGCTCACCCAGAGCATGGAAAGAATCCTCCTCCATCATGGCAAGACACACCGGGCATCTCATCTCCTTTACCAGTGATTTCTGCAATAAATAAACTTCGCAAAAACGGAAAAAAGATTCGTTCCCTACTATTCAGGTGAGCCCGGCCAGTTTAGTTGATTGATCCCAGAGTTCGGTGGCGAGAGCTGCATCTTCAGCCTGTTTGCTTGGTTGCCTGATCTTTCTCCTGTGGTAGTACATTCCAGATTTCCAGTTTTTTTCTGGTTCAGTGGACGCAACCCACACAAGCGTGTCGGCACCTTTCTCCGGGGAAAGGAATAGTCTGTTGATTGGCGATGAATAGAAAATTCTCGCGCCGCCTCCGAATTCCTGGGAGAAATTTGTTCTTACCACGCCTGGGTGGAATGCAACTGCTGAAATACCAATGGAATGAAATCGCTTGTGCAATTCTTTCGTGAACAAGATATTCATCAACTTCGTTTTTCCATAAGCGCTCAGCCCTTTGTAATCGTTCTCAAGATTGATGTCGTTAAGATCGAGCTTCCCTGCCCATTTGTGGGCAGCGCTAGAAGTTGCGATCACCGTTGCCTTTGAATTTGCCAGTTTGTCCATCAACAGGTTAGTCAGCAGAAATGGAGCCAGGTGGTTTACCTGTATTGTTAGTTCATTTCCGTCAACAGTTACCTTACGCTTACTGCCCATTATTCCTCCTGCGTTATTGGCCAGTACATCTATCCTGGGAAAATCCTTATTCAGTGCAGCGGCCAATTTGCGCACGTCATCCAGCCTGGCAAAATCTGCAAGGTAATATGGGGACGAGATTTCCCTAGCAACTGCCTCCGTCTTGGACGCGGATCTTCCTACCACTACAATTTCTGCACCCTGGCTCTTTAGCTGTCTTGCAGCTGCAGCCCCGATTCCGTCACTTGCCCCGGTTATGATGATTGTTTTGCCCCTCACTTTTCTATCATCCTTGTTTGTAGTACTTGGCTGATTCAGAATATCGCTTGCACAATGTCACAATGCTGACAGCACTTCATCTGTAGATCTGACCCTGCCCATCCTCTTCAGTACGTATTCAACGGATACTCTGTGTGCTTCTTCGGACATGTCCGTCATGGCATCTTCTACAAAAATCTGGTTGAAGCCCATCTCGTATGCAAATCTGGCAGTGCTTTCCACACCGTAAGTGGTAGCGATTCCACAGAGAACTATTGTATCAATCTTTCTCCTCCTGAGTTGCTGTTCCAGGTTCGTACCTGTGAAAGCTCCCCACTGCATCTTGGTTATCAGGTTGTCAGAAGGCTTGACCCCCAGTTCTGGAACAAATTCAGCCCAGTCCCGGGGTCGTTCACCACCAGCCAGCGCAGAATCCGTGATGACCTTCAGGGGAACACCACCGATGGAATCAACATGCACGAAGAAAATTGGAATGTCCTTTTCCCTGAATTTTGCGACAAGCCTTGCGCTATTGGAAATCACGCTTTTTGCACTATAAGGCTTCGTTTCCCTACCAGCTATTCCTTTTTGCAGGTCAATCAGGACTAGCGCAGGGCTGCTATTTTCAAAGAGGTTATTGTTGCCTGGCATTATCATGAATTATAGCAGTTATATTAAAATGCTATATTTTGAAGCACATGATGTATACGAATCAATATCCTTACCCATGTTTAGAAATTTAACTCCCCTCTAGCCCTCATCTCCCTGGGTTTCAAGGTGCCGTAAATGAATTCGTGAAGTGGTACTTTCAGGTTTTTCTGCCTGGCAAGCCGGATAACGGTTCCACTTAGAAATGAGATCTCAGAAGGTTTGCCGCTGCCAATATCCCGCTGCGTTGAACTTGTGGTTTCAAATGGGATAGAATTCATGAACCCCAGGGTTTTTTCTTTGCTTTTCGCGTCCAGGTCTATACCATAAGCTATCCCAACGCTCATTACCTCGTTAATTGATTCTTCCAGCATATCCCGTGTTTCTTTGATTGTACGAAGTATACCTATTGGCGCCTGAGTTATGGAACCAACGCCCCCAAGCGTAGCCATCGTCATGAATTTCTCCCAGATGTCCTTCTGTATGTTTGATGAAATCTCGCAACTGATTCCGGATTGCTGAAGTACGTCCCTGAGTTTCAGCATCTTATCCGTGGCCTGCCCACTTACATTTCCAAAAACCACATTTGGAATTGGACCCAGATGCTTTACAATACCGGGTGATTCGACAAAGCATATCACTCTGGTCAATCCTCCTAAAGCATTTGCCGGGTAAATTTTCTTTAAAGCCGGATACGCTTCCACGCCGTTCTGGATTGGTAAAATTATTGTGTCATCATTCAATAGTTTTGCAAGCTGGCCTGCAATTCCTTCGACCTGCCAGGATTTTACCGCCACGATGACTGCATCGGCCCTCTCCATATTGGCAGTGGAATCGGAAATCTGGTCCATATGCACAACGAAATCGCCTCCTGGAGAGGTAACCCGGATCCCATTTTTGCTGATCGCCTCGAGAGCTTTCCCGCGTGCGAGTAGGCTCACTTGGTTTCCGGATTTCTTCAAAAGTGCGGAGTACAGGCTCCCGACCGCCCCGGCACCAATCACAGCTATTTTCATGTTCCTGAATTGTTAATGAGCCTAAATTTGTGGTGGTTGATCTGTTTCCCTGTTTAATGGATAAAAACAGCCGGAATTTTTTTAGCAACGATGGAGCGAGTGGTTATGCCTTTTCCCAGTCGATGAAAATGACGGATTTATTGATACAAAAATTATAAAAAAATTAATTAGGAATCAAGGAAATTTCACTTAAATTCTTCCCTCTCAAACAACAGGAGACCCGCGATGGCTGTCAATATAAAGTATCCCAACATAATTACTACGCCTTCGGCAATTCCGGGAGAATCATAGGCGGGAACAGGTCCCAGGGTAGCTGTTAAGCCCCAGTTAATCGGGGAACTAAACAGATCGCTTAAAATTCCGCTGGCGTACGATATCACCATCCAAGGTTCAATCTTAATCAAAATGGCAACCAGATCCTGCAGTATTGTGAAACCGAACAGGAATAGTATTATGGTAAGGACGAAACCATAGGCGCTGGTCTTGAATAGAGAACTGAACAGGAAAGTGGTGCCCAATACTGCCAGCAGATAGAGTATCACGATTGGCAGTGAGAAGAACAACTGCCATGGAAATGCGCTGGCTCCAAAGTAGTAAATGCCGTTTCCGAGTACTATTGCAAAGAATATCGTTATTATTGCAACTGATGTCAGGAAGGCAGCCAGGAATTTTCCTGCATAAACTGTTGCCCTTCTTATGGGTACGCTCATCAGGAAATATCCTGTCTTGTTCTGGAATTCGCCAGCAATTGCGTCTCCTCCAAAGAACACAGCGGCCAAGACGATTACTACTCCAACTCCCCCGGCCCACGAACCGCCATAGAAAGATACGCTGTCTGATGTAATGAATGAAGAATGGTAAATTGCGACCACTGCAGAAAAAATTGCACCTATGGCAACTACAATCACAACGAGCGCAAGGAAACGGCGAGATTGAAGGTATTGCCTCATCTGGTAATGCGCCAGTCTTGGAATCTGCTGTGCAGTTGAAGGAACCTTTAGTCTGGTAGCTGGTTTGCTGGTTTCAGTTCCTGTTGTAATTTCTGTCATCTTTCAGTCACCTCTTTCAATTTGTTTCATATAAATATCTTCGAGAGTGCTAGAGGGTTCAGAAAAACTCACTACACCAATATGGAGTCCTACTATCTCTTCAAGCAATTTCTTCTGGGTTTCAGTTCCCCCTTTAAAACGAAGCCTAACACGTTTTGGGTCCAGGACCTCGCTGGAAGTTACTCCTGAGATTGCAGATAAGCCCCTGTTAATTAATGCTTCATTGACAGGCTCCGCAAATCCTACATCTACGGAAGAGTGACCATCTGAAAATTTATCAATCACATTTCCTAGCGTATCGTAAAACAGTAGCTTCCCTTTGTTGATCAATGCGACCTCGTCGCACACTTCAGTTACTTCCTGAAGTATGTGGCTGCTCATGAATATTAACCTGTTCCTTTTCTTCAGTTTCCTGACAATCTCTCTTACTTCCGCCATTCCCCTGGGATCCAATCCGGTTGCAGGTTCATCCAGTATTACCACATCCGGGTCATGTACCAGTGAAGCAGCTATGTTGATTCGTTGTTTCATGCCTTTGGAAAATTCTCCAATTTTCTTGTCCGCCCAACTTTCCATCTTAACTTCGGCAAGCACTTCAGAAATTCGGTCTTTTATCTCCCTGGGCGGGACTCCACGCAAATCCGCTACCATCTCCAGGCCCTCATATGGTGTCAGGGAAGGATAAATCTCCGGGCTTTCTATCAGCAGCCCGGCATCGGCAAGTGCCAGTTTTCTCTCTTTTTGCACTGATATTCCGTTGATAAAACATTCGCCCTTGGTGGGAAATATCATATCGGTAAGGAGCTTAAGTGCCGTTGTTTTCCCAGCCCCATTAGGACCAAGGAATCCAACACACTTCGTTCCTTCAATCTGGAGATCAAGGTTATCCAATGCCTTAAACGAACCGAATTTTTTTGTCAGGCTTACAATTTCGATATTTGGTTTATTCATCAATTTCAAGCAACCTCCTTCTTAATTTTTATTTCATCTGTTTCCTGTTCATTTTGTCTGCGTGAAACTATCTTTTCCAGTATAGAGGCAGCAGCGTTCAGTTCATCCGCAGAAATTTCACTGCACATTTCTTTCCAGCGCTCCAATCCTTCATCACGCAACTGGTCGACAACCACCCTGCCTTTTGCGCTTAGCGTTATGCTCACCCTACGTCTATCAGCGGTATCCTGCTTCCGGTGAACATATCCACTGGACTCCAGTCCGTCCACTATGCTGGTAGCTGTCGAGGGAAATGTTCCAACCATTTCAGCGAGTCTTGAGGAAGAGAAATCTTTCTTTCTGGATAAATTCCAGATGATCATAATCTGTGGAAACGAAAGGTCATGCTGGAGAGCTAATTTACGCATTGCGCGCATAAGTCTTGAAGCAAGTATAGACGTGACAGAAGCAAGCCTTTTTACAGACTCCATGTCAGGTGGTCCCGCAATTTTGGTAGAATCCAGAACATTCATTCGATAATCGAAATAACTTATTGTATTATAAACTTAATGCAAAAAATTTTATTATTTTTATATAAATTTACGAGGGCCTTTCCGGACCCTCATATGTATTGCCTAAATTGATTCACTTTTTGGGAGTTTCACCCTTATTTTTCTGCCTTCTTCTAAAGTACATAAATCCAGACCCTACAAGGACAATTCCTATCGCTCCACCCAAGATTGCATATAAAGTAACGGGCGTACTGGAATTCGAGGAATTTGACGAGAACTTTACAGAAACATTAACTGCTGATCCAGAAACCGTAATGTTTCCGGTCTGGTTTGTTATGCTGTACCCGTTGACTGTAGATATTGAGTAATGATAGGTACCATTCTGAACGGCGATGGTGAACACCGTTCCGCTGACTGTGTGATTCACGTTATTGATGGTGACTGTCCAGGTTACGTTCGCACCCAAGCCCGTCTCCTTGATCGAAAGCTTATATTCCACCGGGTTAAACTGCACCGTCGCCGTAGACGGACCTCCACCGACAACAAAACTCCCGGGCACAGAAGAAAAGAGCTTGTTGTCCGTCCCTATAGTATAGAAGTATGATTCCCCGCTGATCAACACAACGGTATAGGGCGATCCAGCTGCTATGGGGCCAGAAGAAGCCAATCCCGTAATGTTGACATACCAGGTTCCCTTTGTTAATCCGTTTTCAGAGAATGTGACTGGATAAGCTTTCAGCAGGCTGAATACATGAACAGCATTGGTGGTAAAGGGATAATCAAGGTAGTACAAACTCTGTCCATGGGAATCGAACACCATGTTAAAGGTCGGAAAAGAGACTGGTGCACTTCCCAGCACAGTATCGTTCAAAGGTGAAACAGCGGTAATGTTACCATTGTATTTACCATAAGTAGATAGGTAATCAATTCCACTAACTGTGTCCAGCATTCCGGAAAAGACCATTCCATTAACGTCTGGTCCGTGATGATACGACATGGTTGACAAGTTGAAAGTAAGGTTGCTGCTACCGTTTAAGTTGCCAACGATATAGTTCCCCGCTTCACCGAACGGAACCATGTCTCCAGGAGATTCTCCAAACGGTGCACGTATGTACTGCTCGCTTCCTGTGGAAACGTTGATGCCCACTACTCCTGAAATATTACCAACAAGCAATGTGTTGTCGTATACGGGAGGAGCATATGCCAATGGGCCAAATAGGCCGACGGAGAAGGGAGCATGCATATTAGTGAAATTTACCTCGCTGAGCACGCTACCCGTAAGGTTGAATGTGTAAATAGTTCCGTTATTTTCGTTGAGGCCATCGTAACCGAAGGCATATAGCAAGTTGGGCTGCGTTCCGGGTACAATTGTGAAGAGTGTTTCAAATAATTGATTAACAGCAAACGTGCTTATCAATGATTCATTGACAGGATTGATAATATCTATTAACCCATTGTTTGCGTCCCCCACATAGAGGTATCCGTTGTTTGGATCGAAATAGCTGGTAACTGGACTTCCTGCATAAGGTAGCGTTATATTTCCAAGGTAAACCCCGGTTGTCAGGTTCATAACGGTCACATTATGACTGAAGAAAGATGTTAAAAACAACAGATTGTCCTTCTGGTCAAGTGCAATTGATGTAAGACCATTATAAGGTGAAGGGATGAGGGCATAACCTGAATAAGTCTTCTGTTCCAGTGGGTAGATGGTGCTGGTTCCCCTCAAATAGGATTGGTTAGCCGGAGATTGAAATGCTATCCTTAAGATGTTCCCTGCGCCATTTATTGAAAAACTTCCCATGTCAGGATAAGCCTGATAACCATCCGCACCGTTGATGTAAGCGGTATAAGTCCCGTTTCCTAGTGGTATTGTGACAAAAGGCGTAATCGAGTAGTATGATATGTTATCAACAGCGACTGACCAATTTGCACCCGCAGGTAGTCCATATTCGGCGAAGGTCTCGTTGTAAGTTACCAACGTGAATGTCATATATACGGTTATCGCACCGCCATTGACGGTAAAGCTTGAACTTGCATTTACCGGCCTGTATTGGTTATCTGTTGATGCAATTGTGTAATTGTAAGTGCCATCTGGAAGTGTATAGGACTGGTTTCCAATACTTAATCCGCCATTAGCAATGCCAGTAACATTGGCTATGTTAAGAGTCCAAAAAGTAGAAGGAGGCAGGCCAGACTCAACAATGCTAACTGTGTATCCCTGCAATGTCGATGGTAGGTTCAATCCGTTGGAAGTGGAATTAATCTCAAAAATCCAGTTGAAATTGTTAATGGTCGGAAAGTCTTTTGCCTGGAATCCCAGCGTAACGTTCAGCTTTTGCGTTATTGGTATCAACAAAGGTATTGTGGAATAATTTTCAATGACATTGTCAATGGTTGTGGAAACCAGTGAAGTGTTAATAAAGCCTGTACCAAAAACGTGGTGAACAAGCGGATTCACGGAATTTGAAACATTGAACTCATAAGGTCCGGTGTTGTTATAAACTGTTAACCCTATTGCATTTGTATGGTTCTCGGCCCAGCCGGTGGTCATTACCGGTGCCACAAAATCAAGACCACCGTTCCCAAATCCAACTCCCCCAAGATCATAAGATGTGCTGTTGTTTGTATTAGGGGAATTCATTATGCCGTAGGCTTCAACGTACCCGGGAGCTTTATACTGCGTTTTGGAGGTTATGTAAGCGTCGGCTGACTTGAAAGTAATTCCGTTGTGTACTGCAAAACTCCCGGATCCCCCTGAGTTCCACATCTTACTGTTCAACGACGTACCGGAAAAGTTGTCGTAGAGATTGAAAATGTTCCATCCATCATCATACTGCCCATAGACCGCCGAAAGCTGGGGGGCCTCCCCGGTGGAGTAGTTATTCAATACGTTTGTAGAGACAGGACTGGCAGCGTCCATATAGATTACAAGCAATGAATGGGCAGGAATGGATTGAGCTATCTTGAGCCAGTAAGTAGTATTGTTGTAAGTATAGCTGTTTCCAGACTCCAGCCAGGAGGGGACAATTGCGCCATAAAAATTCGTGAAAAAGATGTTTGAAAGATTCGCATTCTCATACGCTGAGTATAAGGAACTGTTAACAACCAAACGTTCATCAAAATAGGCCGGGGTCGCGACCGAGAGATTATTTTTTATATATACCTGCGCAACGGTGCTATATGGCGGAGGCGACCCACTTGAGTGTCCCGTTGCCCCTGGAGCATGAGTTGGGTTCGGTGCAAAAGCCATTCCAGTCGCGATAAAACCGATAACGATTACTAAACTAACTATTTGTTTATAACTCTTAAACACTGAAAGAGTGAGCATCACCTTATATTTAATTGTTAGTTGAATAATTATTCAGTTGAAACCTTTTATCCAAGTCGCTGTATCTGGACGGAAATCTCATAAGATTTCACTTCCATACTAAAAACCAGTTCCCCTTTTCTTCAATATTGAATCCTCTCTCTTTACCTGCAGAAATAATTGAATCCTTGTTTTTTCCCAGTTCCAGGGCACTGTGGGGGTTATATATGCCAGAGGAAACAGGGTCCCAATCTGTAATTATTACCCTGCTAGAGGTCACCCTCTCTATCTCTTTAAATGCTGCTGGAATATTGCTCACATGATGGAAAGAACTGATTGCTATAGTTGTTGTGAATTCCTTGTCTTTGAAAGGCATGTTTTCAACACCGGCCTTTTCAAGCCTTAGTCGCCCATCAGTGATCTGGTCCCTGAACTCTTCTCTTAATTCATCGAAACGCCAAGCTTCAGGATCGATTGATACGACATTTAATCCATCTGCGTGGAGGAGCTTTGTCACTACGGTTCCAAACCCGGTTCCCACATCCAGAATTCTATCCCCTTTGATCAGGTGAAAAACGTTTCCGATTATCTCTTCCAGTTTACTTCCTTCGTTCACACTCTCTGAGTGTTATTTTTCCTAAAAGTTTAACGGTCTTCCTGATTAGGAACAAAATGGCTCATTGCCCGGGAGGACTGCCCACGCTTCGAGGCTTGCTCCTGTCTTTCTTCCTGCCAACATGTCCGGGTTTGTGGTATTCCAGCCCAAGGACAAAATCCACTATTCCCATGAAAAAGAGTGCGTATGCGGCATACCTGATTCCTGCTGAATCATTCATGTATGCGAAAAAGGTTATCAATAAAACCAGTCCCGTTCCAACAAGGGAAAGCGTAAAAGCTTCGTATTCCCTGTCCCTGAAATAATGCTCCTCAATGAATGCCAGTACTATAGCAGCAAGGGCAAGGACCCAAAGAGGTTCCTGGGTGGTGAGCGATGTCGTTGAAATATTGATCGTTCCGTGCAGGAAGTAACCCAACAAACCCAAAATTACAAATGGGGAGACCAGTATGAGCCCCCTAAGCAGGTAAAATATGCCTCCCAAAAGCATTGAAATCTTCATTTTAATGCAACCTTGGCAAGCTGGCTACGGGCCAGACTCAGCTGAAAGTCGTAAATCATGTGCTGTATTTTAACTTTTCAACGCTTTTTCTTCTTCCTTTTCCCGTCTTACTTCTCTACCCAGATTCTTCCTGCGTCTCTTCTCCCACTCCTGGAGCGTAACGCCAACGACGTATAGGAACGCTACGAGAGATTCCGCGATTAGAGATGTGATACCTAGCTTAATCAGGGCATAGTAACCGGCAGCTGCACCAACGATTCCTGAAATCACATGCACAAATTCCTTGTAAAGCACGTACGCAATGGCAAATCCTACAACAGCAGCCCCAATGGCGTAATACAGTGTAAGACCAATGTAATCAATTGATATGAGGTAAATTAGGTAGGCAAATCCAAGCGAAAGACCAATCCTTATTGCAAGAGTTAAGACTATGGCACCAATAATCGCACCTATGGCGATCACTATCAGTATCGGCAGGGATGTGTAGCCAAGATACTTGACAATATTGTACGAAAAATACCCGCCCAGGTACAATCCTGCAGCCGTAAAGACCACTTTCCATGATTTGTTTCCTCTAAACATCAACGCTATTCCTATAGCGAGCAGGGCGACAAAGAGTAACTGGGTTTCAAGCGCTGTCAGCCCGGTCGGTACCGCAATAGCGGAAAGAAACAGATTCTTAAGGTACTGTAACGTTATTGCTGTCACGGGCATAACTACGCTATTCACGTATTTGAATATTTCGGAAATTCGTGATCCAAATTAGTCCCTCCCCAAATTACTTAGGATCATAAACATAATTAACGGTAAAGATAGACTACTCCTGGTTTCTCTCACAAAGTAAACCGAAAGGAGGACTGCCCCCACGTTCAACAAAAATCAGTAATCTAGAAAGCTCACGGAAACAATCCGGGAATCAGAGTTTAAACCCCTTGGTTACAACATGAAGAGGCAGAACAAGAGGGCTCATGCATATTTACTCAACACAGTTTATCCCAACATTATGAATATCTTTCTCTTTTTAAGTTCACTTAGTATGAGATCGAATATTTCCTTGTTTTCACCTATGGTTTCCAACGGTGCATATCCAGATTTCCTTATCTTCCCTCTGGCTATAAGTTGTGCAATTATGGATGCCGGGAATGCGGTAGTTCTTCCCATTGATGTGAGTGCATCCGTCGCGGTTGAGTGATCGGACATTTCAGCTGAGAAAGTTTTCATCATGCCTTCTTTCATGCCGGTGACAGTCACCCTGAACAGAACCAGGTCTCCGATATCATTGTTTTTCAGTTCACTGTCCAGGAGTTTTTCGCTCACTTCCCTGGGAGAAACCTCCACGCCGGCCACTTTCAGGGTTTCAGATGAGAAATATCCAAGTTCCCTCAAGAGTTTGACTTTCTCACAGTGCCCTCTGTAACGGACGGTTTTTTCAAACATATTTGAAACTGGCTTGATGGTGTGAACCAGCGTTCTCAACCCATCTGTATAAAACGCTTCATATTTCCTCCCCCCAAATTCAATGTCTTCCAGGCCGGATAGGGCTTCCACCTTAGTCATTTTTCCACTTTCTATCACTGTACAGGGATTCACGTATTCGTCGACTACGCTCTCTATAGCAAAAACGACCTTGTATTCAAGTGGCGGTATAGGCTTGTCGGGCAATCCTCCCACATATATTTTTACATTTTCCACGATGTCAAGGTCATTGGTAAATCTTCCAACGATCAGGTTTGTCAATCCAGGCGCAAGTCCTGCATCCGGTACAATAAGAAAATTTCCTCCAGACCGGAGTTTTTCAGGAGAAAGCACATCGTTTCCAAAGGTTATGTCCACCAGCCTGGAATTATTCTCCTCCGCCAGTTTGAACAATTTAGGCCTGAAGCGTGCAGGCAGAGCCGAAACTACCACTGTATCGCTTTTGAAGACTTCCTTGCTGTTTTTCTGGTCAAGGGGGTCCTGCCTGAAAAAGGAAACGTTTTCCTTGTGATCGCTTGGAAAAACACCCTGTGGGTCGTATACGGCAATATTCGCGTTACCCGAATAAGTTGACAGATCCTTGAGAATTGCCTTGCCAATCTTTCCAAATCCAAGCACAGCAAATTTCATGGATGGGTATACTCTGTTTCATAATTACGGTTATCTTCACTTACCTGCTTGAGCTTGACATATGGTTGTATTGCCCCTATACCTGTATGACTCGACTCTTTTTCTATCGTACCAGCTCAGCGATTCTGTAAAAATCATGGAAACAGCTTTTGCACGCTCCTGTCCATGTCTATCACCAGAAGCTTTGGGTCTCTGCCTTCCTTAAGCCAGTTAAGCTCTTCCAGTTCTGCGCCGGCTTTCCTTGACTGTACTCCAAACGCTTCTGATATTTTTTCAATGTCCGTTTGAACATTGAACATTTCCGAGTTTTCCATTTCCGGATAGTAGCTCTTGGAATAGCTCTTCAGTATGGAATATCCTGCGTTATTCAGCACTACTATTTTCAGTGGCAGGGAGTATCTTTTCAAGGTATAGAGTGCCTGGATTGTGTACATTATCGACCCATCGCCGATAATTGCCAGGACCTTATCTGAAACCGTTGCAATTCCTGCACTGGCTGGAATTCCCCAGCCAAGCATCCCTGACTTTGCGGTAAAGTATGAATTGCGGGAATACTCGAGCGTTTTCCTGACCGTACCGGTATTGGAAATCGACTCGTCGACAATTGCGTATCCACTGAATGCTTTCCTGATTTTCGAAGTAATATAACTGATTCCCATTTTGCGTTTGTCCCTCGCAGCGTCTCCCGCGCCGGCCAGGTTTTCCTGCGGGGAAAAATCACCCTTTCTCTTTGCCACTGATTCCAGTTTTTCAAGGAATATTCGTGGATTACATATATAAGAATCTCCAAGCTTGTTGTCAGGGTTCAACCCGACATAGATGATCTTTTTCCCCTGCAGAAGCGGGGAAGGCAGGTAAGGATACAGGGTTATAGTCGCACCGACGAGCAGGATAAGGTCGTGCTTGAGCATCTGAACGTTTATTGGCGTCGAGGCGGGGAGCAAATCACCTGCGAATCCTTTCCTGCTGGTATCATATGGGGACCTGCTCGACAAAGGTTCGCCATAAGCTGGGATTCCGAGGATTTCAGTTATTCGTGCAGCCTGGGGGAGTGCATCATATTCGTCTATTTCGGAACCAAAAATAATTGCCGGGTTGGTGGACGATTCCAGTGCAGCCCATATTTCACTGACTGCCTTGATTTCAAGTAGGTTGTTCTCAGGGAGGTTTGTTTCCAGCCCTGAATAATAAGACTCCTGGTCCATTATGTTCATTGGGAATGAAAGAAATACAGGTCCTCTGGGAGCCTCCATGCTTATCCTCGCTGCCCTCTTGATTGCAGGCTCTATGTCGGCAGCATCCCTTATTTCATAACTGTATTTTACTGCTGATCCTACCAGCCCCCTCAAGTCATGGCTCAGCAGAGGTTCATAGAACTGGTGCCTGGTATCCTGCTGTCCTGAAGTTATGATTATCGGTGAACGGTTCATCCTGGCCGTGTGAATGAAGGCCATGGAATGCCCGACCCCTGGCAGGGTGTGCAGGTTGACCATTGATGGCCTTCCCAGGTACTGGGATCGTCCATCGGCCATGCCTACTGAAATGGAGTCGAGAAGCGTGAGGATATAGTCCTTTATCGACCGCAACATGGGGATTTCAGTACTTCCAGGATTTCCAAACATCGGGAGCAGTTTCAGGTCTTTTATGGTTTCAGAGAAGACCTCGTATGCTTTCGTCATATCACCCGGTAAAGCGGATCTATTCCCTGAACATACTTCAGGACATTGGATATTGTCTCTGTTATGAATCTCCCCTGGCTTTCCATTGTTACTCCAGCAATGTGAGGCGAAAATATCACGTTGTCGAGACTGAACAGTTCGGAACTGAAATCCGGGGGTTCTTTCGGATACACGTCAATGCCTGCCATTATCCCTCTTTTCTTTATTGCTTCTATCAGGGCATCTTCCACGACTACCTCTCCCCTGGATGTGTTAATGAAAATTGCCCCTCCCTTCATCCTTGAGAATTTGTTCATGTCAAACAGACCCTCGGTCGAATCGGTTAACGGAAGATGAATGCTCACTATGTCCGATTTCTGCAGGAGGGGATCTAATTCAGAAAATCTGGCTCCAAGCGACTCTTCCTGATCTTCCGTCAGCCTGACTGGATCGTAATAAATGATGTTTGCTCCGAAAAAGAGGAGCCTCTCTGCCAGTTTCTTTCCAATTGCGCCCATTCCCACAATGCCGAATACCTTTCCTGATAGTTCTCTGGAATTTGTCAGAACCGGCCAGGTACCACTCCTGAGTGTTTTGTCAAAGAAGATCAGGTTCTTGAGGATTGCCAGCACCATTGCTATAACGTGCTCCGCAACGCTTTCCTTGTTTGCTATTGGAATGTTGGACATGTGAATACCCTTCTCTTTCAGTGCTGAAAGATCGACGTTGTCATACCCTGTGCTTGCAACCTGGATAAACTTGACCTCCGGCATTTTTGAGATAAGTTTTGAATCAACTGGAGTGAAAGTAGTGACAATCAGGACTTCACAGTCAGAGTGCTGAAAATCGGTATTGGTGGAAACCTCAATTCCAGGTAGTATTGAGTTTACGGTGCCCTTGATTTCTTCAATTGGGAGGAACGGTGGCAGTATTGCAAGAATTCTCATTGAAAATGAATCTCACTTCCAATAGATAATACATTTGCTACTACCCTCAAAAGTACACATCTTTATGTAGACGCAAGTAGTTCAATCATTCATGCCTAAATTTCCGTCAGAAGAGTGGGCAAAGGAATATGTTGACAAATTGAATTCCAACGAATCATACAAAGATTCGGGCAGGAAGTGGGAAGGAGACATAACTTTCGTAATAGAGGAGGATGAGGGAAACCCGGATAACGCATACCTGTACCTTGATCTTTTCCACGGAAGTTGCAGGAAGTATCAGTATGGACTGGATCCATCATCTTTCCCGAAATCAGAATTCAGGTATATTGGAAAGTATTCCAACTGGATCAGGTTGATACACGGCGAGATTGACCCAATCAAGGGGGTTCTCACAGGCAAATTCAAGCTTGAAGGATCAATGATGAAGATAATGCGTTTCACGCGCGCTGCAAAAGACATGGTAAACACCGCTTCCACCGTTGCCCTGGACCAGTGATTTTACTTGTGGTTTTTCCGCAGCCCGAATGTTGTCTTTGGGCCCGAATCCTTGAGTTTTCTTTCCACACTAAAGATTGAACGAGCAGCCATTATCACGGACATGATGCTTGCTTCCTCGGAAATGGTAAAGCTGGTCATCAAGACCCTGCCAAAAGGATCGGCTAGCAGGATATTCTCAGACTTCTCGCCTGAACCTGATTTTGAGGAGATATCCAGAAACCTGAAAGGCGTCTCTGAATTCCAGCCGGACTGGATCATTGGCGTGGGTGGAGGTTCATCGATGGATGCTTCCAAGATCATTTTTGCACTTTACGAAAGACCGGAAATGGAGCTTTACGACATCACCCCACTTAATCCCCTTGGACTGAGACAGAAATCGAGGCTGGTTGCAATACCAACTACCAGCGGTACAGGATCAGAATGTTCATGGGCAGCAGTAATTTCAGACAAGAAGGAAAGGAGAAAGAATGAACTGGCATCCGTGGAGATACTGCCGGATTATGCCATACTGGACCCGGAGATGGTGCTGAAACTGCCCAGGCTACAGACCGTCAGCACTGCTGTGGACGCAATAACTCATGCAATTGAATCTTATACGAGCACATGGAACAACCCGTATTCTGATGCCCTTGCGGAGGAGGCTCTATCACTGATCCTGCACAATATTAAGAGTGTACTTGACAACCCGGACAATGTGGAAACCAGGAATCTTGTCCACATAGGCGCATCAATGGCTGGCCTTTCGTTTTCCAATTCCCAGATTGGGATGGCACATGCTCTTGGACATGCCATGGGAGCAGTCTTCAGGCAGCCGCATGGAACTTCGGTTGGAATTTTCCTTCCTGCAGTTGTTGCCTTAAATAGCATTAATTCGATAGAAAGGTTCAACAGGCTTAACCTCGCCTTTCCTGCAGAATTAAGGGAAAAAGATCTGCAGAGTTCACTGCGAAAACTATTCAAAATAATAGGACAGCCGCTGAGCCTTATGGATGCTGGAATAACCCGGGAGCAGTTTGATGAGTCAAGGGACGAACTGGTATCCCTTGCGATGGAGTCCACCGGGATGCTTACGAATCCATACGAAGCCTCCACTGAAGAGGTTGAAAAGGTGCTGGAGGAATGTTATGGAAAGTGAAAAGGCAAAAGTAAGGCATTACGGGAACTTAATTGCTGGAGAGGAAGATTTTCATGGTACCCGGAAAGAGGTCATCAGTCCACTGGACGGAAACCTGTTCGCTTATTCAACGGTGGCTGGACGTGAAGAATTGAGGAAGGCAATAGATCTTGCCTATGATTCATATCATGGAAAATGGGGGAGGACCTCTCTTCAGGAGAGAAAGAGGCTGCTTTTGAAGCTGGCTGAAATCATTCAGGAACGATCGGATCAATACTCAACCCTGGAGACCATGAACACAGGGAAAACCTTGAGGCAGAGCATGTTGATGGACATCCCTCTCGGCATCGAGCACATCAGGTATTTTGCGGTCGAGAATGAATTCGGGACAAGCAGGAACATCGAGCATCCTGAATATCCAGGTAGCAGTGGAATTGTACAGAACGTGCCAATGGGTGTAATTGGCGCAATAGTTCCATGGAATTTGCCTTTCCTTATGGCAGTCTGGAAAGTAATTCCTGCACTTACTGCAGGGAACTCTGTGGTGCTCAAGCCGTCAACGCATACCCCTTTGACTGCGCTGGAGCTTGCAATTGACATAAGGAGGGCTGGTTTTCCGGATGGTTCAGTAAGCGTGGTAAACTGCCCAGGACCAGTTGCAGGAAAGGAGATGGCGGAGAACCGCAAGGTTGGAATGGTCAGCTTCACGGGCTCTACCGAAGTCGGGAGGAGCGTGGCTGTGGGATCGGCAAAGAATCTTAAGAAATCCACCCTGGAGCTGGGCGGGAAGTCACCGAACATAGTTCTGGAGGATGCTGACGTAAGGCAAGCGGCCAGCGGCGTGATGTTCGGGATTTACCTTAATTCCGGGCAACTTTGCGAATCTGGAAGCAGGCTGCTTGTCCATTCCGCAATAAAGGAGAAATTCCTTGCTGAATTAATGAAGCTCATGAAGAGGCTCAGGCCAGGAAACCCGATGTCCATGGAAACGGATATCAGCGCCATTACGACTTTAGGTCAGAAAAGGAAGATAGAGATGATGGTGAGGGAGGGGATACAGGGCGGCGCATCAGTATTTTACAGGAAGGACGTTGATGGCCAGGTTCCAAGCAAGGGATTATACTACCCGCCAACGGTTCTTTCAGGTGTAGATCCTGAATCAGAAATTGCGAAGGAGGAGATTTTTGGGCCTGTCCTGAGTGTGCTGGAATTCAGCAGCGACAGCGAAGCGATTGAGATTGCCAACCGATCAGAATACGGGCTGGCCGCAGGGGTCTGGAGCAGGAACAGGGAGAGGGCAACAAAACTTGCTGGGGAGATAGAAGCTGGAACTGTATGGGTCAACCAGTACCACTTGCTTTCTGCGGCCGCCCCAAGAGGAGGTTTCAAAAGAAGCGGGTTAGGCAGGGAATTGGGACTGGAAGGCTTGATGGAACTTACGCAGACCAGGCATATCTTCGTGGGAGCCGAAGATAGCGAGATGGATGAGGTTGAGTTTGGCCTCCTGCTGCCACCTGAATCTGGAGACGAAAAAAGCCAATAACTAAACTCGGGAGGTCCTGCTCAAATTGGATCTGCGCCATTCTAAAGATGATAAAAAGTAAATGATTTGTTTAGGACTTCTAGTTCTACAGGCACGTTTCCGAAGTTCTCCCCATCCGCTTCCATGGGTGCAGAATCGCCTGTGATAGAGAGTTTACTTGTCTGCAGGTTTGTGACTGCTGGATCGGTAACATAAGTGCCTTTTACCAGTTTATTCAGTTTCAGCAGCAACTCCAACTTTCTTATCTCCCTGATTATGTGCAGGTCCAGGATTCCATCAGAAAGGCTGGAATTTATGGATGCTTTCATCCCTCCACCGAAGTATCTTCCGTTGGCGATCACAATTTCCGGGGTCCTGATATCGATCTTTCCAAAATCCCCTTCAAGCGTGAGAGAATGGCTCTTCAGCCTGAACACTTCCCTGATCGAGGATGTGAAAAATGTCCTTTTAGTCCTGTTCTTCACTGAATTAACCCTCTTCATCACTTCCGCGCCGTATCCTACTTCCAGGATGTTCATGAATAACCGGTTTCCGTTGCCCGTATGGCACATAACTGCATCGATTGCAGTCGTTTTTCTCCCGGATAACGCTTTGACCGCACCTTCCACCGAAGTTATGTTAAAACACCTTGCGAGGTCCGATCCTGTTCCGGCAGGAACCACAAGAATTTTCGTTTCCGGGTGATCAATAAAACTCTGGCATACGCTGTTGACAGTCCCGTCTCCTCCCACGATTATGAGTGAATCAGGATTTTCGCTGGCAATTTCCCTGCCAACTCTGGCGCTGTCTGCCTCATCTTTAGTCTGAATGATTCTTACCTCATAACCTGAGAGTAATTCTTTCACCTTTTTCGCTACCTGGAATGAATCACCTTTCCCTGAAGCAGGATTGACAATAAGCGGGATGCTGGCAGCCATCTCTATGTGACCGCTTGGGTATATATTAACCTGGTTTGCGGTCACGAGAGAACTGGATCGGCTAACATCTCCATCAGCCTGGTATGCGATTCATCCAGGTATCCTGACAACTGCGTCCCGATCCCATGGTGATGAGACAGGGAACCTCCACTCTTCAGGAATGCAGACACTATCTCTTTCCTGAAAACCTGGAGATGCTCAGTCTTTTTAGGGGTATTCAGCACGAAGCTGAAGTAGAGACAGCAACCTTCCCTGTACTGGTGGGACATGTGGGACATTATGAATCCCTTAATGTTGCAGGATGCAAGGAGTTCATTGAAGGTATTTTTAACTTTCAGGTAAAGCTCGAACGCCTTCTCCCATGAAACTGACGTTTCCAGCGTATCAACAACCATTCCGGACTTCCAGAGCAAGTTTGCGACCAGAGGTCTTTCGAAACGCGTCATTTCCCACATCTTCGCAGGAGTGGATGAGATCTTGGCAGCGTTCTCACGGATATTCTTGTAGGAATTTCCGCTGTCTATCGCGATGGCTATGCAACCGGATTTGAATCCACGCACTCCAAGATATTTATCCAGGACCTTCTTCATTACGCTACTACCGGCTTCGGAAAGTGCAATTTCCGTTTCAAGGGAATCTGATATCCTCAGCACATCCGGGAATGTGTCGAGCTTGCTGACGCTCTCTATTGCATCGCTGAAGGACTTGAAGAAAAAGGAAGAATATTTCCTCTCTTCCGTTTTCTTGTGCGTCTTAAAGTACACTTTTGAGATTATTCCGTTCCTGCCCTCGCTCCCAAGCGCAATTGCTTTCCCGGACACTCCAATGGAGTTCCTTGGCGTTATGCTGTCCCTGATTGTTCCATCAGATCTTACAATCTCGACACCAAGTACCAGGTCCTCGATGTCGCCGTACCTGTTTGACTCCTGCCCTGAAGCCATGGTGGAGACCCAGCCTGCAACCGATGAGTGCATGAATGATTCCGGGAAGAAGCCAAGCGTGAGACCTCGTCTTGCGGCTTCATTCTCCGCCTGGAAGCCAGTCATGCCTCCGCCGATGACTGCAATCCTGTTGTTCATCTCAAATGACTTGAGTTTTGAAGTGTCGATGCTGACCGAGGTATCGGCTGGTTTCTGGGAAACTCCACCGGTAACTGATGACCCCCCTCCGAATATCGTCGCCTTGATCCCAAGGTTCTTCAGGTTGAGCATCATCTTTTCAAGCTCTGCCTCCTCCGGAAACAGGACGGCATCCGTCACTTTTGGGATTTTGTTCTCGGAAAGCATGCTGATCTCAAGCGAGGATTTTCCCACTGACTTCGAAAACCTGACATTTGGCTCATAGCTTATGTCTGAAACCCCGGTATTTTCGGAGTCTATGAATTTCTGGTTATCTGGATCAGCCCGTTCGGTGAAATCGACATACCCGTCCCAGACATCCCCGTTTATCCTTGCACCCAACAGGGATTGCAGGGAGTCGACAGATAAACCCTGACTATTGTGGGCAACCGGATCCCCGTAAAGAACGTAGATCCTTCCAACATGTTTAGGATTGATCATATTACATCAAAAGCAATCTGATAGATTATAATGTTGTCTATTTACGAGATTTCCAAAATTCCGATTGATTTACACATCTTGTCTTAATTTTATTCGTGCTTTCACGCACTTTGCATGTATTTAAGGCAGTGGAAAGGGGTAATTTCCATTCACATGCCGACACCGATCCATGCACAAATCTTCACGGACAGGATATTCAGGAGTTATTTTGCCGATAAGTCCAGTGGTATTCACACTTATGATCAACGGCACAGGCTTCAAATCTTGGCTTTATTACGTTGGATGACTGGTTGCATTTCCCACTTCTTCCACTTCGATACGAATAGACTCATAGCGATCTTTCTTTGACCTGATCATTGCAGTTGAGACCAGGGCAATTGCAATTATACTTCCAAATAGAACGTTGGAGTAAAACAGGCTGTGATCCGGCAGGAACAAGGAGTAGTACATGGCTATCGATAACAGCGCAGTGGAAATGATCACTGAAGGCAATACGTAGACAAGAGATACTCTTTTGTGGAGTTTGAGGAGTGCGATGTTTGTTATTATATGGATAGTCATGTAGGAGAGACTGACTGCGCCGGCAATCACCTCGAATAAGGTCACATAGTTATTCCATGAGTAAGCAATCATTCCCAGAATCATTGACAATCCCATGGTCAGCAGCAGAAGGTAGTTCTGGGAGGATTCCTTCGGCGGGATAAGTGAAAAGAACTTCTCGGACAGCATCTTCCTGAAACTGTTCCTGAGCGCGTTGGTGTATGAGATCGTGAGATTTGCAGAACTCAAAACGCTTAATGCAACGAATGCAAGGAAGAACGGCAATCCCAAGCGGTTATAGATCTGTGTGAGCAGAACAAACGGATTAATGGTGTACGATGATATTCCTGATGTTCCAAGAAAGAATACAAGTGCAAAAGATGAAACTACCATAAGTATTCCGGAGACAGAGTAGGATGAGATGATCGACCATGGAACCGTTCTCGTTGAGTTTCTGACATTATCGGAAAGAAATATTGAGGAACCGCTTCCTGAAAATACCAGAATGCCGAAAACAAGCCCCAGAAAAACCGAGTTAACGTTGACATTCAGTCCGTTGTAAACGCCGAATCCTGCCACCGAATGAGTGAAAAACAGGAAGCTTGCAAGTATGATCATGGAGAATTCGATCAGTCCAGCTACTACGGTGTACTTCATTGTCAATTTCAGGCCGGTGAAAACAAACACAATGATGAACAGCGGGAAGACCAGGGATATGATCAGCACGAGATAGGAAGGAATAGTGTAGACCAGCGAAAGCGAGGTTGCCACAAAACTTGATATGAAAAGAGAAATATTCGGCAGAACAAGGGCTGCGTACATCAGGTAAAGAAAACCTACAAAGAGCGCAGGTGTCTTTCCAAGTGCCTTTCCTACGTAAGAATAATACCCGCCGTTAGAGCTATATATGCTGGAGAACCTGAACACAGTGTTCATAGTTGAGTAACCAACAATGAAAGACAGCCCCATTACAAGAGGGAGGAGAATCCCGGAATAAACCGCGATTACAGTGAACAGCGCAACAAGATCCAGCATGGGACCAATTGAGGTGAAGGACTGCATCATGGAGCCGCTGAATCCCAGTACTTTGTGATCTTGCATAAGCTCTGCCGCTATCTCTGGGAGAATTATAAAAGTCACCTCCCCGATACTTTCCCGTGATAATCCACCCTGAAAATATTATGCCAAGCCCACTATTTCCTATTGGATCCAAACTGCTTGAATTTCAGACCTAACGGAGGCCAGCCTGATAATTATCCACCGGAGAAAACTTCCACAAAGGAAAGGTTTTCATCCTCTGATACGTATCTTTCCCAGGTCACGGGTTTTCCGTTCAGAAGCGCTATATATCTTTCAGGGGAAAGATCATTATCTTTTGCAATTTCCCTGATCTCCTTCCTTCCAGCATTTGGAATTTCCCTGACCTCTCTCCCAACCACTTTAATCATTTCAAATCCCAATACAGCCCCGGGCAGATTCGAACTGCCGTCGTCGGATCCAAAGTCCGGAATGCTTGGCCACTACACCACGGGGCTTAGAGATTTGTAATGTTCCTTGGGATTATAATGATATTCTTACAGTACAAACAGGCCGCATCCATCAGCCTGCGAAGCGCATAAAATTTCGTTTTTTGCCTTTCCGGCTGAGTCCATGTGGGCTTTCACGGTGTTAAGTGCAATTTCTGGTGTGTTATTATGCTGGCTCAGGTGCAGTAACACTATTCTTGTCTTTTCTGCCGACACGGATGCAGCTATCCTGCCACACTGTTCGTTGGACAGGTGTCCCTTTTCTCCCCTTATCCTCTTTTTCAGCATGTCCGGGTAGGTACCATTGACAAGCATATTCGTGTCATGGTTTGCCTCAAGTGCCAGTATGTCTGAATCGCTTATCTTTTCAAGCAGCGGCAGGGAAGGCTGGCCAAGATCGGAAACAATGGAAATCTTCTTTCCTGAAGTTTCAACCACGAAGGCAACCGGCTCACAGGCATCATGAGAGATATCCACGGCGTTGATTAAGAAATTACCAAATACAACAGAATCTCCAATGCTGTAACCATCCATGCCCATGGCGTTCAAGGTGCCTTTCCTTGCATAAATATCCCTGGAAACACGGTTGGAAAAAGCCATTGCGTTACCGGCATGATCAGAATGTTCGTGGGAAATGAAGAGCGAAATTTCGGTGGGCTCAAAACCCTGTTGCGAGAGGAATTCCCTGAATCTCTTAACCGAGATACCAAAATCAAAAACCGCCATGAATTCGCCATCCGTAACAATAGAGCAGTTACCGCTACTGCCACTGGCCAGGGACTTGTAGAATATCTCAGTCAATGTTCGCTGATCACGAACTCGCTATAAAAGTCTGTTGGATTACTTGCTCTGGGGACTGCTTTCTCAATTGCCTATCCTGATAGGTTGAAGAATTATCAATGCAGCGAAATGATCTATCCATGAATACCATGAGGATATAGATCCGGAAAGGAGGGTGTACCTGCCCGAAGGAAATCCGGTGTTTTATGCCAGGAGTTAAAAGGGAAATCTCTCGAGCCCGTCTCAGGAGTTTCGACTGCACCTTGATTGGTAAAATGGATGGTAATACAGGGTCACTTCTATGGCCAAAAGATGTGCGTTTTACTGCTCCATATTTAAAAATTGGTGCTCATATGTTACTGATCAGATTCTTATTTGCACTATATTATCAAATACTGCGGGAATATAACAATGTACTATCAGGCTGCATTCGTTACCCTCTTTGTTTTCATTGCCAGCTTCATGCTCTCGGTTTTGATTAGTCTGAGTTACCTCACGTCAAAAAAGAAGAGCGTTATTTTCTGGGGAACTGGCATGTGGTTATTTGCACTGGCATCTTTGCTTGAAGTTTTCTTTGCAACTGGATTCGTCAACATTCCACTAATCGATTCATATCTCTTCCTTGTTGCCCTGCTTGTTCAACTTCTTTCAGTTGGCTCACTCCTTTTAATAGGCAGGAGGATTCTGAAACTGGTTTATGGAGTCTATGCGATTGCTACTGATGCATTTTTGTTGTTTGCACTTTATACAAACAATCCGGGTAACATAATTACCAATGGCGTTGTTTTTGGGAATCTTCCGGTGTCAGTTACAGTCGGTTCCATTCTAATAACAGTACCTGCAGCAGCTATCCTGCTCGTGATTTCTGCTTTGTCTTACCTAAAGAAAAGGGACTGGAAACAGCCCAGCATCATATCCGGCACAATTGTTTTGAGTGCTGCCGGAGCCCTTTATATATCCTTCATGCCCTCATTCCTCTACCTTGCCGAACTGTTTGGCATCGTGCTTCTCTGGTTTGGCTTCGTTGATTTCGACAGGATTCCAGTGTTTGCGGGGGTGAGGAAACATGTCCATGGCTGATTTTGACAGGTTCCTATTTGCCTATACTATCGGATCCCACATTATACTGGTCTCAGCCAGCATTGGATTGATCCTCCTCCTGGTAATACTTGAACTGATGATATTGAGAAAGAACGATTCACGTTATCTCACTCTTATTAAGAGGCTGAAGAAGATGTTCGTGATATCCTTTGGAATTGGGACTGCCAGTGGGATAGTTATGGCCGTAGAGATGGTGGCGCTCTTCCCCAATTTCATGACACTCGTATCTGAAACTGGAGCGATTGCCCTGTTTTACGCAGAGATCTTCACCTTCTTCCTGGAGACTATTGCACTTGTCCTTTACGTTTATTTCAACGGGGTGTTCAAGTGGAAATACACTTCAGCGGTTCTTTCATTTGTAGTTCTGTTCGGCACCCTGCTTTCTGCGGTGTTCATAACCATGGTGAATGCATGGATGAATACACCTGATGGATTTACCCTGGTCAGCGTTAATCCGTTGATCGTAACAAACGTGGATCCCTGGGCGCCATTTGCCACTGCTTCCACGTTTTCCCAGGTCGCCCATGTTCTTACTACCACAGTGTTGGCAGGTGCTATGTTGCTCGGCGTGTTCTTTGCAATCAGGTATTTGAGGGCTGAAAATGACAATGAGAAGTCCATGGCATCCTCCGCGCTGCACATTATTGGGGTAATTGGAATTGTAGACATAATCCTGGCCGGTATTTCCGGGAGTCACGAGATGGCTACTATTCTTTCTCAGCAGCCCTTGAAGTATGCTGCTTTTGACCTCAACTACGCCGGTGGATCCAACATGCCTGAGACCCTTTTTGGGTACCTTCTTGGCACAAAGGTCATGTGGGCACTCTCCATCCCGGGGCTGCAAAGTTTGCTGGCCAGTTTTGAGACTGGCAGCGGAGTTGTACCGGGCCTTAGCCAGTTTCCTGCGAATGAATGGCCGCCGCTTCTCGTGCACACAACATTCGACATTATGGTCGTCGGCGGACTATTGATTGGGTTATTCCTGTTCATAATGTTTCTGTTGTTCGTAATGAAGAAAGACCCACTGAAGTACAGGTTCATGATTTACCTCTTTCCGATCGCGGGTATTTTCACATTCATCGTTTATGAACTGGGCTGGGTAACGGATGAAGTTGGAAGGCAGCCCTGGATTGTTTATAACGAAATGACGGTCACCCAGGCTATCAACACTTCTCCAGGGTTACTAATCCCGGGATTACTGATAGTCGCCTTCTACCTGATCCTCGTTCCTGCAACGTTCTACTTCTTTTCGCGAATTTATAGATCCAGCCGGGCTTCTGCCGATTTAGGCAGGAAAGAACCTGAAGGGGGTGTTAATTATTAATTCTATTTTCTACCTTGATTTCCTTGTTTTCGGGATATTTGCTTCGCTGCTGATTTCTGAAATTATGGGAAGCATAATTCTGCTTCTCTGGTGGGAGAAATACAGGAAGCCCGTCCTGCAGTATATTGTGCCAATCTGGGAAGTGACCGGCACGTTCGGTGCATTCTGGGTAGTGCTTTCAGATTTTGCCTTCCCCAGCATCCTCATACCTCTTGCGGAGTTGTATTCCGGTGCAATCATGATATTCCTCATACTTTTCGTAGCAAGGAACAGCACAATTACGTTCGGTGAATTCATTATCAAAAAAGGCTGGCTGGACGAAAGGAAGCTTTACTCTGGTTACGCTCTGTCATCCATTTTAATCGGTGTGGTTGTTCTCTATGTGCTGTCAGGCGTAATAGGAGGATACGGCGTCAGTCTTGGCCCTGTGAACGTAAATGCGATGACTTGGATATCCAAACCAGCAGACCTCGTTTTCCTGATAGGAGCGGTAATACTGATGATAGGATTAGCTCCGGTATTTTACGGGGCCACGGAAATGGCAAAGTTCTCTGTTATTTTTACTGCGATTGGGCTTATAGTGTCTTCTGTTTCGCTCTATCTTTACGAGGGGAGCGCTCTTTCATATCTCGTGATAATTCCAATTTGCCTGACGATTCTTCCTGCGATTTTTTTCAATATCAGGCAGTTGGTGAGTATCGTAACCAACAAGCTGGTATTTATTTCCTGGTTATCTATTGATATATTCTCCCTTAATTTCCTGGTCTACCCCAACGCGTTCGGCCAGTCTGTCCCGGTTGATGCCTTAACGACTTCGGGGCCTATGACAGCAGCATATTTCGATATAACGCTTGTTGGCGGGATTATACTTGCCGTACTTATTGCTCTTTACGCAATAGCAGTGTCGAGGAAGAATAAGATGGCTATATCTGAGGTTTAGGGGCGTTCTGGTTTCCTGATCTTTGAATGGGCATTGGCGAATATGAAGGGATCGGGAGCAGTATTTAGTTAAGCCCGTTCTCGATAATCCGGGTGAAGAATTTATGTGCAGGATGTTCGCTTATGTTGGAAATTCCCCCAAGGATCTTGAAATTCTGTTCAATGCGCTGATTGCCTCTGCAAAATATGATGATATGAGCGAAGATGGAAAGAGTCACGGAGACGGCTGGGGATGCGTGATCCTTAGCGATTCGAAACTCACATTTCATAAAAGCACTAAGCCCATATTCGAGGATGACTTTGTGATTCCACCGGTTGAGGGAAGGACGTTCGCAATATTTCACGCGAGAAGAGCTTCCCCGAATACTCCAAAGGATTCCCCTATCTTCTCTCACCCATTTGTTTCCGAGACTGCAAACAAGGTCATATACCTGGCCCACAACGGAACTCTCCAGGGCGAAATACCCAGGGGTATGGTAGACAGCGAATTAGCGCTCAGGACAATAGTCAGGCATAATGGGAATATTAGAGAATCGGAAGCTGAATTGATAAAAATGAAGAGGGAAAAGTCCGGTATCAACTTGCTCGTGCTGACTATAGACAAGTTCGACGCTGGAGATGCCGAATTGAATTACCTGAATTCTTGGAACAGTCATCAGAAGAATGACAGGTTTTACGAGATGTTTAAGGGAAAAATGGAGTCAGGAAACGCAATCTTTTCATCAACGTTGAAGTCATCGATTCCTGGAACTTTGTGCGAAAGGGACAAGGTAGGGAAACTGTAAAAACCACAGGGAAAGGCTTAAAAAACCTGGCTGCGAGGTATATCATCTATCGAAATGATCAAGCCTGAATCGTATGGCTTCCATAGCCGGCCTGTCAAACTCCTCATCCGGTAGATTTGGAAGCTTTCTCCCTTCCACCTTCAACACGTGATTTGACTTCGCAGAATCCCTGAATGCTCTGTCTTCGGTGACCCTGACCTTAAAATCTTCATCAAATGCCCATAGATATTTGTCAAACAATGTGTGGTGGTTCTCGCAGAGTAGAATCCCGTTCCTGATATCCTTTGAGGTGCCTCTTTCACTCACCGGGATCACATGTGCAGCCTCAACACCGATAGATTCCCCATGATACGTGAAACCCAGTTCACAGAGACTGCACTTTTCATGGTATATTCGGCGAACAGCCGTTTGGAATGCCTTCCTCCTTGTTTCCCTCATAAGTTGAGACAGGTGGGCAATTCCGGTTTCATATGGCTGGAACGGCCGAATGTTGGAGCTCACCATGGGTTCTTCATCTACTGCGATTGGCTCTCCATGAATTGTGAAATATCCTTCCCTGTAGTCCTCTACAAAAGCAAGGCCCATCACTTTATATGTATGTTTTGACCCAGGCGTATTCTCCTGGATGAAAACTCCTATTGGTATCTTGTCTTCCATGGACTTGAGCATGGCCCTGTTTGTATAAATGGACATGTCGGTGCCTCCTTTTGACGCTTCCGGCTTATACCTGTATGTCCACGATCCGTCAGGCAACGTCTGCGGTTCCTCATCCGGATAGTTACCTCCCAGAGTCTGCCTTATCCATAAGGGATAGTCTGAACCCTGTGGCTTGTAAATCCCCTTCTGTGTACCAAAGCCACGTATCTGATCCTGCAGCTCTTTACTCGAAGCCTGGTTTCCCACCATCCCCCTTATTCTCTCCAGCGTATCTGTAAATAATTGATCGTTGATTTTCTTCAGGGGATCGGACACTAATGATAAGCCAGAAAGGTTGATTTAAACTATTCGTAAATTTTGGAAATTTAGTAATTTTTTATTCCACTGAAATTTCGCTGAAGCTGGAAATCACGGGATAAATGCTATCTGGATGTTCTCCGGTCTTTTCCTTCTGCACCCAGCATACCTTGAATCCCGCACTGGTTGCAGCATCCAGCTCCTGTATTGAATCCGAAAAAAATAGGCATTGATCTTCCCTGATTCCCATAAAGGATGCAATGTTTCTGTAACTGCCCGGATCTGTCTTCTTTCCCATGGAAGTATCAAAATAATTGCTTATAAAATGCGTGAGATCGCCATATTCGGTCTCCTTGAAAATCAGATGCTGCGCAAGCGCGCTCCCGGACGAGTATATACATGTAATCTTTCCGTAATCTTCACACTTCTTAAGGAACTGGGGAACGTCAGGGTAAACTCTACTTTTTATTTTGCCGCAATTGTAGCCTTCTTCCCATATCAGTCCCTGGAGAGTCTTCAAAACTGGAGTTTTACTATCCATCCCGATGAGCCAGCGCACATAACTGGTTGCATTCTTGATCTGGCTGCCAGGGTCTGCGTCCAGCCAATCGGGAGGGTTCTTTCCTTCAATCAGATCATGGTCGTGCTGGGATTTCAATTCTCCTAATAGCAGCTGAATTTCAGAAATTGCGGAATTCTTCTGCAGGAACGCTTCCACATTGTCGTTTGCATAGTTGAATAGAGTTGTGTGTACGAAGTCTATTGGTGTAGTCGTACCTTCTATGTCGAGAAGTATGACCCTGGTTTTGCCTGTGGAGATTCTTTCCATTTTACAATCCGGTATTCAATGCGACTTGAAATAAGCTGGTCCCATGCAAACCGGCTGGTATTTCCCATCTATCCCTGTGTTGGTGTAATATGGCGTCCACCCGGATTTGTTCTGGAAAAGCCGGATTGCGGTTATGTGCCTGTCGTCACAGAGATCGAACCAGTGATGAGTGTTTCTTGGGACTCTTATCAGGTCGCCTGCGGAAACCTCAATTACTGCCACTGGACCATTAAAGGGATGAATGTGGAATAACCCCCTGCCGGATATCGTGAAACGCACCTCGTCCTCGTCATGCCAGTGTTCCTTTCGGAACTTTGCGAGCATATCGTCGATTCCCGGGGTTTCTGAGTCAATATCGATCACGTCCGCGGTAGTGTAACCCCCTTTTTCCTTGAGCCTTTCTATTTCCCCTGCATAAGTTTCGAGCACTTGTTCCTGTGATGCGTGGGATGGGACCTTTTCAATGTCCCACTTTTCGTATCCTATCCCTATCCGTTTTAGATAGTCATGAATTTCTCTTTCTGCGCTTATGGCCCGGTTCTCGTCTGGTATCGTTACATAAACCATTCTTTTGCCTCCATTCGAATTAAGCGCCTATTCTCCAAAATCTCCGGCGCTTTTGGTTCTGCCATATATCTCCAGCATAAATTCCAGTACTTCGACATGGCGCTTAGCCTCCTCGATACTGGAACCCCACGTATACAGCCCGTGTCCCCTTAACAGGACTCCATGTATATCGCGATGTTCCCTCAATAGGCCTTCAACTTTTGTGGAGAGGGACTTTACATCCTGGGAATTCTCAATTATCGGTATCCATTCTCTGTGTTCATGGGTCTTTACGTTGCTCAGTCCCTTAAGCATCTCATAGTTTTTCAGTTCAATTCCTTTCCTGTGAGCGAAAGCATCAGACAATATTGTTGACCATACAGAATGAGTGTGAAACACTGCTCTGGCAGAACTGTTTTTGACTATTGCAATGTGAATAAGCGTTTCACTTGAGGGGTTGAAGTTCCCCCTGACCACCCTTGAATCTTTGTCAACTTCGATTATCCGGGATGCATCCAGCTGCCCCTTATCAACCCCCGAGGCTGTTATTGCAAGTTTTAACGGAACATCCTGGAGCACTGAACTGAGGTTGCCGCTGGTTCCGAATAACCAGCCTCTCCTGTAAAACTCTCCCCCTACCCTGGAGAGTTGTGAAGAAATGAATGCAAATCGGGCTTCCTCCTGGGCGTCAAGCCCAATTGTGGAAAAGGACAATTTAAGACACACCTCCGGGCAATTTACGTTGCAGGTAATGGAATTCAGCAGATGGCTCAGGCGGGAATTTGCCATTTAACGATACATTGCATCCGTTTATCATCTCTAAGGTTTATCCTCTTCCCTGGACAATTTTAAAACTCTATTAGAAAGAAATGTTTCAAATGTTTCTACAATTTAGCCGAAATTGAAAAACTGGAAAAATGGTTAGATGCTCAATTATAAGATTGCCAGAGAAAAAATCACAAAATCAAATTCATATTTTATTACCAGTAGATTCAAAAGAGTCATGTCCAGATATAAACAAACTTCTCAGCAAGCTTCAATCCCAGTGCGGATAAAGGGTCATAACTAGCTGCTGACATCTGGCACAGCTGCTAAGAAAGCCTTCTGCCAAAACTGAACCTACTATGTTAGCGATTTCCCTCATAAGCGAAGGAACAATTTTCGGGAGGTGAATGGATGTTTGAGATAAGATTTCATGGCAGGGGAGGACAGGGCGCCGTAACTGCTTCCAAGATTCTGGCACTTGCTGCCTTCAATGAAGGAAAATATGTCATTTCCTTTCCTTTCTTCGGCACCGAAAGAAGAGGAGCACCTGTAACTGCTTTCACAAGAATTGATAATGAACAGATATTGCTGAAGACCCAGATTTATGAACCGGATGCTGTGGTGATCCTGGATTCATACGTAATGGGATCAGCCGACGTAACCAGCGGAATGGACGAGGATAGTTTTTTCATTGTCAATACGGATAAAGACCCTTCTGAACTTAAGGGTAAATACAGGAACGCGACCGTGGATGCGACTTCCATTGCAATCGAGCGTAAACTGGGGGATAAAACCAACCCCATAATCAATACAGCTATGATTGGCGCTTTTGCGAAAGCTACAGGTATAGTGTCAAGGGAAAGCGCACTGGTCGCTGTCGAGGAATTATCCCCACGAAAGAAGGAAGAAAATGCCGCTGCGGCAGGAGATGCGTATGACGCTGTCAAGATCGGGTGGTCAAGTTGATTCTCGCTCCACTGGCAGACAGGAGTTCCAGGGCCAATCACACCGACTCATGGAGAATACTGAAACCCGAAATCAAGTACGACAAATGCATAAGGTGCATGATATGCTGGAAATTCTGCCCCGATAATGCTTTTACAGTTGTATCTGGAGAAGAGTTGGAATCTCCCAACCCAAGGGTTGCAGCCCTCGAAGCGCCCGTAATCGATTACGATTATTGCAAAGGGTGCGGAATATGCGCCAATGAATGTCCTGAGAAGTGTATTGAAATGGGAATAGAAACTAAAATGGTGATCTGATGCAGGCAATGCAGAAGAAGTACAATGCCATAATGACTGGAAACGAGGCAGTGGCCGTAGGCGCGAAACTCGCACGGGTGGGATTCATTTCCGCTTACCCTATCACTCCGCAGACCACGATAGTGGAAAAGCTTGCAGAGATGGTTTCCAACAGGGAAATACAGGCCAGATATGTTGAAGTGGAAAGTGAACACAGTGCGCTCGCAGCGACCTTTGCAAGCGAATTAGCTGGCGTCCGATCCTATACCGCTACAAGTTCACATGGATTGCTCTACATGCATGAGATGCTTCACTGGACAGCAGGAATGCGTTTACCCGTGGTAATGAGCGTGGTCAACAGGGCTTTGGGACCACCCTGGAACATATGGACTGAGCAGACGGACACCATGAACCAGAAGGAGACTGGATGGATGCAGGTATACTGTGAATCCAACCAGGAAGCGCTTGACACCATATTGATGGGATACAGGATTGCAGAATCCAATGACGTTATGCTCCCAATAATGAGCATGGAGGATGCCTTCGTGCTGTCTCACACCTCTGAGCCGGTAAATATTCCGGAACAGGATGAGGTCGATGCTTTTCTTCCCAGTTTGGATTTGAAATACAGGATTGACAACAACAGGCCAATGGGATACGGATCGTATTCCACTCCCGACGGACCGTTCATGGAACTGAAAGTGGATATGATGGAGTCCATGAAAAATTCCCGGCAGACAATTAACAGGGTCACATCCGAATTCAGGGATGCATTTGGAAGGGATTATTCGGGAATGATAGAGAAATACGCCATGGATGATGCGGATTATGCCCTAATCGCTTCTGGAACCCTGGCATCCACCGGGAAATACGTAGTCAAGAAGATGCGGGAGAGCGGAAAGAAAGTAGGCCTGATCAGGCTGAGGTTCTTCCGTCCATTTCCTGATCGGGAAATCGTCGATGCTACCAGGGGGTTGAAGGGGGTCGGCGTTCTGGATAGATCAGTATCATTCAGTGCCAGCGGGTCGGTAGTTTCTGAAGTCAAATCCGCATTATACGGGAATTCCAGCATTCCGGTAACAGGATTTGTTGCCGGATTGGGAGGAAGGGACGTCAGGGTGGAGGACTTCTACAAGATGTTCGATTATATAGAGAAGGGGAAGACGGGAAAGTATTACATCGGCTGGAAGGAGGCGCAGTAAGATGCCATTTTCCATCCCGGAACAGGAGCTAATGGAACCTGGGCACACCGCCTGCCATGGTTGCGGCGCTACCCTTTCAATGCGTTACGTTCTCAAGGCTTTGGGAAAGGATACGGTAATATCGGTGCCGGCTGCATGCTGGGCTGTAATACCGGGGGCTATGCCGAACCGCACCCTCGATGTGCCAATGGTATACACACCGTTCGCGGCGACCGGGGCAGTAATTTCAGGGTTAAGGGAAGCTTTCGATATACAGGGAAAGGAGGATTTCAATGTAGTGGGATTCGCCGGCGACGGCGGAACTGCAGATATCGGGTTGCAATCACTTTCCGGCGCAATGGAACGGGGCCACAATGTATTCTACTTTATGTACGATAACGAAGGATACATGAATACAGGAGTCCAGAGATCCGGGAGCACCCCTTACGGAGCTATTACAACCACCACGCCAATAGGAAAAGACCGCAACTTCAAGAAACAGAACAAGAAGGTCGTTGCGGACCTGATGATGGCCCAGGGAGTCCCCTACGTTGCCACGGCTACAATAGCATATCCGGAAGACCTGATCAGGAAGGTCAATAATGCCAAGAAGATCAATGGGCCAAAATTCATTCAGATTCTTTCTCCGTGTCCTGTGGGATGGTATTTCCCGCCAGAGAAGAGCATTGAGGTATCCAGGCTGGCTGTCCAGTCCGGAATATTTCCGTTATACGAATTCCAGAACGGTGTGCTCAAGGTGACGAAACAGCCCAGGCCGGTTAGCGTGAGGGAGTACCTTTCCATGCAGAACAGGTTCCGATCCCTGGATGAAGACGACATTAAGAAAATAGAGAAATACGCAGAGGAAAGGATGGAATACCTCATTGGGAAGGAAAAAGAAACACAGTCAAGTTAATCCGGGACTGACAGGGCTGCTGTGAGGAGCCCGGTTTTCGCCGGTGGCCTTTCTTTCCAAGCTCTTATGTTAAAATATCTGCCTATTCCATGCAGCAGCTCATTTTCGACAGGTCCCTGGTAAAAGACTGTGCCACTAACTTGATCCCTTCTGCAACCGTTGGAAATACGTGGCTCTTTTCAATAAGTTCCCTGAACGTGAGCCCATATTTTATTGCGTAAACGCCCTCAATTATGAATTCAGCGGCGTACGGTGAAAGGGCATGAACCCCGACGATTTTTTCGGTATCTGCATCCACGACCATCTTGAACATTCCCCGTTCCTCCCTGAGCAACCTTGCTTTTGGAACAAATGCCATGGGAATAGTCCTGCTGTCACTTCTTTTTCCAGTCTTCTTGTATTCTGCCTCCGTGTAACCGACTGAAGCAAACTGAGGTTCAGTAAATACAGCCCAGGGCACAAGCTGTAAATTTACTTTTTTTGAAGAATTGTCATATATGTTGGAAGCGGCAATGGCCCCTTCACTGGCAGCAAGTGTTTCAAGTCTGTACTTCTGTTCAGCAACGTCTCCTGCCGCGTATATCATGGGATTTGTTGTTTTAAGCGTTTCATCAATGACTATGCCATTCGCTGAATATTTCACTCCTGCATTTTCCAGTCCCAGATCGGCAACATTTGGAGACCTACCGGAAGATACAAGAATCTCGTCAGCTTCAATTTCCTCTTTTCCTGACGACGACATTGCCTCTATTACCTTCTTCCCGCCCCTGGAGACTATTCTCGCGGCCTTTCTTCCGGTTTTAAAAACAATGCCCTCGGATTCCAGTGCCTGCATAAGTGTCGCACCAAATTCTTCTTCAATACCTGGCGCAATGGTATTATGCTCTTTCACAACTATTACGCTTGAACCGAGCCTTTGAAGTGATTGCCCCAGTTCAAGGCCAATAAAACCTCCACCCAGTATGGCAATTGTTCCAGGCAAGGAGTTCATGTCCCACACTGTATTGCTGGTAATGTATCCGGTTTCTTCCAGCCCGGGTAAATTGGGGATCTTTGGCGATGACCCGGTTGCTATGATGAAATTGTACCCTTTCAGGTTAACGGACTGGTCGTTGTTTTGAACAATGACATTTTCCCTGCCCGTGAATTGTGCTTTTCCTTCATAAACATCAATGTTTCCGTAAGATTTCAAGACACCTTCATACTTGGTCTTTCTCTCCTCGGCGACAGCTTCCCTGAGAGACCTGATTAATTCAGGGAAATTTATTGTCGGTGGTTTTGAACTTATCCCGGGATACTTCGGATGGGACTGCGTATGTGAAACTTTTGCAGCTTCTATGAGATATTTTGACGGGATACAGCCTACATTCACGCATGTTCCTCCAAGAGGTCCAATGCCAACCATCGCAATGGATGCCTGGCCTGAAGTAATCTCGCTGGCCTTTATTGCCGCAGAGAATGCTGCTGCTCCCCTGCCAAGGATAACCAGGTCGTATTCCCTTTCCACGCTTATTCCACCTTTCTAAGCTGCGCCCTGTACCTGGATTGATTTCCAAAAACAGGGAGCCTTGGAATGTCCTCAGGTCTTGTTTTAGTGTCGTCCACCACAGCTGTAGCGCTTCCTTCCTTGAGTGAAACAAGCACTTCGGTGGCACCTGCATTCTTCAGTTCTTCTGACACGTGCTTTACACAGTCATCGCAGGTCATTCCAAAGACCCTCAGTGTTACTTTCCTTTTTGCCATGGGAAAAGATTGAACTTTCTGTAATAAAGAGGAAAGTAAACAAATGTTTATCTTGAACCCTGAAAGAGGTTTCCTGCCCTTAAACTCGGCTAGGTAAACTTTAATCACCCTCTTTGCACTGAATAAGCGTAAAAATGAATCACGAAGAGAAGGAAGCGGAAAGGCGGAGTAAAAGGAAAAATATTTGCATGATCCAGAGCGGAAGTGACATAATATGTGTGGACCCGTCCCTTCCGTTACTTTCCAGCATCGGGAAGAAATACTCCCTCCTGATCCTTGCAATCCTGGAAAAAGAGGGGATCAGGAAAAATTTCAACGAGATACTGAAGAGCATACCCTATTCCAGCTCCACCATAATTTCAAAACGCCTGAAAGAGCTTGAGGAGATTAAACTTTTAAGGAGGAGGGAAACCCAGGATGGCGTCGATTATGCTCTTACACCAACGGGAATGGAGGTTGTAGAATCCCTTATTCCACTGCTCAGGGTCGCGGAGAAATTTGGATCCTTGTAAATCCCTATTTCTCTTCCTGTTTTATTTCTCTCTTCTTGAATCCGGGTACATCCTCCGGAATCCATGATCCGTCAATGTTCCTGGAATATCCTGTATCATAATTGCCGAAGGAATCCTTAAACGAGTATACGGCCTTGTCCGGTATCATGTTGTCCCAGCCGGGTCCCAGGAGATCAATCTCTCCATGATCGGGATAATGAACCACATCTTTTGAAGTCCTGAATGGATCTGGCCATATCTCTATGTCAAGGATCCTCAATGGACTGCCTTTATCTGCTAGTAATTGAGTGGAAACATCAGGACCCAGGGGCTTGGACACCAAGTCGCCTACAGAAACCTCAACTTTGTGTGTCCCGTATCTTATCGATCCTTTTCCCTTTAGCACCAGGTAAGTCTCTTCCCGTGCCGTATGGCTGTGGAACCTGGAATACGTACCCCCGGGAGGGATGTCGTATACCCTCATGAAAGACCGGGTTGAACCCATGAGCGGGGTGAAATATTCATCCACTAGTCCGTTGATTCCTCCGTTGGTAGTTACGCTTCTGAATTTTTTCACAGCCGGGTCAGAAGGGTTGTTATCCTGTACGTTAACTATCGGCGGAATCCACCTGTTATCCCCGATATTTTCCAAATCCAAAGTCCCGTTTTCCCGTTTGCTGACGTACACCTCCCCGGACCAGATTGAACAAATCCTGATGATATAGGCAAGGGCAGCGTCCGTCAGTGGCGGCGTCAGGATCCACACTGTATCCGGAACGTCCACCCTGAGGTATCCGAGTCTCGTGGAAAGCTCCGACCATAGCCAGTTGTTGAAGCTTATCAGCCTGGTCACTTTTTCATCTGGAATGTCACCCATTAAGTCGGGCAGAAACAATTTCCAGGCAACGTCGCACCTGATGGAACCTTCGGGCCTGAGGTCCTTTGGAGGGTCAATTATTATTCTTATTGACATTGGTTTCAAAAACTGATTTGAGTAATAATTTTTTTGTATTAAGGAGAATTGCTAAATTCACTTTTGACTAAAATATATCAACAGGAATCGTGAACATATGTGAAAATTTCTTAGATACTTCTGCCCGGAGTTTCATCCAGATTCATAATCGTTACGAAAATAGCGGCAAATATCCAGATCACCGAGATTATTATCATCAGGTAGTCAACGTATATAAAAGCAAAAATTATAAAAAAGACAGATGGAATAATGAATTTAATAATAAAAAGGAAAACGCTGGAAAGGCTCATTTTTTAATTCATCCGAAAAGGGAGCTGAGACCAGCGAGTGCATCGTCTTCTGAACCCTCTTTCTTCTCTTCTTTGGGTTCTTCCTTCTCCTTCTTGCCACCCTTCTTTTCTGCCTCATGCGGGGCAGCAGCGTGGGCTGGAGCAACAGGTGCGGCAGCGACAGTCGCAGAAGCGGCATTCTTCAACACTTCTTCTATGTTCACGCCCTGAAGGCTTGACACGATAGACTTGAGTCTAGCTGCATCGGCCTTGACGCCGGCTCCTTCCAGTACTTTCTTCAGTTTAGTTTCCTCTATCTCCGATCCTGCAGAATGCAGAAGCAGAGCTCCATATACATATTCCATTTTTCATCTCTCCTATTATCCGAACAAGGCACCGAGACCTTCGGATACCTGGTCATCTACGTTCTCTTTCTTCTCGGGTGTCTTATCCTCTTTAGCTTTATGGTGGTCCTTTTCCTCCACACTGTTCTCTTCAGGAGAAACAGTTGAATTGAGGGCGGCTGCATCCCTAATCGCTTTCAGTATAAATAACTCTATATTCTTCTCGTCCACTACGCCCGCTGCAATGGCAAGGGACTCTGCATTTACTCTTGCTTCAACCAGCAGTTCAGTTATAATCTCTGGAACTACAAACTTGGTTGCAAGTGCTATTTTCTTGGCAGACATCAGCGCTTTGGATACATCCTGCAAGACGCTGGACGGTGTTATTGAAAGCGCTCCTTCATCAAAGAATATCCCTTCAAAAAGGGCACCTTTCATGTCAATCCCGACAATTAACGGAAATATCTCCAGTTTCTTCAGAATCCCTGCTTTCTCCTTGGATATGACTTCCCCTTTCTTCACGAAAACGGATTCTTTCTTGATCACGATCTTTCCTTTCTCAATGGCAGTTTGCAATCCAACTTTCTGGAATTCACTAACCATTGGTCCAGGTGGGAACGAGGTTTCCTTGGCCTCTATGATGATGTCATTCTCGGCTACTTCGCCACCTTTGGCAGCGGATTTCTGCTTGGTCCTGGAAAGTTTCTCATAAGTGGCGCTCGGTGGACTGTTAGTGGTAAGTACAGCTACCTGCCCGGCAAGAATATCCTGGAGATGCTTGAACCCCTTGACTCCGGATTTTTCCAGTGCTATTCCTATCAGGGTACCTCTCGTCACTTTAAGATCCATCTCTCCTCTCAGGTCCCGCCTGATCTTCTGCAACTGGTTGTTACTGATCCCCTTAATGCTAACTATGGCGGAGACCTTGGATTTTGATACTTTTTCGGACAGCTCGTTGACAACCTCAATCTTCCATGGTGCCGGGTTTCTCATTTGTTATCACCCATTTCAAGCTTGAAAGACTTGCCCATTGTGGTCTTGATATAAATAGACTCAATATTTCCATAGCCCTTTTCCAATTTTGAAGTTAATCTTTTGATTACGGCGCTGATGTTCTCTTCCAGATCCTCGTCTTTCATGTCTCTTGTCCCTACCGGGATATGAAATGTCCTCTTATCCCTGCTTCTTGCCCTTACGGTTTTTCCAAGGCTGGCAATCATAGCGACCGGATCCTGCCCTGGAGGAATCGGTTTTGGTATCTTTCCTCTGGGACCAAGAATCTGTCCAAGGGATTTACCAATGTTGGCCATCAGCGTAGATTCGGCCACAAAGAAATCGAATTTGTTCACCAGTCTCTTGAATCCTCTCTTGTCTTCAAGAAACTTGCTAATGTCTTCCGGACCGTAAACAGCCTTTGCAGCTTTCTTGGCCCTTTCCTTTAATTCTGCAGTCCCTATAACTGCGACAGCAATGTCCTTGCCCCTGCCTTTCGGGAGCACTATCTCCTCGTTGACCCTGTTCTTGGGATCAGAAAGATCGAGATCCTTCAGGTTAATAGCGAGTTCAATGCTTTCCTTGAACTTTCTTTCTGGAGACTGCTTCTTGAGCTCTTCCAGCGTTTTTGCAATTCCGTCATTCGCCAAATTAATTACCTCCGTAGTTCAATCGAGATAGAGTCTCTCCTACAGGTTATGGTTTAATTGACCCGTTTGTTATAAGTTTTTGTATTTCCTTGGGGTCTTTTCCCTCAACATTAATTCCCATTGAAACGCAGGTTCCCAGTACTTCCATTACTGCACCCTTTAGATCGTAGGAGAGCATTGCATTGATCTTTGAATTTGCAACTTTCCTGATCATGTCCATGGTTGCATCTCCGGCAATCTTCTCCTTCTTGTTTCCAGAGGCACTTTCTATCCCCAATTCTTTCTTGATCAGGGCAGATGTGGGTGGTATCCCTACCTTGATTTCATATTTCTTTGCTGCTGGGTCGGTTATAATAATTGAAACTGGAACCTGCATGCCAGCGAAAGTCTGCGTTTTGTCATTTATTTCCTTGATCAAGAGTCCAAGGTTGAGACCCAACGGACCCAGTGCAGGACCAAGCGAACCGCCGGCCGATGCTTTTCCACCTTCTACCATTATGTTGACTGTTTGAGGCATTTTTAACACTAACTTGAAGTGAGCCTGTAATTGATCCGATTTAATATTACTTTTGAATCAGGGATTTATGGTGCTAATTGAAAGTTAGTGTCACAGAAGGAAGGAAAGAAGACATTCCTGACGCTGATGCATATGCCCTCGTGGACATTCTAAGATCAACCTCGACCATCCCTATAATATTGAAGAATGGTGCCAGGGAAATAATTCCAATCTTCAGGCTGAGCACAGCCAGGGCCATGAAAAAGAAGAATCCAGAATACATTGCGATTGGGGAAAGGTACGGTTTCAAGATACCGCAGTTTGATTACGGCAATTCCCCAAACGATGTGCAGGACGCAAATTTTGACGGGAAAACTATACTGTTTACCTCTACAAATTGCACAAGGGTGCTGGAAAAACTGCGGGATAAACCAAACGTCTTCATTTCCTCATTTGTCAATTTTTCAGCGACCCTACAGAAAATCAGTAAGTTTGAAAATATTGGAATAGTGATGTCGGGAAGACCCGATGGAAGTGCAGACGAAGACCAGATTTTTGCGCTTTTCCTTGAGGAAACTTTGAAAGGAAAGGATGTGGATGCCGATGCTTTCATCAAAATGACTAAAAGATCAAACGGTGCAAGAAGACTTAAAATGATAGGTTACGGAAGGGACATAGCACCTGCAACTGCCATTGACAGCGTGAAGTTTCCGGTAGTTTATGAGGATGGAAAAATATTCAGAATGAAATGATCTCGCCTGGAGCGATCTCATGCCCCCTGTCCAGAGCAAGTTGCTTGATGAACCTCCATGCCCAACCAAGTTTCTTCAGTTTTAGTGCCTGGTTTCCATTGAGTTTTGGAACAGGATTGTCAAACTTGAAACCATAGAGGGTGATGGATTCTGCACCGTAGTAATTGCCCAGGAACGCAGCCCTGTCCCCATCCGTGAACCCGCCGAAATCGAAGAAATTGTGAGTTTCTCTTGTCTGGCAAGTAAATACTGTATTTTCACCAAGACTGGGAATTGCTTCCTTTACCCGTTTCGAGTTGTCTCCATGGATGTGCACAAAAAGGTATGTTCCCTTTTTCTGGCAGAACAGGAGGTCATCCACCGGACCGTCAAGATCTGTTACGATTATATCAGGAATGCCAAGAACACGAAGGTATCTTGAGATTCCGGAATCGGCAACTATCTTCAACCCTTTAGAGAAGACATTGCTTAAAGCGTAGGATGCGGGACCAAAAATCATTGTGCTTTCTTGTTTTGGGAATTCCGGAAGATGCTGCCTGAAACCGTTATGCTCCAGGATCGAGGAAATCTCACTTGTGACAGCTTCATCCCTGGTCGGATTAATTCCCAGATCCGAAAAGCATTCATCCCTTAATTTCCAGTATTTTGCGTCAACATAGGAAGGCATCACTTCTCCTCAAAAAGTGAAACGGGGGGTTGTTCAATGGAGGTCACGCTGACTATGTCGTTATAATACCTGTTTATAAGAGAAGAAAGGATCGCAAGTACCACGCCAAGGATAAGCAGGGACAGATTCATTACTGCATCTGAGAAGGGCGTATAGCTGAATATGAACCGTATGTAATTGATCATTCCAAATACCACCAATCCTATGGATACGGAAAACAGGAGACCATAGAGGATCCCGCTCATTCCGGACTGTCCGCTGACCATTAGCTCTACTCCATGGCCAAGCTCCATTGCGGCTACAGCACCGAATATCCACCATATGTAAAGGGAGAAGAACACCAGTGTCTCATCAAACAGCGCCTTAGACATGGCCATCACTACGACCAAACTGGAAGCTATTCCTGCGAGAAGAAGAGAAATGGCAACCACGTAGGACAAAAATGAAATCCTGGTTTCCATCGCATAGGTTCGGACTGAAGCCAGGGAATTCTTGATCTTCTGGATAATGTCCACGCCTCTTTCCACAAGATACGCACCCAGTATTACGGCGACAAAAGTGATCGCGCCGTTCCCAGGCGAGAGGGAAAATCCGCTGAATGCGAAGAAAAAATCGTAAAGTATGAATGCGAGGGAGACCACCCCATAAGTAAGGAAAACAAGGCCGATGGGGATGGCAAATTTGCTCATGAACTTCTTGTCCTTTATCGCATTTACAATGTAGTAATAGACCGATTCAATGTTCTGGTTGTGCCTGACAATAACGTGCTTCACGTACTTTATCTTGAATCTGGATAGAATCAATGGAACAATGTAGTCGTCTTCCGCACCGTCCGTCACCAGTATAGCGTCCTTGAATTTCCCAAAATTCTGAAGCTCGTCAAGCTGCCTTCCGAGCTCCAAATCGGATACTGCGCCAACATCGGTTTTTCCAGTGATGAGTGATATGTCGACATCCTCATTGTTCTTGCGCATTTCCTCATACAACTTTATCGCGCCAAACAGGGCATTGGCATCGGAATCTTCAGGGTCGATTGAGATTAGCTTAAGAGCAGCATCATAACAATCGGCATATCCAATAACCGGTCCGCTTATTCCGGCTTTTTCACCGAAATCGTCATCCCTGTCCACATTGAGTATGAGTGTTGTCATGAATTTTCTCTGCGGGTAGAAAAGGAAATGCGATTATTTAGATTTGCGGAAGCGTCCTGACTGAATATTGAAATTTCCTGCGGGTCGACTCTTCCTTCATTTGATAATCAATAATACAGTTCCACAGCGGAAGAGGGAGTAAATAATGGAAAGCGCAGCGAAATACAACTCTCCAATTTTATCCTGTCCTTATGGCGCTGATCCTAATTTGCAGGGATCTCTTTCCTGCTGGCCATGTGATGGGGAATTTTCACTTCAGGATATAATATCCCGCGCTCTTCTGCCTGGCAACTCTCTTGACAAATCCTTTGCTGGCAAGATCCTGCAGGGATGCGGCAACAATAGCTTTACCGACTCCTGAAGCTTTCATGATATCATCCGCGGTCTTCAGTTTTTCCTCGGAGATTGCACCAAGTTTCTTTATTGCTTCGTATACTCTTTGTGAGTTAGGCGACAAGTCTGCCATGTTACACCAATTGCCAAGCTAAGCGTTCAAAAATATATATAACTATGTAATTATACCTCACGAGGAATATCATTATTCGACAATTGTCGACTCCAATTTAGGTAATTTTTAATATATGCTCGGGCTTGCCTTTAGAGCACATTATGTCAGGCATAGTAAGTTATGGAAGCTACATTCCTAAGTACAGGATCAAGCCCGATGAGATTGCCCGTGTGTGGGGAGAAGATGCTGACAGCATCAGGACCGGAATAAACATTCTCAGCAAATCCGTTCCCTCACCGGATGAGGACGTTGCCACAATTTCCGTGGAAGCCGCCAGAAATGCCATAAAGAGAGGAAAGGTGAAAGTACAGGACGTTGGGGCAATATACGTAGGATCAGAGTCCCACCCATATGCGGTCAAGCCCACCGCTACAATTGTCGCTTCTGCAATTGGCGCCGATTTCAGCCTCTTCTCTGCAGATTACGAGTTTGCCTGCAAAGCCGGTACAGCCGGGATGCAAAACGTGCTCGCAATGGTAGACTCAGGCATGGTAAAACTTGGAATGGCAATTGGCGCAGACACTTCTCAGGGGGCTCCTGGAGATGCACTGGAATATTCGGCATCGGCAGGAGGAACCGCATTTGTACTCGGGAAGGAAAATGTCATTGCAAAAATCAACAGAACCCTGTCCGTTACTTCCGATACTCCGGATTTCTGGAGGAGGGAGGGGCAGCCATACCCTACCCACGGTGAGAGATTCACTGGCGAACCGGCATATTTCAGGCACACTATCAGTGCCTCAAAGATGATCATGGAGAAATCCGGAATGAAACCAGAAGATTACACCTATGCGGTATTTCACCAGCCCAATGGCAAGTTTCCAACAAGGGCAGCCAAGACACTTGGATTCACGGAAGCCCAGTACAAGGACGGATTACTTACCCCTGTGATCGGAAACACCTACTCCGGTTCAATGATGACCGGGCTCTCAGCGATACTGGATAAGGCAAAGGCTGGCGACAGGATTATGGCAGTGTCATTCGGATCCGGAGCAGGATCTGATGCATTCGATATTACGGTGACAGAAAACATCGAGAAAATTGACCGTGAATCTGCACCGACAATCAAGAAAATGCTGAGCAACGTGAAATGGATTGATTATGCGATTTATGCGAAATTCAAGAAGAAGATCATAGTAGGTGATGCAATTGAGTGAAAACGTTTTCATTATAGGTGCTGGAGAAACAAAATTCGGTGAACTCTGGGAAAGGTCTCTCAGGGAGATTGCTGTTGAAGCTGGTTTGAAGGCTATAGAAAACGCCGGGATTTACTCGAAGGACGTACAGGTTTTATATGGCAGCAACAGCCTGGGCGGAACCATCAATGCACAGAACGACATTGGATCGCTGATCGCTGATTTTTCCGGCATTGCCAGTAATCACATACCTGCAATCAGGATTGAAGCCTCAACAGCATCCGGTGCAGCTGCAGTCAGGGAGGCTTACCTTGGAATAAAGTCGGGGGAAATAGACTGCGCGATAGTAGGTGCGGTCGAAAAGATGACCGATCTGTACGGCAATGAAATGCTGGATCACCTTGGTACCCTGCTTGACAGGGAGTGGGAAGCATTTTTCGGTGCTACGCCTGCGGCTTTGGCCGCTCTCAGTGCGAGGAAATACATGCATGATTTCAATGTGCCAAAGGAGAAGCTGATGAGCATATCAGTCAACGATCACCTTAACGCAACAATGAACCCGGATGCACAGTACAGGAATAAGCTGACAATGGAAACTGCTATGGGATCGACCATGGTTGCAGACCCCCTAAACATAATGGACTGCAGCCCCATGAGCGATGGTGCCGCTGCGCTTGTAATGTGTTCAGAATCATTCATGAAGAAGAACAAAAAAGAAGGTATCAAGATAATGAGTTCCGCTGTATCACAGGATTTCCTTGCCCTTCACAGCAGGAATTCCTATTACACAATGGATTCAACCGTCCTGGCAGCAAAATCGGCACTTGAGAAATCAGGAATAAAGCATAAAGATGTATCATTCGTAGAACTGCATAATTCCTTCAGCATTTACGGACTGACAGCAATCGAGGACCTCGGCTTTGCTGAAAAGGGAAAAGGGAAGCAGGTTATCGACGAAGGCATTGGAGTTAACGACAGCCTCCCAATAAACCCCTCTGGAGGATTGAAGGCGAAAGGAAATCCCATAGGTGCAGTTGGAGTGGGGCAGTTCGTTGAAGCCGTTACGCAGTTAAGAGGAAAGGCCGGACAGAGACAGGTCAAGGATGCAAAGTTCGGGATGCTGCATAATATAGCGGGAACGGGTTCGACTTCATATGTGCATATCGTGGGAGGTGAATAAATGGGAAAACTTTCTGCAGTATGGCGGGAAACGAACCACCGATACCGGCTGATAGCGCATGAATGCGGGAATTGCAAGAAGATGTATTTTCCCCCGAGGGACGTCTGCCCGATTTGCCACAGGGAATCCATAGGCAAGATGAAGGAGAAGGAACTTTCAGGACTGGGAACCGTGGAATCGTTTACAATTGTACACGATGCTCCACCGGCTTTTGCGAGGCAGAGACCATACGTTCTTGCGCTGATCAGGCTGGACGAGGGACCGGTGCTGACCGCTCAGATAGTGGACAGCGTTGCTTCCGAGATAGATATTGGCAAACGCGTCAGGTCCGTATTCCGTAAGGTAAGGGAAGACGGAAAAGGAGGGATAATTCAGTACGGATACAAGTTCGTACTGGAATGAAACTCCAACCCATTTTATATTTAATTTCCATGGCTCAGTTGTGGAGCCATCAGAACCAGTGAAGGGATACGAACCCTCGGGTACACTTTATTCCTTCTTTTTAGGACTGGTCGCCCTGGGATTCCTGACAATGATTCTGGTGAATGGATTCATGGTCGCAACAGGGATGAACCAATTTGCTGTTTTGGGAACCCCGTACTTCTTCATAACCCTTCTGTTGATCCAAATCCCCCTTCTGGTTCCGGCATTGGGAATTTTCCTGATGCTGACAGCCCTATACATAATTATCTTCAGTTATGCGTTGCTTAAAGGAAAAAGGACAGGGACAAGAACGTATCAGGGGAACCCGGTCACTTTCATAGGAATAAGCATGCCATTCCTGTATTTTTTATCCGTTGTCATAGTGGACGCAGAGGCACTTTTCGGCGTTCAAACCGGGGGCCCGGCCATTACAAGCGCTTATACCTTTTACCTTAACCTGATATATGCGCCATTCGTTGAGGAACTGGGATTCAGGATAATCCCTCTCGGCATTCTGGTACTGCTTGAGGCGATTTATTATCTGAATAGGTTCAACGCCCGGAATGAACAAAAACAAGCCTTCACTGCAAGATTAATTCTTTATGCCTTCTTATTTCCGGGAAAGCTGAAGAAGAAACTGAACTTCAAGATGGGAACGGTGGAATGGATTGGCGTTATTCTCACAGCTTTGCTGTTCGGATATGCGCATTACTATTTCGGATCATGGGACCCGGGTAAAATTGCACAGGCTGCGTTAGTAGGGGCATTTCTCGCCATAGGCTTCCTGAAATTCGGGGCATACGTGGACATCATTATGCACTGGTTCTTCAACGGATTCATTTCGTTTGTATTATTCTTTAATACGCCGGCTTCGAATTTTCTGTCCCTTATAAACGTACTGTGGCTGCTGCTTTGCGGAATAGCCGCAGTGGTATACGTGGTAAGGTGGCATAATTCATCCAACCCTGTCATGAGTGAAAACAACTCTCTGCCCTGAAACCGAGTATTTACTGGTAAGCAGTTTTTTTATTGTCGAGATAAGTAGATCCTTTTCCACAACCTTTACCCTTTCAGACAAGGTTTCAGGAGTATCATTATCCAGGACTTCAACAGCCTGCTGTGCAATTATAGGGCCGCCATCCACGTCATCTGTCACAAAATGAACTGTGCAGCCAGTAATCCTGACTCCGCTCTCCAGGACTTTTGAATGGACTTTCTCCCCGTAATACCCCATGCCTCCGAAGCATGGCAGCAGGGAAGGATGAGTATTGATGATCCTGTTCTTCCACTTTTCCACCACCTTCTGAGGGAGTATGCTGAGGAATCCTGCAAGTACGTAAAGGTCGGCATTGACCTGCTCAAAGGCGATTTCAAGGTTCTCCGCCTGCTTCAACCATTTCCTTGTGATAATGGTCTTAATGCCTCTTGATTCGGCAATTCCCAGTGCGCCTGCATTGGATTTATCCGTGATAAGCGCGGTTACGGCAGTATCTGGAAGACTGCTCCCGAGATGATTTAGAATGTACTCAAAAGTTGTACCGCGACCAGATGCGAGAACAGCGAGTTTTTTCATCCTTAAATAGTCAATCAAAAGAGTTTATTAAGTATTCGGAATCTGCCTGCATTGCTGCAGCGTGATTTCCCATGAATGAGATCTGGATCGAGAAATACAGGCCTTCGTCCCTTGACGAAATTGTAGGACAGGATGGAACAGTAGCTACCCTCAAGGCTTTCGTAAAAAACAGGGATATACCGCACATGATCTTTTCCGGACCCGCGGGGACTGGCAAGACATCTGCTGTTATTGCGATCGCAAACGAACTCTTCGGGGAAACATGGAAGGACAACTACCTTGAGCTCAATTCCTCCAATAACAGGGGGATTGACACAATGCGAGGGCATGAGGAAAGGGACAGGAAGTGGGACAAAATTGCGAGTGTCAAGGATTACGCCAGGATTATGCCATCCAGTGAACTTGGTTTCAAGATAATTTTCATGGACGAGGCCGACATGCTCACCAACGAAGCGCAGTCTGCGTTGAGGAGAACCATGGAGGTGTATTCAAGCACAACCAGGTTTATCTTTTCATGTAATTATTCTTCCCAGATTATCCCGCCAATACAGTCAAGGTGCGTTGTTTTCAGGTTCAGGCAGGTTACCCCGGAGGCTATGAAAACCATGATCCAGAAGGTGGTCAGGTCTGAGAAGATGAACCTCGGGGAAAGCGAAATTGATGCGATTATAGACGTGTCAGAGGGAGATGGACGAAAAGTGATGAACATGCTCCAGGCAGCCTCTATGATGGGACAGGTGACCGCGGCAAAGATCTACGATATTGCCGGAATGGCTTCCACGGGAGAAATGAAGAAGCTTGTTTCCAAGGCCCTTGAACATAAGCTGTTCGAGGAGGCAGTTTCCCAGGCCGAGGATATGATGGCATCCGGAGGATTATCAGGTATGGATATCATAAAAGGGATACACGCAGTGCTGAGAAAGAGCCTGATCCCACCAAGGTCCAGGCTGAAGGCACTTATAGCAGTTGGCGATGCGGAATTCAGGCTCGTGGAAGGCAGCAGCGACAAGATACAGGTGGATGCCCTGCTGGCAAAACTTGTAAACATCGGGTCTGAATCCAATTAACCCGATTTGCGGTGTTTGTTTGTGCCTTCATTTTCCATCTATTCACTTTGATTTAAAATTGACAGGGTTTTTTCCTCGAACATTCACGAAAGATGGCTGGAAGGGCTTTAGCTGTTAAATGAAAATAGGCTCATCTCTCATTTCTTCTGATTCACTCGCTGAACAGTAATAATCCTGGGCTTCCATAACATTAGGGTTCTCCTGGCAAATTATTTCGACGCTATCATCGCTCTCCAAAGTCGTCAAGCGAAACACGTTTTTTCTTCCTAGGGTGGGATTTGCCTGAATTTGAAATGGACTTCATGGACATGAAATAATAGGGGACTTCTCTGCCATCCTGGTACATAAGAATCTTAACTGATCCGGGCCGGAATCTTCCGGTCCTGCCTCTTCTCTGTATTGTCCTGATCTGGGATGGCACAGGCTCGTAGAATATGATCAAATCTGTGTCTGGAATGTCCAGCCCCTCCTCCCCTACGCTTGTCGCAACAAGAACATTGAACTCCCCCTTCCTGAAGGCGTCAATGGTCGCCGTCTGTTCCTTCTGGGTCATGCCTTTACCTCCTGCTCTCGGGCCTTGTCCATAGAACGCTTTAGCGACAACTCCTTCACAGTTTGAGTTGAGGTACGACGTGATCAATTCACCAGTGTTGCGATAATGTGCGAAAACTATGACCCTGCTGGTTGCAACCTGATCCGAACACAGCCTGCAGATGGATATCAGCTTTGGGTTTGTCCTGTCGGACAACGGGTTATCCAGTATGCCCAGGAGTTGCTTCATTTCCTGCATCGACGTAAGCTTGGCTATGGACTTCCTTACAGACGGTGTTTCGTCGTTCAACATATCATGAATGTAAGAGGAAACCTGCTCAAACCCCTGTGTTTCTGCGTATTCCCTTGCATAATCCACTCTAAGGGAAGTTACCAGCAGATTCATTATTGCGTAACCAGCCGTGTTTCCAGCCTCTATCATGGCGGATGCACTTTTTATTCCCTTAAGTAAATCCTTCCTGGCTGAGATACCTGTGATTTCCAGTGCCTTAAGTTCTCCGACCAGATTGGAATAAATTGAATCCAGCAGTATCCGTATCGATTCCATGGTCCGGGTTCTCCTCAACCTGATCGTCTCAATGCCAACATCATGGGTATATTTCCTTACCTGTGAGTCGGAATAATCCCCTCTGACCGTGATTTCAAGCCCGAGATTAATCATAATTTCAGATTCGTGCTCTTCATCACCTGGACTGGCGGTCAAGCCGACAAATTGAATTCCAGGATTTATGGAGAACAGTTTTCTCAACGTAACATATGGGTAATCTCCTGCTGCCCTGTGAGCTTCATCGAACACGACTATTCCGAACTTGTCCCTGACGCTTCCCATTGAAGAAAGATCGTTGAAGGCTGTCTGGGGAGTGCATACCATTACCTGGAAATCGTTCCATAATTCTGATCTCTTTTCCGGTGTGGTTTCGCCAGTCGCAATTTTCACTTTAACCGAATCTGCAAAGAAATCCCTGATAGCGGCAGCCTGCTGCTCAGCGAGTGGTTTTGTCGGGGTAAGAAAGAGAGCAAGTCCTCCATCTATAAGTGCATTTCGAATAAGCATTGCAGAAATGGCAGTTTTCCCAAGCCCGGTAGGCAGCACAATCAGGGCGTTTCTCCTGGCAACATCTGCCACAATCCTCCTCTGGTAATCTCTCGGAACGAAGTTGGGATTGATCTTTACAGTTTCACTCATGGTTGAGGACTTGGTGCGAGAGTACTGCGATCTTTTATAAGGACATGGGTGGCTATCCCGATAACTGCAAGGAGAGCTCCGAGGCCTATAGCCTCATACTCGCTGTATCCTAGCCCGTTCATTGCGTAATAGAGAAGGAAACCTCCAAGTATTGGGGTAATGTAGTTCATGGCTCTTTTGTAAAAAACCATAGATACTATGAACACTATTAGGATTACTACTAGCAGGTAACCAGACTGTATCCCAAGTACCGACACTATAAGGTAATAGGTGAGAATAGCAATTCCTCCACTGATCGTGAAACGCGCCAGGAAGAACATGAAAGAAGCCCCCAGGAGCGCACCAACGATGTTAATTGCCAGCGGCGGCAACGATATGAATCCTGTAATAAACTGGGCGAAAAAGTAAGAGGAAAACCAACCCAGAAGGGCGCCTGAAATAAGCAGGATGTACCTGAATGCTTTTCTTCCTATCATGGCAAAAGCAATCGCAATAAGTATAATTACCCAGAAAATGAAAATCTTCTCGTTAAAAGGGAGCGTGGATGGAACATTCAGATACTCCTGAACATAGTTCTTGATGAGACCAACAATCGATGTGGCGCTGATATTCACTTGTGGACATGCGTATACTTAAATATATTTATTTGCGCATTTTTACCCTCAAAGGGATAGATGGAAACAAATAAGCATGAATACGTGTTTCCGAAGAATACAGGGCCGGTAGATCAGCGGTAGATCGCCTGCTTCGCAAGCAGGAGGTCTCGGGTTCAAATCCCGACCGGTCCATTTAATCTATTAATCGAATACCTTTTATGCCACCAATCGTTATGTTCTCATGACCATGCAGCCAAAGTATCGGGAACTGCTTCTCGACGATGACATAAGAAGATGGTTTGAGAATCTCAAGGCGAAATCGGTACTGACAGCAACAGTGGCATTGAGAAATCTGGGGCATTACTGCGAGCTCACCGAGACGACACCAAAGGAAATTCTGGAGAAAGCCAGAGCCAACGAGAAGGATTTCAGGTATGAGTTTACGGATTTTGTCAGGAAGCTCGAGAAGGAGGGCAAAGCAGGATCATACATTGCAAGGTTCAAGAAGGTAATCCTTTCATGGCTGAAGTTTAACGATATCCGTTTGCAGTTAACCGTTAACATATCCGGGGAAAACGAAACACCAACCATAGTTAACGAGAGAGTGCCGAGCAAGGAGGAATTGGCAAGGATTCTCAGGAAAGCAACGTCAAGAGGTCGCGTCGCAATAGCAATCATGGCATTCTCCGGACTCAGACCGGAATCGCTTGGTGATTATGAGGGCACAGACGGTCTCAGGCTTGGTGATCTCAAGGAGCTGAAG
>JACWAH010000007.1 GCA_014874365.1 Thermoplasmatales archaeon
GACTGAAAGAATCCTTTCAGGGATAAAGGAAGTTGTTTACAGCAATGGATCACATGCGCCTGTGGAACTCACAAAGGAGCAGAAATTCCTGCTCGAAATGCTTTCAATTGAATTGTAGTGATACAATAGGGCAAAGATAGGTTCTCAAGGGAATTGCCTGATTCGTTCATGATCCTGAGGACCTCGTCAAGAAGCTTTCTTGAACGTTCAGGTTCATAGCCCCTCTCTATGGTCTTGTAGGAGAATTCCGACGATATCCCGAGTTTTTCTCCGAACAATCTCAGGAATCCCTCTGCTACACGGTTGGGCATGCCGAAATATACCTGCATAAGCATGACCTTTACGATGGCAGGAGCGGGGACAGGAGGCTTTCCCGCTCCCCTCTTCTTTTCCGGCATGCGGGATGAGGTAATGTTCACCACATCCCTGATTGTTTCCAGCACATCGGCGATCTCGTTCGTCTGTGCCTGATCATACTGGTGCCAGTTCCTCCTCTACGCCGGTTCTCGCTTCTCGTAGGGAAACGATTTATCCCGAACGGATTTCACGAGGTTCCTCAGATCCTCGACGGTCTTCCTGGACACAGATATACATCACGAACAGGTTTAAATGAGTATGTGGAATACTCCACATAATGAATGGGACAATGATACTATTCCAGCTTCCAGAGAGAACGGATCATAATACTGTGAACAAGTTCATCCAGAAGTTCTATGGCCAGGATTCAACCTCCGGGAAAGGAAAGTACCGGTACCACAGGCATGGGTTTCTTGAAGACGTCCCCCACAGGAAGCTGTTGAGGGGGGGGTAATAATACTCAGGAGCGGAGATGTTACAAAAGTACTTGATTTCCTCGGACAGTATTCCCTGACACTGCATGTGAGGGAAGTGGGATTAACGAAGGATGATGAAAGTGTTTTAGGGGAGACCCACGAATAATTTTGTCCCAAAGCCGTATCTTGTGCTTAGCTAATGTCTGTTCGTCATATTCCCATAACGTTTCTTTGGGGGCAGACATGCCTATCTGGCCCTCCTATACTTATAGAAGAGATATGCACTGGCCGGCACCACAAAGACATCAAATCCTATGTTTATCACAGAAAATACCTCGAATCCGTAAAGATGAAGCCTGACTACGGCGAGTATCGCACCTGTTAACGGGAGTATTATTCCTAAAAGGTAGAATATTTTTATTGACTTTGCCAGCCCTAAACTTATGACCAGATAAATGGTTCCAAACACAATGCCCGCAATGAGTGTGGGTGTCGTTACCTTGAGGATGAAGAGCTGTAGATAATGTACGTACGCAGCCGTCCCTATAACTGATGCTGCTGCAACTTCAAGTTCTCTTAACTTTATCGTCACTACTCATCAGCTTCCTTTTTTTTCCATCACTCCCATTCCACTGTAACCTTCAGTTTCTTCGGCTCCTTGGATACGAATACCGATTTCTGCACGTACAAAGTCCCTATTGAAGGTTCACCTGAAGCCTTCTCCTGGAACCTGTATGTATTCTTCGTAACCCGCTAGAACTCAAATTCTATCTCCTTCTTGTCCACACCACATCACTTCCTTGTCCTCCTATTCCTCACTTTATTTGCATACATCTCCTGAGGATGTCATCGTTTCGACCCCCAACTTCCTCTATCTTCTGAGATGCTTTTTTCCCATTCTCCGTTGATGTGATCTCATTCACAAAAGGGGTACTTCAACCCGTCAATTTCCCGCTTCACTCATATCCACCCCCATATTTTTTCATCCAGCACTGAATAATACTCGAGCAGTGGATGCGTTTCGTGATCAACCATGAGGGATGTCATCATGATCCTCACGTATTCATCAGCTTCTGCCGCTGGTACTAAGGTGGTATCTGTAAGTCTTCCATCATCTAAGGTCAGGAAGAATGCAATTCTTGGTATCCTTGCTTCATTCCCTCTTCTCCGCCCTTCTGCCAGTGCCTTCTCAAAGACGTAAGCCTGGTAAACATGATCCCTTTCAGAGATTATATCTATACCTTTCATTAAAACCGGAGTCGAAGTGTAGAACAATACCTTAATTTCGTTTCCTGATCCTGTCGCAGTACTCCCCTCTATTTCTGCAACAGAATCCGGGTGGTTCTCCACCATATACTTTGCTATTTCGCTGTCTTGCGGAACCGGGACTGAATAGCGAACCACAGCAAGCGGCATGCTAGAGTGCAGTTCCTCGATTCTCTCCCTCATCGATCTGGAAAAAGTCATCTTTACCATCCTGAAGTTATCGCTGAGACCTATGACTTCGGAGAGGATGTCGTTAATCTCATGGAGTCTGCTGCTATGGAACCTGAAGTCGAAAAAGAGCTCACCACTCATTATGTATGCATTGTTCAGTGCAACCGAAGAGACCTCAAGGAGTTTTGATATGATCTTCATGGACTCAACGTTGTTTATCCTCTCTGAGATTGAATTGTAGGATCGCTTTTCAACGAGATCTTTCCTGGAAAGCACAGGAGAAAGTGCAGGATTCTGTTTGATTGTCTTCTGGAAGAACATTTGCAGGTACGTTTTCTCCCCCTCATGGAAGACATAAGCTGGAACCTGCATGCCCAGCCTGGAGATGATATCGAATATCCCGCCGTTCTGCCTTATCGCTATGACGCATCTTCTGTCCAGCCTCGTATGTACTTCACTTATTTTCATCTATTCCACCTCATTTCCTGTTTATTATTCTCATTCAGCCGTAACCTTGACATTCTTAGGTTCCTTTGGCTCAAACACGGTTTTCTGCACGTACAGGGTTCCGATCGAAGGCTCTAGATGGGATTTACCTTGTAGCCGATACGGATTCTCCGTAACTCGTTCGAACTCAACTTCTATTTCTTTATTTTCCAGTTGACCACTTCCCCTTTAAATTATAATGCATGAATCATTTAAACATACCGCTTGGGATGAACTTATGATGATTTCATGTGGTCAAGAAGGCTCCGCTTACCAAGGGGGGTCAAGACAAACAAATCAGATCATCTTATTCTAATGAGGTTGTTTATGTCAAATTATACCGCCGGTTCTAGGATTAGAGGTCGAAGCAGAATAGAACCTTCATGCTTATGGTCGGGGCTACTCTATACTCCATGAAGTTTGTTCAAGTTGATCCTTTTGATTGGAGTCAATACTTCGCATGAGTCTGCTATTGAAAAACCAACTGAAACTACAAGTACCGCAGCCACAGAGTTTGCTTGATCTCCAGATTGCCGCAAAAAATGGCAAATTGGTCACGAAAACTACCATCTCACGTCTTGTGCTCCTCTTCATCGGTTTGGAAGACATAAAAGTGTGAGGAACCAAGAAAAAACGACTTAAAAATAAATACACTCGCTTTATTACTAGCCATGGAATTTCAACTAAAGGATGGGTGGGATAGTTACTTGGGATCTGGATTTTTCCTTGGTATGTTCCTCGCGTCATTGTTCGTTATGTACGTATTTGACTCAATACCTGGATTTCCCATTAATCTATACCTCATAGCTATGTTTATGTCTTTTGTTGTTTTCATAAGCCTCTTTGGTATGGGGTCTTACAAGCCTGCTAACACAAGCAAACCCGCTAATGTAAATAAACCTGCCAGCACAAATAATTCGCCTTCTCCCGACTTTAAGAAGGGCTATGATATGGCAAGAGATACATTCCAGTTCTCTGTACCCTGTTATGTATGTGGCCGCCCAGTCGTTATTTCAGACAAATCAAACATTTCTACGGCAGCGAAAAGTAAGTTGGAAGTCTTAAAAATACATCATAAAGAATGTCAACCTAAGGTCAAGGCATAAATTGGATGATAACGTGGAAATTCAACAGTGACCAAAGAAAAGGATAGTATCCGGAATTTCGTGTATTTATAAATGATACATCACTTGGAACATTTCTCCACTATATTGGCTATTAGAATTACACAAGATTAGGGACGCTGTGATGTCGAGAGAACCTTCTGTTTCCATGCCTTCGCCTTTCATTATTTTTATTGGATCTCTTTAACATTGTGGGGGTAACTTGAGACCTCCTGCTACAAGATATATGATCGTGTCTCGATATTTCCGGGCCTTGAACCCATAAGAACGTCTGAATGCTGTCCGGATCTTGTTGTTCAGTCCCTCAACAACAGCGGAATTTATTCCAGATTTTATTGCCTCCATGATGCCATCAAGATGCCTATTTATGGTCTTCCCAAGGTTGATGATATCTGGCATCCTTGATCGGGATGCCCATGATATCCATTTCCTCAGGTATGATTCAGCAATGCCTGCATTGATCTGCCACAATCTCTGCAGTGCGATCTTGAGGTGATATGCATGTGATGTCTGCAGATCAATGGATTTCACCGACATGAGGCGATCCCTTTCCCTGTCTGAAAGATCATCGGAATTCTTCAGCCAGTCGTACCTGGTGTGCTTGAGTATTTCATTCTCCCTTGCCTCCTTTCTCCGGATCCTGTCAAGCGCATCATTCATCATCTTTATTACATGAAAGTGATCAAAGACGATTGATGAATCTGGAAAATACTGTTGAGCGCCGGATATGTATGATGGATACATGTCCATGGTGATGTGCTCAATCTTCCTGGCATCAAGGAAGGGATTCTTCTGCATGAAATTCATGAAAACACCTGAATCCTTTCCCTCCTCGATGTGTATTACCCTGCTGTTCTTTATGTCGTAAAATAGAGTAACATAGACATGATGCGTCTCCACCGAGAATGCGTCGATTCCAAGAACCTTCAGATCAGAGAGATCCTGCTCTTTCCTGGCATCGTCAACACAATACTTGAGGATCCTCCAGACAGAATCCTCGTTGATTCCGACAATGCGGGAAACCGCAGATACAGGCATCTCTTTTCCCATCTCCACTACCATCGCTTCAAAGTGCAGCGAGAATCCAGATCCCTTTCTTGCCCAAGGCAGATAGACTGTCTTCTTTCCATGCTCATTGCATCTTATTCTCGGTTCCCCTTGCATGCACTTATGTGGGATACTGGAATACGTTCAGATGCCTCCATGTGCGTTCCTCGGTGTCATGGACTCCACACTGCAATCCACAGACAGGGCATGGAAATTTAGATCCTCTTGGGAAATCTATGAAGATATCAACCCTCTTTTCCTGGTGATCGAACTTTATTTCCTTAATGATCCACGGCTCCTCTAAACCTAGAAGTCTCCTGAACAGTTCCTCAGGATTCATAAAATGTAAATGAGTGTGGGTATATTATTTGCCCCCAAAGAGTTCAAGGGATCCATATATGAAAGATAAATCACAAACTATGTATTATAGCTGGTCTAACTATCTTTATGTTTTTTTTGCTTGGCAATTGAGCCGCCAATTTGAACATCTGTTTCACGTTCGCATTCATTTTCTTTTCTAGGATTCTTGCGCCAAAGGCCTGCTTCTCCTTCAAATATTCATGAGCAAAAGACCTACTCACAAACTCAATGTCAGAAAAATCAAGAACAAAAACTTTACTTTTTCTTTCGGCCAGAGAGTTGAAAAGTTCCTCGGCCCATGACCTCAGCGCCAAGTCTCGCACATCTAACAACTTTGCGACTTTTACTTCCATGGCTAGTCAGCCTTACTAGTGATTAAAACCATTGTATTTCAATATGATCATCCTAGGTACTGGTAAATTTCAATGTTATTTTTCTTCAAAGGAATTCTTATGCTTATGAGGGTACCGGGAAATTTCTGTTGTTCTTCAAGTCGATATAGCTGCGTTTCTTGAGATTTTTTATAATAGAGTCCCTTTCTGGACACAATCATCGCTTCTGCATCAGCTCCTTCACAGTATATCTTGAGCGAACTTATGAGTCCTGTACCCCTCTCATAATCATTTTTAGTAGACTTCCCACCAACCGCCATTGATATTGCATTCCAGTCTCCTTCAAAAGAAATTTTATGTTTTTCGAAATTACCTGGTATCGAAATACCGTCATCAATGAAGGATAGTTCAACATATCCTTGATTTTTGTATGCCTGTCCCATCATGTACGAATTTTCAAAGTTAGAATGTTGATAGACGTTATCGGTTAGCTCGCTCAGGACATATTTAAATGCCTCCTCTCCTCCACTTGGCTTATGTGATTTTATCAAATCACTTATCTTTGCAAATAGAATTCTAAAATCTTCTTCTTCTTTAGGGAGTTCTGAAAAAGGTATGTATGAGTTTCCCTTGCTCAAGATCACCTTTAATCCTTTGGCCCACCACATTGGGTCTTGTGTCATTAGATCTAGATATCCTTTCGCGTTGCTACTACCTGTGGAATGTAATGCACAACCATACTTCGTTCTAAGATAAGCCAGCAATAGAACACTGGTAGAACTCAACCACTTTCTGTCCTTCAGATCAACGATGCTTTCACCCTTAGCTTGATTCCTAAAATCCACGAACTCTGAGTATGACGAGATAAGTTCAGGCAGCTGAGGAGGCATAGTGTTTAATCTTGTTGGTTTATATATTATTTACATTTGTCTTCCATTGTCGTCGGGAGTTCTGTGTTGAACAAATATATAAATGGGTTATAGCTTGAGAAGCCTCATCTCCTCATCGTCTGGAATCACTTTCCATACCCTGTAATCAGCTCCGTATTCACTGATCATATCCTTCACTTTTTCAAGGTCTGTCTCCCTTATCATTATCATGCCCTTCTCATACCTGACGGAGGGTATCTCCTCAAGCAAACCTTTCTTGCGCTTATTGTACTGGTTATAGTTTGAGTGCGTTTCGTATCCGTACAGTCTCCTGAACAGTGAGTTCACCCTGCTCTTTCGTTTCTTCATGCTGTTCCTGTAGGGTGCGTGTATCCTGACAAGTATTGTTGTTTCCATGAAAGAACAACACAAAACAGTTTATATGCTTTCTTTCCATAATACGGTGGTATACCACCGTCTTTAACAGGGGAATAAAATGTCGAAATGGGGGTAACCTTACAAGGACAGGAGAAACTGGAAGGAATACAACGAGGAGCTCGTGATAAGGGGCACGTTCTTCTTCGATCTTGATTTCGCCAGGAAGTGGGATTCAGGATTGAAAAGAATGAATGGCGGAAAGGGGGGATCTCCCCATCTATTCTCCGATTCATTCATGAAGTTCATGATGATCTGGCACCAGTTCCTGGACTACCGTGCACTTGAAGGCATGGCAAGATCACTTGTGAACATGGGAATAAAACCCCAATATGGCGATTACACCACCATATGGCACGGCATCCATGACAAGATGCCTGTTATCGATATCTCAGGCCTGAGATATACTGAACCCGGCACAGATGGCACTGGAATGAAGACAAACAATGCGGGATCGTACAGGATCATGAAATACGGTGATCCGGTTGCGAAGAGGAGGAAGCACCTTATCATCATAATAACCGCTGATGTCAGGACAAAGAATATCATCGGGATTGAATCACACATTGAGGGCAACGGATTGCCAGAACCTGAAACTGCAGGTAAACACATAACGGAAGCGGTCATGAAAGGCGTCACCGTGAGGGAATTCTATGGTGACGGAGCATCGATGTCAATAATCTATTCAACATGGCGCACTCCATCGGTGCAAAATCCATCATAAAGATCAGGAAGAACGCCTCCGCTGACCGATACAGCGGAAGCAAGTACAGGAGGAGAGCCATAAGGAAAACCAGGACAGGGGATACGGAAAGTGGGCAGAGGAGAACCGTTATGGCATGAGGTGGCCGGGAACAGAAGGCATATTCTCCGCCGTTAAGAGGAAATTTGGTGAGAACTGTGTCAGCAGATCCAGTGAAGGCCTGGCGGCAGAAGGATGCCAGAGATTGGGGGTATACGATTATATAAATCAGGGAGCGAAGGAGGAGGTAAAGGCACTGAACTGATCAAAAAACGGGGGAAAAATGGAAAACGATCAGAAAAAGAGCAGGCGTTGGAGGGAATTGTTAAATAGAGCAGAACCTTAATAGATATGCACGGCACCTGCATTTCTCTTTATATTTATTCCTGATCACTGTTCATGATTGAGATTGACGGCAATTCCTTGACTTCAACCAAACTTTATGCGGTTTCAGTATTGAAGGAAAAGGTGAAAATTGCCGGGAAAACCATCGAATCAGTGAAGCGTTCCAGGGAAGAGCTCCTGAGCCTAATTAAGGGAGGAAGGAAGTTTTACGGAATCAACACCGGCTTTGGCAGCCTGTTTAACAAAGAGATTGGAAAGGATGACCTTTCAGAATTACAGAAAAGCCTCATAAGAAGCCATGCTTCCGGCGTGGGATCTCCACTTCCATTGCATATTGTGAGAGGAATGCTACTTGTTAGAATAAACTCCCTGATAAAAGGCTACTCCGGCGTGTCGCCAGAATTGATAGAAACATCCCTGAAGATACTGAACAGCGATCTTTATCCTTTTGTGCCTTCCTATGGATCATTAGGGGCCAGCGGGGATTTGGCTCCATTGGCACATCTCGCACTGGTCATAATGGGAGAAGGTGAAGTGTTGCTGGACGGTATCAGGAAACCTTCCGATATGGCAATGAAAAACCTTGGAGTAGAGCCTTATTCATTTAGGGAGAAGGAAGGCGTTGCATTCATAAATGGAACAGCTGCAATTACCTCAATTCTCAGTAATCAGATTTCAAGATTGAAAAGACTTATGCAGATTGCCGTTGGATCCTCAATCCTTTTCTTTGAGTCATTGGGAGGAAACCAGGCAGCCTTCACCGAATGGGTACTCGGAAGCAGGAATCACGCCGGACAAAAAATGATTGGCAAAGCGTTTAGAGAACTTTTGAAGGACAGGCCAGAAAAAGAACGGGATAATCCTCACAGGTTGCAGGACCCGTACACTTTGAGGTGTATGCCTCAGGTTTACGGCGCGATAGCGGATACTCTTGAATATTGCAACTCTGTAGCTGAAAATGAAATGAATTCAGTGACGGACAACCCGCTTGTCCATGATGGCGACATAATTTCTGCTGGTAATTTCCATGGCGAGCCGGTTGCACTTGTTTCGGACTTTCTTGCATTTGCTGCAACTGATCTTGGTAATTTGATGGAAAGGCAGCTGGCAAGACTTACAGACACTTCCTTAAGCGACCTCCCCCCATTTCTGACCAGGAAGAGCGGTTTAAACTCCGGCTATATGATCCCACAATACGTTGCGGCTTCACTTTGTAACATGAATAAGGTCCTTTCGTATCCTGCATCTGCAGATTCAATTCCTACGTCTGCCAACCAGGAGGATCATGTCAGCATGGGGATGACTTCAGCCCTGAAACTTTCTTCAATCACCGATAACCTTGAACACCTTGTCTCAATCCATCTTCTGCTTTCGTCACAGGCATTCGAACTATCAGGCAAAACCGGAACATCATATTCCAGGAGCTTACTTGGAATCGTAAGAGAAACAGTACCCATACTTGATCAGGATCGGGCGGTTTACAGGGACATTGAACTTGTCAGGAAACTGATGGATGCACAGCCAGAGAGAATAATTAAAAGGATTTCGGCTGTTATGGATAATCGATAAGTATTATTGAGAGGCACTTTCATTAATGATTGGTTGACACTATATGCAAAGTGGCGCATGTGATATCTTTCATATAATCCCTTCAACGCTCAGGAAGCAAGACAGGTAAGGTTTTGTGTCAAAGGTTTCATGCCAATATCTGCCGAAACCCCGTAGCGAGCTCAACTGGTTCTGGGAATGGTAACTCAAAAGTCTCCAGCTATACATGCCGGAGCTTCATCTGAAGACCATAAAGAAGATCCTGGGAGAGATATTAAAAGGTACAGAACATATCGGCTTTGCACCAAAAAGCCACTCTTTGACCGAATTTAGGGGCAGGTGAATTATTTTGGGTGCAAGAACCATACTCTAATCATAAAAGAACGAGCCTTTCATAATAAACAGAGAACGGGCAGTATTAGGTTATTTTACATTAGATATAAGCTGTCAAGATTAGGATGGGACGTCCCTCTTACTTCCCGTAATGCCAAAGGAGAAGATACCATTATCTACAACGAAGCCTTCGACAAGAAATATTCGATTCTGACCAAAGGGTTCACGGATGAAGAGGCAGTTGATCCCTTTAAAGAGAAATCCTACGTGATGGCTTTGCGCCTAAAGTCAATCTTCATCCCGAGGGCAACTGCTGGAAGGCTATTAGGAATATAAGAAATACTTCTCTTCGAAGACAAGAGATATTCAGGAATCTGGACTATCTGCGTGAACTTTCCATAAAGGCTACTCTAAGGTTTTCCTGATTTGGGTTTCTTAAACTCCTTTCGAGCTAGCACTCTAAACCTAAGATCTAAGGTCTCCGCTTCGCTATCGCCAAGTCTATAAGGCATTTTTTTCTCAATCATGAATAATGATCTCTCGTTGGTAGAGTCCCCAGTTTCCATGTCAATTTTCGATCTAAGATATTTACTATAACCATTCTCCATTATCTCAATTCTTCTCTTGCCTCTTGCATAGACCGAGACTCTCTGTACTTTCTCCTTCTCTCTTCTCAGGAGTTCAATATCCAAATCCTCCTCCAAGAAGTCTTGGTCAAGGAAAATCGCATCTGGAAAATAATCAAGTACACTCGAAATTGACTCATCTTCTCTGTATTGTGCAGAGAACAACAAATCAAAAGCGAAACGTTCGAGATAGCCAGCCCTAGCCAAGTTGTACATCTTACGATTAATAACTTTCTTACGGCCTTTAAAAGCTGATTCCATTAACTTTCCAGCCACAACAAACTTTTCTGCATCCTCTGCATTAATGATTCTGTACGCTGTAGCAATGGAGTTAACCTTATCGCGCTTCCAACCTGCTCTGGTGAATTCTTTGATCTGATTCTTCTGTATCTCCGTGAGCGGTGATAAAGAGCGACTCTCAACTCCTTCCACGAAACCTTCATCCAATCCAAGTGCTAGTCCTGAATGTAAAGATACTTGTTTGGAGACTTTATTTAATATCTCCCTTAATTGGTCCCCGGAATATTCAGGTGATGTCGGATCTGCTACAAGATTCACGTTTACGTTAGTTATGTTGACATCTCCTGAGGCTCTAATCTTTCCAAATTTCACCAGATTATCAGGAGAAGCATCCCTGGTTTGTCCTTGTTCATCAGAAAAGTATGCCCTTAACCATTTCGATGCAGACGTGATTTTGTCCGCCAAGAAAAGAAAAAAGGCTTCAAGCGACATATTTTACGTTCACTCTGAAGGAAAAAGCATCTCCATCTCCGATATATCTGTGATTACGGTAAGCGACCCGGGAAGTATTGCCTTCACGTCAGCCACCTTAACTGCTAATTCAGGATTATCGAGAGTTCTTACCTCTTTACCGTTTAGAGACAATATTCCGGAACCGTTTATCTCAAAACCTAGTCCCTCAAGTATCTCTCTTTTCTCTACGCCCTGTATAGTTAACCAGACCAAATCTTTGCTGTCCATTTTATCACTTTCGTATTCAAGCTACAGTTATGCGAGCACTATTTCTCAATCTTGTTGGTATCAAATGCACATACTAATTCTTGTCTATATATATGTGCGTTAACTTCAATTGTCTTCATTTTTATCAATTTACACAATGTACTCAAATAGTCTGAAGATTTTTGAGCTACAAGCAACATCACGAACATTCATCGTATTCTTGAACATACCAGATACAATACTATTATCAACCTAAGCACAAAAACTTTTACCCAGTTCTAATTTTGCACCTAAAATAGTTCACTTGCACTTAAACCCGGTAAAAAATGGCTTTTACGCGCAAAGTTCTTTTTTTTATTTACTTTTAGGTGCAAATTTCATCTTTTAGGTGCAAGATTGACTTTGGGTACAAAGCTGAACATATCTCAACAGGTGTCATTATTCCCAATTCCGAAAGTGCTTGAATATAAGTCTAAATGGATGACGGCATTTGTAAATCCAGGAGATACTTCATTGAGATGCCCTGCCTGCTGAAATATATTAGAGGGCCCAATCTGGAAAATGCCGGGTCGCAATGAATGTTGCCAGAACTACGGCAGGAACAGGTTTGACTTGCTGGCTATTTCCGACCTCTGCAGAGATCGTTCTCCAGTGAATTCGATAACCTCTTCACCATCAGTGATGGATGAATACCGGTTCCCCAACAATCGACCCGAGATTGTTGAAGCAATTGGACTGAAATGGCATGGACTTAGAATGGGACAGGCGCATAACAATGCATAATGTTTTGAGAACGTTAGAAATCTGAGGTGACAACCAGAATGGACTCTAAACCTTTAAAAATAAAAAAAGGCCAGAAATTTGTTGATGCACTTGCACCCGGTTACCTTAAGGACGGGATTATTGCTGTTAAATACCAGAACAAAACCGTGGATTTGCAAATGGAAGCGAAAGAGAACGGAGAGTTTACACCTGTATATTTGAAGTCTGAAGATGGAACAAGGATACTAAGGCATTCATCCGCACATCTTCTTGCACATGCAATCACAGAATTGTATCCTTCGGCGTTGCTCAATGCAGGCCCGGCAACAGATGATGGATTCTTTTATGATATTGAAATGCCCCCGGTCTCGACTGAACAACTTGCTGAAATTGAAAAGAAAATGAGGGAAATTTCCTCCAGAAAGCTGCCAATCACGAGGAAAGTCCTGTCAAAAGAACAATTATACAGAATGTTCGAGGGAAATCCCTATAAGATACAGAAAATCAGAGATTATGTCCCTGACGGAACTTCTTCGACTGTTTACGAGCAGGGCAATTTCACGGATTTTTGCACAGGCCCGCATGTTCCTTCTACCGATATAATCAAGCATTTTCGTCTTACCAGCATAGCGTCAGCACTTTACAAGGTAAATGGAGAACAGAAACATCTTTTGCGAATTTATGGAACAGCGTTTCCGGATGAATCTTCGCTGAAACAGTATTTCGTATTAAAGGAAGAGGCCCAGAAAAGGGACCACCGGAAGATTGGTTCTGAGATGGATCTCTACGTGTTTGATTCGGAAAACGCACCGGGATTCCCTTTATACACGCCAAATGGGACGATTATCAGGGATAAGCTGATAGAATACATGAGGGGACTTAACTCAAGCAATGGGTGGACTGAAGTGGCTACTCCGCATGTATTCAGGGATACGATGTGGAAACGTTCCGGCCATTACTCGAAATACAGGGAGGACATGTATCTCTTCAACCTTGACGAGGACGGGTATGCTATCAAGCCAATGAACTGCCCGGGTCACATCCTCATTTTCAGGCGAAATATGTACAGCTACAGGGACCTTCCGGTTAAACTTTCCGAATTCGGGACAGTTTACCGTTATGAAAAATCTGGTGAAGTAGGTGGTCTTACAAGACCCAGAAGCTTCACGATTGACGATGGGCATGCGTTCCTCGCACTTTCACAGGTGGAAAATGAGATCGTTTCAATCCTGAAGATGATAGCCGAGACTTTTAAGACGCTTTTCGGTGGATTGGAGATCAGTTATGAGTTAAGCCTCATCGATGAGGAACATCCTGAAAATTTCCTTGTCGGATATGAATGTGCTGACTGTGGCGAGAAATTCGACCTGAGAGGAGCAGTCGATCAGTTGAAGTGCCCGAAGTGCGGATCCACGAAACTCAGGGTCAATCTGGATAAGTGGAACGAGGCATCGGAAGCCCTGAGATCCGCGATTTCATCTCTGAACTTACCATACAAGGAGACACCTGGTGATGCAGCGTTCTATGGCCCAAAGATTTCCGTCTATCTGAAGGATGCGCTTGGAAGGAAATGGCAGCTCTCTACGATCCAGCTTGACTTTTTCATGCCGTCCAATTTTGGACTGACTTACGTTGACAGTTCTGGAGGAAAATCTCCAGTAATTATGTTGCACAGGGCTGTTTTTGGAAGTATTGAAAGGATTATGGCTATACTTATAGAAAACTATTCCGGGAAGCTTCCAACCTGGCTTTCACCATATCAGGTAATAGTGGTGCCGGTAAGCGAGCATTACGCAGACTATGCACAGGGTGTGGCCTCTGCCCTTAAGAAATCGGGCCTGAGAGTATACCTGGACAGCACTTCTGAAACACTGAACAAGAAGCTCAGGTTAATAAGAAGGTTCAGGGCAGCATATATTTGCGTAGTTGGGGAAAAAGAGCAGGAGAACAATACTGTTACGGTCAGGTCCAGGTCAGATACCATGAAAGAAATGAGGCAAAGCGAGTTTTCTGAGGCCATTGCTGCAGAGATAGAAAAGCGAAATATTGAACAGTTTATGTAGGTGCTGAATGACAGATTGCTTGATTTTCAACATTTCGGTTCCACAAAGGCATCCAGCCAGTATCTGCGTTGAGTCCTCAAGACTCCTGGAGTCTCTGTCTGGAATTCAGGTGATTTTTGATCCCGTGGGCCAGGAAGAGTCCCTGATGGAATTCATAACTGAATTCTCCAGAAAGGAAGAAGTAAAACCAAGTGACAGGACCATCGGGTTTGTGGTCGTGAATCTGGAAAAGAAGAAAATTGCCATCTCGCTTTCCAACATCCCGGAGGCGGATAAAAATGGAATTCAGAATGCCGCAGAGAAATTCAGGGCTCTCGGGATAGAGACTGAAGTAGACGTTTGATCTTCAAACATTATATAAGAGTCCTTACTACCCAATTATGGCATTTGACTCGCTGCCTGACTGGATCATTATCATTGCCGTTATACTGATACTTTTCGGCGGTGCCAAGAAGATTCCCGAACTCGCCAGGAATTTAGGCAGGGCATCCGGAGAATACACCAGGGGAAAAATGGAACTGGAGAAGGAGATCCGGAATGCAATTAACAACCCTTCCGCTGGAAAAGACCAGGTCGATTATATAGAATCGGCCAAGAAGATGGGCATTGATACAACTGGCAAAACGGTTGACCAGGTCAAGCAGGAGATGTCCTCCAAGTTGAACTTAGAGAACAGATGAGCGATGGTTTCCATCTATCCGATGTTCTAAAACATCTTGAAGAACTAAGATACAGGTTCATCAGGATAGGCTATTTTTTTATTTTCTTCTTCCTGATTTTCATCTTCTTCAGAATAGAAGATGTCAATATCCTTGGATACAGATTCCTTTTCGTTTATCCCGATCCCTACCAGAACGTGTCAGCACAACTCCTTGCTTCCCTGGAGACGCACGTTCTCCCGCCAGGCACTACGTTGTTCGCATTAAGACCTACTGATGGCGTGGTCGCAGACTTTTACGTGGCCTTGTTCCTTTCATTGACCTTTTCAATGCCTGCGATTGTTTACCATCTGGGAAAATTTGTTGCTCCCGGAATGAAGAAGAAGGAAGTTGAAACCTTGTTTTCTCTGGTCGTGCCGGCCGCGATTCTCTTTGCTGTTGGCGCATTCTTTGGGTTGTGGTTCATTGCACCCGTCCTTTTTGGTATTTTCAACCAGTTTGACATTGGGCTCGGCGCTGCTACCTCGATGGGGATAGTCAATTTTGTCACCTTCCTGATACTTTACATTGTCGCATTTGGCCTTTCTTTTGAGATTCCCATAATAATGACTGGTCTTACTAGATTGAGGGTGGTGAATTCTGAGTTCTGGAAAAAAAACTGGAGGTACGCGGTAATTGCCTCCCTGGGATTCGGGATGATATTTTCACCAGGAGTCACTGGCTTTACAATGGTTGTGGTAGCTGTCCCCATGATCGCATTATACTTTCTCGGAATCTATGTTTCCATCAGGGTTGAGAGGGGGCTCGAGTCCGGAGATGATGAGTTCTCTAAACCGCTCTAATCCTTTCAGATCAATTGAACCAAGATCATAAACTTTGGATATCAGTCCGTCGAGCTGATTCGTTTCCCTGGGTTTCGTGCGCTTATAAAACCTGAGTGCGCTGAGGAAATTCCTGCTCATATTTTCGGCCTCCCCCTGTGGCATCAAACCCGGAATGTTGAGACTATTCACGCCGGATACTTTTCCGGAGAGCATTTGATGCAGGGCACTTTCCGGGAACAACTTCCAAGGAATCCCTGTAAGAAAAGGCATTCCAAACTTTATGTCCGGAAAGCCCACTTTCACTCTGTCACCACAGGAAACAATATCACAGGCCAGCGCAAGCTCGTATCCCAGTCCAAGACACAATCCGCTAACTTCCGCTATGTAAAGTTTCTCGGATGATCTTACCAGCCATGATACTGTTCTTGCAAGAGTGAAAATATTGTCCATCCTGTCCTCCATCCTGATTAGGATGCAGGATGTGTCAAATCCTGCTGAGAAAATACCGGCAAGTGCACTTTTGATAATCACTTTTTCAATCTTATCCTCGGTTTCAATGCCTGATAAGGATGTGATAAGGTCTTGAAGTACTTCGATGTCGATTACGTTTACCGGCGGGTTGTTGATCAGAACGGTTGCTGAATCTCCGTCCTTCTGTATCGTGACTTTATTCCTGCCATTGATCACACCTCCTTATCTTATTCTGAATAAAAAGGATACAATCAAACGCTCAATGGAAAAGAAGAAGGTCAGTACATTGTTAGATTGAACTTTAGATCTGCCTTCTCGTAATCCTCGCGGGACCTTATTTCCAGCAAAGTGGATATTTTCTTCATAAATTCTTCCGCTGAATCGTCATAGTTTTCCCGGCCGAGAACCAGTCTCCCCTTGCTATCTGAAAATAACACCTGTTCTCCGTTCTTCTTAAGGCAGTGAATGCACTCTGCAGCTGACTCTTCATCGTTTTCCAGATTCTCAAAGCATTCCCTGTAGTTCCTCATTTGTCACCGCACCTCTTTCCGTCATACTTCGGGTACCGGACATTGTATCTGTCAATTGAATACCAAAGCACATATCGATAGAGCTTCAATATCTCCTCAGTTTCTCTGCGATCGCTGAAAAGGATGAAACTTTGTCTTTCTGTCATGCCTTTAAGGAAATTATCGGGTTTTGCTTTGCCTTCCAGCGTTTCCTCAATCTGCCTGAATGCACTGTTTGCCAATTTTCCAGCCTCATCCTGTCTGGATGATGTCTCAGCAATATCTTTCTTCAACCGTGACACTGCATCATCCAGGTCGCCGGAAAGCAGTCCATTCCTTATAATTTCCAGTTCAGTTTCAAACTTCATTTTACACCCCGAACAATCCGGACGCAAACCCAACCAGGGTCTGGAACAGCTGGAAGTAAACTCCAAGAGCAATCACTATAATGGCACACACTACGATTGGAATTGTAGAAAGGCGTGTAATCCTGAACTCTTCCGCGGGCTGCCCTCTGTAGATAACCAGTATTACCCTGAGGTAATAGAAAACCGATATTGCACTGTTAAGGATAGCAATGACAGCAAGCCACCAAAGTTTCACCTCGATCAGGACAAGGAACAGAAAGAGTTTGGAAACGAACCCACCAGTGAATGGAATTCCAGCAAGTGAAAGCAAGAGTATGGACAGCGAGATCGCTGCAACCGGGGATTTCTTAGCAAGGCCGGAGAGGTCGGATATCTGTACTTTCGGGTTGGGTGATAAGTTCATGGCAAGGAATGCCCCTCCTTTCATGAAAATGTAAACCAGGGAATAGATCATTCCCGCTGCCACGGCGTCATAGACCAGGGTATTGCCCAAAGAATTGTCCTGCGCAAATCCTGCCGCACTGAAAACAAGGATCAGGTATCCCGCCTGTGCAATGCTGGAATAGGCAAGCAGTCTCTTGAGATTGGTCTGGGACAGCGCAGAAAGATTGCCATAAGTCATGGTCACAATGGCAAGAATTGTAAAGATGAGGTAATAGTCGTATGCCTCCCCGCTGAAACCGGAGATAAAAATCCGCATCATTATCATGAATGCTACAAGCTTGCTGCCCGTGGAGAGGAACGCAGAAACAGAATTTTCCGATCCGTCATAGGTATCAATGGCCCACTGGTGCATCGGGAAGATTGCCATCTTGAATCCAAATCCGATCATCAACAGCAAAAGGGCGACAAGCATTGCCTGGTTTGAAGATATCACCTGGGGAGTGATAGAAAAACTGCCAGTTGCTTCAAAATAATAGGAAAGCCCCATGACGATTATGGAGGTCGACACTGCCCCTGTGAAAAAGTATTTTGTCGAAGCTTCAAGAGTCCTGTCAGTCTTGTGGAAACCACTCATTACGTACGTCCCGGTACTCACAGCCTCGAATGCCACGAATAGTATGATCAGGTTTGTAGAAGACGCGGCTATTAGCATGCCGATGGTCACAAACAGCAGTAGCGCGTAGAATATTTCGGGCTTATGGGAAATATTCATGATTGACGGTACCGTGATCAGCATCGCAGAGATCAGGAACAACAGGGCAAAGTAAGTCCCGAAATTGTTTATCAGTATCGTGCCCCCGAAAAGCGAATACGGATTGTTCATGAAGAATAGTTCGATGATGAACGCAACAGCAAGCGAACCAAATGTTACTCCTGCGTAAAGTCTCCGGCTTACGATGAACATTCCAAGTGCGAGAATGATGAATCCAGCAATTCCAAGGATCAGTTCAGGGACAAAGTATTGGAGTGTGGCGTAACCAGCAATGAAAAACATTTATCAGATCACCCCGCTTGCGTAGCTGCTTAACAGTTGGAATGCGTAATGGGGAAAGACCCCAAGAATAATTATTGCCATCATGATGATTGTAAGTATTACCGAAGAACCAGGCGTAGAATCAGAAATATTCCCAAGATTCTCATTGTATGGCCCGAATAAAGTTCTCTGAGCCATCCATATGTGGTATGAAGCGGTTATCAGCATTGCGAATATGATGAGCATTATCCACATTCCCACCTCGGGGAATATTCCTGCAAGTACAGAGAATTCTGCCACGAATCCCGCCATGCCGGGAAGACCGAGAGATGCGAGAAGTGCAGCTAACAGGAAAGCCGACAGTATTGGTGCTTCCCTGAATATCCCTCCAAGGGATCCGATCATTTCTTTCCCGGTTGATCTGGAAATGTAATAAAGTGAAGCAAAAATGAATGCCATTATGAGTCCATGAACCAGTATCTGATACATTCCACCCGTTACGTCAAGAATGTAATTGGCACTGTATACAGAATTCTGTATTTCCAATGCAGAGGTCCCAAAAGAGATGGTTACGAAACCCATGGCAGCAGCGCTGGCATAGGCCATCATTCTCTTCATGCTGGGTTGTGACATTGCCGCAAGACTGAAGTAGATGAGGCTCACTATTCCCAGGATAATCAGAACAGTAGAAAATGAAGCAGGCACTACCGAAATTACAGGAAGCATGATCCCGAACAGACCGAATCCTCCCATTATGGAGAGGGCTCCGGCAAGGATTATTGTGACTGGATAAGGTGCGCTTTCATAGCTGTCTGGCAGCCATGAGTGCAGAGGGAACGTTGGCAACTTGACAAGGAAAGCCACAAACAGCCCGAAGAAAACAAAACCGCGCCAGAATACCGGCATGCTGTTAATCAGTGAAGGAGTCAACAGGGCGGAAATCGACATGGTGAATGTTCCTGTATTCTCGTACTGATATGTATATAAGGAGAAAAAAGAGAGGAGCATCAATACAGATCCTATGTGCGTGTAAACGAAGAATTTAAGCGAAATTGAGTCTGCATTTTTCTTTCCGAATACCCCAATCAATAAGTAGACCGGGATCAGGACAACTTCCCAGAAGATATAGAAGAACAGCACGTTTGCAGAAAGAAGCAAACCCACCAGGCCAGCCATTGTGAGCATCTCAAGCCCGAAAAATACCTTTCCGTACCGAGTGCCTGATATATATACAGCTATGAAAGTCACTGCTACGGACAGCAGAACCAGCAGAGCACTGAATCCTGAAAGCTGAAGTGAAAAGTCAAATCCATAGTAGGATGAAATTGGAATGCTCTGCATCGAATTGAAAACACCATTCAGCGTGTAAAATTTTGATATGAAATATATCAGGAAAATGAGGAAATATAAACCAGTCACAATGAGTGCGTAGGGCTTGGCGTACTTACCGCCAAAAAAGGTTCCAACAGTTAATACAAACAATGAAATGTAGAGATACAGCAACAGCATTTTTCAAAACACCCCCAGAACAATGGCAATAATGAATACTACCGCAGAGGCCAGGATTATAAGCGTAAAGTAACTTTCGACAACACCCGACTGCAGTTTCCTCAGGAATGTTCCGAAATCCAAGCTGCCTCTTCCAATTCTTTCTATGCCTGAATTATAATCCTCCTCAATGGAGGCAAACGAACTTGAAAGTGGTAATATAACCCTTTCTGCAATGACATCAGTATAAAGTTTATCCAGATAGAACTTGTTCTTGACGACACTGTAGAGCCTGGATTTTGCAAGATTCATACGCTCCCATCTGCTGCCTGAGTAGATAAAGAAAGTTACAACAATTGCTATTGCAGCCAGGATAATCGGCAGATATTCAATGTATGGTGGCACAGTGATAGTGTATGAGCCTCCAAGGAAGGTGAGAAAGTCGTTCTGAAACAGGCCATATGTCAATGATAAGACTGCCAGCGCAATGAGTGGGAGAAGTGCGTATATCGAGGGATCCTTTGCATGCGCGGCCAATTCAGACCTCGGCTTACCGAGTGCAACCAGGAAGAACATCCTGAAAGTATAAGCGGCGGTCAGGAAAGATCCAATTGTGAGGAATATCCATGGCAACGCATAATACCACTGGCTCGCAGAAGTCATATATAGATAAGAGGCTGAGATAATGCTGTCTTTGGAGAAATATCCAGCAGTTGGATAAATAGCAGCAAGTGTGAGGGACCCGATGAACATTATTGATACAGTCATGGGCATCCTGGTCCAGAGACCTCCCATTTTCCTGACATCTCTAAGATCCATCATAGCAAGCAGGATTACCCCTGCCGACATGAACAGCATGGCCTTGAAGAAAGCATGAACGAAAAGGTGGTACATTGAAAAGCCAACTGCACTGCCCTGCAACACTGCGAAAAGCCCGAGGGCTGCCATCATGTATCCAAGCTGGCTTATGGTCGAATAGGCGAGTATCCGTTTTATGTCGTTTACAACAAGGCCAATCATTCCTGCGAATATCGCCGTAAAGGAACCGAGAATAGCCAGCAAGTACAGGGTATCTGTTCCAGACATGTAATACAGAGGATACAGCCTTGCAATGAGGTAAATGCCTGCAGTTACCATTGTGGCGGCATGGATCAGCGCAGAAACCGTGGTGGGTCCCTCCATTGCATCCGGAATCCAAACGTGAAGCGGAAACTGTGAGGATTTTCCAATAGCTCCCCCCAGGAAGAGAAGCACAACCAGAGTCAGTTTAGCCGATCCGATCGCGGCAAGAACCAGAGATGCATGGGTGATTAGATACTGAATGTTGAGGGGATCAGGATAAAATGCTACCAGAGAAGAATAGAGAATTGCCAGCCCTATGATAAAGAGCATATCACCTATACGAGTGACTATGAAGGCTTTCTTTGCTGCGGAAGCGGCATTAGGCTTGAAGAACCAGAAGCCTATGAGAAGGTATGAGCAAAGCCCGACAATCTCCCAGAAAAGGAAGAATTCCAGGAGATTTGACGAAAGAACAAGGCCAAGCATCCCTGCCGTAAAGAGGGAAGTTTCCGCAAAGTAAACGTGCCTGTTAGGGTCCTTTCCCATGTAATACATTGCGAAGAGATGTATCATCAGTGAGACGAAGGAAACCATAAGAACCATGGCTATTGAAAGAGGATCGATGAAAACTCCATAGTTGAATGAATAGAACCAGTTAATCGAGGAATGTACAGGCGCAGTATAGCCGAGATAAAGAATTAATGACAATAAAAGGGATATTGCGATTGATCCGGATGCAATCAGTCCGGAGAGATTCTTTCTATAAAGGCCCGCAAAGTAACTTAGCGGAAACCCTATTAATGGTGAAAGAAAGACAAACCATGCTACCAGGGAAAGATCCATACTAATTCCTCATCTCCCTCAGCGACTGGATGCTGATCTTGCCGAATTTCCTGTATACGGCAAGCATAAGGCTCAGTCCAACTGCGGACTCAATTACGCTGACTGCGATCACAAATATGGCGAGTACAAGTGGCGCGGATGAATACTGGCCCATCGCCACAAGATTGATGAGTGACGAATTCAGGAGTATCTCGATGGATATCAGGGTCTTGATTCCGCCCTTAGAAGTCATTATTCCATAAAGACCAATCGTGAAAGTTAGAAGGGACAGCCCCTGTATAAGATAAAGTTCCATTAATCCTCCCTCCCGGTTATGTAAAGCATCCCTATAATTCCGCCAACCAGCATCAGCGAAATAAGCTCGAATGGCACAAGGTATGCAGAGAAAAGTTCAGAGCTGATTTCCCCAAGATTCTCGTTGTAGTAAGAGAAAGTACCTGGAATGGAAAATACTTCTATTCCCAGGGCTATGAAGAATAGCGCGCTGGCAATTGCGGGTATAATCCGGTTCATGCGTCCTCACCGCTTGTGAGCATCAAGCTGAATACCATCAGAGAAACGATTGCGCCGACATACACCAGGAGTTCAACAGCTCCGATGAAAGAAGCACCGAGGAAAAAGAAGAGGGATGCTGCTGAAACCATAAAAAACATGAGCCATACTGCACTGTGGACAATATTCTTGTCCGTTACCGCTTTGAGGGCAGAAATAACGATTATCGCCCCAAAGATCAGAAAGAATATTGTGTAAATCATTTGATAACTTCGCCCTCCTGTTTGGCCAGCTCTTCGGGCGAATAGAGGAAACTGTTCTTGGTTCTGGATGTTTCAAAAACATGAGTCAGGTATATAGCATCTGTAGGGCAGATCTCTTCACAGTTCCTGCATACCGTACATGTCCCGAAGTTCACGTCAGGGTAGATCATCCTCTTGTTTCTGGGGTTTTCTCTGTTGACCTTTTCCATCACTATTGATTTATTGGGGCAGACCTGTTCGCAGAGCGTGCATCCAACACAGTCATCCAGGTTGAGGAATATCCTGAACCGGAATCTTTCTGGCGTGTACGCCTGTTCTTCTGGATACTGAACCGTAACAGGTTTCATCACTGCATGCTTCAGGACAGTCAATACGCCTTCCAGCGATCCTACGAGAGGTATTCTTCTTCCTGGTTCTTTTACATCCATTTTACCACCCCAAATACAGGGTAAGGAACCCTGCTAACACTAGGTTGAATACAGATATTGGAAAGAGATATTTCCAACCTAAATTCACGAATTTATCTATCCTGATCCTTGGCATTGAAAGCCACACGGTGAACGAAATCACAACAACAATGACTGTCTTGATAAGCAAGTATATCAATCCAAGATTCCATTCATATGGTCCATTGTATCCGCCGAGATAGAATAGAGAAATAATGAAAGATCCAAGCAAAATTGAACCGAACATACCCACGTAGAAAAGGCCGAACCTCATCCCGGAATATTCTGTGGAATAGCCGGAAACTAGCTCACTTTCACTTTCTCCCATGTCGAACGGTGTGTATGAGGCCCTGGCAATCATCGCAATATAGAAAACAAACAGTCCCAGCGGCTGCAGTATGCCATAGGGAAGAATCTCAGTGCTGACCACGGATCCTATAGTAAGGCTGGAGGGCGTTCTCGCAGACGCCATTACGACAATTGCAAGGACGGAAATCATCATTGGAACTTCAAAAGAAATATCTTTTGCGACGGATCTTAGGGCACCAGTAAGCGCATACTTATTATGGGAGCTTATTCCTGCAAGCATTTCTCCAATAGGCATAATCGCAAGAACCGCAAATAACAGGATTATTCCAACTTCAGAGTTTGAAATAACGACATTTCCCACCCAGAAGAAACTGCCGAAAGGAAGGAGCGAAAAGGCGACCATCAGCCCTGCAAATACCAGGATTGGCGCTACTTTGTAAGGAAAGTCATCTCTTTCCTTAGGGAGGATGGATTCTTTTCCCATAAGCTTAAGGGCATCTGCTATGAGCTGCAGCGTTCCAAATTTACCTACCCTGTTTGGCCCGATTCTCAACTGCACCCTAGCCATGTATTTTCTGAAGAAGTATATGGTAAGTATGATTGCGATCGCAGCGGCAAGCAGGAAAATGATGCTATCGATCAGGTAAGTCAGGAATGTATCTGCATAGTAGCCCAGGAAACTAAAAATATTGTAAGTTCTCGCTAAAAGGCTCATCTGTCAATCTCCCCAAAAACAAGATCCGTGGTTCCCAGTATAGATACCAGGTCGGCAATCATCACATTCTTTCCCAGTTCCCTCATTACTGAGAGATTTCTGAGACTCGGGCTCCTGACTCTTACTCTGTATGGTTTGACCCCGCCATCCCCAACTATGTAAACTCCGAATTCCCCCTTGGAAGATTCGGTTCTGGCATATACTTCCCCATCGCCTCTCAGCCGGATCATCATTGATTTCTTTGCCTTGGGGTTGAAGAAAGGTCCTTCTGGCAATTTCTTGACTGCCTGTGAAATTATTTTCACAGACTGCCTTATTTCTTCCACCCGAACAATGTATCTCGCCAGGTTGTCCCCTTTTGTTGATGTTGGAATCTCAAAGTTCAGTTGCGAATAAGCCAGATAAGGTTCGGCTTTCCTGACATCGTATTCGACCCCGCTCGCCCTGAGCATATGGCCAGTCACGCCATATTCTATGGCAGTTTCCTTGTCCAGAACCCCGATCCCCTTGTTTCTTGAAATAAAGATGTCATTCTTGATGAACAGGCTGTTTATCTCCTCGATCTTCTTTGGAGAAACCCTGAGGAACTCCTCAATCTCAGCTATGACCTTTTCGTTGAAGTCCTGGTACACTCCCCCAATGCTGCAATAGTTTGTCAACAGGCGGCTGCCGCTCGCTTCGACAAACATAGTCATGATCTTTTCCCTCAGATCAAAACAATAGAAGAACGGTGTAAGCATTCCAAGTTCGAGCCCAAAAGCTGCAAGCCATATCAGGTGGGAGGCAATCCTGCTCAACTCAGCCATAATGGTGCGTATCCATACTGCCCTTTCCGGTGGAAAGATCCCAAGCAGCTTTTCAGCAGCTTCCAGGTAGCCCACTTCCATTCCTGGGGCACCTACATAATCCATTCTGTCAAAATAAATAAGGTTATCACAGAAGAACGTGTTTTCACACAGTTTCTCGGCATTTCTATGAAGGTATCCAATTACGGGTTCTACCTCCCTGACTATCTCCCCGTCAAGTTTTACCTTCAACCTTAGCACTCCGTGCGTCGATGGGTGATGGGGGCCGACATTCAGATCTACCCATTCAGACATGATTACCAGCCGTCTCCCTGATCGAAGGTGGCGTAATCTTCACCATCTTCGTCGACGTTTATGTATTGAACATTCTTCAAATCGTAATCCTTCCTCAGCGGGTGGCCGACCCAGTTTTCTGGCAGGAAAAGTCTCTTGAGGTTGGGATGACCCTCGAATTTGATCCCCATGAGATCATACTCTTCCCTTTCTTCCCAGTCTGCGCTCTTCCAGAGGGGGGTCACGCTCGGAACTACCCCGTTATAAGTTACAGTCTTAACTGAAATGTATTCATTCTTTTCCAGGGAATGCAGGTGGTATACTACTTCAAGGTAGTCCTTCCTGTCTACTCCTGTTATCAGGGAGAGATGTATGTACCCTTCTGATTTAAGACGCTTTAGCGTTTCGAAGAGGTTTTCTTTCCTGACTTTGATGATCCTCCTGCCGTCTTTACCTCTCTCTTCACCTGGCTGAAATTCCACCATGTTCACCTCACCGCTTCTCCCCTGATCTTTTTCTGCAACGTTATAATGCCATAAGTAAGCGCTTCCGGCGTTGGAGGGCAACCTGGAACGTATACGTCAACAGGGACGACCCTGTCTACTCCCAATACAACGGAATATCCTTGAACGTATGGTCCTCCCTGTATAACGCAGACCCCCATCGCAATTACATATTTCGGATACGGCATCTCATCGTAGAGCCTCTTGACTCTTGGAGCCATCTTCTTGGTTACAGTTCCGGAAACTATCATCAGATCACTCTGCCTGGGTGAATTTCGGAATATCTCGCTTCCAAATCTAGAAATATCCACCTTGGACGCCTGTATTGCCATCATTTCAATTGCACAGCACGCGAGTCCAAATGTGAGCGGCCAGAGCGAGTTGCTTCTCCCCCATTCCAGGGCTTTTTCCAGGGTAGTAGTCACTATGCCTGGTTCACCTGTCTTCATTTCAACCACTCCATGTATTTTTCCTTGAATGCGTAGTAAACCACGAATACCGGCATTGCAAGAAAAATCAAGGTTTCAATAAACGGGTAAAACCCCAGTGTCTTGAAGTTGAATGCCCACGGGAACAAAAGGAGCATGTCTATGTCGAAGAGAAGGAATAGCAGCAGTACAACGTAATATTGTATGCTTATGAAATTGCCCTTGTATTTCTTGGCTATCTCCCCGGATTCGTATGGTTCCAAATAGGAACTGTCCTTGACCGGTGGTTCTGATTCATAAGCAAGTCTTTTCACTATGTCCGTGAACTTGAAGGATATGTGCTTTCTTTTTTCATATCTCACCGGTCCCAAAGAAGGCAATATTGAAAAGAGCGCTACCATAGCCGCGATTAAGAGAATGAGAACAAATCCCACGGCGATGTAATCAGATAGCATGATTCTTCTGAATTTCTAGAGCGTATTTAATGGTTTATCGGAGCCTTAAATTAGGCTATTAGGCGATAAGTTTATTTAACACAAAAAATTGGTAATTTTAAAAACGGATACCCGAACCCCTAAGGGGTGATTTATATTTTGTCGACTTATTTCAATAATCTCTGAAGCACTTCGGTATCTATCGGTCTCTTCGTGAGTTTTCTGATTTTCGCTATTATTTGCCCAGGCTTAAGGCCATCTTCGATTTCTGATAGTATTTTTTTCAACTCGGCTTCAGAAAGCGGGAGAATCCCGGGATCTTTTATTACCTGTTCAATCGATTGACCGCTTGCAATCAGACCAAGCATGACTTCAATGCTTTCGCGCTTGAGGCCGTTCTCTCTGGCATACCTGAATATATTGGCTATATTCTCAAACTCTATCTTGCCTTTGTGGTTCTCCAGTTCAGGTATAGTTTGAAGTAGCATCCTGGCAGAAAGCCTGGCATCCTGACCTATGGCAGTCAGTTCCCTGAACTCATTCACTTTAAACTCCCTGACAAGAACCGATGAATCCTGCGCAGAAATATCGTACTCCTTCTGGAGTTTTTCTGCAGCAGTTGACAAGCTGTCGATGGGACCAAGATCCATGGCCTCCGCGATCATATTAACCAGATCGACGTTGGGAATGTCGGTTTCTGGATACATTCTTTCTCCCCCTGGCAGCGGCCTCAGAAAGTAAGTGGTTCCATCTTCAGATACTGAACGAGTTTCGGAAAAATCCAGTGATAATAATTTTGTAAGCCTCTCCTTAATTTCTTTCTCCAGCGTTTTTACTTGAGCGTCGTTGCACAGAACGATCATGAAAGCGTCATTTGCAGCGGGAGCGAGTATCTTCTTTATGCTGTCCGTCTCCCTGGACCCGATTCCATAACCGGGAAGTTCGTCAGAATGCAATAGCCCGCGAATCCCGAACAGTTTGACAAGATCGGCAATCTCTTTTCCTATTCGCAGGTCTCCTTTCCTGAGAAGCCCATTCATACCCTTTAACAGAGAACAAAAAGCCTTCCTGCCATTCTCTAGCTCCTTGCTGACGAGCTTGGACTCAGTGCCAACAAAGGTAGCGGAGCAATCCACGAATTTAATTTCGATGCTTTCGGTTCCAATATTGTTTTTCAGCGCTTCCATCGCCTTTGCAAGGGACAATTGCCTGTTTATCTCGTTTCTTGCGCCGTCCGAAATAAGGGAGAGCTTGGAAACCCCTTTAATTTCTACCCTGCCATAACCCAGTGACAAATTTACGTCCTGCCTGATTGCTTCAGCAGAACTCCTGAAATGCCCCGAGCTAGCCACGAGGAAGCTTATTTCCCTTGCCACCTCAACGGCGTGTGCCTCGTCCTTGATATCCGGGCCTGTGGCTATCTCAAGGAGTGGGATCCCAAGCCTGTCCAGGCTGTATAATACCTTTTTACCATCTTCCGAGACCCTCCGCGCGGAATCCTCTTCTATACAGATTGTCAGTATTTTCACCGGCCCTCTTGATGTTTCAACATGCCCACCTAATGCTACCAGTGAGGTCCTTTGGAAACCTGCGGTATTAGATCCGTCTACCACAATTTTCCTCATTACGGTGAGATGATCCAAAATGTCAGACTTTAGTGCCAGTGCGACCCTTAGAGCTACCAGCAGCGCATCCTTGTTGATTGGATGCGGAGGATCTTCATCCATTTCCACTAGACATGAGTTGTCCGTGATTTCGTACTGAAACACCCTTGCCCTGTCCTTCTCGTAAGATACAGCTCTGTCAGTAAGTCCCATTTCCCCGGAAACTGCCCACAGCCTTCTGCTGAATGATGATGATTTATCTCCACCACGAACGCTGTCGCACTGGCAGAACAACTTTCCTGTGTTAAGCTGTACGTGAATTTCCAGACCAAGCTTGATTTGTGCGTGGCTCAATTTTGGAGCCTCCTGTTTATTTCCCTTCTGATGGGAATCTGCATCAGTTCATCGAATTGGTCCTCATAATTGCCCATGAGATACATGGTTTTGGTGAGCGCCACTTCCGGGAGAATATCCCCGGCAGAAATTACTCCGGCATTCTTGAGTTCTCTCCCGGTTGAATAGACGTTGAGGTTTACGTTGCCGGCCAGGCACTGTGAGGTCATCACCACCTTGATACCGTCTTTAGTCAGGCGCTTGATTTCTTTCGTTATTCCTTCAGAAACATGGCCCAGACCTGTACCCATAATTACCAGTGCCCTTTTTGATTCTGCAATGGCGCTCAGTGTTGATGGTTCAAAAGAAGGATAGAAATAGACCAGCGCGACCCTTTCATCAAGTTTAGTGCTGATGATGGAAACTTCGTCCGTATTCCTGAATTCTTCTATTGCAGTTATTTTGCCGTCCTTAATTCTTGCCAGGTCCTTTCCGTAGATGTCCCTGATTGCATCCCTCCTTGTGGTATGCATTTTCCTGCTCCGGGTTGCCCTCAAAAGCCTTTCCGAAAAATCCGAGGTGGAATTGTGCATGCTTATTGTAACTTCCCCGACATTGAGTGCTGAAAACGCGATGGAGGAAGCAATATTCTCAAATGCATCGCTGCTTGGCCTGTCCGGAGATCTTTGGGAACCCGTAAATGTCAGGGAACGGGATTGCTTCTCAAACATGAAAGCGAGGGCGGAAGCACTATACGTCATTGTATCCGTACCGTGGAGGATTACAACATGGTTACCTCTGTCCATCTCTCGCTTTGCGTGAGTGGCCATAGATATCCACTTATCCGGCGTGACGTTTTCACTCAGGATGTTGTCGATTACCTTTGTGCCGAGGTTTACGCCTGTTCCGGAATCTCCTATAAGCGATGAAATGTCCAGATGGGGTTTCACAGCACCAGTTGTGTAATCAACCCTGCTTGCAATGGTTCCCCCGGTAGCAAGGATCATTACTCCATCGGTAACTTCGTGCTCCTCGTTTCTGATCTCCTTATTCTTCTTTGCAGCCTGGGATGATATGACTTCAGTGTTTTCATCTGACAGCGCAACATTGTAGCCGTTATTCAGCTTGACTGTAATAATCCCATTTTCGAAGCTTATGAAAGTGCCTTCTATTTCATTGCCCTTGTGCAAGAGCTTTATTTTATCACCAAAATTGATATTACCTTTCAAGCAGACTGTGATTTGTAATGTATATAATACGTTAGCCGAGCGGTCGACCTTGACCGGTTACTTGAGATTTGGACGGCCCTGTTTACCCATAAAAGACTTATGATCCACGATCAGAATTTTTCAGAACAGTTGTGACTGGCTGCTCTTAGGCCTGCTTGCATGCATTAATTCCATCATGCTGATTGCATTCTTTGGGGCACCACCTCCAGGATGGTTATTGAAAAATATGTAAATATCGCCAAAACTGTCCTTTTCCCTCATTATATTTTGGGAAATTGTGATCAGTTCTTTTTCACTGTAATCATAGGAATACCTGGACAAACCTACATTTTTTTGGTCCCACAGGCTATAGTTTCTGCCGTGTAACCTGACGTATGCAATTCTTCCCGGATTGTCTGGTCTCTTAAACTCTGAAACAGGGCTGTCTACACTCACCATGTTGCTTCCTGCATCCTGAACCATCCTCCTGAGTTCATCGCTGTTATCCAAGCTGGAAGACCTTGCTTCCAGAAATGACGTTGATCCGTTAGCTGAAATTTCCTGCAGTAGATATCCAGCTTTCTTGATCCATCCAGAATCTGCCCATGGAGGAAGTTGAACAAGGACGCCCCCTAACTGGCCGGCTTCTCTTATTGGTTCCATACATTTCGAAGTGAATTCTTTGACTTTAAGCGAAATTTCATCTTCTGTAAGCTGGACCAACCTGTGAGAAATGTCCTTTGGCAGTTTCAGGGTGTATCTGAAATCCTCAACTGCCGCCGTTTTCTTAGTCCAGCCCGTTACATTCTTTCTGGGCGGAACGGCGTAGAACGTGGAATTTATCTCTAAAGTGCTGAATACAGAGGCATAGTAATTGAGCCTGTCCCTCTTCTCCCTGCCATAAAATGAGGTCCAGTCGTCGTAATAGTATCCTGAACAGCCAATCCTGATCATTTTCCTTTTAGGATTTCACGTGCAATGATGACCCTCTGGATCTGGTTGGTGCCTTCGTAAATCTGTGTGATCTTTGCGTCTCTCATATGCCGTTCTGCGTCAAAGTCAGTTGTGTATCCGTAGCCTCCAAAGAGCTGAAGTGCGTCCGTGGTTATTCTCATCGCAGCATCAGAAGCATACAGTTTTGCCATGGATGAAAGAAGTACCGAATCCTCGTGTTTCTCCCATGCCTTGCATGCCTCGTATGTGAGCAGCCTGGCTGCTGTGAGTTCTGTATAGAGATCGGAGAGGAGGAACTGTATTCCCTGAAAATCAGAAATTGGTGTTCCAAACTGCTTCCTGCTCTTGATATACTCAGTCGCTTCTTCCAGTGCATTTCTGGCAATGCCTATGGCCTGGGCGGCTATACCAACACGACCGGCATCCAGTGTTTCCATTATGACCTTGAAACCCTTATTGAGTTCTCCTACGATGTATTCCTCAGGAATAACTGCATCCTTGAAAACAAGTTCAACTGTGCTTGACCCCCTAATTCCCATCTTGTGAATATCCCTGCTTATCTCGAAGCCCGGGGTGCCTGAGTCGATAACAAAAGTGGTAATGCCCTTGCTTCCCTTTCCAGGGTCAGTTATCGCGTCGAAAATGAAGAATTTTGCAATCCTTCCGTTGGAGATGAAGGTCTTGGTTCCATTTATGATGAATTTCTTCCCGTCCTTCCTGGCGGTCGTTTTAATTGAGGCTGCATCACTCCCTGCTCCGGGTTCTGTTATGGCAAGTCCGCCTACTGCGCCTTCCACGATTTGAGGGAAATATTTTTGCTTCAGGTGTTCGCCGCCGAACATCATGATCGGTTCGGCGAAAAGCGTAAGAGCTCCGTCCAGCACCAGTGCAGTGCTGGGACATGCAGCCGATAATTCTTCTATGACCCTTACCAGAAATGAAAAGCTGAGCCCGGATCCACCGTATTTTTCAGGAATATATGACCCAAAAAGGCCAAGTTCTTTCATCCTCCTGATAAGCGATTCCGGGACGTTCTGATCAAGATCTATCTGTTTGGCAAGCGGCTTGACTTCTTTTTCAGCGAATTCCTTGACATATTTCAGCACATCCTCTTCCTGTGCACTAAGTATCTCCATGATTCTTTATGCAGAGTTTGTCCTTAATAATTTAGTTTGAAGGCAAATGGGTGGAAAGGTCATCTGATTTCTTCCTTTAAGGTAGCAAGAAGATCAGCCGGAATCCTGGCAGTTTCTTCGTAACCTGGCTGCCTGACTTCAATATAAGCTGCGTCAGTTGACAAAAAGTCCCTGACCTGTTTATCGTTTAGATGAAACTTGAGATATTGTAATGTAGATTCCAGGTTCTCGGTAGATCTACCTTCTTCAAACTCAGCATCAATGTCATTATCCTGGAATACGAGGAAGACCTTCTTTTCCACTCCCGACAGCTTCCTCATTGAATTCAGCATAGTCTTTTCATCCGTGAATTCTATAAACATTGTGACGCTCAGGGTTCCTCTCGATGGAAGCTGTTCGCTGTAAATCTGGATGAGGTCTTTGATCTCTTCCGAATCTTTTATCTTTTCCAGATAGACCATTTCGTTGATCTGGTTTACCACTATCTCCCGGTGTTCGAAGAGAAAACTGAATGTCTTTGTAACAAGCCTCCGTTTTTTTTCAAATACAGCCAGCCTGTGATTTTCCTCGTCCCTCTTCCTGCCGTAACTTTCGGGAGAAAGGATATCCTCAACGGTTATCTTTCCGCTTGAATTCACGCTTTCAGCTTATTGAGTGTATCTTCATATTTCTTTGCGTGGGACTTTTCCGCTTTTGATAGAATTTCAAACCAGTGTGCTATGTCATCGAAACCTTCTTCCCTTGCTACCTTGGCGAATCCAGGGTACATCTGGGTGTATTCGTAGGTTTCCCCGGCAATGGCGGATTTCAGGTTCTGTTCTGTAGTTCCAATAGGCTCCCCTGTCACCGGGTCTCCAACCTGTTTTAAGTAGTTCATATGCCCGAATGCATGGGCGGTTTCACCATCCGCGGTCGACCTGAATATTGCAGAGATTTCCTGGTATCCTTCCTCGTCTGCTCCGAGCGCGAAATAAAGGTATCTCCTGTTGGCCTGGCTCTCTCCAGCAAATCCTGCCTTTAGGTTTTCCAGAGTCTTGCTGTTTTTTAATTTCTCATTTGGTGCCATATATGGGAATAACCATTTCATATATAATATTTAGTCAGTCTCAATTAATAATGCTTAAAATCTGTGCAGCACCCATTCCAGCGCAGAAGCCCGCCACGTATCCGGGAAGTTCCATTTCTCCTTCGTTGATTTCAAAGTTCTCTCCCCTCATCCTTATCTTCAATTTTCTTTTGACTTCGATTCTTGCCTTTACATCCGATGATTCGGGAATGGCCTCTGTTAAAGGATCATAATCTGCAAGATCCGAGAAGGTGAGCGGTTTTACCATCAAGCCTGTTTTTCCATGAAGGCTGAAAGGGAATCTTATTAGCCTGTGCACATCGGTTGTAACAGGCTCATCTATTTCACAGGCATGTTTTTCCCTTACATCGTCTGTAATTCTGGAAACGACCTCACGGTCAAGCTGGTTTAGGAGCCTGTATTTATTTTTCCCGGGCTGTGCTAAAATATCCTTCCTTTTTTTGACGATCCCGTTCAAACTCACTGCCTGCTCCAAGGACGATGAGATAGCCGCCCTGTCATTCTCAGCCAGGAATTTAGGATATTCGCCGTTTGCAATTCCCTTATAGGTATCAGTAACTTCCCTGTCTACCAATTCTGCCCAGCCGGAGAGTTTCCCGTAGTTGTTAATGTTCAGAATCAAGTCCTTGGCATTGAGCCCCTCGCCCCTGATCATGTTTGATATCTCCCTCCTGGCATCAGAATTCAATGAATAGACCTTTTCCGAGACTACATGGACATGATAGCCTCTCCCTCCGGAAAAATAGATTCTAAGTTCATCCTCCCTGAACCCGGCAAGGCCTATCAGGAATTCATCTACGAGCCTGAAAGTGTGATCCCTCACATTACGAAGTATCTGCTCGTAGGTCATCTCTGAAGCTCCCTTGAGATGATCTGCATCCAGGTCGAAAATCAATTCTGCACCCATCCATCCTTTCTCGATCATCTTCTTCTCAAGGGGCCACTGATAATAGGTACTGGAATAGTAAAGGTGCCTGGGAACAATCCCGGTGACAAAATTTTCAAGATCTCTATGGGTCTTGAATGCCAGGTGACGGGTCATTGTTCCGCTAAACGGGATATATCCTACCTCCCTCTTTGATATCTGATCGGGCTCTACTGACTTAAAATCCTTGTAGTATCTAGAGAATAGCGTTTTAAGTCCCTGATCTCCAACCTGTCCAGGCATCCAATCAAGATAATGTCATAAACTATAATTGTATTCAACCCCTGTTGAAAAAAGCCTTATCCATTTTACTCGCTTTATCCTTGCTGCTGACAGTGTATACTGGAAACTATTTCAATCAAAACGGTTTGATGGGATCATCCGGTATTCTTGACAATAGCGCGCTATCTGCGGGAGTTTCGCAGCCCACTCAGTCAGCCACCGGATATCTGGATATTGTGAACATGAGTTCTTTCTCATTAGCAGAAAAAACTCTTTTGGAAAATGGCATATCAATACATATTGAAGGTGATTTTGCAGTACTGGATTATCCTGTGCCTCAGGTGAATGCCGTTAAAGAATTATTATCCCCTTTTTCAAGTTCATTCAAATGGATTAATTCCAGTTTTTCCTTTGACCCATTATTGCTTTACCATTCCATGAATTCAATGATAAATGGCCTCCCCTTAGTTCCCAGTGAGATAGCGGATGCCTATGACTTTAACTGGGCATATTATCATGGATATTATGGCAATGGAACGACAATTGGTATTATAGATGCTTATGGTGACCCATCACTTCTTTATGATGTTAGTGTATTCGACAATCTAACTCATCTACCACCTATCAAACTCAGTATAACAGGATCGGCGGGTAACGTTAATTATTCGTCTCAGGCGATCAAGAATTGGTCAGTAGAGACGGCAATGGATGTTGAGTGGGCCCATGCAATGGCCCCGGGGGCTAAAATTCGCCTGGTAATTTCACCAGATGCCTCGACCGGATTAGAAGCTGCGCTCAGCAATATGGTTTCAAACAGGCTTGCAAACGTCATCTCCCTGAGTTGGGGCACTCCAGAGGACTCGGTGGTGAATAGCGGTGAAATGGCTATATTTCATGATATATACGCTCAAGCTGCCAAAAACAACATTACAATAGTGTCTGCCAGCGGTGATTATGGAGCATACGACGGAACTTCACATCTGGAGGTCAACTATCCTGCAAGCGATCCATATGTAACCGCAGTTGGGGGGACGTCCCTCTACTATGGTCAGAATGGATATCAGCAGCAGGCATGGGGCGGAACCCTGGATGGTTCTTCTTTCGGAAGCGGCGGGGGCTTCAGCAGTTATTTCCCGGTTCCTTACTGGCAGGCCAGCGCAATTAATTCACAAAGGCGGGGAGTTCCGGACATTGCCCTGGACGGCAATCCCGGTACTGGCGTAGAAGTGGTTGCCCGTGGAGGAACTTATAATGCTGGTGGTACAAGCCTCGGCACACCAATATTTGCGGCCATTGTATCGCTAATGGATCAGTTCAATAATGTCTCCCTGGGCAACGTTAATCCGATGCTTTACAGCATTTACGATAATACCTCCCTTTATAACTATTCGTTTACTCAGATAATTTCTGGAAATAATGGTTACTATAGCGCCTACGGTGGCTGGAACCCGGTAACTGGAATTGGTTCGCCCCGTGTCTCCAATCTAATGAACACCTCAAAACAGTTAAGAGAAGCTTACGGAACTAATGTTATGTTCTCCGGCACGAATTATAACGGCACTGCAGTATCTGCCAACCTGACATTATCCGTATCTCCTGAAAATGAATCTGGAAACGGGAGCACTTTCTATTACGTTGGATTTGGTGATTATAGTGGAAATTATTACAGAGCTGGCATAGAAGAATCCCAGCTTGGCCTGAATATTCTTGTGTCTTCAAGCGAGAACGGCGTCAAGTTTTCGCAATACGGGGGCATTTCCAGCCCTGGTTCAGGGAACTTTACAATTCAGGCCGGTTATTCAGGATATAGCTTCTCCGGCGGACAAAGCGGGAATTTGATTCAAAATACCTTGTTGTTCAGTACTTATGGTTCTATGTTTCCCGAGATTGGGGTGGAGCAGCTAAATTCGTCTGGCAATCTTACCCGTATTCCCGGTTCATCCTTTTCGGGAATCTCTTTTGGCAATTTGGGAATTTATAATGGGACTCAGGGTATTGAAGTCCAGCGTTTGTCCCCTTATGGCCAGAGTTATGACAGCATTTTCCCTGTTTTCAGTAATGCGACTATAATCTTTCATACTTCAGGGGGCCATTATAAAACCCCCGTGTCAAATCAAACAACCGGTATTCTCTTTAATGTATCACAATCGGACCCTTACGAGTTTCACTTCTATCTTTCAAATGGCAGCGCTTCAGCTGCCTGGCTGGATAACGGTACCCCGATCAATTCCAATATTGCCCTGTCAGCTGGAATGCACAATATCACTGCAACCATTGGTTCTGAGAACATTACAAGGTTAATTGACGTCACAAATCTGCATTACCTTAACGTTACCCTCACAGATGGGACGGACTACGCTTCTTCCGGTGTTGTCACGCTTGATTACTTCTACAAAACAGATGTGAAGTTTGTTAATACCACCAACTTGTCATTTCTGTTGCCTGATGCCCAGATTTACCTTTCTGTTTCGGCAAATGGGTACCAACCGCAGTCTTTCGAGCTTGCTCCGGGAACAAGCAATTTTAGCTTAGGAATAAAAGCGAATCCCGATTCCCTCAACATTTTTGCGTCTATTGCCAAGCTGAACGCTACGGTTATGGGAAACGAATTGAGGTACGAATCAGGCTATTATTATGGCAGCTTCACACCGGGTACGTATAACATAGAAATCAATGGAACCGGCATACTTAATCAGACACTTACCCTGAATCTTGAGCCTGGGAGGAATTACACAATTTCTGTTTTGCCCCTGCCGTCCAGAAATTATCATCCACTTTTCGGTTTTGTTTACGATTCTTATTACAGCTTTGCTCTTGGTAATGTAACTGTGGTTTCCAGCAACTTGCTTTCATATTCAAACAGTTCTGGATTGTTTTACATGGTACTGCCTAATGGCACTCAAACGCTTGAACTGTCAAGGGCTTTGTACCAGAATAAATCTGTTGAAGCATATGCCAACGGTTCCAGCTCAATTACTGTCAATCTAAGCGCTTCGGGAAATTATACGTCCCTGTTAAAACTCAGCACATATTTCATCCATATTGATTCAATTTTGCCGCTCTTTTTTTACTATTACTATGTATCATGGTCGCTTAATTTTAACAATGTTGCGTTTTACAGAATCCTCTATTCCCCGACTAATAATTTCAGTTCGTCAAATTACGTTGTCGAGCCAGCCAGTGCCCATTCCGCGTTGATTCCCGTCAACTTTGGATCGGTGAACGAATATTTCATGATTCTAGTGTTTGGAACCGACGGCAGTTTCATCAGCTCTACGGGCTTTATCCACGGCACTTACCTTTCCCTTATCCCGCTTCTAGTCAATGGATCTATATTCTTTCTCATTGCGGTTTATCTGGTCTTCATGGTAAAATTCTTTAAAAAGGGAAAGAGGAAGAATGAAATGGACTTGGAAAAAGAGTTTAAGGACGATTCCGGAAAAAAATCTTAGTTCCTAAACAGGAAAACTGACGTCCTGCGACAGCGGAATGTCAGAGCCGTAATTGATGGTGATAGTCTGTCTCTTCATGTATCCTTTCCATGAATCTGACCCGCTTTCCCTGCCTCCGCCTGTTTCCTTCTCTCCGCCAAACGCACCGCCTATTTCAGCGCCCGCTGTTGCAGTATTTACGTTTACAATACCACAGTCGCTGCCTCTCGCAGATATAAATTCTTCCACTTCCCTGAGGTCCTGCGTGAATATTGCAGAAGAGAGTCCCTGTGGAACTGAATTGTGTATCCTGATGGCGTCCTCCAGGTTCCTATATTTGAATACGTATAGAATCGGCGCAAAGGTCTCTTTCTTGACTATTTCCATTTCCGGGTTGGCTTCCACTATTGCAGGAACAACGTAATGTCCTCCCTGCAGGTCCTTTATTTCTGCGTCTTTACCTCCGAACAACACTTTTCCTCCGTGCTTTCTCGCGTCTGCTATTGCAGCCTTGAATTCGGCAACTGCCTCCTGATCTATCAGCGGCCCAACAACTGTGGATGAATCCAGGGGGTTGCCAATTTTTGCCCTTTGGAAGATGTCCTTGAGCTTTTCCATAAACTGGTCGTATACCTTTTCATGGAGTATCAACCGCCTTGTTGAAGTGCATCTCTGCCCGGCAGTTGCCAGGGCTCCAAACGAAACTCCTTTTGCTGCGAGCTTAAGATCGGACTTTTCTGTAACTACCGCGGCATTGTTTCCGCCGAGCTCAAGAATGGATCGCCCAAGCCTTTTTGCCACGTTCTCGGAAATCTTCTTTCCAATTGGAACAGAACCTGTAAAAGATACCAAGGGGATTCTTGTGTCATTGGATATTTTGTTTCCTGTTTTCTTTCCATCTCCCACCATAAGGAAGAAAGCCTCGGGTACTTTGAGCCTCTTATTTATGCGTTCGACAACCCGCATTATAGCCGCTGCTGTGAGCGGTGCCTTCGAGGAAGGTTTCCAGATTACTACGTCTCCGCAGACTGCAGCTATAAATGCATTCCAGGACCATACAGATGCAGGGAAATTGAATGATGAAATCACTGCAACGGTTCCTAGAGGCATGTATTGTTCCATCATCCTGTGGTTTAACCTCTCGCTTGCAATGTCCAGGCCGTAAAGCTGTCTGGAAAGGCCCACTGCGAAATCTGCAACATCAATCATCTCCTGGATTTCGCCTTCTCCTTCTGTTATAGTCTTTCCGGCCTCTATGGACAATAGCCTTCCCAGGTTAGCCTTGTTCTTCCTGAGCTCTTCTCCTATCTCCCTTACTATTGAACCGCGCCTGGGAGCTGGAATACTCTTCCACTTTGTGAATGATTCTTCAGCGGCAGCGATTACTCTTTCATAGTCCTCATCGCTGGTAAGCGTGATTTCAGCAGTCTCCCGTCCGTCTATGGGGGAATTTGAAGTGATACTTTCCCTCCCGTGTGTCTCTGCCCACATTCCATAATATGTTCCCGAGTTAAGCTGGCCAAGACCCAGAGATCTCAGTACCTCGTCTTTCTGCCCCTGAATGTCCATGAGCGGGTAGCTGTAAGTTGGAATTAAGTTTTATTCAGTTGTGATGTTTTTCAACCCAATTAATCAGCGAGTCAAACTGCAGCCGATCCAACTCATCGATCCTCAGATCCCCAAACCCAGCTGGAGTTGATTCACTGATATTTTTCAGTTTCTTCCGCCTGTTAGAGAAGGCTGATATAAGGAATTCCAGGCCCTCTACCGATAATTGGTTTTGTCTTTTCAACAATTTCACTATTACCGAATCCACTTCCGGAACTGGGGAAAAGTTACTCCTTCCAACCTTTCTTATTAAGGAAGTCTCAAAGGCCAGGTATGCCAGTGCCGATGTGAGGGAAAATGATGCAGTGCCTGGTATGCTTATCAGTCTCGCTCCAAACTCCCTTTGAAACATGAGAACTGCGGTGGTAAATCTTTCACTGCACAGTTTTTCTATCAGGGCGGACGAAATGTTGTATGGAATGTTTCCCGCAATCCCGTCAATGTTTTCCGGAAACCGGATTTTCAGGATGTCTCCATTAATTATGCTAAGTTGATCGGCTTCAATTCTATCGCTGAATTCTGAAGCCAGGAATTCAACAAACCTGTGATCGGTTTCTACTGCAATTACCCTGTACCCGTGCTCCAGTAATGAGGACGTTAGAATCCCTTTTCCCGCACCTATTTCGAGGACTGTAGAGCCTGCGGCAAGGTTCAGTGATTCTGCCTCAAATCTGGCAATGGAAGCATTCTTCAGAAGAACCTGCCCATATTTCCTGTAAAGTTTAGGCATCTACTTTGAAGTAAACATCTTGTACTTTTCCGATCTGTCCCCAAGTTCCTCGATTATCCTAGAAACAATCATCTTTTCAGGATGATGAACCGTCTTAACCCTGTCAGTTAGGTCCTTGAACGACTCGAAAGGGGACTTTTTCCTCTCATCGAGAATGTTCCACATAGTCTTATTTCCCAATCCCGGGAGCAGTTCAAGTGAATGCAGCCTGGTGTTGATTGGCTGGGATTTGTTGAAAAAGTCCACGAAGAAGCGTTCCCTTTCCTTCACAACAGATTCAAGCACAAATGGGAGTTCGATCACCGCAGCACTTGAAAGTTCATTAAACGATATTCGTCTCTTGACGCTGATGATCTTGGTCCGCATGTCCAGATTCATGCCGATATATATCTTGTCGCCAACCGCGAAAACCGCATTTGGCTTGGGAATCAACTCAAGAAGCTTGAACTCATCTTCTCCTATGGCTTCGACAATTGGGGTGTGGTGATAGCCCTTTTCCTCAGGTCTTCCCTGAGGTAAGTAATCGATAACGTATGCATATTCTTCCATCGGCTCCTCCTAAAGCTCCTGCTTGATACCTTCAAGAATTCCGTCAAGTTTCTTCTCGTCAAGCAACACAGAATATGAAGACAGTATTGCAGTGAGTTCTTCCCTTGTTTCCGGAGAGATGTCTGCGATCTTGGTTGCAGCGTTTTCAGGGACTTCAAATTCCTTCTCGAGCTTCTGGATAAACTTCCTGGTTTTCTTTATCTTGATAAATTTCTCTATGAATTCTATGGCTGAATTCTCTAGTTCAGTGGTCTCTTTCTTTTCTTTAAGAATCGAGAGTACTTCTGCCTGAGTAATGTATTTCTTTTCCACAGGATCACCTTATGCAACGATCCTTTTCAGGTGAACTGGAGCTGCTACAATTTTCTTCCTTACTGAGCCAACTTTAATTTCCAGAACGTAGCATCTTCCCTGTTTGCCTACAATTATGCCAGTGTGCCCCTGGAAGTTGTGGAACGGCATTCCAGAGTGCATTGAGGGATTTATAAAAACTGCGGCCTTGTCTCCTATCTGAAAATTCTTCAGAATTCTGCTTATTGCTGGAAAGCCTTTTTCCTTCAGGTCTTTGCTCATTTTCATCCGTGAACCTGATCTTGGCCCATGCGACATTCTTGCCATCTATTCATCCCCTCTTTGTATTCTAATCACATCAAGTTCCGAAATTGACAAAGGCGATCCGTAAAGTGTAGACAGCGAAGGATCGGTTCTTCCCGAATCCCCAGAAACCAGCTCCTTGACATATGTGCCTGATTCCGCTGTAAGCTCTATTATGGCTTCACTGCCGCTGGTTGAAACCAGCGATGCTTCCACTACTTTTCTTTGCCTTATTAGATCGGATCTTCGACTAGCTACCCGCAATGGAGTTCTTTGATATATAATTTTTCCAGATAGAAATGCGATTGACTCAGCCAACTTGGTCCTGTCAATCACGGTTTTTGATGTTACTGTAGCCCTGTATGTTTTAATGTGCTTGGAACTCTTTATTTCTTCAACTTTCTTCCGGTCGCAAAACTCCAGGTCAAGAATTTCCACTTTTCCAGTCGAGTTGACCCGTGATTCAAGGCCTTCGAGAGTTGAGTTCCTTATCTTGGGAGATTCAACTTCGATAACGAATTCCCGTCCGTTTCCAAGCATCCTCACGTCCACATCTTCCCGCCCTGAACCATGAAGGTAGAAGTTCTTCCCCTGAAAGATTTCCATGGCTGGTTCCCCTATGTGTTCCTCTATGGATTTTTCTTCACTCCCTTTATGTATCCATCTTGTTTGAGGAATACCTCTCTGGAGTTTCCTGTACTTCCCGTAAATGAGCACCGGACGAATATAATAACTGAACTGGTCATACCTCAGATCCACGGTTATGATTATGTCGGGATCGTCGAACATTGGTTCCCTGCCGAACCTGGTTGATAGCATCTTTCCCGTTTCCCTGTTAAACTCCTTTTTGATAGACTCTCCCTGCATTCCAAGGGATTTAAACATGGCAGATTCTGCATCCTCGATCTGTTCAGGAAGAATGCAGCCCACCAGGAATGAGTTAAATTGATAATCCTTCAGGTCACCGTATATCTTTTCGGCGTATCTATCAAGATCTGAAGTCAACCCGTGGCAGACGGGACATTGGGTTTCTTCAATCAACCAATTTCTTTCACCGAGCAGGAAATGAACAAATTTTATGGCATTTCCTCTGCTATAATTTCCAGAAATTGGCACTGAACCATAATAAGCCCTGCCTATGCATCTGGTACAATAATTCTTGAGATTCAGGAAGGGCTTTTCGACTTCCAGACTATCTGGCAATAATTGTTTTCTCTGTGTTCGGTCTTTCCTTGATGAAGACCCGGGAACCACATTCACACTCGATTTCCGCAGTTCCATAGGATTTCTCCAAGGCCCTACCGCATCTGATGCATTTATACACTCTTCTCTACCTCCGGGGCTTCTACTTTGACTTCCACCTTAACGGTTTGTGCCGGGTTGTAGGAACCTCCTGCAAACTTATAGTCGCAATGCTTGCACTGCCATATGCCACTCGCTATGCGGGCAACCTTCTTTTTTCCGCAGGATGGGCAGTCGTAAAAAGCAATCTTTTGTTTGTTGATCTCGTTCCATGCCTTCTTTAAGGGAACGCCGTAGCGTGGCCCAAATTTGCCGCTTGCTCCAACTTTTAGAGTTCTTCTTGCCATAACCTCAACTCAGATGCTTTTCTCTTAGATGTTTACCGACATTAATAGATGTGGATATAGCCTTTTTTATTTCATCGAGGGTAAAAGATCCTGTAGTTCCTTTTTGCATAGCCTTGAGCCTGCCGTCTTCTGATGTTGTTACCGTTATTCTCCCGCTTGAAATCTGTTCTTCTTCCAGATCTGGATCGACGACAATGTTCTCTCCAATCTTTACCATTGTTACCGAAACCGGCGTGTTTCTTACCGGGAGCTTGAAGTCCTCTTTCCCAACTACAGACCCGCTAACCACTGCAGAGCGCAAAGCTGCTACAGCACCGAGCGTACAGGCATCTATGAGGTTCCCATCATAATCAATCACGTCAATGTCGACAAACACGATCCACACTTTCACGGCAGGTTCTATGACCAGTGCCTGGATGTCGATCATCTTGCTTTCTCTGATTCCCCTGTCCACGACCCTGGCAACTTCAATGGAGGCTTCGTTGGGTGGTCCCGATTCGAAGGTTGGAAATGCCATTGGGAGAAACTCCACATTTGTAGTGAGCACCCCCTGGTTAGGGGTATCTGCAAATGGGGAACCCGCTTCTACCTTGATTCCTGCAACTATCTTTGTCTTGCCAAGTTCAACATAGGCTGAGCCTGCTGCCCTCTTAATGTAATCGATCTTGATGGTTGCTTCCCTGAATTGTTCCAGGGTTCTGCCGTCCCCCCTTTTGCCTTCCTGGAGCTGCCTGATGATGTAGCCTTTCTTTATTTCTGATAATATTCCGCTTTCGTCTCTTGGCATTTCACTCGCCTCCTGCATCGTCTACCTTTACTTTGGCAGACAGTGCATTTCTCTGGATTTCGTTTATTCTTGAAATTGCATTTATAATCATCGATGTAGCAGTATCAAATTCTTCAAGCGAAAGATCTCCGTCCATCTGTAATAATACTATCTTCTTACTCTTAGGGAGTATCGCAATCGGCAGATCTGCCTGCCCAAAGTTGTCTTCCTCTTTCGAAAGATCAAGCACGACCTTGTCGTTAACTTTTCCTGCAGTGCACCCTGTCACGAAATCCCTCATTGGTATTCCGGCATCCGCTATCGCAACAGCCGCCGCTGTCAGTCCTGCAATCCTGGTCCCTGCATCTGCCTGAAGTACCTCAATGAAAACATCAATCTGGGCTCTTGGAAATTGCTCGACCATTATTGCTGATTCAAGAGCTTCAGAAAGCACCTTAGAAATTTCTATTGACCTCCTGTCGGGGCCCGGCCTTTTCCTTTCATCGACAGAAAAAGCGGCCATGTTGTACCGTGCCTTCACAATAGCCTTATTTATGTCCTGATTGTGCTTCGGATAGGCTTCTCTCGGACCGTAAACGGAAACAAGAACCTTGTTGCCACCCCACTCTATAAGTGCGGATCCATCTGCCCGATTTAGCACACCGGCTTCAATCTTTATTGGTCTTAGATCGCCGGGGTTTCTTCCATCCAGTCTCAGTCCATTCTCCTCTATGAGTTTGATATCACTCTGCGTTCCCAATTATTTCACCTTTTTTAGAATCCAGAAAAGCTCTCACTCTGTCAGTGAGGCCCACTGTGTGTGCCTGGTTCTTCACCAGTTCTATCGCTTCCTTCGCTATAGCCAGGTTTTCCTTTACTCCGTCTATCCAGATGAGGCCGTTCTGACCTATGACTATCCTTGTCAAAGTTGCATCCTTTATCATATTAACCATGGTTCCTCCTTTCCCAATAATTCTAGGAACCTTTGGCGCCTCAAGGGATATTATTGCGCCGCCTTCAAGTTTTCTCAAGCCGACATCTTTCAGTGTGATCCAGCTTTCCTTTATCTCATTAAGAGACAGCACTTTTGCGATCAGGTATTCTCCAACCTTCATGTATCGATTTAGTTCCCCTGAATTGATTCTCCATGGAGTATCATTCATGTGCAATAGCGACGTATAGGGAGAATTGATATCGACAATCCACATTGAAGGTCCTATTTCAATTACTTTCCCAATTACCTTGTCCCCCCTTCTTGGCATATACGGGCCGCAAAATGGCACTACATCAACATATTCTTCAGACCTCTGTACAGTACCAAAGTAGGACGAGCAGAACGCCGATTCACCACATCGGTGAAGACCGTTCCTTGGCTTCACACCTTCTAATTTGACTTCATCACCTGGAAGCACTATTTCTCTTGTTTTCATCCTGTTCTAACTCCATTGATCGCGGGAAAAAGGCTGGACTTCAAATTCCAGTCCAATTATTCCTGATACACTTCTGCCAAAGTATGATAATTTGTATTATAAATGTGTTGTGAGGTTTGGATAGTTTTTAACTTAAAAATAATCTCGTCTTCCAACAAAATGAAATGGCTGTGCCTAAAATCGCCTATCTAATCCCTTTAATCTTGAAAGTATGCTATTTTGAAGTAAGGACCGGGGCAAAATACTCAGCAACGCGTTACAACCTCATGAGGGCTAGATTCCTTGACTGGATGGTGTGAGATATACAATATTTAACAGAAATCCAGGGCATCAAATGGCTAATTTAATGGGATATTGAAAGCTGGCAGGTTAAAGTGAATGTTTTTGGAGGACCTTATACTTAATTTAGGAACTGAGGCGTTTAATTCACATGCATAGGGCGGAAGCAAGTTGATACGCAGATATACAGCTTCGTCAAGCATGATACTAAAATATTACGGATACCTGCCTAACATGTTCGGATAACTGACCATATAGTTTGCCGAGTTAATGTTCAGTATGACCAAATTAGACCTCCTAACCAGTGATTCACCGGGAAGCCTGCTTCTGCTGGGAAATGAAGCTGTAGCAAGAGGAGCGCTCGAAGCAGGAGTCAAGTTTGCTTCTACCTATCCAGGGACTCCTTCCAGTGAGGTGGGAGAAACGATTGCACGATTTTCACAGAATTCCGGAATGTATTTCGAATATTCGATAAATGAAAAACTTGCCCTGGAAATCGCTTACGGTGCCTCTATTTCTGGCTTGAGGTCTCTTGTGTTCATGAAACATGTAGGGCTGAACGTAGCCTCCGATGTCCTCAATTCCATCAGCCACACTGGAGTCAACGCAGGCCTCGTCATAATGACTGCAGATGACCCATCAATGTACTCATCCCAGAACGAGCAGGACAACAGGCGGTACTCGGACCTTGCTCATGTTCCTATGATCGAGCCTTCTTCCCCTCAGGAGGCTAAGGATTTTCTTCTTGAAGCTTTCGAGATTTCTGAAAGATATAAGGTACCTGTACTTTTCAGGACGACAACCCGTGTGAGCCATCTCCGGGGAATCGTAAATTTGGGCCCAATTAAGAGGCTCGAAGAAAAAGGGAAATTTGTCAGCGACCATTCAAGGTTTATTGCACTTCCATCCAATTCATTTCGGCTTAAAGATGAACTGATACTGAAGGAATTATCCCTGGAAAAAGAAAGCAATTCCAGCGTTTTGAACAGAGTCGAAGGCAACGGAAAAGGAAGGATTGGAATTATAACTTCCGGGGCTGCTTACAACGTTACGGCAGATACCGTGAGCCAGTTTGATGTTGATGCAGACATATTGAAAATCGGATTCACTAATCCCCTGCCAACGGAAATCATAGAGGAGTTTATCAGTTCTCACAAAGAAGTAGCAATCTCTGAAGAGCTGGATCCGTATCTGGAAACAAAAATAAGGGCAATTGCCCAGTTAAAGAAACTGGGTTCAAGGATTGCCGGGAAACTTGATGGTTTCTTCCCTAAATCCCATGAATATTCTGTGGATATAGTTGTTTCTTCACTTGCGAAAGCATTCGATATTAAAGACCCCACGACACATGAACAAATTGATTCTGAATTACCTCCACGTCCTCCAGTGCTTTGCCCTGGCTGCCCGCATAGGGCAACATACTATGCAGTCCGAAGAGCAGTCAAGATGTCTGGAAAGAAGAACGTTGTTTTCTCATCGGATATAGGATGTTATTCACTTGGTTATTACGAACCTTTTGAAGAAGCTGATATCATGCTCGAAATGGGTTCATCCATAGGGGTAGGCCAGGGAGTTTCTCTCGCAACTGGACAGACCGTTATTTCATTTATCGGCGATTCCACTTTCTTCCATTCTGGAATTCCATCGCTAATTAACGCAGTCAGGAATAATTCTCGCCTGATATTGGTGGTACTGGACAACAGGACCACTGCAATGACTGGCCAGGAACCAAACCCTGGAGTCCCGGTTAATGCACAGGGAAATCCCACTAAGGAAATCTCCATTGAAGCTATAATCAGGAGCATTGGAATTTCCAGCGTTAATGTGGTTGATCCATATGATCTTAAATCAATGATTCACGAAATTTCCAGCAGCCTCCGGGAAGAGGGCATCAGTGTAATAATTGCCAGGAGGGAGTGTGCAATTCTACGGGACAGGGAAATGCGCAAATCCGGAGTCGCAAAGACTTATGAAGTTGATTTGGAAAAGTGTGGCCTTTGTTACAACTGTGTTGAAAATTTCGCATGCCCCGCAATTTCAATAGACAATGGCAAAGTCAGCATAAATCCCATCCTGTGTGATGGCTGCGGCGTTTGCTCCGAGTCGTACGTGTGCCCGTTCAATGCCATAAAGGAGGTGAAGTGAGATGCAGCACAACATCAAGATTGTTGGCGTAGGAGGGCAGGGCGTGGTCACTGCAGGAATAGTGATATCCGAGGCCTACAGGATTGAGGGGACCAATGTTGTCATGTCGGAAATTCATGGGTTATCCCAGAGAGGTGGTTCAGTTTCCGTTGATATAAGAACCGGCAATGTAAAATCCCCATTGGCAAGATACTCTGACATTGACCTCCTGATCGGATTCGAACCGCTGGAGACAGCACGTTATTTTCCAGTATTGCATGATGGCGCTACCGTTTTAATGAGCAATGAGAAGCTGCCGCCAGTCTGGTTAGGCATAAGGAACAAGGAGTATCCTGACCTTGCAGATCTGGTTAAAAGCACCTCGTCAAGACTGAACGTCATTGAGATAGATGCCGTAGCAATGGCATACAAAGCTGGAAACTACAAATCTGTGAATTCCGTTTTGCTGGGTGCAGCTTTTGGTCTCGGCCTTCTGAACATACAGAAAGCGAACTTCATTACTGCTCTGAAAAACATTCTGGGTGACAGGGGACTGGAAATCAATCTCAAGGCATTCGAGTCGGGCATAAATTATGCTAATTCCACCGAAAACCCTGCAAATCAGGGCAGAGGAGAAGTAAATAAATTCGCCCCAAATCCATCCTGAGAATAGATTGATTTGACGTACTTTATCCGTCATTAAAGGAACATTATGTTATACAAGATTGTAATAAAGTCCCCATGAAGCTAACAGTAGCCCATACCCCAGATCCTGACGACTCTTTCATGTTCTATGGAATGTTTCAGGGACTCATAGAAACCCACAATGAATATGAACAGGTTGTTGAGGACATTGAAACGCTGAATAAGAAATCCAGGAATGCCTTATACGATATTACTGCAATTTCAGGAAACGCATATGCAGGGGTACACAACCTCTATAATTTGCTCTCTTCGGGGGCCAGTTTTGGGGTAAGGACTGGCCCTATAGTGGTAGCAAAAGAGCAGCTCGACCTGGGAAGAGCCACAGTAGGCATACCTGGTTTTGGCACTTCAGCATATTTCCTCTATAGGTTCTTTGCTCCAAAACCAAAGAAATTCGTCGAATTAAGGTTTGACACAATTCCAGAAAAAGTTTTATCCGGCGAGATTGGAGCTGGTGTAGTGATCCACGATGAGCAACTGACTTACCAGGAAAAAGGATTGACCAAGGTTATGGATCTGGGAGATGAGTGGAAAAAATTCTCCGGCAATCTACCAGTTCCGCTTGGATTCAATGCAGCTAAAGTCAACCTTGACAAAAGTGCGCTGAGCGGATTCATAGACGATTTCAAGAGATCGATTGCGTATGGCTTTGAGCATGAGGACGATGCACTGAAGTACTCAATGAAATTTGCAAGGTATGACAATATGGAGCTTGAAAGGAAATTTGTCAAGCTGTATGTCAATGAACTTACAGAAGATTTTGGCGATACTGGAAAGAAAGCACTTGATCTTTATTACAAAAGAGCACTTGAATTAGGGTTGATTTCTAAATTCACTCCTGTAATCCTGTAGGTGAAACTGACGGCTGTCAGGAATTGCTTTTCGGGGGAGATCATTGGTAATGTACCTTCCACTATGACGAAACAGGAAAGAGATGAGCTTTTCGATTGGTTACATTCCCTGCCTGAGGCGGGAATATCCGGGATTGCTCTGGAACTTCACAAATTAGGAGAAATAATTTCGAGGAGGAGGGATGAAATTGCGGCTATATATTCTGCAGAGTCTGGAAAACCGCTGAAATTTGCACTTTCTGAAATCTCACGATCTGCTGACATTCTAAATAATCTGTGCATTAACATAAAAGCTCATGATAGTGACGATTCCCTGCCGGAAATACAGCAGTCGGTCGTTGGAACTCCTTTCAGATCAACTACGCTCAGTATTCCATCTGGCTCGTCAGTCATTGAAGATACAGCAATTTCCATAGCGTCATCAATTATTGGCGGAAACAAATCCCTGATAGTGCCTGGACTCTGCAACCCGCTTACGATTATTAAGGTGGGTGAAGCGGTTTCAGAAGTCGGAAACCTGGGACATCATGTTAAGCTCTTGCCTTCAGCTTCGGTTTCATCGGGTAAGGCCTTCCCCTTAAATGATTCCAGAATCGGGTCCACAAACCTGTTCGGGAGGAAGCATGAGATCGAGGAGAATTTCAGGAAATATAATATTGCCCTAAAATACCGACTTTCCGAAAAGAAAAAGTCTGTCGCGGTGATCTGGAAGGATTCCGATGCAGATCTGGCAGTGGAAACCGTGTTTAACGGTTCTCTCAAAAATGATTCAGGATATGATGACATCAGGTTCGTTGTTGTACATCCCGAACAGTCGAAATATGTACAAAACCAGCTTGTGGAGAGATTCACCGGGCTAGTTAACGGGGACCCTTTGCTGCCTGGGACCGACATAGGCCCGGCTGGAAATTCAACAGAACTTCAGGCTGCAGTAAAATCTCTGGATGAATTTGTCGCCGCAGGAAATGAATATATAGTAAAAGGTGCAAATATCCTTCCTAACCTGGTAGCCCCTTCGCTAATCAAGTCTTATGATGGAAAATTTCCATCTGCCCACGAATATAAGTACCTCGCAATTGCAGAGTCCGCATCCGTTGACGATGCAATCCGGTTATTGAATGGAAGTGGTGGAGTCTCTTCTGCTGTCGTGTTCACTTCCGATGTCCACCTGGGTGGAATATTCTCCAGGCAGCTGGATTGCGATTACATGTTCTACAATGATTTTCCGTCTTACTCCCGATCGGCGCTGAACGCCAGGAAGTTCGACCTGCAGAGGGCGAAAGACATTGTGTCCAGTCTCACTTCCGGCGACCGAAAGATCAGGAGGATATTCTATGAAAGCTGACTCATCAGGACTCTGAAGGCTTCTTCATCCTCTTGATGATCTCTTCTCCAAATTCTGAGCATTTGAGCGCCTTTACGTTCAATACCCGCGCCAGGTCCTGAGTGACTTTCTGTTCCTTGTAGCAATCACCAACCGCATTCTCAATGACTTCCGATGCCAGAGTCCAGCCAATGTGCCTCAGCATCATTGACCCCGAAAGGATCAGGGAAGTAGGATTGGCCAAGTCCAGTCCTGCATATTTAGGAGCTGTACCGTGTACCGCCTCAAAGATTGCATAAACATCCCCAATATTTCCTCCGGGTGCAATGCCCAGTCCGCCAACCTGTGCCGCTACCGCGTCAGAAAGATAATCACCATTCAGGTTAGTCGTGGCGATTACGTCATAATCCTGAGTCCTGGTAAGAACCTGCTGGAACATGTTATCAGTAATCCTGTCCTTTATTACGACTTTCCATGAGGAGGTTCCTGGAGAGGAGTTGAATTCTTCTTCTGTTACCGTGTAATCCTTGAATTCCTCTCGTGCAACTTCGTATCCCCACTCCTTGAATGCACCTTCTGTATATTTCATGATATTGCCCTTATGGACAAGCGTCACGCTCTTTCTGTGTTCCTGAATCGCGTATTCTATTGCTTTTCTCACAAGTCTCTTGGATTTGAATTTGCTGATGGGTTTTATTCCTATCCCCGCATCTTCGGGTATCTTGACTCCCAGATTTTCGCTGAGATACCATCTTAAACGCTTTGCCTCGTCGGAGTTGTAACGCCACTCTATTCCCGAATAGAGATCTTCTGTATTTTCCCTGAAAATTATCATGTTCATTTTTTCAGGGTTCTTGACCGGGGAGGGAACCCCTGGGAAAAATTTCACCGGCCTCACGTTGGCATATAGGTCGAAGTACTGCCTCATGGTGACGTTCAGGCTTCGAAACCCCTCGCCGATAGGGGTCGTAAGAGGCCCCTTGATCGATATAACGCACTTCTTCAGAAGGTCAAGGGATTCCTGAGGAAGATGCTTGCCTGTTTTTTCGAACGCCTCGTCGCCTGCTACAACTTTCTGCCATTCTATGTAAGACTTTCCACCGTACGCAAGTTCAATGGCCGAATTCAAGACTCTTACTGCAGTTTTGGATATATCCGGCCCGATTCCATCTCCTTCTATCATGCCTATCGTGGGATTCTCTGGAACCTTGATCTTAGAATTTGAGTCAATCTCTATGAAGCTCATCTGTGTCGTGGGGAGATCGCCCAAAGGTTATATTAATTCAGAGCCTGAATTCATAATCTTTGACATCCCTGGTTTTGTTTTCTGATTTATCTTTCTCTGCAGGGTGCATAAACAACTGTTTTTCGGATGGACTCAATGTCCTGAGAACATTAATTAGCTCTCCGGAGTTACAGAAATTTGTCCGGGTGCTATGGTTGGGTAGGAACAATTCTGTTGTTGTCGGATTGCAGTTTGGTGACGAAGGGAAAGGGAAGATTGTAGATTATCTAAGCAGTTCCTTCGACGTTGTTTCAAAGTTTAACGGCGGATCGAACGCCGGGCACACAGTAGTAACTGAGGAAAAAACGTTCAAGTTCCACCTTGTGCCGTCTGGCAGTCTAAGCACCAAGCACATTGTTCTGGGAAATGGCATGGCCCTTGACCCTGCTATCCTGATTAATGAGATCAACTCCATAAGGGATTATAACAGGGATTTGAAAATTCACGTGAGCCAGGGGGCCCATGTCGTGACGCCAATGCACAAGGCACTTGACGTTATTGAAGAAAACATCCGCGGATCACTGAAAATAGGCACAACTGCGCAGGGAATAGGCCCCGCGTACGAGGACAAATACGCCAGGACCGGGATAAGGATTGAAGAACTCATGTCGAAAGAAAAAATGAAGCAAAAACTCGACGTAATTACTGCGATGAAACGGGAATTGCTCTCGGGAACGAAATACTCAAGCCAGAAGGAGATCAATTCGATGATTGATGAACTGTATTCTGAAGGCAATGAGCTAAAACCCTACATATGCAATACTTCCAGCAAGCTTTACGAATTTGACAGGGAAGGGTTGGAAATTCTGTTTGAAGGGTCTCATGGAACTTTGCTGGACATTGATCACGGAATGTATCCCTATGTTACCTCTTCCAACACGATTGCCGGGGCTATTTCGCAAGGTGCGGGCTTCTCTTTCAGGAGAATAAAGAACGTAATCGGGGTAGTAAAAGCCTACACTTCCAAGGTAGGATCAGGTGCCTTCCCAACAGAAATAATTGGGGACAAGGCTGATCTGTTGAGAAAGGAAGGGAATGAATTCGGCACGACCACTGGAAGACCGAGAAGGGTTGGCTGGTTGGACCTGAAACTCCTCAACTATTCAATCAGGCTGAATGACGTGGACTACCTGGCGCTTACCCGTGTGGACACTCTTGGCGTATTTGATTCAATCCGCGTTGTGGTAAATTATGATTGCGAAAATGAATGCAATCCTCCCGCCGACCCCAAGGATCTGGATTTCCAGGAGTTTGAAGGCTGGGGAAGGCTAGACAGTGATGCGATTTCCGGAATTACGAGAAACGGATTCAATGCGCTGCCGGAGAATTTGGTGAACTACATTGAGTTCATCGAGAAAAGCGTAAGGAGAAAGATCAACATTGTTTCAGTGGGCAATAAGAGAAATCTCACAATAAACCGTTCCCCCATAATGAGCAACTGAAACCTTCATTTGGTTACACTCAGTTTTTTGATCCTAAACTAATATTTACGGTTCAGTGATGCCTGATCATGATAGATATTCCCAAGGCACCTACTGGCAATTCTCTAAACACGAAAGGGTGGAGGCAGGAAGCCGCTCTAAGACTTCTTTTAAACAATCTTGACCCGGAAGTTGCAAAGGATCCCCAGAATCTCATAGTCTATGGAGGAAAAGGCAAAGCCGCGAGAAATCCGGAAGCGCTTTTCAAGATCATAGAGTCATTAAAAAGCCTGGAAAATGACGAAACGCTGCTTATCCAGTCAGGTAAGCCTGTTGGAATATTCAGGACTACCATTGAAAGCCCGAGAGTCTTGATCTCAAATGCACAGATAGTACCCAGATGGGCAACTGATGACTATTTTTGGGATCTGGAAAGGAGAGGGCTGACCATGTATGGGCAGATGACCGCTGGGAGCTGGATATACATAGGTACACAGGGAGTAGTACAGGGAACGTTCGAAACGCTTAGCGCGATAGCGAGAAAGGAATTCAAGGCTGATTCCCTCAAAGGAAAGCTTTTCCTTTCATCCGGTTTGGGGGAAATGGGTGGAGCGCAGCCTCTTGCCGCAAAGATGAACGGAGCAAGCTGCATCATAGTGGAGGTTGACAGGAGCAAGATATTGAGGCGGATAGAAGGCAAATACCTCGATACCTGGACGGAAAGCCTTGACGAGGCTCTATCACTGGCCAGGAAGGCTGCAGGTTCCGGTAAGCCGATCTCGGTGGGTCTTCTGGGCAATGCAGCAACAGTTTTTCCCCAGATTCTAAAACTTGGTGTTGTGCCGGACATAATTTCTGATCAGACTGCAGCGCATGATCTGGATCTGGGGTACATCCCGGAAGGTTATTCTGTGGAAGATGCTGCAATATTCAGGCAGGGTGATCTGGATGGGTACCGAACCGCGGTATACGCTTCCATTGTGAAGGAGGCAAAAGCCATCCTTGAATTCAAGAAGAAAGGCAGCGTGGTGTTTGACTATGGGAATAACTTCAGGACAAGAGCGAAAGAGGGAGGTCTACAGAACGCATTCGATATTGCGGGTTATGTACCGGAATACATAAGGGATCTATTCGCTGTGGGATCCGGACCATTCAGGTGGGTCGCGCTTTCCGGCGATCCTGAGGACATTTACACCATTGATGATGCCCTCATAAAGGAGATGGAAAGCAACCAGCATCTTGTGAAATGGATTGCCATGGCCAGGCGCGAGATCAAATTTCAGGGGCTGCCAGCCAGGATATGCTATGCATCATATGGCGAAAGGGAAAGGATTGGATTGATGATCAATCAACTGGTCAGGCAGGGAAAAGTTTCCGCTCCTGTAGCCATAGGAAGGGATCACCATGATACCGGCTCTGTTGCTTCCCCATACAGGGAAACCGAAAAAATGAAGGATGGCAGCGATGCCATTGCCGATTGGCCTATTCTTAACGCCCTGCTGAATGCGGTTTCAGGAGCCTCCTGGGTTTCAGTTCATCATGGAGGAGGGACGGGGATAGGAAATTCCATACACTCAGGCTTTGTACTGGTAGCCGACGGCACTCTGGAAACCGACGAAAGAATAAAGCGTGTGATGAACGCGGATCCCGGTATCGGGGTTATCAGGCATGCCGATGCTGGCTATGATTCATCTATAGACCTAATCAGGAAAGGCGTGAGATTCAGGACACCTTACATTAAGTGACAGGCTCCGCCTAAGCTTATTCTCCCAACGCCTCTGCCCTGTACAATTTCGTGATTCCTGCGATCGCAAGCAAGACCATTGCAAGCCCTATCCCGTAATAAGAACCGTTGACAGTACCCACAGGATTGATGAATGAGACTTCAACTGCAATGAATATGGCCGAGAATCCAAAGAGCGATGAGTAATATATCCTGGCGCGGTGGCCTGTTGGCTTCTGAGGTTTCTTTTTTGCCGGATCGCCCGGGTTGAAAATACCGAGTATTATCGCTGCTGAAATCACTGCCAGAAGCGCGGTGACTGTCAGGGTTCCTGCAAGAAAAGCGGCCGAATTGCTGGTATATGAAATAATCGTCTCATAGGCGATGATTCCTGAGATTATGGAGAATAGCCCCAGGAACATGAGTAACAGGTAGAATATCTCCGGCCTGGCGAGTTGAAGCTTGTTAGCTGTATCGCTCTTCTTGACAAGATAGGTCAAAAGTATAGTCACTGCTCCTGGCACAAAAAAGAAAATCGCAACCTGATAATCTGGCACTACAACAGTTGGATTCAGGACACCATAAACATACGCCCAAACAGACAGTCCCATCAGATATACTACACCGAGGAAACCAAGTGAAACCGTGAACCATCTGTTTGGTATCTTAAGGGTAGGGCTCTTATCAATAAATGGAACTGCGAGCAGATATGCCAGAGGCATCCCGGTGAAAATGATGGTGGCCCAGAAAGGATTCAGATACGCCGAAGCGAAGTGGAAATCCAGTTCCTTGTATACGAAGAGCAGGAACCACGGAGGCGTGGTCGCTAATATGTTTGCCGGAGCAGGGAAGGGGGAGAAGATGACTGGGACTCCGCTTATAAGGCCCAAGACAGAGGGTATCAGAACAATCACCGCAATGATGAGAAAGAACTGCTCAGTCATGTATAGGAGGTTGTGGGGATACCATGGCTTGTAACCGGGTTTCTCCCTATCAATCGCTGGAGCATGATATTTAGATTCCTTTCTTGATGGCATGATGGTGTTGTATTCAGCCAGGAAGAAATGGACGGCAAATAGAATTCCGATTAACAGCACCATTATTATATGCCATCCTAGGAGCCTCGAATAGAGAGAGAGATTGGTATTGTTCCCAAAGAAAATGCTGGTCAGCACGTTTCCTATTACCGGTGTTCCGGAAGAGATGGCTTTTCCTATTGATACCGCGGAGTTTGCTAAAACATCACCATCCATTGTGTATCCGAAGAATGATGCTCCAAGGGTGAGGACCAGGAGCAGTATACCCGTGATCCACTGTGACTGCCTAGGCTTCTTGTATGCGCCGATGAAGTAATTCCTCAGTAGATGCAGGTATACAAGTGCAATCATAACATAGGCCCCGTACAGGTGTGTGGAAAGCAGAATCGAACCGAAGGGAATCGTGTTCACGATGTTCTCGCTGCTGCCGAATGCATTTGAAGGCTGGTACAGGAAGAGGAGAAGCAGGCCCGTGAGCACTTCGTAGATAAACGCTATCATTATTAGCGAACCGGTCCAGTACCAGATTCCTCCATTCTTCCTCATGTAATCAGGCACTCTTCTTGGCAGTGCCTGTGGCTCGTTTAATATCCTGGTTACCAGATTTTCCTGTTTTTCATTTTTATTAGGCATTTCTTACGCACCAGATTATTTCTTGGTGTAAACACCCGTGCTGCTAGTCGATGATAGCGGTGTTCCACCCGTCAGGTTGTCAGTGTGCCCCTCTATTGTGGGACCAACAAGGTTAGAAACTGAGTAAGTGTCATTGGTAGAGTCCCAGGCCACCACAACATTTGGTAATGCGAACTTTGTTGGACCTGTGATAACGCCAAAACCCTGGAATGGATCATAATCGCTTCCATGGCAATCGCAGTGAACTAGCCCGGGAAAATTCGTAGAAGAGGGCGGGTAAAACCTTAGGTTAGGCGGTTCACAGCCTAAGTGCTGACAGATTGCACTGGATGCAACTACTGATTTATATGGGCCCTGGCCTGGCTGCGATTTGAACGTCCCTCCTCCAGGGTTAGTGACGCTGATAGAAGGGATTGCCTTATCTTTGTTTGAACTGTCGCCAAGGCGGAGAAGAAAGTTCGGTTCATCTTGAAGCGGATAGTTGAACAGAACAATTGTATAATCATTCACGTTCAATGAATCGGTATGAATTGGGTTCCCGGACTGATCAACAAGGGTAAGAACTGGGTAGTTAGAGACTCCCACACTCGCAGGAATGATCCCCTGAACTACTCCCCTTAACGTCAAGGCAACGCCCGCACCGACTGCGACGACCCCCATCAGCTTTATGAAGTTTCTCCTTCCCTGGTCTGATATTTCTGACTGTGAAGGCTGGTCAACCTTCTTTTCTTCAACTTTCGTTCCACTTTTTTCTGTGTTGGCCATTCAAATCCCTACTATATCGATATTAATCCAGATTCCCCTCAGGAACACCTGTGATGATTCCTTTCTTGGTTCCAACTGGTGAGTCCTTTGTTTTTTCAAAGACCATGAAGGTGCTGTATTTCATATTCGCCCCTAATCTATAAGGTTTGGATAATTACCAATCGTAATAAATGAATTAACCTTTTCGCTGCAACGGCGTACTAGTATGAAGTAAGTTAACTTTACATTCGGTAAGAATATGTTTTGCAACGCCTGGAATTTCGAATTAGTGCATCTCAATGAAGTCTCTCCGTACTTCCATTCTGGTCATATTCCCATGCTTAAGATATGATAATTACTTGATATTGAACGAACTTTATCCCGTGTTATAAAAAATAGGTAATTTAAGAACCGAACTTTACCTTAGGCCATGCGAACGCCAGCCTGAAAAGCAGGCAAATGCCGTGAGCCGGGATTGAACCAGCGACCTTATGATCTTCAGTCATACGCTCTCCCTACTGAGCTATCACGGCTGCTTGGCGATCATAATCAGACATTATTTAACTTCTTTCACCTACATTTATGTATTTCTAAATTCAGTTCGTCTGTACATTGCAATCTTCCTTGGGCACCTAAAATAGCTATTGAAAAATAGACTCAAATCTGGCCATTAAATTTGACCTAACATCTTAGGCATTTAATCTATATCTGAATTTTAATTGATGCTTTCGGTACAAATTTATGGTCAGTGAAAAGATTATCTATTCAATCCTGGTAGTAATAATACTAGCCGGGGGTGCCTCGGTTGGATTGCTGGCTGGCAACGCAATTGGACATACTTCATCGAGCAGTAGTACAACTCAGAACATTTATTCTCTCACTATGGTGGTCCAGACGGATGTCCAGTTTAATGCTAGCGTAGGTGGACAACCTGCATTTTATGTACTGCAGAATGGGACTCTTGAGAGTTCCGCGATGATATATTTCCCCGCGAACACGCTTATTGATCTCACGATAATCGACTATGACACCGGGCCCGCACCATTAGAAAATAACAGCTATGCCAATGTCAGCGGAACAGTTGGGGGATTTGAATACGTATTCAACAGTACTGACCCAGCCGGACTGAATCAGTCTCAGGTTGTCACAACGTATTTCCAGAAAGCCACGAGCATCAATGCGTCAAACGTTGCGCACACTTTCACAATTCCGCAACTTAATCTTAACCTTCCACTGCAACCAATCTCAACAACAATTACCCAGTTCTACCTTAACCAGACGGGTTCGTACACGTGGCAGTGCTTTGCTGAATGCGGAACCGGGCCTCTTGGCCAGGGAGCATCTATGGAAACCGCTGGATGGATGACGGGAACAGTAGTCGTTTACTAATAAAATGGTTGGAATTCCTCCGTTTATTTTGCTACGTTTCTACTCTATATCCCTAATTTTTATTATAGTTGCTTCAGTTTTGCTTTCCATTTCCATCCTCTTTAGGCAAAAAGAGCTGAAAGAGCGATCCTGCATCAGAATTCTCAGGATTATGTTTGGTTCTTTGTGGCTGGTTGATGGAATATTGCAACTGCAACCAATGATGTCTGTAGCTTTCATTGGTGAAACAATAACGCCTGCATTGATTATGAGCGCGTACCCTCTCTGGCTGGCCTCCCTGATTACTAATGCCACTTATGCATGGAACCTGCACCCGTTGATTTATGATGCGCTGGCTGCAACTATTCAGATCTTCGGCGGTTTGGTATTAATATTGGGCCCAAGGGGTTTCTTCTATAAATCCGTGGTTGTGTTGAGCATACCATGGGCCATTATTATATGGATATTCGGAGAAGGGTTCGGAAACTCGCTTTCAATCGGGGCATCGTGGATTGTGGGTTCTCCGGGATCAGTATTCTTTTACCTGGTTGCTTCATTAGTTTTGCTTAACCCAGACAGGATCAATCTTAAGAAGACTTTCGAAGTGGGATTTGCTTTGTTGTTCATCATCGCTTTTCTCTGGCAGGTAATGCCTCAGAATGGTTACTGGAATGGGACTGACCTTGCATTAAACAATGTTGCTTTGTCTGTCAGGCCGACGCAGTTCCAGTTGCTCTCTAACTTTAATTTGGACCTGGGGCTGGCAATGTATAATAATCCACTGCTTTACAATTCTCTTATCTCATTATCGTTAGCAGTCGCAGCATTGTTATGGATCCTTATACCAGGGCGGACTTCCGTTTTGTATACCATAATACTTTCAGCGGTAACTTGGATTGCATTCCTTGATATGGGAGGGCTATTCACTGGCGCCAGTACAGATCCAAATACACCTATACCGGTCATTTTTCTGGCACTTTTTTATTTGACAATGATACGCAGGTCCAGTGAAAGAACTGAACCTGAAATATTGGTACAAATGGAGCCAGTTAATTAAAAAGATTGCCAGTTTTCTCGCTTTGAACTGTAGCCACTCAGTCTGCCTGTCATTCATCATCAATCAGAATAAGGTATTTCATCATCGTGGCAGGTGATAGTCTCGATTAAGATAATAAATTTACATTTGTTTACTAATACAGTATTGGCGTTAAGATCACGCGGAAAATTCAACTTCTGTAAACGAAGATACCTATTTCGTAATATGAGGGATGAAAGCGAACCATTTTGTATAGAATACCGATGCATATTTTGTTCGCTGACAGACAGAATGTAAGAGGGTAGGACTGCATATTGCTCCATGCCTGTGCCTGTAAAGTCAGGGCTAAATATGGAAGATAAAGTACCTTCGGGGCGAGGGGAATTGACCCCCGTGGAATTTCTGCCAGCAAGTGTTGAAGCAAGGAACTCCCTGCTAAAACTTGGGGATGGGACAGCACTCAATGAGATACATTGCGTTGCTGGGGCTGTGGGGTAGTTTGGTATCCTACGGGCTTTGGGAGCCTGCGACTCCGGTTCAAATCCGGACAGCCCCATCTGCTATAGGATTGATTTAGCGATTTGAGTGAACCGCAGAAAGTGCAGTGAAAACTGCGGGTTTTATGGAGCGCTTAAATTGAGACCTTCCATGTTAGGTTTATTTGTTTTTAACTAATAGCGACTCTGTAATTATGCATTCAAAACGCTCTGGGAAGTTCATGCTGGTATTTTATGAAACAACTACCGCATGTGAGTTGAATTGCATTCACTGCAGAGCCAACGCATCCCTTGACAAAGATGAAAACGAACTCACAACCCAGGAGGCAAAAAACCTGATACTAGAGATATCCAACATAGAGGGGGTAACTCCATTGCTGGTGTTTACTGGAGGAAATCCAATGCTCAGGCAAGATCTCTTTGAATTGATGGAATATTCAAAACATAATCACACAAATTTTTCGCTGAGCCCGGCAGTAACTGATCTGCTTACCAAAGATGCACTTTTTAAAATAAAAGAAGCTGGAACTTCCTCAATCTCAGTTAGCCTTGACGGATCCACTCCCAATTTGCACAACGGCATTCGCCGTTACGATTCTTTTGCCAGAACAATTGAAGTGATCAGGGAAGCTATTTCAATGGGATTGAGAATACAGGTAAATACCACGGTAATGCAGCAGAACGTAAGAGATTTGCCCAATATACTTTCGCTTCTGGTGGATCTTAAAGTGCCTGTCTGGGAAGTATTCTTTTTGATCAGAACCGGCAGGGGAACATCTGCAGAGGAAATCAGTGCGGTTGAGGCTGAAGACGTCAACGTGTGGCTGTCAGGTATAAGTCCAGAAATTATTACTGTCAGAACCGTAGAATCACCGATGATTAACAGAACCAGGATACAAAGGCTGGGTGCAGTGAAGAGGCCAAATAGTAACCTTTCTACATTCCTTGAGGAAATGACAGATAAAACCTTTGCGTCCAGTGGTTTTGATGTCCAAACACCAACACCAAGGATAGAAACGCTCTTCATCTCAAGCGCAGGGAATGTCTTTCCATCAGGCTTCTTGCCATTGACCCTTGGGAATATACGAGACAAGAGTTTATACCGTATATACGGGGAGAGCCCGGTACTGGAAAAGATCAGGAAAACGAAAGATAACTTAAGGGGAAAGTGTAGTTATTGTGATTTCAGGTATATATGCGGAGGTTCCAGAGCGAGGGCTTTTGCGAATCTGGGCGACTACCTCGCACCTGACCCAATGTGTACTTACAACCCGGCTCCTTTGAACCAGTAAAAATTTCTTGTAGTCTTGTAGATCTAGTCTAGACGCGCCTGGAAAATAAACGGATTCGGATACCCTAATATCGTATTAATCATATTTATTACCTAAGACGAAATCAACTTTAGGAATGTTACAGGAAACAGAATATGTTAGGAATCTACGGCAGAATCAGCACAAGATCACGCCGCAGCGTTTGAGTCTTATCAAATACGTTTGCGAAAATGAAGGACACTTTACCGCCGAGGAAGCTTTTAATAAACTTAGAGAGAGCGAGCCAACAATCACGCTTGCCACTGTCTACAATATTCTCAAGATATTCACGGGTTCCGGCATCCTGAACACATTCGATTTGAATGGCTCCAGATGGTTCGAAACTAACAGCGCGTTGCACATTAACTTTATCTGCGAAAGCTGCGGCAAGATTGAGGACATAGAATCCACTGACATTACTCCATTAATTAGAAAAGTTAGGGAGAACGGCAATTTATTCACATCCGGCACGATCCTGATGAAGGGCTACTGCAAAAAGTGCAACAAGGAACTTAACGGCAACCATCACTGAATATTCTTCTTTTCATCGTCCAGGTGTTTTGCAAATATCAACGGATTAAGGTTGGTCAGGAATTCCTTTATTTCCTTAACCGATGTTTCTTTCAATAGTATTGTTATTCCGTAGAAAATAACAAGTGCCACAGCTGAAACTCCCACTAGCTCTACGAAAGGATATGGCTGCAAGAACCGCAGCAGCACTTCCAGCAAAGCTATCACCACAACAGAAGGAATTAACAGCTTTAATAATCCTGCCCTGAACCTGTATCCGGTTATTCTCCTGACATAGTATCTCAGGTGAAGTGTAGTATAAAGAGATGCCATAAGGGTTGCAACTGCAGCTCCATCAACTCCAATGGAAATCGCACTGCTTCCAAACACATTTTGTGGAATGAGTATCAGGTCAAGCACGATATTTATCACAACCGAAATTACAGTAACCATTCCTACCCTGCTCGTCATGCCTTTTGCAACGAGTGCCGACTGGAAAGGCTGGTAAGACGCAGTTAATAGTGCGGAAAGCGAGAGGAGAGGCAGAACCAGCGCATAGGGTCTGTAGTAACCATTGAATATGTTTAAAATGTAGGGACTGAGCACTAATGTAATGATTATGAAGGGGAGGATGAACAGAATGATGATCCTTTCAAAATCGTTTATGCTCCTGTTAACATATTCCATGTCTCCTTCTTTCATGTATTTAGTAAGCAATGGCATAAAGAACACCGAGATGGCTAGGGAGAGATTCAGGAGGATTACCGCAATCCTCTGGTTGAGGTAGAATGCGCCAGTTGCGGTGGCATGCCAGTAAAATTGAATTAAAACCTTGTCAATATTCTGGTTAACTGTTGACAAGCTCATTGATAGCGCAAGTGGAAGCGCGATAACTGTCAACGCCTTGAACAGTTTCCTGCTTGGTCTCTTGAACTTCCATGGCCGCCCTAGGAACATGGAGGAGGCAAAGTAAGCTGAAAAGCTGAAAATGTATACTACAGGCAGAACAAAAACCATCTCATTCTGGCCGATTTTCAGGTAATCCAGGTAATAAAGAACTCCGATTGATATGAATGCACCATTCCTGATAACGGATTCCAGTATAGATGGTACTCCCATTCTGGCAGCGTGAATTCTTGAGGTGAAATGTGCCTGCGGGAAAGCAAGCAGGTTTCTTATGAAATAATAAGGAACAAGTTCCAGAATTACCACGAATTCAGATGTGTACTCAAAACCGTTTCCCAGTACTTCCGTCCAGATTAACAGGGAGGAGATTGTCAATACCGTGAAAATCAGCCCAAGTACCAATTTTATGGATAGATAAGTTGAGTTTATGGTGGCTTCGTCGTCTCCATCTGCGTGTGCCCTTATTGCAGCTGTTGAGTATCCAAGGTCCCCGGTGAGTGAAAGCACTCCAACAAACCCGATACCAAATGCAAGGATGTCCCAGGATTCAGGGAAGAACCTTGTTATGAAGAACATGCCAACAAGGCCGATAGTGGCATTAAGCAGGTTCTGAGCAATGAGTATCGGCGATTTATTGGCAAGCAATTCTGTGTAATGGTAAACCATGATTATAATCGTTCTATCAGCAGCGTTGATTATTTCTATCAGTTGAGGATGTGATCTTGAAGTCGATGGACAAACTCAGGGGTTTCAGGGAGTTCTATCCTGACGAGATGAGAAGCAGGAGGGTAATCTTCGATGCATCACGGAAGGTATCACAACTCTTCGGTTATGAAGAGATTTCATTCCCGAGCGTTGAGTCCCTTGATCTTTTCAGGATGAAATCAGGAGAGGAGATAGTTGACCAGACCTATTCTTTCAGGGACAAGGGAGGGAGAGAAATCACCCTGATTCCAGAAGCGACTCCTTCAGTATCTAGAATGCTTGCAGAAAGAAAGGAACTTCCTAGACCGGTAAGATGGTTCAGCTTTGAAAAATACTGGAGATACGAGGAACCGCAGGCTGGCAGGGCAAGGGAATTCTACCAGTATAATGCCGATCTTTTCGGCCCATATTCAGAAATGGCAGACGCAGAGATGATAGGACTGGCTGGAGCGATTCTCAACGAACTTTCTCTTAAGGGCAAATATTCATTCAGGGTAAGCCACAGGGGATTTATTGAAAAGGTACTTTCGAAGCTTGGAGTTTCTAATCCTGCCGCGGTTCTGCCTGTGCTCGATAGATACCACAAAACTACACTGGAAACTACAGTAGCCAGGCTTATTGAAACTGGTGTTCCAGAGAAAAGCATTGATCAACTGATTTCAATCCTTAAGGAAGGTTCAAAATTGGATAAGATTGAGGACCTGTTCGCAGACACTGGAATAGATTTGACCGGGATTGAAGAAATTGGCTGGCTCAAGAGAGTTGGAAAACTTCTTGAATCTTATTCCATGAAGGACATCGTTTTTGATGCTTCCGTGGTAAGGGGTTTCACCTATTATACCGGTATTGTGTTTGAGGCATTTGATCTTAAGGGAGAAAACCGGGCTATATTGGGCGGAGGAAGATACGATAACCTTTTATCGGTTATTTCTGGAAACAGCATACCTGCAGTTGGGTTTGCAATGGGTGACGTAGTGCTGGAAATAGTCATGAAATCCCTGAACACATGGCCAGAGGACGACGGTGCCTTCACTGTAACAGTTTGTTTTACTTCGGGTGAATCTTCGATCTATGCTCTTGACATTTGCAATAAATTAAGGAAAAGAGGGATCCCCGCGCTAATATCTCCAGAAACTAGATCACTGTCTACTCAACTCAAGGATGCCTCCCGACACAGATCCAGATTTTCTGTGATTGTTGGAGACAAGGAAATCGCACAGAAAGGGGCGACTATCAGGGATATGGCAGATGGTAGCCAGGTGACTTTCCCTGTTTTAGAAGCAATAAAATTCCTGGACAAAAAAAGGAATATAACACTGCTGGGTCAATAAAATTTATATCCGTTTTGTTTTTTACCCATTTGAGTCATTTTGTCAATTGCATTCGTTTTGATCAGCACGGTTCCAGGAAAAGAACACGAGGTTTATAACAAGATTTCGAAGATTAAGTACGTAGCCGAAATTCACCCTCTCTTCGGGGAATACGATTTGATAGTGAAGATAGATGCAACGGATTTCAGCGAACTTGGAAAGATTGTTATCGACGAGATCAGGACTATAGAAGGGGTAATAGACACAAAGACTTTAACTGGAATTAAATTATGAGGTAAAAATATGTCAGTATATCTTTGGAGTCCTTGGAACTGGGAAGTCTTCGCACTTGTTGTGCTCTCTCTTATGGCTATTTCCCTTGTCGTTCTTGGTGCCTTGACAACCTATTTTGGTTCTGGCAAGAGCAGAATGGTCGGAGCCCTCTTACTTGTAATTGGAGTGGTCGTGGGGATACTAACGGTACTGCTTTCACTGGATGTTTTCCATCCAGACGGGGGGCTAATCTATACTGTGATCCTTCCGACAATTTACTATGCTCTCGCCGGCGTAATAGGAGTAGTAATTGGCCTGCTTGTTTTCCTCGCTGCCATAATGAAAACCTGAAACCGGCAAAGCAGCGTTGTAAATGTTTGATGTCAAGAAATTCATCGGGGAAACTGAAGGCTTCCTGAAAGAGAACCTCACGGGTACAGGTGTAGTAGCCTGCTCCGGCGGAATAGATAGTTCTTTGCTTGCAGTTCTCTGCTCACTCTCAGTGCAGGAAAAAATTGTTGCAGTGTTTGTTGACACGGGACTGGTACGGAAATCTGACATTGAGAATATAAAGAAATTTTACTCTGCTTACTCTATTAATGGAAGGGTTGTGGATTATTCCGAAAAATTCTTTCAAAACCTGGCCGGCGTGACTGATCCGGAAAAGAAAAGGAAAATTATAGGCAAAACTTTCATACAGGCATTTGAAGAGGCAGCGAAAGAAATCGGAGCCACTTTTCTCCTTCAGGGAACAATTGCCCCTGACTGGATTGAAAGCGGAGGGGGAAAGAGGGAAACCATAAAAAGCCACCATAATGTCGGAGGCCTCCCGGAAAATATGACTCTCAAAGTCATTGAACCCCTGAGAGACTTGTATAAAGATGAGGTCAAGCAGATATCTACCGCTCTTGGAATTGACATTTCCAGGCAGCCATTCCCCGGACCTGGATTGGCAGTTCGCATTATTGGCGAGGTAACCAGAGAAAAAGCCGAGTTGCTGAAGAAAGTGACAGAAATTGTTGAAAAGGAGGTCGAAACGTTTCCAGCAAGTCTTGGCAGTCCGTGGCAGTACTTCCCTGTACTCCTCCCTTTGCAGACGACGGGAGTGCATGGAGACAAGAGGTCGTACGGCCTCACAGTCTGCTTGCGAATATTTGATTCTGTTGATGGAATGAGCGGTACTTTTACCAAGCCGGATTGGAATTTCCTTGACCAATTATCCACCAGGATCACAAACGAAGTACCGCAGATAAACCGGGTTCTTTATGACATTACGAACAAGCCGCCTGCAACAATAGAATGGGAGTAATAGTCACCAATTTGCCATTGATTTATCTTGGTATTTAAACTGGAAGTGTTTAATACAATCATATTCTGTTTATCTGCTGATACGTGCCGGCTCGGTGACTGAAGGTCAATATATAAGGGTACAATTTTAGGTCAAACACAATAAATTGGTTGCCGGATAAAGAGTAATCTTTTTTTGTTAACAGTATTGTTCATGCATGAAAGCGGCAGTTCTGTCTGAACTCAAAGGACTGGATAAACTGAGCATAACGAATATTGAGTTGCCTGTTAAAAAAGCAAATGAGTTGAAGGTAAAGGTAAAACTTGCCGGACTCAACCCTGTAGACGTAAATCTCTTACTGGGGAAAATCGCGTATAATGTTTCCCCAATCCCTCATGTTCCTGGAGTCGAGTTGCTTGGCGAGATGATGGAAGATGGCAGGAGATTGAAGAAAGGCGACAGGGTGATTGTATATCCCAGATTATCTGATGGGTCATGCTATAACTGCCTCAGGGGAATGGAGGAGATTTGCGATAATGGAGGCCTGTTTGGTGTAGCCACTGACGGAGCATACAGGGAAGAAGCTTACGTGGACGAGAAATATCTTTTTTCAGTTCCGGATACGATTGGAGACGAAACTGCAGTCAGTCTTCCTGTAGGAGGCCTTACTGCGTACCATGCCCTGTTCAGGAGGGAGCATCATACAGGGAAAACTGTGCTTGTCTATGGAGCCTCTGGAAATACCGGCATTTTTTCCGTACTTATTTCCGGCCTCTCTGGAATGAAAGTAGATGCTGTTTCAAAGAATGACTGGATAAGGAAATACGGTGCTGAAAACGTATTTAGGCATAGGGAAATTCCAGAAAATAACAGGTACGATCTGGTTATCAACCCGCTCGGATCGCTTGAGTTCGAGGATGCCATTATGCACCTGAAATCGGGAGGAGAGTTTGTCACTTTCGGCACCATGGGCGGCAGCAAGGTTGAACTTGATCTGCGAACTCTTTACACAAAGGAGCTTTCCATAATTGGCAGTACAGGTGGCACCAGAAGGGAATTGAAAGACCTGATTGGCCTGATGGCCGGATACAGAGAAAAAATCCCGGTTGGGAAGATCTTTGACCTTGACGATCTGGGGAAAGCCATTGAGGCCTTTTCTACCAGGGAAGCGGGAAGGATTCTAATCAGGGTCTCTTCATAACCTCTTCAGGGAGGATATCCGCTCCATGATGTTTCCAGAAAAAACGTAGGAGCCGGAAACGAGGATGTCTGCACCCGCTTCAGAGGCTCTTTTTCCGGTTACGTTGTTTATTCCTCCATCAATCTCAAGCAGGGTATGCAATTTATGTTCCTGAATGTAGGATTTTGCTTCCTTCAGCTTGACAAGCGAATCTTCTATGAATTTCTGCCCGGAAAATCCAGGGTGGACAGACATAACAAGAAGGATTTCTGCGCCTTCAAGGAATGGAAAAGCATGTTCAACGGGAGTCTCGGGGTTAACCACTATGCCAAACCTGCTTCCGTCCTTCTTCATCCTGGCCAGCAACTCACCAAGATTCATTGGCGATTCGACGTGCAGGAGCATGATGTCAGATCCGCTTTCGAGGAATTTCTGGTAGTACTTATCCGGCCTATCGATCATAAGATGGGACTCGAGGGTCAGTCTGGTAGATTCCCTAATAGTCTTGATTATGTCAAACCCAAACGTTATATTAGGTACAAAATGCCCATCCATCACGTCCAGGTGAAGCGAATCGGCTCCTGCTTCCTCGCACTTTAACACCTGATCTTTCAAAATTCCAAAATCTGAGGAGAGCACCGACGGGGAAACTAGCACCTTTGTCTATACTTATCGGAATTAAATACTTCCGTTTCCGCACCGCAGGGGAGTGACAAAACTTATATCATGGCAACTGTTCGATTTATGAATGACTGAGAAAAATGACACCAGTAGACAATCTATATCCGGGAAAGGTGGAAAAGAACTCGCAATATCAATCCTTGAAAGAATCAAGAGGATAATTGAGAGAATGAACGCTGACAACACTGAAATCCTTGAAGTGTCGAAACTCAGCAATATCAAAGACATTGTCGCTGACATTATGAAAGAATACGAAACAATCCTCGCGTCCATAGACGAATCCATGTCCTCAGATGGCCTTGAGATTCCATCTCCGGAGAAATACGAAAAAAGTACAAAGGCATTGGATCATCTTCTTCAGGATATCCCTGAAACTGACCCGAACGATCTCAAAAGTGTCTTGCTCAATGCTATAAAGGAAAACGAGGATCTGCAAAATCTCCTTAGACTTATGGAAAGCGAGTACAAGGTATTGGCTGTCGGTAAGATCCTTGGTCAGGTGCTGGAACATCTTGAAAGGGCCAAAACGAGGCTCGAAGCATTGTACGAGGAACTCATCAACCGGGATTACTGGTAAAACGACGGGTTCAAATCTCAAACAGATATTGAGGCTGAATGAGTAATAAGCCGGGAAACCCGATTAAAGGAATTTTCCGGACTGAACTGGGAGTCCTCTTCAGGCTGTACCCGGTTTTTCGAAGATACCTGAAGGATCGAAGAAAAATCAAGAAAGAGAAGGAGCACAAGTATGACCCGAAGATAGAATACAATGGCGTAAGGGCAATGAAGGCCTTCATCGATCTTGGCCCAACTTTCATAAAACTTGGGCAGGTCCTCTCTGCAAGACCCGATCTCCTGCCAAATGAATATGTTGCATCATTCCAGAAATTGCAGGATGATGTCCCGGCAGCTGGATTTGCTTTTGTAAGACCAATTATTGAGCGAAACCTGGGACGAATTGAGGAAGTTTTTGACGAGTTCAACGAGGATGCAGTATCAGGGGCTTCCCTTGGACAGGTTTATACCGCAGTTTACAAAGGTAGTAAGGTAGCAGTAAAGGTCAACCGCCCTTTTGTAAAGGACAGGCTCAAGAAAGATCTGGTCGTTTTAAAGAGGCTGCTGAAACTGGGAAAGAACAGGATCGACAAATTCCTTTACATCTCGTTGGAGAATGTCATCAATGACTTCAGTTCAAGGATCTATGACGAGCTTGATTACAACAAGGAAAAGAGCAACATGGACCGGATCAGGAAGAACATTTCAGAACGGGAAAGAGTGATTATCCCTAAAGTAATTGAGGAACTGTCTGGCCAGGAAGTACTGGTCATGGAACACATTGACGGGATAAAAATCACTGATTTTTCCAAACTCAAGAAGATGGGGATCAACACCGCCAGGCTGGCGTTTTCACTTGACCTGATGTTTATCAGGATGGTGCTGAAGGATGATATCTTTCATGGCGATCCACATCCGGGAAATATTTCTGTCACCAATGAAGGAAAACTGATACTTTACGACTTCGGAATGGTTGGTGTACTGGATGAAAAAACCAGGGAAGATCTCATTGCACTTTACGTTGGAATGATTTCTTCAGATGTAGACATAATAATCGATGCCCTGATTTCGCTTAATGCCTTGTCCCCCGCTGCCAACAGGGGAGTAATCAGGAGGAGCCTCGAACTTTCAATTGCCAATCTTAAGGGAATAAACCCGGAAGAAAGCGAAATCAGGGAACTATTCGCCATTGCAAACGATGTAATCTTTGAGTTTCCATTCAGGTTGCCCAGGGCACTTGTTCTTTACATGAGAATGGCAGGCCTGCTTGAGGGTATATGCAGGGGACTTGACCCGGAATTCAAATTTATCAGGGTCTTGAGGCAGATACTGTATAATGAAGGGGTCCTGAATACGTTTTACAGCACCCAGCTGATGAAGTTCTTCTCAAAGTCAGTATTGAACATAGAAAAGGGATTGGAGGTGCTTCCGCTCCTTAAGAGAACGCTTGAAGAAAGGGTGGAACCGAAGCTGGTCAGGAGAAGGTCTAGGACTGAGATCTCAATTTTCCTGGGGTTCTCGCTTGTCGCGCTTGCCATACTTTATGGCACTTTTCCGACCTATTCACTTATTCTTATTGCAGTTGTAATTGCATTGTTTATTGGAACAATAGCAAGGAGATAAGCCGGTTCCCTTGTTCCGCCTGGGGACATGATTTACTCTGCATGCCAGAGTTCAGGTTACAGGATCGCTAAAATTGATATGCCATGGCGATTGGAAAAAATGGCTGTTATGATCAGCAATAGCCATGCAAAACGGAGTCGTTGCTTTTCCGGGAAGACAAAATTATACGGAATCGGTTCAGCTAACTTCCACTGATTTCAATCCCTTGGCAGGGATCTTTAGAGTTAACACGCCATTCTGGTATTTGGCAGTAATCTCGGCACCCTGGTCAACGTCGTATGGCAGTCTGATCCTCTTGTTGACCCTGTCCGGTCTCTGATCGATAAATACTGTGCCTTCTTCGTCCTTTGTTCGACTAGCCTTAATGATCACCGCATCCTTGTCCAGTTTTACGTTTATCTCCTTCTTTTCAAATCCAGGAATATCAGCTTCGATTATTATTTCAGACCCTGACTCGTACATTGTTATGGGTGGATAGATAAAACTCAGGATTTCCTTGCCTCGATCGCCAATATTCTTCAACATCTCCTGAGCATAGAATTTCAATGGACTGTACATAAAGACAGAGTTTTTTGAGTTATATAAATATTAAGTAATGCCAATTGAGTCAAACTTCCGTTCCTATAATCTTGTCCACTATTTTCAATGCGCCATTAAACGGGTCTATTCCCCTGGACATGAGCTTCTTCATTTCCCTGTGAAGATCGCCTTTCTGGCGGCTCCTTTCATTGATTATTCTCCTCATCTCATCCTCGATGTATATGCTCATCTCCCTGATTCCTTCGTCATCTGGCCTGTTCTTGAAGTAATATTCCCTGTGCCTCGTGATCTCATCCATCAGTTCTCCAACGTGCTCTCCGGTTAATGAATTCACGCCAATCACCTTCTTGGTCCATGTGCCTGAAGGAAGCATGGCAAGGGAATCCTCGATGTCTTTTATGGCAAGGAAGGCTTCCTGCCTGTCAATCTTGTTAACCACGAACAAATCACCAATTTCCATTATGCCGGCCTTTATGGATTGCACAATGTCTCCAAGACCTGGGGCATGAAGAACCAGGATGGTGTGCGCTATCTTCATTATGTCAATATCTGCCTGCCCTGACCCTACGGTTTCAACTATCACTGATTCATATCCAGCGGCGTCAAGTATCTTTATTGTGCTCAGAGCCGCAGATGAAAGACCGCCTTTGAAACCCCGGGATGCCAGGCTCCTCATGAATATTGAGTTCTGGTTTATGGAATCCTGCATCCTTATCCTGTTTCCAAGCAGGGTCCCTCCTGTGAAAGGGCTCGACGCGTCCACCGCTATAATGGAAGTTTTCTGTTTCCTTTTGCTCATCTCGGCAGCCAGCATGCCAATAAGCGAGCTTTTACCCACTCCTGGGGGACCTGTAACACCGATGATGTGAATCCGGCCCGTCCTGTCGTATATTTTCTTCATGAGTTCTGAGGACGCATAGTTTTGCGAGTGATCCTCTACAATTGAAATTCCCCTGGAAATTGATGGAATATCGCCTGCGATAATGCCTTTCGCCAAGCCGTCAATGTTCAAACGGCTCACCTGTCGGCAAGTTTCTTCCTCCTTGCATCTGCGGCCCTTTGAGTAACGTGAGCTATTATTGTCGCAAGGGGAGTGCCGGGGCCATAGTTTCCGGAAATGCCCATTTTTTCAAGTTTTATCTTATCTCCATCCGGAATTGTTCCTCCTCCAACTACCGCGATGTCATCAATCTTCCTTGCTTTGAGCAGGTCTGATACTTTCTTGAATACAGTCAGGTGGGCACCGTTGAGAAGACTTAGCGCGATCACGTCTACGTCTTCGTTCACGGCAGTGTCAATAACTTCTTCAGGCGTCGGCAAAAGTCCGGCATAGAGAACGTCCATCCCTGCATCCCTGAACGCCTTTGCAAGCACGAACATGCCTCTGTCGTGCCCGTCTATACCTGGTTTTGCAAGCAATACCTTAATCGGTTTATCCTTAAACAATGATAGGCTCTTTCCATCCGCCAAATACGTTCCTCCCCACGTCCGATATCTCCTGCAGGGTACAATAATTTTCCACAGCTTCTATAAGGTGAGGCATCAAGTTATCGTTTTCATTCCTCATGGCTTTTTCAAGGTCAGCCAGGGATTTCCTGACCTTTGATTTATCCCTTGTTTCCAGTACCTGTTTCAGCCTGTTTATCTGGTTGATCTGGGCTTTCTTGCTGATCTTGAGAATGTTGATCGGCTGCTCCCCCTTCTCAACGTACTTGTTCACCCCTACCATGGTTTCTTCTCCGCTTTCAAGTCTGGTCTGCCTCCTATAGGATGTTGAAGCGATCTCTTTCTGGACGTAACCTTTCTTGATAGATTCCAGGATCCCCCCCATTTTCTCGATCTGCTCGAAATACCTGAATGCTTCCTCTTCCATCTTATCGGTCAGCCATTCAACGTAATATGAACCGCCCAGCGGGTCAATGGTATCTGCAACGCCGGTCTCCTCTGCAATTATCTGCTGCGTTCTCAGGGCAACCTTTACAGCGTCATCTGAAGGCAGTGCCCAGGCTTCATCATACGAATTTGTATGAAGGCTCTGCGTACCGCCGAGAACTCCCGCCATAGCCTCTATCGTAGTTCGGATAATGTTGTTGAGGGGCTGTTGCCAGGTAAGGGTGTATCCTGAAGTCTGTGTGTGGAACCTCATAAGCATTGTCCTGCTTTTTGTTGCACCGTATTTCTCTTTCAGTACTGTTGCCCATATTCTTCTGGCTGCCCTCATCTTCGCTATTTCCTCGAAGAAATTTATGGAAGAGTTGAAGAAAAATGAAAGTCTGGGGGCAAACTCGTCGATTGAAAGTCCGTTCTCTATCCCCATATCAATATAATGGAACCCGTCTGCAAGGGTAAATGCAAGCTCCTGAACCGCGCTTGAACCTGCCTCCCGGATGTGGTATCCGGATATGCTGATGTAGTTCCACTTGGGCATCCTGCGCGTGCAATAGGTCATCATATCCTTTATGATTCTAAGATGAGCCTCCGGGGGATACATCCACTCCTTCTGGGCAATATATTCCTTCAGTATGTCTGCCTGAACAGTGCCAGCCAGCGAAGATTCAGGATATCCATTCTTCCTGCCAACCGCAACATACATTGCAGTGAGTATTGCTGCCGGAGCATTGATTGTCATTGAAGTGCTTACTTTTGACAGGTCTATTCCCTTGAATATGACTTCCATGTCCTTCAAGGTGGTCACGTTCACCCCACATCTCCCGACTTCTCCATCTGCCCTGGTATTGTTGCAGTCATATCCATAAAGGGTAGGCATATCGAATGCAATGCTCAATCCGGTTTCTCCGTGCTTTATCAGATATTTGAGCCTCCTGTTAGTGTCTTCTGGCGTCCCGAAACCGGAGAACATCCTCATTGTCCACAGTCTGCCGCCATACATGTCCGGATAAACTCCCCTGGTGAAAGGGTATTCCCCCGGATATGAAATTCTAGAGAACTGGTCTTCAGTCAGATCTTCTGGGGTATAGAGCTGGCCTATCTTGATCCCGGAAGAATTTTCCTTTTCCTTTGACTCAATACGCGTTTGAGTTTTCCAGGGTTTAAGTGTCCCATTCTTCCACTTTTCATACTCAGGTTTATCATTGGAATGCCTGTTCTCAATGATCTTTATCTTGTTTGCCCAGTAGGACTGTGCAGATGAAGGCATATTTCTCAAAGTGATTGGAGCAATAAAAACATTTCAAGGTATTTTGAAAATGGATTGTTGTAATCAACTATAAACGGCATTTCAATAGAACCGTGTTTCAAGCAAATGCGATGGATATTCGCTGTCAAACAGTACTTTGTTTCAATCTTAAAGAATCGTTTTAATATGGGGATATCATCGGTGAAACATGACGTCTTCGGTCTCCGCCATTATGTCCAAGGGTTCCTTGTCCTTCCATGTGCCAAGCATGGTTGAGGATCTTGTCAAGTTTCTCATAAAGAATAACATCACCGGCGCGCCGGTTGTCAACGCTAGCGGGCTTTACGAAGGTATGGTGTCACGAAGAGATATTTTCGCCAGTCCTACAGAAAGCCAGACTGCAATGCTCATGCGCAGGGCGGAACCGGTCAGGCCTGAGGAATCAGTTGAATCCGCGGCAAGAGTAATGAAAAATCAGCATAGGAGACACGTAGCTGTCGTGGATTCAACCGGAAAAGTTGCTGGAATTCTCACACCGCAGAACTTCCTTGCCTACCTTTCAGAAAACAATGGAAAAGAAAAGATATCTTCAGTCATGAAGGGCCCTTCGTTTGCTGTTTGGGAAAAAATGCCACTAAAGCTTTTTCTGACCATTACGGAATTATCGAAGACATATGCTTTCCCGGTTCTCGATGGAGAGGGTAATTTTAAGGGTATAATCACGGACAGGGATGTCTTCAACCTGATGGAATTCAAAAGCAGCGAAGCTTCAATGAAGAGGGATATCCAGGAAGATGATCCCTGGAGCTGGGAAGGAGTCAGGAACTTTACGTCATATGCCGTTTATAGGAGCATTATGAAAATCCCAGAAGTTAGTGTTGAAGCCTGCATGGTAAAGGAACCAAGCACAGTGGACGTGGACGACGACATTTCCAGTGCAGTCAATATTATGAAGGCGCATAATTTCAACCAATTGCCGGTATTGAAGGGACAAAAGCTGGTAGGAATGATTTACGATCTGGATCTGTTAAAGGTGATTGCCTGAGTCGCTTCGACGACGTTGTTGAGCTTTCAAAGAGAAGAGGTTTTTTCTGGCCATCTTACCAGCTTTATGGTGGCGAGGCGGGGTTATATGATTTCGGCCCTGTCGGGTCAATAATGAAGGATCGCTTTGTTTCTCTTTTCAGGAATACTTACCTGAGGGAAGGGGGAATTTTTATTGACAGCCCCACCGTCACACCGCAAAGAGTATTCCAGGCCTCCGGCCACATAGAGAAGTTCCAGGACCTTGCCGTCAAATGTTCCAGGTGTGGGAAATACGATAAGATAGAATCTTCGCTCAAGAAATCAGGAATCAGTGAGGAAGTTGACAATCTTGCCGATGCCATGAAACTCATCGAAAAAGGCGTCTTGCTCTGTTCAAACTGTGGCGAAAAGATTGGCCAAGCAGAAATGATGAACCAGATGTTCAAGGTCGAAAGAGGTAAGGATGCCGAACCATATTACCTCAGGCCGGAAACTGCGCAGGGAATATTCGTGAATTTCAAGCTGCTTCTCAACCAGAACAGGGGCAAACTCCCCATGATCGTATGTCAATACGGGAAGGGGTACAGGAACGAAATTTCACCGAGACAGGCACTCCTCAGGCAGCGGGAATTCTTCATGGCAGAAGTGGAAGTATTCTTCGATCCGGGTATTGGATGGGTCAAGGAAATACCTGGCAATTCCAGGATTAAATTTGTTCCCAAAGAAATGAAGGAAGTGCTGCTTTCTGCCGGCGAGGCCGCAGAGAAGGGTGTGATTGCGAACAAGGCAATGGCATATTTCATGAACGTTGTTTACAATTTATTGAGGGACTGCGGCATTCCAGACGAAAACCTGAGATTCAGGCAGCATCACAGGAGCGAGCTTGCACATTACGCCAGGGACGCATGGGACGCTGAAGCATTGATTGACGATGCATGGATAGAAGTCACTGGAATTGCGGACAGGGGTGATTATGATCTCAGGAGGCATGGAGATTTTTCCGGACAATCTTTAGTGCTGGAAAACGGCAGGATTCCGGTAGTGGTCGAACCTGCCCATGGTGTGGACAGGATCCTGATGGCAATTCTTTCTTCTGCTTATTACAGGCGTGAAAACGGATTCAAGGTAATGAGGCTCTCCCCGAATATATCACCAAACATCGTTGCAGTCCTGCCATTGCAGTCAAAGGATGGGCTGGACTTGCTTGCACAGGACCTGTCCGTTAAGCTCAGGGAACAGAATGATTACGTCGCTTACGACGAATCTGGATCCATAGGCAGGAGGTATGCGAGGCAGGATGAAATTGGTACACCTTTCTGCGTGACAGTGGACTATCAAACAAAAGAGGATTCAACTGTCACCATAAGGGAGAGGGATTCCACTTCACAAATCCGCGTTACAATAGATGCACTGACCGCAATCCCAATACTCAGGAATTCCGCGTTAATGGAAAGGATTAATGCGATCAGTCTTTCAAGGAAAGCCCAATAATTCTTGCCGGACAGAGCGAAATAGCCTCAAGAAGTTCTTTCCTAAGCGTTGTACTTTCTTTAATTAAATTTACCTTGCCGTCTTCTCCCATGTCGAATATTTCAGGAAGGACCGCAGTGCATACTGCATCTCCAAAACATTCTTCCCTTTTTACGGTAACTGTTTCACTCATTCTTGACCCCGGATATTGCTTTCTTCAACGCGTTAAGTGACAGGAGAGCACATTTTTCCCTGGCAGGACCCAGTGTAACGCCAAGGCTTACCAAGTATTTCTCGTCTGTAAGTTCCTTAAGGGACCCGACCTCTTTACCCTTAACTGTTTCCGTCAAAATGGAGGCAGATGCCTGGCTTATGGAACAGCCCCTACCGATGAATTTGATGTCGTCCACCCTTCCGTCTTTGATGAGCATTTCAAGGTGCACGGTGTCCCCGCACAATGGATTATACTCGGTGATCTTCTGGGTTGCATTTTCGATTGAACCATAGTTGTGTGGATTCCTGTAATGATCCATCATCACTTCATATGCGATGTCACTGGTCAATGCGCAAACCTCGTAATTGAATTATTCAACTCTATGAAGAATTTATCGATATCTTCCTTTGTATTGTAAATGTAGAAAGAAGCCCTGGCGGTAGCCTGGACATCAAGCCTTGCCATCAAAGGCATCGCGCAATGGTGTCCGGATCTAACGGCAATCCCTTCCTTGTCCATTTCCGAGGCAATGTCATGAGGGTGCATGCTTCCTTTTGAGATTTTTATCCTCTCCCCGCTAAGTTCCTTCTCAATGTCAAAAGCAGGGACTTCTCCGCAATTGAAAGAGTATACGCCCGCCCTGAGATGCAAACTCCTTGGGCCGAATGACTTCAGCCCTTCAACATAACGCTCTTCCTGGAATGCATAAAGCATCAATTCTGTTTCATGTTTCCTGATGTCCTTCATTCCAAGTTTCCTGAGATAATCTGCCGCAGCTGACAGGCCCACGGCATCCGCAACGTTCTGCGTACCGGCCTCGAATTTATATGGTATCTCATTCCAGGTGGATTCTTCGGTAGTTACGGACTTTATCATGTCTCCCCCTCCCATGTATGGGGGCAGTTTCTCAAGCAGGTCCGGCTTTCCATAAAGCCCGCCGATTCCCATCGGCCCAACCATCTTGTGACCTGAAAATGCAAAGAAATCACAGTCTATGTCCTTAACATCCACGGGCATGTGTGGAACGCTCTGCGCTCCGTCTACAATGAAAGTGATATCCTTTTCATGCACAATCTTCCCCAACTCTTTCACGTCGTTTATGGCCCCAAGTACGTTTGACACATGGGTCACGGAAGCGACCTTCGTCATTGGGGTAATCTTGGACACGTAATCATCCACATCGAGGGTTCCGTCATCCTTGATGTCTGCAAATTTGATCTTGACACCCTTTGCCTTCAGGAATTGCCATGGCACTATATTGGAGTGATGCTCCATCATGGTCAGCAGTACCTCGTCATCTTTCTTCAGCCCCTGTCCTATTGAGGAAGCAACCAGATTCAGGGCTTCCGTTGTGTTTCTTACAAACACCAAACCTCTCGGGTCCGGAGCGCCTATGAACTCCGAAATATTTTTCCTGGACTTTTCGTATAAGTCGGTGGATTCCTCGCTTAGCTTATATATACCCCGGTGTACGTTGCTGTTGAAGTTCTCGTAATAGTTCTTTATGGCATCTATTACAACATAGGGTTTCTGTGTGGTGGCCGCGTTATCCAGATAAATTATTTCTTTACCCTCAATTTTCCTCTTGAAAATGGGAAAGTCCTTCTTTACTTTCAGTGGGTCCAGCATCACAACTCAACTTTATGGGATAACTCATGCACTTTATTAATTAATCTTTCCGAACCTGAATGCTCAACTTCAGAGACCATGAAACCTTCGGCAATGATGGATTTCGAATCCTTGCGATCTATCCCCCTGCTCTCCAGATAGAATAACTCGTCGTCATCAACGCTGCTGATGGATGACCCATGCTTGGATCTTGTGTTATTATTTAGTATTATCAGGGCGGGTTTAGAATTGGCATATGCTTTTTCCGAAAGCAGCAGGAGCTTAGAATCGTAGAATCCTGAAGAGAGAGTGCTCTGTTCCTCAATATCTATGTTTCCCCTATGCATAGTTATGCTTTCGTCGGTTACAGCCCCCTTCACTGATATGTCGGCATGCGCGGAAATGCCGGTCTGGAAGCTGCTATCTCTTATATCCATCGCCTGTTTTCCGGAAGAAAAACTCACCCCATTGGTCCTGAAAGTCGTATTGTCGCCAAACATCTCGGACTCATTGCTGAAAATCACCTTTGAAGCGCCGCAGTTGAGGTGGTAGAACCTGAATTCTGACCCGCTGTCAAGGAAAGAACGCACAAAAGTTATGTCTGTGCTTCGGTCCTGCTTGTCCTGGATATAATTGTATGTAACTTTTGAATTCTTTCCCACTTCGATATAGATATTCTTCCCGTAAGAATGATCGTTGTCCTTCCTTACTGTGTAGCTGTCATTTATGATAACCTCGTTATTGTCACCGCAGTCTATGTGGGATTTCATTGAGACAGGAGAATTTCCTGAATAGATGTTCTCAAGCTCAAGGCTCACCTTTCCAGTATTACTTTCAATTTCCACGTAATATCCATTCTTCCATGAAGCGTTTATGAGGTGTTCTTCCCTTTCCTTTCCGGATCGCATGAAAACGCCCGATCCACGGTTTGCGCTGCAAGACACGGAATTAAGGTCGGATATTATTACCCGTTCAACCGGCTTTATGGCAGTCAGTTCGCCATCAACAAGCAAGGCGTTCGGTCCGTCGTTCACGATGGATGGTTCAACGCTTCCGGAGTCTTCACGCTTGTTTGGTGAATAGGTCATAAGTGCTTCCAGTTCAGCCTCTGAAACAGCCACGTAATCCTTTGTCGTCGGGCTTTCCTTGTAATTCCTTGGCTTAATCTTCAGGAAATTCTTGAAGCTTTCAAGCCTGAATTCGTAAGCCGAGTTTCCAAAACGTTCCCTGAGTATGTCTACGAAAGTCTCCATTGTATTCCCCTATTGTTTATCCTACAGCGCCGTACCTGCTCATTTCAAGCTTGACAAGCCTGTTCATTTCAACGGCAAATTCCATCGGGATCTCCTTCATCACGTCGTCGAGGAATCCCAGCACGATCATGGAACTTGCCTCGTCTTCAGACAGCCCCCTTGATCTCAGGTATGTCAGCTCCTCTGTCCCTATCTTGCCTACAGACGCCTCGTGGGAGAATGTCGCGGAAGGTTCATAAATTTCGTCATGCGGGAATGTCAGCGAGGAGGATGTGTCGTTTATCAGCAGGGCATCGCACTGCACCTTGCTCTTGGCGTGGGTAGCCCCTTTATTGACCCTTAGCAGACCCCTGTAGATAGCCTTCCCGTCTTCAATGCTTATGCTTTTTGCAACTATTCTTGAGCTTGTATAGGGGGCGAAATGCAGGGCCTTGGCACCGGTATCCTTAAATGTGCCGGCGCCGGCAAGTGCTATGTTCAGGTTTGAGGCAGAGGCATGCGGTCCCCTGAGGTAGGATGAAGGATAGAGCATTGTGACCTTTGAACCGAGTGACCCACCCACCCATTCCATCTGTGCATTTTCGTCGACCCATGCCCTCTTTGTGGGCATGTTGTAAACGCTCTTGGACCAGTTCTGGACACTCGTGTACCTAGCTTTGGCGTTTTTCTTGACATATATTTCAACTATTGCGCTGTGGAGCGAGTCCTTGTCGTATCGGGGAGCGGTACAACCCTCGATGTAATGAACCTTGGACCCTTCGTCTGCCACCACAATCGTGTGCTCAAACTGGCCGGTTGCCTCGCCATTCATCCTGAAATAAGTCTGCAGAGGCATATCGATCTGGACTCCCTTGGGCACATAGAGGAACGATCCTCCGCTCCACACTGCTCCATTCAGGGCAGCAAACTTGTTATCCGAGACAGGCACTGCTTTACAGTAATAGTCCTTCACAAGATCAGGGTAATTCTGGATGGCAGAATCCAGATCCATGAAAACTACCCCCTTGTCCTCCCAGACTTTCCTTAGGTTATGATATACCCCTTCGCTGTCGTACTGTGCTACGGACCCTGCAAGATATTTCTGCTCTATCTCCGGTATGCCCAGTTTCTGGAAAGTCTCCTTAATCTGGTCAGGAACATCGTTCCAGTCATTCGTACGCCTTTCATCCGGCCTGTTATAATAGGAGGTATTTTCCCAGTCAATGCCTGAGAGATCCGGTCCCCATGTTGGTACTGGCTTGCTCTGGAATACCTCCAGCGCTTTCAACCTTAACCTTCTCATCCAGTCTGGCTCCTTCTTTATCGCGGATATCTCTTCCACCGTCTCCCTGGTGAGACCCTTGCCTGTGGAGTAAACGGGCTTTATGTTGTCATGAAATTCGTAATCGCTCTGTTTTACATCCTTAAGGTCCCTGAGCAGCTTTTCGAGTTCCTCGTCTTTCTTAAAATCCACATCCATTTCATACACCTCTTATCCAGTCGTATCCTTCTTCTTCTATCTTCAGGGAAATTGAGTTGTCGCCTTCCATCGCGATTTTGCCGTCAATGAGAATGTGCACAAACTGCGGTTCAATGTCCTTCAAAATCCTCTGGTAGTGCGTGATGATAAGGAACCCAACTTCCTGGTTGTAATATTCCTTTATCTCCTCCGCAACCATCTTCAGTGCGTCAACGTCCAGCCCTGAATCGATTTCATCAAGGATGACTATCTTCGGCCTGAGAATAACCATCTGCAGTATCTCAAACCTTTTCCTTTCCCCACCAGAAAAACCGTCGTTGACCGATCTGGAGATGAAAGACTCGTCCAGCCCGACCTTCTTCATGTGAAGTTTCATCTTGTCATAAAATTCCTGAATCGTCATCTTCTCATTTGGGTGAACCTGATTATATGCAGTTCTCAGGAAGGTGGAAAGTTTCACACCCTGAACTGCTACCGGATTCTGGAATGCGAGGAACAGCCCGGCTCTCGCTCTCTCTTCCGGATACTTCCCTACAAGTTCCACTCCATCAAGCTTTACTGACCCTCCAGTCACCTGGTAATTCGGGTGGCCCATCAGCACATAACCGAGGGTACTCTTGCCTGCACCGTTGGGTCCCATTAATGCGTGTATTTCGCCACCATTAACTGTCAGGGATACCCCATTCAACAGTTGTTTATCCTCGACCCTTGCTGAGAGGTCACTGATTTCGAGTTTAGACATGCATCTCTTTAATCGTCATAACGTATTTAAACAATTTTGTATGTTTTTAATAACTAAATTCATATACCATCCAGCATTGTTCTGTTATTGATAGAGTCGGACGACAGTTTGATTGAGTCAGTATTCGGCGGAGCGAAGGCTTCCGTTCTCGATGCCCTGTGCAGGGAAGAAAAGAGCATGGACGAACTGTCAGAACTGCTCAGGATCAACAAGAATGCAGTCAAGGAACACATGGATTACCTCGAAAGAAGAGGTTACGTGAAATCATTTTTCAGGCATTCAGCCAGGGGGCGGCCAAGAAAATTTTTCGAGCTGACGGAAAGAGGGTATGAGCTTTTTCCTAAGAAATACGGCATGTTCGCTTCCTTAATGGTTGAGGCATTGGAGGAAGAGCTTGGGCCGGAAAAGGTGAACGACCTTCTGGATAAAGTTGCAGTCAAAATCCTGAGGAACTCAACTGGAGATCTGGAAGGGGGTGCTGAAATTGGCAGGGAGGATAAGCTCAAGCGACTGGACAGTTTCGTTACCACGCTGAACAGGCTGGGATATTACGCCAGGCTTGAGGTATCAGACAATGTAGCCAGGATAATAAGAAATAACTGCGTTTTCTATGAGGTTGCTAAGCATCATTCCGGGAAGATTTGCGGTATACTGGAGTCCGATATCATTAAGAAATCCACAAATTCAGAATTTTCCATAGTGGAGAAATTCACAGAAGGGTCCAAGAAATGCGTTGTTGAACTCCAGTTGTGAGGCTCCGGTTTGCAGGAATCTTGCCACACCGGTTTAAAGTGAACTTCAACCCAAACTTTTGAAATTTACCTGCATACCAGTCACTGGTAAGCAGGATCCTCAGAGTTGTTTGTGAAAGTATAGAAGTATTCCTCGGGTTTCTGTGAAAGAGTGGATTCAGACGACACTGCAGACTGGAGGTTCCCATAACTCTTCTTTATCTTTTCCTCAACCGGCAGGTAAAGTTTCAGTGCTTCCGTAACGTGTGCGGGTTCTATGATCTTTGATCCTTCTATGAAGGCTATATCGCCTGATACTCTTACAAGACCACCCATCTCCCTCAATCTCAGGGTAAGTGCATTTTCCTTCTTGTCGACTATCCTGGCTCTCCTCTTTCCTTCCTCTATGACCATAACCATCGCTTCCACACTCATTGGCGGAATTCTTCCATCTACAGCGATTTCCTGCGCAATGAACTGCATGTACTTGAATCGCCCAGGTTGCGTATCCTGCATTGAAGTTTCCATCAGCACTTCATATCCGTTTCCAAGAATTCTCGATCTCAGTGGGCTCAGAATTGACTGAAGGTCCTGTATGTTACAAGCAGCGACTAAGATGAAGTCGCATGGAACCCTGTCCACTCTAACGCTCGCCCCCGCGCTTTGGGGGTTTCTCCCGGATATTGGGAAAGCCTTCTCCTGCATCGCAGTCAGTATGTATCTCTGCAGCGGTCCCAAGTGCGTGATTTCGTCTATGAACAGAACCCCTTCGTGGGATTCGTGAATTGAACCGGCAATCACTCTTTCATATGGAAGAGTCCCAAGCTGCGGATGACTTCCATAGGGATCGTGCCTTACGTCCCCAAGCAACTCCGTTTCGCTTGCTCCTGTTGCAAGGACGAACGGGTTTCTTTCCAGGGGAACAATGACCTTGCTCGGATTCTTTTTCTCAACCTTCCTTCGTCTTTCAAGGGTCCTCTCATCTAACAACCGGACAAGATCTCCTGCCCTTTCATACACCACGATTTCAGATCTATCGCCAACCTTTCTGGTGGAAGTGACTCTTTCCTGATTATTCTGCACTCCGAAAGCAGCGCCTATGACGTTGAATACGTCTCCGAATGGCCCCTGGCTGGGACCCTGCTGCGACTTCTGGGATGAACAATGAGGACACACAGCTTCGGTGTAGGCAGAATAAAGTCCGCATTTTGGACATCTGTATCCAAGCCTTTCTGCAACGGAGGGGGGGACCTGCTTTGGATCGGAAAGGTAACCTTCGGTTGAGAAGCTCTCTTCCCTTTCTGCCAGTATTTCTTCAGAAGTCTTGATCTCGAAGAAGGGTCTCTCCGGCAACTGTGGGTTATGAACGACTCGAATTTCCTGTTGTGGCCTCTGTATGTAAAACGAGAGTGCCTGTGCAACCATGGACTTGCCAATTCCTGGTGGTCCAACGAGCAGGAGGTTCCTTCTCTGCTTGGCAGCAACAACGGCGAGCTTGACAGCTTCCGGCTGTCCGATTACTCTCTCGAGCGGAGAAGTTGGGATGCTTACGTTTGAGGAATCCCTTATTTCAGAATCGTCTGCATTCAGTGACGTTGATCCCAAGTGACCACCCTCATTTCTGCGGGTTTCTTAGTAACATGGCCCAGTCTTACCCCATAAATGTTCTTTATTCCTGCATTCAGGGCTGAATCTATGAGCCTCTGTGAAACGACGCCACCAGAGATAATCGTGTTCCCATCACTTACCCCGGTGAGTTTATCTACAGCTTCAGCAAGCGGAATGCTGGCTACTACCTTTCCGTCATTGGAATAGACTTCCAGAAGTTTTTCCTTTAGAAGATATTCTGCCCTGGTTTCAATAAACCGCGAGTTCTGGAGATCGATTACTCCATTCTCCTGCACCTTTTCTACCTGTACTTTGACTTCTGCATCCCCTTCCTTAACGTGTGAAGGTTCGTTATTTTCCTTTTCTTTCACGGTTCGCACGTACTCTTCGACGGTTTCCCCATGATCAGGTAAATCGGGCGTTTCACTTACTGATTTCTTTGGGGGGCTAATAACAGTTCCAGACTTCTCGCTCTGGTTCTTCTGGTTAAGCTCCTTGAGTTCACCAGACATACCCTTCATAGAAAGGTATTGCGCTATTGGCATCTTGTATCTCAAAGCCTTGACGATCTGTTTATAGGTCAGTTCCTCGACTTCCGTTCCAGGAGGAGCCCTTGAAACAAAATCAATGTCAGCTACCTGCAGCATCTCCTTCAGGATAAGGTCTCCGCCACGGTCTCCGTCAAGGAATATAATTACAGTTCTCTCTTTTGAGAGATCCTGTACGGTCTTTGGAATGTTAGTTCCCTGAACCGCGATTGTGTTCTTAATCCCATATTTAAGGAGGTTAAGGACATCGTTCCTTCCTTCCACGACTATTATTGAATCTGAATCCTTGATTGCTGGTCCTGCGGGCAGTTTTTCCTCGCCAAAAGAAATGATTTCAGCTCTTTCAACTTCTTCCCTCACGGACTGGACTATACTCTCGGAAATGTTCTTTCCGCTCTGGGACATCTTCTTGTAAAGCGATTCTGCCCTCTCTATGACTTTCTGCCTCTTCTGCACCCTCACATCTTCAAGGGATTCAACATCAATCTTGGCTTTGCATGGTCCGATTCGGTCAATTGTTTCAAGTGCAGCAGCGAGTATTGAGCTTTCAACCTGGTCAAGGCTAGACGGGATAAGCACTGTACCTTCCGTCCTTCCTTTCTTGCTGTCGATCTCAACTTCTATTCTTCCTATCCTGCCTCCCTTCTGGAGGTCCCTCAGGTCGAGTTCTTCTCCCAATAATCCTTCTGTTTGCCCAAAAATTGCCCCAACTACGTCAGGTTTTTCTACTACTCCGTCCGCTGTAATCCTTACTTTGATCATATATTTTGTTAGATTTGGATCTACGTTCATTGTATTCACCTATGCATTTATTTTGTATGAATTTCGGTAAATGACTTGTTTTATCCGCACTCACCATTCTTAAAACTGATTTCTAAAGAATATTTAATCTATTCGTTATTTTATTAATTAAAGTTAATAAAATCATTGCTGATGCAGTGATATCAATTCTGTATATGCCGGTGTCTAGACCTGATGCAAAATCCATTTCACTGGCATTGGATCCGCGATTGATATATCAAAATAAAAATGGTCAAGGGCGTTGGCAGTAATGATTCCCTTTAGTTTGTTTAGAATTAATTTGAAGTGAACTGGTTTTTTACTCTTGCTGTACCATAGCGATCTGATTATATAATTTTAAATCATTGGCTCCTGTATTATGATCAGGTTTGGTATAGCCGGTATTCCTCTTACGAGCAAAGGAAGAACCCTTGTCGATTCGATTATAGACTCGCATATGCTTGGCCTGAATGCGCTGGAAGTACAGCTTCTCCGCGTCAATGTTGAGGAGGTACCAGCAGTGGACTACTCAGGGATGTACCCGAAGGATGTTGATGATTCAATCATTGTGAACATCCTCAGGCCTGATGACAATGGTAATTACCAGAGCATAGGAATTGACACCCAGATCGAGTCAGAGGACATTCTACAGGAACTCTTCTGGAACATGGCAAAGAATTATGATGAGATGACTGAGGGAGGGAAGATAGCGAAAGAACTGGATGTCCAGCTTTCTCTACATGCCCCGTATTACATGGACCTGCTTTCTTCGGAGGGTATATCCGAGAAATCGTACGATCACATCAAGTGGGCACTCACCATTGGCAGGACAATGGGTGCGAGGAGGGTAATAACCCATACCGGCTTCTACAGGGGAAGCAAGAAGGAGAGCCTTAATAAGGCACAGAAGGTATATTCCAGGATCACCGAAGAATTCTCACATTCCAAGGGGTTTCCCTACGTTGGAGTTGAAACTTCAGGAAAACCTGAATTATTCGGAAATACTGCAGAACTTATATCGCTGTCAAAGAAAGTGGAGGCTATTGAACCCATACTCAATTTCCCTCACGTTCATTCGCTGGCAGGCGGTAGCCTGACAGACGTGGCAAGTTTCGAGGCAATTATTTCAGAATACTCAAAGCATGCGAAGCAGGACCTGTATGCTGAGTTTTCAGGTGTGGAGCACAAGGACGGAAGCGAGATCAAGATGACTGCAATCAAGCACGGAGACCTCAAGTTCGAGACCCTGTCCGAATACCTGCAGGATTATCCCGGTGACATGACCCTCATATCGATGTCCCCCCTGCTTGAGCACGATGCCCAGTATATGAACGTGATTTTCCTTAGAACCATTGCCAAGAGGATGCAGAGAAAAACCACACTGAAAGCCGGAGCGTGATCAATTGAGGTATTATCCAGTTAAGAGGAGAATGGAAGTTTCCCCGGATTTCATTCTTCAAAATGCTAAGAAATCGTTCGGTTCAGCTACGCTTGAAGGGGGCATTGTAAATGCCGAATTTCCCTGTCTTAAATCCATAAAAGCCTGGATGGAGAACGGGAAGCTCAGTGTTGAAACAGTAGCTGACAAATGCGCTGACCCGATGGAATCCATACGAAGGTTCAACCAGTTTATAGAGGACGTTACCGGATACACTACCAAAGAAAGAAAAAAATTGATGTCCAAGGTCTGAAGAAATGCCCGGATATTTTTGCGAAGCGAAGGCTTATCCAACCATCGGGTTGATCCTCCTGGGCGGGATATCCAACAATGTCGAAAGGATGCCGCTTCATGATTCTGCAGGCTTCGCTTACACCCTTGCGGATGATTCTGCAGGTTATGTATCCACAAGAGTCCTTTCTTCCCACATCTGGCAGGGATTCGTTAACGGGAAGGAGATTGATGCCAGCGATAGCAGGTCGCCTTTCAAGGTGATCCGGCAGTATTACGACTCGATGAGGAGGCCGGATGCCTCTTCTCATGACTCTGCATTTTCGTTTTACTCGGAAAACATTGGAATCCTGAGCGGGAGTTCCGACGCCGCTGCTGCCTCATTCGGGAAGTGCATAGAGGAATTCTCCCGGGAGGCACTTGACAGGTCACAATTGGAGAACAAGCTTCGTGGAATCTCCGAAAGCGTGGGAAGGAGCCTCAAAGGCGGGTTGACCTGTACCATCAAACAAGAAGGTAATATGGTCACGGAAAAGCTGCTTGACGCTGAAAGCTTCTCCAATTATCGAGTAGTCGGGTGCAATTTCTCCGTTGCAAGGAACCCTTCCGATAACATTCATTCAAATATAGTCAAGGACCCGGATTATGGAGAGAGGATTAAGACCGCAAAATCGAGGGTTGAAAAGATCCGAAAACTGGCTGAAACAGATGATGTCAAGGGTATTTTTGAACTTGCAGAGAAGGATACAGAAGATTACCACAGGATAATCGAAAGGTGCGGAGTCACGGTAATTACGCCTGAGATGCGAAAACTGATAAACTTCATCACAGAGCTGAAAAAGGAGATCTGGGTCACCTACATCGTTACCGGTGGTTCCAACGTATTCGCCGTTGTGGACAAAAATTCCACCGGCATCATCATTGATAATGCAAAGAAGTTCGGTTTCCTTCCCCATATTTTGAAAGTTGCAGGATCACCTGTCACTGTAAGCAAGAATTTCTGATCCCAGGATAAATCACTTCTTATTTTTCTCCCTGGTAGGTATCTTGTTAGTAACATACAGCACAGTTCCCATTGCAGCAACGGAAACGATAAGGTAAAAGTAGGAATTTGCCGGCGCTGGATTTTCTTGATTGGCAAGGTGTAACTCCCACATTGGCCATAGCTTGATTAAACCAAACCAGGGGATGTCCAGAACCGCTTCGCCGACGATTTCACCGTACTTGACAGGTGGATCAAAGAAGCCCAGGACCTGATCCTGATCCGCAACCGGTGCTGGGTTAAGCGTACTGTTTCCGAGATTGAAATCCCCGCAGGTAATGAAGCCGGACATGCCGCGGATGCTGTTAAGTTCTACGACGAGGTTCTTTCCTGAATATCCTATATTTTTTAATGTGATGTTATTTGGGTTGATCTGGATCCATGGCTGTCCAGTGTATCCGTAGACTATGGGATTAGAACCGTTCCATCCAAGGTAGAACATAGCCCTGTGGATAATCTGATGTCCGCCGTAATCATAAATGATCACGTTCCCATATTCTCCGAAAGACTGGTAGCCAGATTCAGAACCGTTAACATAGGTCTCTATGCTGCCTGCGGAAACAACCTTCTTGATGTATACCAGATCTCCTGTTGTGATAACGCCCGGTTCCCAGCTGCCTGAGTGCTGCATGCTTCCAGATGAGACCACTGACACCGGAGGCCAGACACCAGAATATAGGGTAATGCCAAGAAAAACGGTGATAATGACCGCTATGGTTATGATTCCTGACTTCTTCATCTAACCTTAACGGTTCAGAACTTTATTCCAGTTAGAGTCTTGGTTTCCAGTATGCCGGGAATGTTCCTTATCTTCTTGACTATGGTTTCCTCTATTTCCGCAAAATTTTTCTTTTCAAGTTTTGCAATCATGTCGTACTCCCCAAAAAGAGTATACACTTCCACTACACCATCAACTCCGGTAAGCATCTGGTTCACTTCTAATTCCTTTCCTGGCAATGTGTTTACCAATACGTAAGCTATGTCCAATTTGGATCGGCTTGTAATAGTCAATGTCAAATATTAACCTATCTCATTTAATCAAAACAGTCTTTTATATGTTCCAGCAATTATTCACAGATTGTTTGCTTATACGGTACTGCTTGGCATAGCTCTTGGGATATCCCTCGCCGGTCCTCCCGGCCCTATAACTTCCATTATTGTAATTAGGTCCAGGACCAGTGCATTGTCGGGTTTTGTGGTAGGACTGGGTGCCATGACAGCAGATTTTTCACTTATGCTGGTCGTATTCACTTTCTACAGCCTCTTTTCAACTTACAACATTGACTTTTACCTTTATCCGTTAGGGGCCACAGTATTCGCGTTTATGGGTGTTCTAATCCTCAAATCGGCGGAAGGATCAAAAGCTTACCTGCAGGGAAACGGATATCTGCTGGGACTTGAACTGGGCCTGATCAATCCTTTCCAGGTCGCATGGTGGGCAGGCGCAGGATTGAGCGTACTTGAAAAATTTGGGATACTCCCCTTCTATTTCCTGTTCCTGGGAATAATAATCTGGATCGCATTCCTATCATTCACCATATTCAGGAGCGTGCTGAAGTATGGAAAGAGGCTGTCTGAGGCTCTCAGGGTTTCCGGTGCAATTGTCCAGCTTGCGTTCTCCGCGATTTTCCTTTACCTGTGGGTGTTAATTCTTTGAAGGATTCAACCAGGATCTGATGATCTCCTTCACTGGAAAACCTTAAATTGTGAGTTTCAATCGACAGCAAGTGGCCGAGAAGAAAAATGAAGGATTCCAGTCTGGTGCTGGTCTAATCAGATATTTTGAGGAGGAGGAAATTAATGGACCTGCACTCGATCCGAAACTCGTTATCTACTTGGGCATCATGGTTGCCGTAATCGTTGAGCTAATCTCGAAATTCTGGCCGATAACCTAAGAGGACGATTGTCAACCTCACACTCCTGATCGTCTGGACTACATCGTTTTGGTTGAGCAAAATAATAAATTCCAATTGTTAATCTGGCGCGAAAAGCTCCGGTGGTGTAGCACGGTCAAGCATAAGGGACTCTCAATCCCTCGACTCGGGTCCAAATCCCGGCCGGAGCATATTAAATTTCATTCCAGATAATATCCATTGAGATATCTCTCTTTAAATGCTCAGAACCAAATTGTGAAATATACAAATACTTGAATATTGAAAAATAAAAATCTCTCAGATCATTTTGAATAGCTATATATGAAAGATAATGAAGGGATAATTAGATCTCTTGGATTCTTTGGGGTAAATAGTAAACCTCAATCATTTACTTTATAAGAATTTGGAAGAATCGTTCAGGAGACTTATAGGAAACGTTGAGATATACGGTAAGAGATTGGCGCTGGCCTTCGGCGATCACGCTTTTTCTGTTTTTTTTGGGTTTATGGGTATTTTGATGATCAATATCACCAGCATAAGAAGGAACCAGGGCTTAAATTCTAGAGCCCGGGGAATTACTTCTCATTCTATGGTTGCGTAATAAAGAGTATCCCAAAAGGTTCCTTTATGGAAGGCACACGTGTAGACCTTGATATTGCTTCAAACATGTTTGGGCCCGGTTCGATCATTCACTAGGTGAAAAAACGATCTGGCGGAGAGGAAGGGAGGAGATGTTCTGCTTGACCAGAGCATCCTGCCTGGATCTGGAAATGTGATCAAGAACGAAGCCCTTTTTCGTGCTAGCATCCACCCTCAAAGGAATATCGCTTGTATAACCGAAAGCGAATTGAGGGGTGTAATCACTGCCGTCAGAGAGATTTCAACCGTATGGATGAACGCCGCTTGAAACGGTCATAGTTCCGGCAATATTTTTTGTTTACAGACAGAAGTGCTGCGCGAAATGTGGATAGGGAACCACGAGAATGAAGACAGGGAAGAACGAAAGAACGAGCTTTTGGTGTCCCTTCTGCCAGAAGTGACTGCCAGATGGTTCGGAGGAAAATAAAATAAGGGCCTATACGTAACACTAGATCGTGATTCCTTCCGGGAAGAGACGGGCAATGATACTCCTCCTGATGATCCTTACCCCTGGGATACCGGAATATCTTACCGGCTCGACAAAATTCACTGTGCTGTTTCTCAATCCATTCGCTTTTCTTCTCAGCGCAGCGTTCAACATAGGTCTTTACACCTCTGGTGCCCTTATGATCCGGGAATTTGCAATAAAATACCAGAAGGGATACGCCTCCATATTACTGCTTGGATGCGCGTATGGAATCATGGAAGAGGGAATAGCCGTTCACACATTCTTTCTCGCATCGGGCTCTCCAGTAGGTGATGTGCTTGAGTCATATCTGCGGTATGCAGGGGTAAATTGGGTTTGGGCTGTTGAGATCACGGCTTTCCATACCGTTTTTAGCATAGCACTTCCAATTTTGCTTCTTTCACTGGCGTATCCTCAATACTCAAAGGACCGGTTGTTGACATCGCGAAGTTCCAAACTGGTTATTCTAATTTATCTCCTTGACGTTATCATAATAGATATGGTGGCTTCATCAAAGCCGAGCTTTTTGTACGACCTGTTGTTTGTGGCAATCGTGGTGGTTTTGATTGTTTTCGCCAGAAGGATTTCTCCTCTTGCTATCTCGTCTAAAGGCGATCAGAGGCGACATCCCCGGAAAACATTACTTGCCGGATTAGGAGTATTCCCTGCCTATGTGATGTACGCAATTATAATTCCTGGTTTAACCTTAAACATGCCCTTGTCGCCATTTGTAGACATTATTCTTTCAATAACTACATATCTTACGTTGCTAAGATACGCGACTCACAATCTTTGTGGTGGCGATAATGCCAGGCTAATTTTCAACCTTTGTGTGGGGTTGTTGATCCCCCTATTCCTTTGGGCCGAAATTCTGGAAATTAGCGAGGTGGTTCCAGCAATAACTGTTGTTGTTATAGTTGCAATACTGATGTTAAGAAGGTTGAGCCAAAAGCTGTCCGACCCCGATAATCCTTATGTGCATGGGCTATCCCAACTTGAGAGCCCGCCGGTTTAACCTTTATTGAAGTGAAATTCCCTTCAGGGAGGGACATTCCCGAAGTTACGCCTGCGGAGATCAGGGCACTACCCGAAAGGGCAACGGCGGTCTACGAAGCGAAAAGTCCCTACGTTAGCTAGGGGAGGATGCCTCAGGTTAGATGTACCGGATAATCTTGCCTTTTCCGTGGGACTGTTTTCCTTTGAAATCGATCCTCATAGTCGATCCATTGAGAATTTCAATCTTGAATTCCTGGCCTATGGAATCCGAGATCAGGTTCCCGATCAAGGGATTGTGCGTTAACAGAACTGCACTTTCCGCATCAAATTTTGGCATGAGCGAGTCCGTTATCTTGATTTCTGCATTTTCCAAAAAGCTTTCCTGGCCAGTTCTGCTGTCTGAGTTGCCCTCAGCAATTGGCTGGTATATATTACTGACGGCTCTCCATCTAACTTTCTTCCTTATCAGTTTAGCCACAATAAACTAATGAGATCCGATTTTTATAATTCTGACATTCTTTATTCCTCTATATCTCCTTTCATTTCTATCATTCTATAGAATTATCAAATCCCATCAATTTGATAGTTTCCCGAATTTTGTGCAACTCTGGAAGCCGATACCAGAATATTGAGAAGGAATGTTACAGGCGAGGAATCCTTTATAGATTTACGAGATTAGTGACGTTATGAGCAGATCCTGCTTCATAATATCAGCTAGTTAGCAATATTAAAATATTAACGTGCCTTTGTTGTAAGATATTCTTGAGCAATGCGCCTTTTTCAATTATCGGGAGCCACCTGATGAAAATTCAGGTCAAGGTAAATGGAAAAGATATAATGTTTTTGATTGACACTGGAATTGGCCCAACTGTTGTGTCAAAAGATTTAGCCAATGAATTAGCCCTTAACCAAGTAGGAATAATGCATGGAAACAGAATGTCCGGGCAGGGACTTGAGATTCCACTCGTCGAAGTGCCGTCGATCGAGGTAGCTGGCTTAATCAGGAAAGATGTTGTTGTGGGTATATTTGACACCTCAGGGTTCCCTCCTGACCTAGATGACATTAAGGGTATTCTCTCCATAGGATTCTTTAAAGACAAGACATTGACAGTTGATTACTCAAATCATTCTCTTACAGTGGCCGAAGCTCCTCTTGATGGTTATCCACAAGATAATGGAACAAGAGTCCCCATTGATGTTGAATACAACGGACCCTCGGTTTCATTATTTGTGAGAGTAAAGCTCCCAAACGGGAAAACTGGGAAATTTGAAGTCGATACAGGATCGGACGTCCTTATAATGAATCTGAATCTGATGGCTGAACTAGGTATTAGTCCTGAAGACCGGGAAGTCAAAATATTTACAGGAAGCGATGAAACGGGGAATAAATACAAACGATATCTTGCTAAAATCAAAGGAAATATATTATTGGATGGATCTCCGGAATTAGTTCAAGAAAATCCGAGGGTTGTATTTCAGGATATAATCTATGACGGCCTGATTGGTCATGATTTCCTTAAAAGGTACACAGTGTCATACAACTTAGACAAACGTGAGATGATCTTTTACAAAAGGTAAAAAATACACCATTCAAACCACTGTTTCATATATCATAATGTCCCGAATCCTGGTTGTTTATCTAGGATATCCTGCCTGTTATGGTGTTTTATCCCCCTTTAATCTCTATGACAACAAGGTCTCCCCCTTTGATTCCTAATAATTGCCTTGTTTCATGGGAAACTGTTATTCTCCCAAATCTCTATATTTTTGCGGTAAAGTTATTTTCTAATTACCAATCTGCAATTAGTATAGCATAAAAGAACTCATTTCTAATTGCCGATTGCCTATTAGTAATGAGCGATGTTCTCGGTAAACAATATGTTACACCAGCCCTTGTTAGGATATATTAATGTCAGGCTATGATAACTGAGCTTAATTCAATTGTTTCAAATTGCTCTACCTTAAGGCACCTAATTATGGATTTACAGTACGCTGGATACGTTACTACAAAAGAAGTTATTCAGGACAAGTGTAAGATTGCTGTTTTGCTTACAGAAAAAGGCGGTGCAGTCGCTGAGCATCAGAAGCGTGCTGAGGGAGTAGCCAATGGGGAAGATGTAAAGAGCAAACAACATTCTAGATGCCTCCTGAATGGAGTAATCGGGTCAAAGGATTGTCTGCCATGACCATTCTAAATGTCCTGGAGGATCATATTGACATCGTGATCTGACGAAACCTGCTGCACCAAATGATTGGAATCTTAAGTCGGAGTCCTCAGCCCTATCGTACTGTTCTGTAATGCAACACTAGTTCTCCGTATTCCAATTTCTTTATTGATAGTAATTCCAGGGTCTGCTGGTTCAACATAGTTCCCCAATACTGTTTTCCTCTTCCCAATATGACGGGAAAAACAAGTAGCCAATATTCGTCAGCCAACCCCCTCTGAATGAACTCCTGCGCCACAGATGGTCCTCCATCAACAATGATGTCCTTTCCGGGTTCTTGCTTTAATGCTGACACTATTTCGGTAAGATCTCCCTTCATGAATCTAGTATTCTGCCGATCGGTCTTTGTCATATAATGGGAGAGAACGATCTTCTGGTTTCGATCCAGCCAGCGGGAAAACTCGAACAGGAATTTTGGATCGGTTGGTTTCCTGGCGGCTTCAGAGTGAAAGTTGGTGTGGACTTCGAACATCCTGCGACCATAAATTATCGTGTCTACTGAGTCGTAATTGTTGATCCACATGTCGACGAACGCCTCATCTGGTTCATCCGTTTGAATATCAGACCCGGGATACTTGGGAAAATCCGCGTAGCCGTCCAGAGTCATGTACAGGTTCACGATGATCTTCCTGGTCATGAGTTGCCGCCCTCCATTCCTCTTGCGATCCTGCAATTCATTTCATTAATATTTTTTTCCCTGACTGTTGCATAATGCAAAAAGAGTTCACCACTCTTGAACGCCCTGCTCTCTACAAGCTTCAGTGTTTGCTGTTTCAAGAAATATTTGTCGAACAGTCCGCGCTGAATGAAGGCGCCGGCAAGCATAGAACCACCTCCGGTTGCTATGTTCTTACCGGGTTCGGTTTTCGGCAGCCCGACTGCTTCAGAAAGACCTCTTTTCATTATTCTTGACTCATGCCAGTCCACATGCATAAGACTGCGCGAGAGCACTTTTTTCTGAGATCTATCCAAATAGCGCCTGAAATCCAGATAAAACCCGGGTTCGGTATCTCTATGTTTTGCCCTTGACCAGAAACTCTGCCTATCTTCGCAGGCACTCCTTCCAGGGATGATTGTGCCAATGGAATCGTAGTGCCTGGCACACTTATCAGTGAAAGCTGGACCTGGATTCATTTCGGTCTCTTCGCTACCAGGGTAGTCAGGAAATTCGGTGCGCCCATCGGGTGTAATATATGTGTGCAGTTCTATCTTTCTCATTCATTCACTTCCATCTTTCAAGTGCATAGTCTCTCTTATCCTAACTTAGTAATCATTATCAATAGGGAATACTTAAATTGGAAAGGGATGAAATGTATACCACCAAGAACGAACGGAGGATTAAGTGGGCAGAATCTGAATTACTTAAAGTGAAATTCAACGGTTGCCCTGTACAGGCCAGCTTGGGTGTGCTTGGAAGGAAGTGGTCTCTTCTTATTATACGGAACATTGGCCTGTATGACAAGCACAGGTTCAATGATATGATCAGGATTACTCCCGGGCTGACAAGGCGGTTGCTATCTATCCGCCTGAAGGAACTGGAGAAAGAAGGCTTCATCGAGGTTGTGGAACGTGAAGTGAACTATTCAAAATGGGAACTCACGGATAAAGGAAAGGACGTTCTTCCGGTGCTGATGACGCTTGTACAGTTGGGTTCAAAATGGTATGCAGATAGCGTATTCGAGGATAGCGTACCTCGGTCCCTTGATGAGGTATTCGACGAATCCTATATCAGGAAGATAATGGGGAACTAGATTCGTATATCCTTAGGGCCCGTTGTATTTCCAGGCCGGGACGACTAAGATCTTCTTACCATTCGTGTTTATCACATCTTCCTGATTGATGGAGACTTTTGAATAAAGAAGATGCGGGACCCAAGTACAGTTCTTCCTCTGAGAATCTCATGAGGATGAAAGAGAAGATCATTCCCAACTCCCATACCGCCGGAGGGCCAATGGCTACGGAATGTGATCTTGAGGTTAACGGTTGCAGCGACTGTGGGAAAGTACTGAATTTGTACTATAAAAGATGTGGATTAATTCAGATCATCCTGAAGAGGCTAAGGGAATAAGCTCCAGAATAAGCTGAGGAGGAGTATTCAGCTTCATGGATATTGCAAAAAGGTTTCCTGTTGCAAGGGCAGAAGCAGACATGGTGTTTCTAATGCATGAAAATGAAGACGCAATGGCCAGCTGCAGTCATTGACCTCCTCTATTCTTATCGCTGTACTGCAGATCCAGCAGGAACTCTCTTGCCTCTAGAGCAGCTTTGCAACCACTTCCTGAAGCTGTCACTGCCTGCCTGTACCTGTGGTCTGCCAGGTCCCCGGCAACAAAAACACCCCTGTAGCCTGTCCTGACTTCATCTGTCGTCTGAACATATCCTGCCCTGTCCAGGGGAAGTACGCCTTTCAGGAAATCACTGTTTGGCTTCCTGCCTATTGCCACAAACAGGCCCCCGACTTCCCTTACGGTTTCCGTTCCGGTCTTTGCATTCCTGATTCTTATAGCCTCCAACCTGCCATTTCCGATTGTTTCCACCACTTCGGAATTCCAGATCACGCTGATCTTTTCGTTTGAGAGGACCTTCTGCTGCATTATCCGGCTTGCCCTGAACTTTTCCCGCCTGTGAAAGATTGTAACGGAATTTGCAAACTTTGCCAGGAATAGGGAATCTTCCATAGCCGTGTCTCCTCCTCCGACAACAACCACGTCCTTTCCCCTGAAGAGCGGGCCATCGCAGGTGGCGCAACTGCTGATGCCTTTGCCCATTAGCTTCCTTTCTGATTCTATCCCGAGCCACATTGGAGAAGTGCCGGTGGCGAGTATTATGCAATCGGCCTCATAACTGCCGCTGCCTGTCCTGATGTTGTATGGTGTCGCCTCAAGATCTATCTGCTCCACAGTGTCGTTCACGAATCTTGCTCCAAATCTCTCTGCCTGCTTTGCCATGAGGTCTGTGAGGTCAAAACCGGATATTCCATTCGGGAATGCGGGGAAGTTTTCTACGCTGGTGGTTAGCGTGAGCTGGCCCCCGGTCTCCACACCGGTGATAACCACAGGCCTGAAATCTTCCCTTGCAGTGTAAATGGCGGCAGTCAGGCCTGCGGGCCCAGAGCCTATGATAACAACCTTTTCTGACATTCGTCTCAGTTCACAAAGGTCTCACAAGCTTAAAACCTCTGGGAATCTGCCATGCTTATGCAGAAACGTTCAGGGAATGTCTTGAACGGCAAGGAGAACCAAGCACTGGGCATATTTCACCCATCTGGGCTTTCAGAATAAGGTTCCCCGGACAATTTAGATCATGAATTATAAGAAAGACCTCGGTCAATCACCCGGGCGAGATCCGCCCAGTTTCCGGCATGGAACATGCGTTATTCCCTATTCTTCTTGAAATAGGAGGAGATTATATTCTTTTCTGCCCGCCTAAGGATTTCTGCGAGAGTCACGTAGGACACGTTAAGTCTCTGGGACAGGCCTTCCAGGTTCACTTTCTTCGGATATTCAAAAAATCCAAGATCAAAGGCCGTTCTGACAACAAACTCCTGCCGTGCGGTGATGTCACCTCTCTTGGAAAGATGCCTCTTCTCCAGCAGTGTGAAGGCTATTCCATCAGCTTCAAGCCTATCCATAAATCCGGAGACAATCTTCTCGTCTGGAACAAGCCACTTCATTGTCACGTTGCCGGACTCATCCGAATACGCCTCGGTCAAGAAAATGTCCCAATTGCGCATTGAGCTGCAGATCGGGCATTCGTGCGCACTCACGATAGCTGTGGCATGATGGTCGTCCTTCATGGTAAAGCTCTCTTCGCCAATGTTCAAATCCCTGGCGAGCTCGGATGACAGCCCATCAATGCCCCCCATGGGGCTGAATATTTCCACCAGATCCTTGACGCCCTCACCGCTTCTTCTCACATCCAGGATCTTTATTCTAGCCGAATGGCTCTCGGCCAGTTTCCTGATCCAAGCGACCGGGGACTTGAACTCTATCGCTACCTCCATCAAGTGAATCCAGTTATAACATGCCCTTACGATATTTAAGCGCAATCCTGTGCAATTACAGACAGTTACCTCTTAATTTGGGGTTAAAGTCCGGTCTTTAAGAGAATAGACAGTTTATAGGTGATATCTCAAATAGTTCAGAATAGAATATTGCGAAGAGAAAAACAAAACTGTTTCCAGTGGAGGAGAGTTATTTTCTCTCCTCAATCGAATTCACTTTGGGAATAGCCATTGGCATGCCGTCGCCAAAAGCACTCCTGATCGCCTGGACATGTTGCAATCAAAAAGCAAGTTACTCACTCTTCAGGCTGGAATAATGAGAAACATCTCTTACATTGGCCCCAAACGTTTAAGGACATATTCCTTAAGAGCTGTGGCATTATTGTATTCCTTGTCTTTCGCTGAAAAGACAAAGACGACATCTTTATTCCTGCAGTATTCCAGGAGACCGGATGTGGCTGGGTTTTTATCAAGCTCAGAGAAGTACCTCTGCTTGAATCCTTCCCACTTCTCTGGATCGTGAGAAAACCACTTCCTCAGTTCATCTGATGGAGCTATCTCCCTGTACCATTCATTGATGTTCAACCGCTCCTTTGTGATTCCCCTTGGCCAGAGCCTATCGACGAGCACTCTCTTTCCCTTTTTGGAAGGCTCATGATCATACGCCCAACAGGTGTATATCATCTTCTTTCCAGCCCCATTTAAGATATAATCTTTTTGTGTCTTCCCATAGAGCAGAGTTACAAGAATAGGAATGACGCAAAGAAAAGTGCCGGGTTGCCCCCCGCTTGAATCAATAATCTGCCTGAGAAAACAGAATATGAGAACTGGCTTCTCAATAAATATACTTTGGCGCCCTGATGATCCAGTAATCGATCGCCTGGATAGGACTATCCAGGTTTCCAGGCACTTTTAATGAGATGAAGTACCTGTGATCTCTGGAGTACTTTCTTTCAGGCTGTTAGTCATGAGATCCCCCGCTGCTGATGCGGCTGGGTAAAGTACCTCTTCCTCGACCTCTATGTGGTGTTTCAGTTCCATGACGAGCTCCTGCGCCTTTTGGTTAACAGTTCCCTCGAGTTTACTTATCCTGTCCAGTATCTTTTCGATCTGTCTGTGCTCGCCAAGCATGGTCTGGTACTCCGCTCGAAAACCGTCTCTTGCTGAATATGGCTTAAAAGTCCGGGATACCTGGTCCGGCCTAATCCTGCTTCCTAGATACTTCAGCAGAGGGATGACCGTTACTTCCTCTTTTTCAAGATGCGAGCCGAACTTTCCCATTGCTTCCTTAAAGTTCTTACCAAGTTCACCATCGCATGTCGAAAATCCCTGTATCTTCTCGAGCAACTCCGCATGTTCCCTATCCAGAAAAGATAATTTTTCTTTCATGCAACGAACAGTACAGGTGATCTAATCTCCTTAATCCCAAAGCTTTTAGGTCGTTCACAAGAGTGGCATAATTTGCACGGGTCAAACACGAGTGTGTTTGCCAGTTAGTTTACGACACTTAGACCTTTCCAATTTTCCTGATGCCATAAGGGATTCCCACAAAAGTTTCCAGGCAATTTGTTCAAAATTGACTACGCCCGCTTGTGCCTATGTGCGATCCGAGGCTTTCTGATGATCATTTAAATCCATCCCAGGAAGTAGCGGGCACTTCTGTGAGTGCGGTCCACTGCCTGGGTTGAACAGTTTCAGGAGATCAATATTCCAGGAATGGAAGATCAGCAGGATTGGAATACTTAACTTCCCATGAGCAATTTCCTGAATTCACTTTCCATTAAAGGAAGATTTTCCCAGAATCTCGAGACCAGCCTCTGCTCTTCTTCGGGAAGGTAAGAGTCAATAAGCCAGAAAAGGGCATTCTACTCCTTGAAGTCATGTATTAGCAGGATCCGAGCGATTGTTTGCCCCTTGGCATAAAGCACAACAGGCGTGACCCCATTTCGACATGAGCCTCGGCTATGTTCTGCCTGCTTATCAGCTTCTTCCCTCCGTTATCACACGAATTAGCATATCAAATGCCAAGCGCTTCCTCAGGCAAGGCCTCAATACCAGTATAAAAATTTCGTCCTCCAGTGAAAAATGTACGCAATTGAATATCCTACATGCTTCGGGAAGTTCCCAATCTCAGTATTATTGTCAAAGTAACCTTCGGCAAGTTCAACTGTCTCGACGTGGTGGTCCAACCGGAGTAAAGCCGCTATAGATCCCCTGAATACTGGGCTGTCCTTTAACCCAATGCTGTGGGCATGGATTTTTCGTTATATACAAACTGCATTGCGAAGTATTCAACCGTTAGCGAATCTCGGGAATGAACATCCGTGATCAAGTTTATCCATTAACAGGTATTGATTCAGTGTGGGAGAAATCGATGTCAGAAACTACATGACTTTCGACCATCAGGAAACCGATGACCTGATTACAGGCATCATAAATTCAAGAGGGAAGATTGATCTCAAGGCTGCATCCAGAATAGGCGAAATGTTGAGGCGCCACATCTTCATCGAGGAGACGATTCTTTTTCCAGTGCTCCCCCAGAAACTGGCAGATGATGTGGAATACCTTGAGCAGGAGCACGGGAGAGTTTTCAGGATTCTCAGGCAGATATCATTGGAAGAAGACGAAAACATTGCAAGAGAATTGTACTCAGATCTCCTTCAAATGCTGCTGGAACACAACTCGTATGAGGAATCCTACATCTATGACAGTTACCAGTCCCTTACGGCGGATTCCATTGGCGGTATATCCGGGCCCGATGAGAACTGGGAGTGCGCGAGGGAAGCTCCCTGACCCTTAAGACAGGTATTTTCAACGGGAACTCTCCGGTTAATATCTTAGATCAGTAACCAACCCAGGTGCAGGATGACCACGGCCAGCACGGTGACTATGCTCCAGAGAGATGATATGATTCCCACCTTCTTCATGGAGAGTTTCCTGGCGGGGAAATAGGATAGTTCCGCAAAAATTGCTATCGCAAGTAATACAAAATATTCTACAGAAAGAGTGCCCGTTGAAATAAAGAGAACTAAGGCTGATCCCAGCATCAGAAGCATGCCGATCCTGAATCTTCGATCATTGAATCCTTCCTTTTCAATGCGCGAGTTGACTATCTGTCCTACGCTGACCACGATAATCACGTTCACCACCGAGATAAAGACAAATGCCTGGACCAGAGAGATTAAAACAACACCGTAGAACGAGCTTCCTAAAAGCACAAGCTGGGAAGTCACGAAGATCACGGAAGCGGATCTTGATGCAAGATTTCGCTCCGGCAGCAGCATAAACAGCAGCAGATAGCCAATCCCTGCTACCACTGGAAAGAGGAATCCGAGGATCGGCAGGTATCCAAGCCAGATCTCGACTGCGACCACCGCAGAGAACAGGAAAACAACAAGCTTCTGCCAAAGGCTTAGGCCTGAACTCAAAAGTGAAAATGCTGATCGCTTCCCAAGCTTCCATACCCTCAGCATTGACAGGAATGGATCATAGAGCGAGATGCTCGGAAGTGCACACAAGAATAACACTGAGCCTGCAATTGTCGCTTTGCCCGGGAGAACGAGCGACAGCAGGAGCACTGTTCCCCATGTGACAGTGAGCCCATGCTCCCTTGGAAATAATCGTGTCATGTTCATTAACAACATTCAGGCAGCGAAAGCACCTCTTAACCCTGGTGCCTGAATACTTCGGGATAGGCCATGTTTCCATCCAAATACAGTAGCTAGCGAGCGCCTGCTTCAAAGTTTGCTTATATTTGAGAATTCAGATATTGAAAGCATACCTATAACCGCTTTTCGTAATGCCAATCGTTTTCATATACCTGGGGAGCCCATAGGATTCTATCACGTTAACGGCTTCCTTCAGAGTATCTTTGATGTCCTCTGATGGCACGGTTCTCCACCTTGGAAACACTAGATCCTCTTCCTTGTCGTTGTGTTCCTCCAGAAGCCTGAAATAAAGCGGTAAACGTTCGCCATAAAGCTTGGTTTCGCCTGTTTCAGACCATTTGACAAGGTTCAGGAACAGCGTGTCGATGAGTCTGTGATCGGCAATTATCTGGTCAACAAGGCGGATGAACCCTTTGGAATCCTCCCCGGAATGCCCCTTCAAAACTGGAAAGAATATCTTCTCCTCGATCTCGATGTGGCAGTTCTTCAGGTAGCCGTGGAATTCTGAGAGCTGAACTTCTCCCTTCCAATTAGTGGAAGCCTTCCTGATGTGCCTAATGGCAAGGTGTTCGAGCGTAAGTATCTCCGCCAGGTCTGCCATTAATAGCTGAGATAGTCACTCCAATTAAAAATTATTGCCTTTCCTTTGGGCCATGACCTAATTCCCGAAGTTCCGGAGTGAGCGCGAGCATGAACCCCCTCTCAGATATCTGGAACCATTTGATCTGAATTGAAAAAATGCCTCGAGTTCTCCTGCAATCATGGCACGCCTCTCCTCCCAGGTGAAGAGTTCTATAAGCGAGACAATGTTGAAGGCCAGCCTTGCAGCGACATTTCGCAGGGTGAACCCGCGAGGTCCCACAAATATGCCATCTTTGCCGAGAATAATCGTATGCCCAAAGTCCTGATACCTGAAGGGTTTCCTAACCTTGAATTCAGGTCTGACCATCCTGCCGAGCATTTTCCCCAGAAATCTTCCTTCCTGGACTGCCACAGACGCATTCTCGGGCAGGGGTGTACCGCGCCTGTCCGGTATGTGAGCACAATCCCCGATAGCGAAGGCGTTATCGTACCCCTTGAGGTTAAGAAAATCGTTAACCATGATCCTTCCTGACCTTGGATTAAGGATATACGATGGCAGTTCAAGACCGGCAGTGTTGGGCTTTACACCAGCGGTCCAGATAATCTCATCGGCCTTGATTGTGCGGCCTGAATCAAGATGGATCACCTTATCCTTGATGCTCCTGACCCTGGCGTCTGTAAGAACCTTGATTCCTGCAGAAACCAGCTTTACTCTTGCCATTTCGGATACCGATTCCTTTTCCCTTGGAAGGACACGACCTGATGCTTCAATGAGGTAAATTCCTCTATCGTAGTACATACATTTTTCAGGGCTCTCTTTCTCGAGTGCCTGCTTCAGGCTCATTGCGGTCTCCACTCCGGAAAGCCCGCCGCCGATGATCGCGAGAGATGCGCCTTGATTCCGATCACGCAACTGCGTATTTCGGCATTGTGCCGCAAGCCGCACCTGCTCCTGGTTCAGGATGCGCGCATCTGCTGTTGTGCGTAGTGAATGAGTCTCTTCCTCGGCTCCCGGAATACCAAAGTGATTTGTTGACGAACCTGTTGAGATAATGATATAGTCAAAGCTGATCCTGCCCTGGTCTGTCTCGACGTACTGCAGATCAAGATTCACCTTTCCTGCCTTTGCTTGCACCAATTGAAAACCGTATTCCTGCGCGAGATCGCTTATCTTTACCGCAACAGTGGATGGATTTATGGACCCCCCTGAGACCAGAGGGAGAAGTGGTGTGTACGAGATAGAGCTGCTGTCGCTAACCACCATAACGGACATTTCCTGTTTTGCCTTCCTCCGGGTATACTTCCGGAAGGCTTTCAAGAACGAAAGCCCGCCGAAGCCAAAGCCCAGGATCACTACCTTGATCTTTGCTTTCCCGTAGCACTCTTTCTGTTGCATCCGAATCATCTCTCAACAATCACTTCTTCCGGACTGTACCCCACGTGCTCCTTAACAGTGGAGGAGAGATAACCGGTGGCCTGTCCAATAGTTACTCTCGGAGGCATGGGCCTTATGTCTGGATCGGTCATGGCTTCCAGCATAAACGGGCCATCGTGGTCAAGCATATCCCTGATCATGGATCTCATTTTCCCGGCGGATTCCATCCTGTCAGATTCAATACCATACGCTTTCGATATCAAAGAGAAGTCTGGATTTACAAGATCAACTCCCCACTGTGGGAAGCCGGAGACTTTTTGTTCGAACTTTATCATGGCAAGCTTGTAGTTGTTGAATACAACTATCTTTACCGGCACATTATATTTCTTGATGGTGGAAAGCTCCGTCATGGTCATCGCCAGTCCTCCGTCACCGATTGCAGCTATTACCTGCCTTCCTGCCGACATCGCTATTCCGATGGACCCTGGCAGGGCGTTACCCATAGATGCCAGTCCTCCAGAGAACATGAATCTCTGACCCGCCTTTGCACCAAAATGCCTTGCGATCCATACGGAAGTGTTACCGGTATCTGTTACCACAACGCAGTCTTCATTTGCTTCCTCTGAGAGAACCCTTGCAAGGCTCATTGGGTTGATGCCTTTTGCCTGCATGGATTCCTTCTCCTTCAGAGAATTTCTCCAGGATTCATTTTCCTCATGGAATTCCTCAAAGAACTTCCTCTCCTTGCTCTTCGCATTCCCTGTAACCCTTTCCAGGAAGTTGTGCGAATCAGTGATCACGGGGATAGAGACAGGAAACATCCTGTCAGGAGCCCTGGGATCGATATCCACCTGAATTATCTTCTTGCCCTTTGGGATGAATTTAGGATAGGGGAAAGATGTACCTATCGCGATGATGAGATCGGACCTTTTGAAGGCATTCATTGCAGACCTGGAGCCGATCATGCCCAGTCCTCCCATGACTCTGGGATCGCTGTCTGGCATCACACCCTTACCCAGAAGCGCGTATATGATTGGAGCGCCTATCTTATCCGATAGCCTGCTCACCAACTCGTTCTCTCCGATGGTACCTGCACCGATTAGCATTACCGGGTTTGTGCTTACATCAATCGCCCTGGTTACAGCGGAAAGATCCGGCCTGTACAGGATATTGGGCGCCTCAAGCAGGAATGGTTCTGGTTCTGCAACCTTCCCCCTAAAGACGTCGACAGGCACATTCAGGTGTGCCACACCCTTCTCCAGCAAGGCCTCGCGGATTCCCCTGGCCACCAAGTAAGCTGCCATTCCCGGGTCGCTGATCATCCTGTTGAATACGCTCACGTCGTCGAACAACTTGGTCATATTCACCTCCTGGTGTGCATTCTTTCCAACCAGGCTGGAATGAACCTGACCGGTTATTGCAATCACAGGAGCCTTGTCCATCTTGGCATCGTAAAGCCCGTTGAGCAGGTGGATGGATCCAGGCCCGGAGGTACCAAAACATGCGGATAACTTTCCGCTATACTTGGCATCGTAGGAGGCAGCAAATGCCCCGGCCTCTTCGTGCCGCACCTGTACGTACTTCAATGAATTTTTGCGCCTTATTGCGTCCACAAAAGGGTTTATCGAGTCTCCTGGAATTCCATATATCCTTCTAACGCCACCTGCAACCAGCGAATCTACAATCATTTCAGCAACTGTTGAACTCATATGTCATCTGATCCTGATAATAGCAACAGGGGTACAATCAAAATCCCTACGCTCTTAGGGTCATTAAAATTGTGACGTTGATGAGCCATAGAAAAAAGCGGGAACTGTTTCCACCTTCAGCATGTGCTGTATAATATTGAAAATTAAAATGGCAAGGGAGCGCTATGATAGGAATTAGAGGGGTTTCGTAATTTTAGATGCTGCGGCACAGGCCAGTTCGAGCGCCTTGGATTCCAGATCCATGTGATCCTCAATACTGGTCCAGATATTGTATGCACGGCGGTTTTTAGTTATTTTTGCAAGGTTGGCATATTTATGGGCCGTGCTTTTTGCAGTCTCGTGTTCGTTCTTCATCTCAAGATAGTTGGACAAGAACTCTCTTGCAACCTCCTCAAGTCCCACAAAGTTGTCCGGGGCATTGTTCATCCCGGATATTACATGATCCAGCAGCGGTACTACGAGATCTTCTTCCTTTAGCACGTGCCGCTTTGACAGGCCCTGAAGCTCAATAAAGCTTTGGTTGCTCCCCGGGCCATTGCCGTCGTATATTTCCTGAAACAATTTTGCCTCTTTCTGTTCATCGGTTTCCATTTTAATCATGGATATGGAACATAACCAGCGATAAATATCACTGATCCCAAAAAAATTAGGGAAGCGTTCCCAAAAGAACGTGAATAGGCATTGCGTACCTGGAACAGTGCTGGGAATTTCACAACCACCAGAAGCCTGATTTAACGTAACTACTGCTGAGAACCATTCGTCACAAATGGGAGTACTGGGATTTGAACCCAGATCTACGGGTTTCTTCCGGATCATTGTTCCAGTCAATCATCATTACATCAGTTGACCCATAGAAAATCACGCCCTGACTGGAGCCCGCTAGGATGCCTGACTACCCCACACTCCCA